>CACAMI010000013.1 GCA_902533625.1 uncultured Alphaproteobacteria bacterium | reverse complement strand
CTAATTGCCTCTTTGTTTCCATTGCGTACCGGTCAATAGCATAGCGTATTTTTATAGGGGCATACTTATAGAAGTGACCGAACCCTCCTCCTAAATAGGGAGTACTTCCCATTTGCCAGAATAACCAGGAAAGGCATTCTGTTTTTTCACTGAAGCCTTGAGGCATGAACTCATCAAATTTGTCCGAAAGGTATAGTAAAATAGCTCCAGATTCGAATACGCGCTGAGGATGCTTGGTACTGTTGTCAATTAAAACTGGTATTTTAGAATTGGGATTTGCTTTTACAAATCCGGAGGAGAATTGTTCTCCCTTTGCAATTTTGCAGAGCCAGGCATCATACTCTGCTTCAGCATGTCCAAGTGCAAGAAGCTCTTCTAGCATGATGGTTACTTTCACACCATTAGGTGTTCCTTGAGAATATAGTTGAAGTGGATGTTTGCCTATAGGCAGATTTTCTTCATATGTTGCCCCAGAAGTTGGTTTATTTATATTAGCGAAGGCACCCCCGCTTGGCTCTTCCCATTTCCATACTTTTGGAGGAACATAATCTTTTGGACTGTTCATTTTTTTTTACTTTCTAAAAATTCAATTTATTGGAAAACTCTTAAAGAATATGGTATTTGATAACCTGAGTGTAGTTGAAACAATTGTTTAAGTATTCATACTAAGTATTTCATTTAGCACCTTTTGAAAACCATATGTATCGCGTAACTAGATGTGAATTCCACCAAGTTTGAGAGCTTCCGCGACAACATTTTGTACTCCAGTGTCGGTTTTTAATTTGGTGAAGAAAAACGGCTTTCCTGACCTAGCTACTTCGGCATCTAATGACATTTTTTCAAGATCGACTTCAACATGCGGAGCTAGATCTGTTTTGTTTATCACTAGTATATCAGATTTAGTTATTGCTGGCCCACCTTTTCTTGGAATGTCACCTCCCATCCCTACATCAATCATATAAATGGTAATATCAGCTAGTTCAGGGCTAAAAGTTGCTGACAAATTATCGCCTCCACTTTCAATAAGAACTATGTCAAGATCAGGAAAATTTCTCGTTAACCTCTCGATAGCAGTCAGGTTAATTGAAGCGTCTTCCCTAATTGCTGTGTGTGGGCAACCTCCTGTCTCAACTCCAACAATTCGTTCGCTTGGCAATATTTGTTGCTGATTGAGAAATTCTGCATCTTCCTTTGTATATATGTCGTTTGTTATCACAGCTAAAGAAAGGTCTGCTTTTAAGAATCTACATATAGCTGCCGTTAATGACGTCTTTCCAGCACCAACTGGTCCTCCAATTCCTATTCTAAGGGGACCATTTAATTTATCAGCTTTAATCATGAGGCAAATATCCTAGTATTTAAAGTTTCGTGTCTCATGGCCTCAATTTCTGCAATAAAACTAGTAGAAGTCAAATTATCTAATTCTCCCGTTCTAACTTCTTGAGCAATTTCACCTATTAACGCGAATAAACTTGTAAGAAGTTTGAAAGCGTCGCTTTGTCCAAGTGATATTAGCCTCTGGGCAGCTGAAATTTGATTCTGTAAGGCGGAATGCATAAAAAGGGGAATTAAATTATCTAACTTAATTCCATGATCTTTGGAAACCTTTCCTAAGGAAATTGGAAATGCATACTCATTTTTAAGCGTAACCAGTTTTGAAAAAGCACGTCCCATATTTTTTGACTCTTGGTATCTGCTTGAAGATATGCAAAAAGCATAATAAAGGTCGGTTAGGTTCTGTAATTCACTAAGGGATTTCGAGTTGAAGGCGGCTGCAAGAAAAATACTATCATTTTTTATGGAACCATATGAAAGACTTGCATTTAACCAACCTTTTAACGAACTAATATCAGTGACTAACCCATCTTCCACGGCAGCTTCAAGGCCTTGAGAATAAGCAAATGCTCCAATTGGGCACGCTGGCGATAGCCAGGCCATAACAAAGTGATTTTTTAGTTCGCGCTCGGTCATTGAGAAAAATTAATGGGAATGGCCTAACGTTCGTCCTTGGCCATAAGCTCCTTTCATAGGGGAAAAAGTTGTATTTATTGTTTCAATTTTGCAGTTAAGACTTTTTAGCATCTCAGCGAAAACAAAATTTTCTTGTATTGTTAAATAATCTTCAAATATTTGGCAAGGCAAGTGCCTATTTCCAATATGCCAAGAAATTTTTGGAAGATCCTGGGATTTGTGTGGAGTTACTTTGAACAGCTTTTCTTTTAGTGCTTTGATTTCTATTTCTTTTCCATTCTCTAGTATTAGTGCACCTCCAATTGGCAATTCAATTGCTTTTGGCAGGTTTAACAGAAACTCATGCCCTTTTTCAGTTTCCATGCGTAATCGCCTTTTGAATCTATTCTCGTAAGAAAGAAATATTCTGTCGAATGGTTTTTCAGCTTTGTCTTTAACGCTATTTGCCGTTAGCAATTTACACCTTCCTAAAATTTTTTTATCTTTATTAATAAAGAAAATATCTTTGAGCCATTGGCAATTCACTTGCTGGCTCACAAGTTAAGAGTTCCCCGTCAGCAGTAACTTCATAAGTTTCTGGATCCACTTCAATCACTGGGCAGTATGAGTTTAATTTCATAGCACTCTTATTTATCTTTCGTGTATTTCCAATTGCCAAGATGTTCTTCCTTAAGTTTAAATTTTTATTTATGTTATTTGCTTTGGCCGCCTCTGAGACAAATGTAACAGAATTGTTTTCGAGTGATCTGCCGTAGGCCCCAAACATATATCGGGAATAAACAGGCTGAGGTGTGGGTATGGAAGCATTCGGATCTCCCATCTGAGCGCAAACTATTGCTCCTCCCATTATTACTAACTCAGGTTTTACCCCAAAGAATGCAGGCTTCCAGACTGCTAAATCCGCTCTTTTACCAACGTCTATCGATCCAATATGTTCTGACAGTCCATGTGCTATCGCTGGGTTTATTGTGTATTTAGCGATATATCTTTTTACTCTTTCATTATCATTAAGGCCATTTTCTTCTGATAAAAAGCCCCGCTGCTTTTTCATCTTGTCGGCGGTTTGCCAGGTCCTGATAATAACTTCCCCAACTCTTCCCATGGCCTGGCTATCCGAGGCGATTATCGACATCGCGCCAAGATCATGTAAAATATCTTCAGCAGCAATTGTTTCTTTTCTTATGCGGCTTTCAGCGAATGCTATATCTTCTGCAATTGACTTATCCAAATGATGGCAAACCATCAGCATATCTAAATGTTCTTCAAGTGTATTTACAGTGTAAGGCCTAGTTGGATTTGTTGATGAAGGTATTACATTTAATTCGCCTGCTAGTTTAATTATGTCTGGAGCATGTCCGCCGCCTGCACCTTCAGTGTGATAGGCGTGAATGGTACGACCCCTAATGGCTTTGATTGTATTTTCAACAAATCCAGATTCATTTAATGTGTCAGAATGGATCATGACCTGGACATTCATTTCTTCAGCAACATTCAGACAGCAGTCGATTGCGGCAGGTGTCGTTCCCCAGTCTTCATGCAACTTTAGGCAACAGGCACCATTATTAACTTGCTCAATAAGTGCATCTGGTAAGGAAGCGTTTCCTTTTCCGGCAAACGCAAGATTCATTGGCAAAGCATCAGCCGCTTGCAGCATTCTTCCTATATGCCAAGGACCTGGAGTAGCAGTTGTGGCTAACGACCCGTGAGAAGGGCCAGTCCCACCTCCTAACATTGTAGTTATTCCGGAATGTAAAGCATCATCAAGTTGTTGTGGACAAATAAAATGAACGTGTGCGTCCATGCCTCCTGGGGTAACAATCCTACCTTCCCCACCAATAATTTCAGTGCCCGGTCCTATTATGATTGATACATTAGGTTGCGTATCTGGATTTCCCGCTTTCCCAATGCCACAAATTATTCCATCTTTAATTCCAATATCAGCCTTAATGATTTGGCTATAGTCAACTATTACACAATTTGTAAGAACAGTATCGACAGCACCTTGCGAATTTGTTTCTTGGCTTTGGCCCATCCCATCCCTGATAACCTTGCCACCACCAAATTTTACCTCTTCTCCATAAGTAGTACTATCTCTTTCAATTTCTATAAAAAGTTCTGTGTCAGCAAGTCTAATTTGATCCCCAGTAGTAGGGCCATACATATCAGCATATATTTTTCCGTCAATCGCCTTAGCCATCAAAGTGATCCCATTATTATGCTATTAAAACCAAAAATTTTTCTATTGCCCCTTATTGGTATTAAATCTACGGTTCTTTCTTGGCCTGGTTCAAACCTTATTGCTGTACCTGACGCTATATCTAGGCGGTAGCCTTTTGCTTTGTCTCTTTCAAATTTGAGAAATTCATTTGCTTCGTAAAAATGATAATGGCTACCTATTTGAATGGGCCTATCGCCTACGTTTGATACTAACAATTGAATAGCATCTTCAGCCTCATTAATTACAATGGTAGAATTTTTAATTTTTAATTCTCCTGGTATCAAAAAAAAATCCTTTTACCTTATCGGTTGATGAACCGTGACTAGCTTAGTTCCATCTTTAAAGGTTGCTTCCACTTGAACTTCTGAAATCATTTCTGGGATGCCCTCCATACATTCTGATTTATTAATTACCTTGGCTCCCGAGGCCATTAACTCAGCTACAGATTTCCCCTCTCTTGCTCCCTCAAGAACGAAGTCTGTTATTAACGCTATTGCCTCAGGGTGATTTAACTTAATGCCACGCTCTCTTCGATCTCTAGCGACCATAGCTGCCAGAGAAACAAACAATTTCTCTTTCTCTCTAGGGCTCAAGTTCATATTATTCCTTCGTCTTATTGAAACCTGGTTCGCATCAATTCATCTGAGCAAAATATATTCACTGCGTCCATAGCTACTTTTCTTAATGTGGTAGCATTTTTAGATGCAATCCTTAGAATTACACTATTATTTCTTGTTGTCGAACCAAACTTAATTTCTGACTTAGTTTCACTGACCAAATTGCCTATTATTTTTGCATTTATCTCGTCAGCGCGCTTTTTATATAACTCTTCGTTATCTCCAAAGTATAATATAGAACATATGGCAAGACTGTTTCCCAATAATGGAGTAGATGTTGGGAGCTCTCCACTCCAAGTTAATCTGTCATGGAAAATTGGTTTTTTATCATATTTAACTAACCAATTATCTTTGAATTTTGAAGAAATTAAAACTTCTCCAGAAGCTATTCTCCCAAAAACTATATGATCAAAAAAAATTGCTGATGAACCTTTGCTGATATTTATATCAAAACTTCGAGCCATCGACGATTCATTGAATAGAATTGTTTCGTATGGAATCCAAATTAAAGAAGATTTACCACTCAGGTTGGCTCTCATGTTTATAGCTGAAATCTCACCTCTGCTTTTATAAACCCTTTCGGCGGCCTGCGAAGACATTATTAATTTTGAGTTTTTCTTTAAGTCAATGGCAACGTTATATTTGTCGCCCCCTAAAACTCCACCTGAAGTATTTATTAGGACCAATTCTTTGCTTAAGCCATATGTTTTTGGAGCCAAAACCTTTAAAGAACCTTCTTGATATAGCTCTTCAAGTTTGCTTTCCTGGCCTGTTGATATTATTCTTATCTGGCCTGTAATATCATTTGATTTTTCCATTGTTCTAAACTTTAGACTAAAATTTTATACAGAGTTGCCCTTTTGAATAAAGATATCGCGAGATTTTGGTTCTACCAGGATTTACTCTTGAATTATAACCCTTCATTATCCGCAGCGTCAAACCATGCAAACGCATTACCAAATTTATATTCTGAATAAAGTCGTTCAGGGTATTAACAGAATCTTGATGAAAAATTGTGGATAGCAAATGGAGATACATTTTAGACTTTGAGGAAGTTAGCTGAAATCTATCCAGTACAGGCAGTTCATTGCAATAGATGCTTCAAACCTTACTACTTTGAGCCTATTCTTAAACAAACCTAATTGTACTGAGTCTGCCTAGTATATGGGTCAATTGGGTAGTGTATTTTTATACTTACATATTTATAAAAATTGCCGACTCATTCACCCAAAAAAGGAGTGCTTCTCATTCCCATATTTTTGGAGGCTCATAATCTTTTGGGTAGTTTATATAATTCTACTATTTTTCACTTCTGCATCTTCTAGAACAATATTTAACTGTTTTCCAGTTTGCTTGCCATTTCTTTCTCCAGTAAAAAGGCCGATTACAGGTTGGGCAGATTTTTTGTGGTAGATCAGATTTTTTCACTAGTCATCAACTAGGTTTGTAAATAGGGGCTGGCAAGCCCAAAGTTGATATATCATTTGTGGCTCCACATTTTAGCAAGGCAGCGGCTGCTAAATTAAAGAACCTAACGCCTTGCTCTTCTTCTAGAATTGATCTTGGCAAAAGGTGATTTTTTGAAAATTGATGACAGTATTTTGCCATGATTTGAGCATCGGCAATATGGCTTTCTCCCTTGTCACTCCCACTTACCAGAGCTTCAAAAATCAAAACTTGCTTTGGAGATCCGAAAAATTTTTTCTCCTCCAAAAGGAAAAGTAGTTCCTTACCACAATCCATAAATTTTTCCACAATATAAACCATTATGGGTAAGTTCATCGCCAAGACCTGGGCGCCTGCACCAGCTGACCAAGGTCTTCTTTCCTCACCTTTTCGAGCCTTGGTTGCATGCAGCAAGTTGGATCGGAGGGGTACAAAAAGTGGGGCTTCTAATCCTAGCAACAATCCTTGTCTATCCAAAATTTCTGGAATAAGGGGAAAGAGTTGATCCAGCTGATCTCCCGACCATTCCTTTTCAGTTTGACCATCTATTAGTGACCAGCCTATATTGCCAAGTCTTGGAGATCCTATGTCAATTACACATACTCCATAATTGTGTTTATCTTCTCCTTTATTTTTATGGTTAGACATATGCGTATTCTTCTATTTTACTCCAATTTCTTTCAAAAAAAATCTATTTTGCCTTGTTACCGCGCAGACCAAAAAATAGACCTCCGAGTAATAAAAGAAGGTGAAACTGGTTGTAAAGTAGTATATCAATAATTGGAGCTTTATGGGCAATTATCAAAACGCTAACAATAATTACGGCCAAGCCTAACCCACCTAACCGGGTTAGCAAGTCTCCATACCAAGATCGTATCAAACCGCCTGACAAAAGGGCTAACCCGGCAAAAAGTTCTCCAAAAGCACCAATCATCCAGAGGGTCATTGGAAGGCCAAAAGATGCTGCATCATCAGCAGTTAATGGAAATTTCCAGGTTGCTTGTTGAATAATTATCAAAGCCAATGGTAACCTTAAGAGCCATTGTGATTTACAAAACTCCGGCACGCTAAATTTGGGGGTAGAGACTAAGTCCATTCTAAATGACATTTTTTATTCCTTTCGTTATGCGTTTTTAAATATTTCCCAATCCTGATTATTCAATAATTGAGATAAGAGGTGAGACAAAGAACCGCGCTCTTAACTGGTTCAGGGCAAAAGATTAGGCTGCGACACTTGGTCTGCCATACTTGGTTTGCTTTCTTAGGGATCATAGTTAGATACTTTTCATGATGGCAAATGAAACAAAAAATAAAATATGGGCTATTTGTTACGGCGCCTTCTGTCATCTAACATTTTTGGTGGCTGGATTGAGTATGTTTTTTACCATTCTGACTGGCTTCACTTATTCCTTCGGTACTTTATCGGGATTGGCCTCTCTTATTGCTAATATATTTCTTCTACTACAATTCCCAATTGGGCATTCTTTCTTTTTAACGAATAAAGGTATGAAATTTTTAGACCTTTTAGCTCCAAAAGATTATGCAAAAACTCTAAGAACAACAATTTACGCATCTGTGGCATCGCTACAGCTTATCGCATTATTTATTTTTTGGTCGCCCTCAAATATGGTTGTTTGGAATGTCGATTATCCACTTAATTTATTTATGGTAATGTTAAATTTGTTGTCTTGGACTTTACTAACAATTTCATCAATTCAAGCTGGATATCAGCTACAAACCGGGTCACTAGGTTGGGTTTCTCTCTACAAAAATGAAATGCTAAGGTATCCTCGTATGCCTAAAACTGGTCTTTTTTCATTGATTCGGCAGCCCATTTATTTTTCTTTTTGTTTAGTCCTTTGGAGTTCACCGATGATGACATTAGACCTTTTTATAGTTGCTGTGAGCTATTCATGTTATTGCTTTGTCGGGCCATTTTTCAAAGAGCTAAGATTTGGAAGATTATATGGTCAAGAATTTGAATCCTACAAATCTAGGACCCCTTATTTTCTGCCAAGAGTAAATCTGCGTTACTTCAAAAATTAGATTATTTAAAAAGTGCCAAAAATTATAAAGTGTAGGCGACAAGTTTTAGTATTTTAAGGGTTATAATTGGACTGTAATGGAAAAAAATCAAATAAAAAATGTAGTTTGGTTTAAGCGTGATTTGAGATCTCACGACAATCTAGTTCTCCTTAACGCTAGTAAAAATGGCCCTATTTTACCTCTTTACATTTTAGAACCAGAGCTGTGGTCACAGGGTGATATGTCTTACAGACAATATACTTTTCTTATGAATTCTCTAGGTTCTTTGGAAAAGCAGCTTTCATCTTTAAATTTAGATTTGGTTATTAAATTAGGAAATGCAATTGACGTATTTGACTCATTAAAGCAAAAACATATCAGTCTAGAAATATGGTCCTATCAGGAAACTTGGAATAATTGGACATTCAGGAGGGATTTGGCGGTAAAAAAGTGGGCGAACAGAAATAATATTAATTGGAGGGAATACCCGAGGAATGGCGTAGTAAGGGGTTTAAAAACTAGGGATTTTTGGGCAAGTCAATGGTATAAAGAAATGAAGAAACCTTTAGTAGAGTTGCCAAAATCTGCAGTGGGGATTTATGAGTCATCAGACCAATTGCCATCTGCCAAGGCGCTTGGAATAGAATATGATGGAATTTATGAGATCCAAAACGGATCCCGCATAGAGGCAGAGAAAATACTGAATGATTTTTTATCGGTCAGGGGTAGAAACTATAACAAGGAAATGTCTTCACCGGTGACGGCATTTAACAGCTGTTCTCGTTTATCGCCGTATCTTGCTTTTGGTGTAATTTCTATTAGGGAAGTATATAAGGCTATAGAGAGAAAAAAAATGTCCTTGAATGAAATTGAACCGAGTAGCAGGTCAGGGTGGGGCAGATCTTTAAAATCATACGCGAGTAGATTGAGATGGCACTGTCATTTTATTCAGAAACTAGAGGATGAACCTAGAATAGAGACTGAGAATTTGCATCCCTCTTTTGATGGTATTAGAGAGCCATTCTTTGACCTAACTCTTTTTGAAGCTTGGAAAAGTGGTAATACGGGATATCCAATGGTGGATGCTTGTATGAAAGCTCTAATTGCAACTGGGTGGATCAATTTTCGCATGCGAGCGATGCTCACGAGTTTTGCAAGTTATCATTTGTGGTTACATTGGAGGGAAACATCTCTCTGGTTGGCAAGGCTTTTCACTGATTATGAGCCTGGTATCCACTATTCGCAAATACAGATGCAATCGGGGACTACTGGTATTAATAGTGTTAGGATTTATAACCCAATAAAACAAGGTTTTGATCATGATCCAAATGGTGAGTTTGTAAAGTCTTGGTTGCCCAGCTTAGGGACTATGCCCACAGAGTATATTCATACTCCTTGGGAATTGCCTGAAAAGCTAAACGGATATCCGCATCCAGTAGTTGAGGAGCGACATGCTAGAGAATTAGCTGCTAAAAAAATTTATGAAGTCAGGAAGACTTTGGGTTTTAGATATAAAGCAAGGAATATTTATGAAAAGCATGGAAGTAGAAAAAGGTCTCCTCAAAATACCCTTGGCAAACGCGATAAAATGTCGTCAGTTATTTTACAAAAAGAGTTACCGTTATGAGAAAAAAAATTGCATTATGTTGGTTTCGGCAAGACTTGCGGTTATCTGATAATTTGGCACTTTTGAATGCATCAAAGGCCCAAAATATACTCCCCTTGTATATCTTGGATACAGTAAATTCTGGGAGAGATTTTTTAGGAAGTGCAAGTAAAATATGGCTTCACCATTCTTTAAATTCTTTAAATCAATCTTTGGATGGGAAGCTTTGGATTAAACAAGGAGATCCATTTGAAATAATTAAAAAACTCTTACAGGCATATTCTATAGAGGCTGTCTATTGGGGTCGATGCTATGAGCCATGGAGAAGAGACAGGGATGAAAAAATTAAGGCTTATCTGATAGACCAAAACATAGAAGTTCGTAGTTTTAATAATTCGCTACTTTGGGAACCATGGACCGTAAAAAAACATGATGGCTCTCATTATAAGGTTTTTACTCCATTTTTTCGAAAGGGATGCTTAAATCATTTGCCCCCGAGAGAACCATTAGCTAAGCCATCAACACTAAGAATTTTTTTCAATGAGAATGATAGCCAAGAAATTGATGATTTGAAACTCTTACCATCAGCTGCTTGGGGCAAAAAAGTAAAAGAATTTTGGAAAATTGGGGAAGACGAAGCACAAATACTTTTTAAAAATTTTTTGAGAAGTGGCATAAATAATTTTAAGGAGGGAAGAAATTTTCCTTCTAATCAAAATGTTTCAAGGTTATCGCCATATTTGAGGTTTGGGCAGGTATCCCCGAATCAGCTTTGGTACGGAGCATTAAAGTTGGGTGAGGATAAAAATATTGATCATTTTTGTAGTGAGTTGGGCTGGAGAGAGTTTTCATATAGTCAGTTATACCATAATCCAAGCTTATCTACGAAGAACTTGCAGGTCAAGTTTGACTCTTTTCCATGGGACTGTAGCTCGGAAAAATTAGTAGCGTGGCAGAAGGGCCTAACAGGTATACCTATGGTAGATGCGGGAATGCGAGAGTTATGGGAGACTGGTTACATGCATAATCGTTCAAGAATGATAGTAGGGTCATTCTTAGTTAAGAATCTATTAATTGATTGGCGTGAAGGTGAGCGATGGTTTTGGGATACTTTGTGTGATGCCGACTTGGCTAATAACTCCGCTGGCTGGCAGTGGATAGCAGGCTGTGGTGCTGACGCAGCCCCATATTTCAGAATTTTTAACCCTGTCACTCAAGGCGAAAAATTTGATCCGGACGGGAATTATGTGCGGCGCTTCATCCCAGAAATAGCAAAACTTCCTAATAAATTTTTGTTTAATCCTTGGGAGGCACCAAAAGAAATTTTACAGGAAGCTAGGGTGTTCTTGGGCAAGAATTACCCAAACCCGATTGTGGATCTAAAGTTGTCACGCGAAAGAGCTTTAGGTGCATTTAAATCACTTCAGTAAATTTAAACTACGTTATTATTTATAAAGCTACCACTTAGAATTTTCTAATTAAGGTATATAGAGTGGTAGTGCAGTAGAATACGCCCAAGCTAACATGACTGCATTAGCAAAACCTATAGATATTTGGCTATACACTCTTTTACTCAGCTTGTTGCTAAGAGAACCAAAAAAAATGGAAAATAAGAGGAAAAGTAAAATGGCGTAACCAATTAGAAAAAGTTCTTCAAAGTTTAGGGCAATCGATATTACCAATGAACACAAAAGTTGTACTTTCGCAATTACTACCATCAACCAGTTATAGATTTTAGCATTAAAAAGAATCTGCAAATAAATCATGTAGGGTGTAGTGCCAATTAACAATATGATCAACAATGATAATCTTTGTCCACTCATTGGTATAAAAGTACTAACGTAAGAATTTAAAGCCGTGCCAAAAAATATTCCATATATAAGTATTAAGGCCAAGAATACTGGAATACTTCGGTTGGTGAAAAAAGTTTTTAAATTATTAGTTGGAATGCAGAAGAAGCAAATGCAAGTATACAAAAATAAATGATTAATCAGATGATTATGAGCGGGAAATATTACAAAATCAAATTTCAGAAAGTTTAATATTAAAGGAGTAAAAACTAAGGAAAAAGAATTTACAAAAAAGAATTTTTTAAACGGTATATCAAAGTGTTGATTTAGTTTTTTTGGAAGCGAAGATATGTAAAAGAAGAAACAAAAAAACATACTGATAAAAATTATAGCAATCCATATTCCCATTTGATTTACTTCAATTGTGGGTTCAATTTCAAGTGCCTCATTCATCCATTCTCCGATCGCTTCCTGAGTTCTTTTGGAAAAAAGGATACCAATATGATCTGCATTTTTTATTGAGATTATTTTTCTCGCTGAGCCGTCATCAAAAGAACCATAAAGGATATTTTCTTTAGGTTTTGCGATCCCAATTTTAGTGAGGATATCATAAGCCTTTAATTTTAGAGTGGGCTCCCATTCGCCGTTTAAGATGAGAATATTGGTCGGTTTCTGTGAGGTTATAACATCTGTGTAGGTTGATATCCCAATAACAGAACTAATATCGCTTCGAGTTAATGCAGTCCTAAAAATAATGTCGGAAGCCATTGAGTGGCCAAGTAAAATAATTGAGCTCGGATGGTGTATATTTTTATAATAATCGATGACACTATTTGTCTGATTTATAAAGGATTTTGTGGCTCCTGATATTTGGGTTATGGAGCCAGAATATGGCAGGGTATTTTCACCGTGGCCTAGGAAATCGAACCGTATTGTTGTAAAGCCTGCTTGCGTGAGGGATACCGCTATTGGCCTCATAAAATTTGATGAACCCGCAAATCCATGAGCAATAAAAACCAAAATTCCATTCGATTGCTCTGGCTTCATTATCTTAATAGGTGTGCCTTCAATATTACGTTCAATGGTTATAATACCATTTTCTGCCTTAAAAAGTTTCGAGCCCGAAATTATAATTACGGAAAAGAAGATCGCTGACAGAAGTAGGCTGATTTGTCTGGGCATCAAATTTAGTCTTTTTGTTGGTTGTAGGGAATAGATTTTTTTACCTTCAGGATAACCAGATATCGTAGAGTTGCGATAGCCATACTAATATAAAAAGTGAAGGTAAAAGTACTCTAAAAAAGTCCCAAGGAATATTTTTAAATATTAGACCTACTTTGCTTTTATCCATTTTCAAATCTTCTGAACTTGCCTTTAGTTCATCAATTATACCGACTGCTCCAATTACCAAGATAAGTACATTTAAGATTGCAAGCATTGATAGACTAAATTTAGCCTCAGTATCTAAATGAATAAAAGTAAAAATGAGAAAATTAGAGGCACTTACAATTGAAATAAGCCACAACAAATCTTTTCTCCTAGAGTTTATAAAACTCCATTTCGAGTTTGAATCACTTCCCATATTCTTCTCTTCTTATAATTATCAATTACAGTTTTACGAAATTGTGTACTCATTTATAAAGTACTCCGCCTTAGCAAATATTCTATCTTTTCTATCGACATCGATTTTATTTAGAGCTTTGGTCATAAAGGAGAGACGATGATTTTTCTCGAAAAAACTGATGTTCTTTTGGATGAACCTCCAATACAAGCCATCGACTATTTCACACCAATCTCCTTTTTTCGAATTTCCCATCTTTAATATATAGTTCGATCCGCAGATATAAGGCTTGGAAGCAAAAATACCACCATCTGCAAAAGTACTCATCCCATAAACATTTGGAACCATAACCCACTCGGATGAGTCAATAAACATTTCCATGAACCATTTATATATTTCCTTGGGATCAACTTCACAAAGGTTCATGATGTTTGAGATTACCATAAGTCTGTTAATGTGGTGCGTATAACCGTATTCAATTGCTCCAAAAATAGCGTCATCAAGAGGCCCTAAACCTGTTGAGGCAGAGTACCAATGATTTGAAAGCCTTCTATTATGCTTGAAGAAATTAGAACATTCTTGCCTTTCGCTGTGAAGTTCATAGGTGCCTTTAATGAATTCCCGCCAGCCAATAATTTGCCGTACAAAGCCCTCCACATTGTTCATTTCTATGTTACGATTTTCTGAAAATTTTATTGCTTCGCTTATTACTTCTTCGGGTAATAATAGCCCAATGTTTAAGAGAGCACTAATACCACTGTGAAAAAGAAAATGGCCTCTGGTATCTATGGCGTCCTCATAATCCCCAAACTTTTCAAATCTTACATTAAGAAATTCACAGAAAAACTCCCTTGCATCCAAACGTGTGGTAGGTATCCAGCAATTTTGAGTTTCACCGGGATGATCACTGAAATTTTGATGCACCAAAGATAAAATCAATTCGTGGTATTTGGTTCTTTTTAATGTAGGCATGTTGGGTATAGTTTGAGTGAGAGGAATTTTTTTTCTGTTCTCATCATCATAGGTCCACTTTCCACCTTTTGGTTTATTATTTTCCATCAAAACTTTTTTATTCACACGAATTTTTCGGTAGAAATTTCCCATTTGAAATATTTTACCACTAGAGTGCGTCTTGAACTCATCAAGATCAAAAATAAACATTGGATTTTGTAGAACTTTTGCTGAAATAGATTCCTCTGCCAAAAACCTCTCAAATTTTTCTCTGAATGGTTTGTCTGAGATTTCAAAATAGTAAAGAGTTGTAAGCTCATTTTTCTCACAGAAATATTTCAATCTCTCAAGATAATTCTGTTCTTTTGAATGCTTACTCAGTTCATAGTAATCTACGTCATATTTAGATAAAATCAGGTCGTCTCTGTAATTTCGCATCGCACTTAAGAAAAATATTAATTTTTGTTTATGATGCTTTTCATAGGTACATAGTTCCCAGTCCTCCATCATAAATATCTTTATGTTTGGATTTTTAGGAAAATAATCCACTGGGAAGAGTTGATTTCCCAATATTACAAGAGCCTCTTTTTGCATTCTATCTCATATAAATGCTTTTGATTGGAATCCAATACATCCGAATTAATTTTTGATTAAATATATCCGAAATAGGAATTCTATTGAATTTAGGAAATTACTAGGTAGGTTGATTGTGGGAGTAAACATGCTAAAATTTTCAGACTTCTTCACCTCACTTAGCTTATTTTTAGCTAACTATTTTTCAAACATCCCAGAGAAATTGAGGCCTTATCGGTATTTTGGGGCAGCACTTTTTGTTGCCTCAACACTCTTTTTTGCTGTTGGCATTCCAAAATTTCAATTAGATTCCAGTCTAGAAACCTGGCTTCCAAAGGGCGACCCGTCAATTAAAGCTCTACAGAAATTCAAAGATCAATTTGGAAGTGATGATGGAGTATTTATCGTCTATAGGGCGAAAGATAAAAATATATTTTCGCCTAGTTCTCTGAAAACTTTAAGAAAACTTACCCAAGATCTTGAAAACTGGAATGAGCTAAACCTGCAAGAATTGGGCTTAGAGGAAAGTGAGATTCAAGGCCTTAGTCGCATTTTAGATGTTCAATCACTCGCTAACGAGCGTTATGAGATTGATGACGGGGAAAGTCTCATAAGCCGTTACATTATTCCAAAGAGTTCAGAGATAACAGAAGAGCTTGCGAAAAAGATTGCTGAAATTTCTTTAAACCAAAAAAGTTTAAAGCTTTTGATGTTTTCTGAAGATGCTACTTTTGGTGGGATAGTATTGAAAACAGATTTTGGAGCTGTTCGGGTACTAGATAATGGAGAAAGTCTTGATAGTACAGAAGTAGATCAGCTAGATAATGCATTAGATGATTTTGAAATAGAAGTTGATGAGACTATCGAAATTGATGCTACCGTTTATGAACCTACCCTTCCTGATGAATATTCAGACCTTATGCTTCCCCTCAATCGATTATTAGCAAAGTATTCGTCTGAATTCGAATTTTATCCAGTAGGCACCGCTCCAATGACGGATATGGCATACGAGATACTCGGTCAGGCAGGAATTTTGGCAATGGTCGCTCTTTTGGTTGTAATTCTTCTGCTTTTTAGTCTGTTCAAGTCGGGATCAGCGGTTCTATGGACTGTGACATGTATAGCGAGTTGTACTATTTGGGTTTTTGGTGGCATGGCATGGCTTGGGATTCCATCAACACAACTAGTGGCTCTAACGGTTATGCTGGTTTTTGGTGTTGGAATTGCAGACTGTGTTCACGTTTTAAGTGAGTATACATTATTTAGGAAAAGGGGTCTTAATCATAAAGAAGCAATTAAAATGGCTTATCAAAAAACAGGAGTTCCTATTTTATTAACCAGTATTACAACCATGGCAGCCATGATCGTCATAGCCTTAGGCGGTATAGGACATTTTGTTACGTTTGGGATCTCTTCCGCAATAGGAGTATTTTTAGCATTTCTTTTCACTCTTTATGTGTTTCCAATCCTATTAGAGTTTTGGCATCCATATAAAAGTATAGATAGACGAAAGAGCAATGGACCCCATAGATATTCATTTGTCTCGGTCCCTGTAGATTCTTTGGGAAAGGTTTTTTATTTTCTTGGTCTGCGATGGTTATTGACTGCTGAGTGGTTGCCAGGACTTCTAGCTCTTCTACCCCATTTTTCTTTTAAATTTCGATTTCCAATTATCTTTTGTTTTTTGTTTCTTCTTGCGTTATGTGGATTGGGTCTTTCAAGAATAACAATAGATACTAATCTCTTGGAACTTTTCAAGGAGGATACAAAACTTATAAAAACTTATAATATTGTTGATCAGAAGATGGCGGGAACGGGGTCCATGGAAATCATGATTGATTTAAAAAAATTAGATGGTTTTACGGATACCGATGTTCTCGAAACTGTGTCCAAATTTCAGGAATTGATGGAAAAAAAATATCAGTCCCATGTTGTTAGAACATATTCTTTGAGTGATATAGTTATGGATGTGAACAAAACATTGGGCGGTAGTAATGGGTATTCCTTACCTGAATCATCTACTGCTGTTGTTCAGTTGCTTTCCTTGTTTAATAATTCTAACCCTGATAAGCGAAGGCGAATTGTTTCCGATGATTATTCACAAAGTCACATTACCATTCAGTTACTAAATGCGAGTAGTAAGGAATACAACGAACTTTTTGAATACTTGGAAACTGACTTAGAAAAAGCTATGGAGCCATTGAGATCTAATTATCCGGAAATGGAATATGGGGTCACTGGGACTTATGCATTAATGCTTCAGATGGGAGAAGTAGTATCAAAAAGTCAATATAGGTCACTAGCTTTGGCTGTTATAGTTATTTCAGCGATTTTACTGATTACATTGGGTTCGGTCAGCGGTGGAATCTTAAGCATAATACCAAATGTTCTTCCAACGGTTTCAGCTTTTGGTTTAATGGGTTTGCTAGGAATTCCTTTAGATACAGATACTCTTATGATTGCTCCACTTATAATTGGAATAGCCGTAGATGATACGATCCATTTCGTAACACATTACCGAATGAATTTATCAAGGGGCAACAGCGTGGGTGAAGCATTGAAACACACAATTGATGAAGTTGGTCGGGCAGTTACATTTACCACTTTGATTCTGGGAGTATCTTTTTTACTGCTTGGGTTTTCTGATTATATAGGAATCGCAAGAGTAGGTATCTTCGGCTCATTTGCGATATTTGTTGCATTAATTTGTGATCTTTTATTTTTGCCAGCCCTTGTTCATGTTTTTCAACCAAAGTTTGGTGTAAATAAACAGAATAATCTTAGTGTGGGAAGTTGATGATTAAAAAGTTAAGAAATTTTATCCTCCTTAATCTCATTTTTTGTGTTTTTTCCGGAACCAGTTTTGCTAAAACAGCTCGTGGAATCATGGAGATGGTAGATGCAAATTCAAGAGAGAGGAATGAGTCCGTGTTTTCTCTGCTAAAAATATCGACCTGCAAATATGGAATTAAAGATCAAAAAGTTAAATGTAGTCAGGCACCTACGATAAAGACAATTGAGAGTGTTGCTATTAATACGGGTCCAAGTGGAAAAGATAACCAAAGTATCGCATTTATACTTGAACCACCTGCAGAACGAGGTGTGGGTATGCTAGTATATACTTATGATGAAATAGGTAAGGACAACGAGACTTGGCTTTATTTATCCGCTTTAGGGAAGGTTAAGAGAATTGTCTCATCAAATTCTGATGCGGATGCCGAACCTGTAGCTATATTTGGGTCCGAATTTACTAATGAAGATCAGGAAACTGGGAAATTAAATGATTACGATTTTAAATTGTTGAAAGAAACAAATTATAAAAGCAGTCGAGTGGCTATTATTGAACAGACTCCGAAACCTAATATAGCTATCAAAAGCCGATATTCAAAAAGTCTTCTATGGGTGGATTTAGCTAAAGAAATCGTTGTTAAGGCAAAAATGTATGATAAAAGAGGAACCGAGATTAGACGACTACTTGTTGGAAAAATTGAGAAGCTTAATGATATTTGGCTTGCAAGGTCGACTACTATCCTCAATCTCAATGCTAAGAGACTTTCAAATATGATTCTGGTATCAATTAATTTTGGAATGGAAATAAACTCTGACTTATTATCTAAAAGATCATTAACAGATAAGGCTTTTCGTAAAAAGCATTTAGATGACATACGGGCCCAAACAGAATAAAATTTTGACGATCTACTTTCAACAGTTCTTGAGAGTAATCGTTTTAACCCTGTCATTTTCTGTTTGGGCATTTTCAGAAGAAATATTTGAGGACGATTTCTTTGAAGATGATATTGAACTAGAGTTAGAAGAAGACTTTGATCATTCTGAAGTGATCGAATTAGAGGGTAATATTTTAGAGGAGTCTCAGGGCCAAGTTAATTTGGGTGAATCAGTGTTTGATTTAATACAAAGTTCTATAACATTTGGAAATTTTAACAGCCATCTCTCAAGCTCAAATTCTTCAAAAAGTAAGCTTATATTAAATATGTCATCTTCACCTGAGATAACAAAAATTGGGTTTTTAGATATTTCCGTAAATTTTGAAATTGACTCAAGAAGTAAGGAAGTTTCAAATGACCTAATGTTCCTCAATATCCAAAACTCATTAGAGAACTTAAGGTGGAAGTTAGGAAAATATCGAAAAACCTGGGGGGATGTTGATGCAGCTTCTGTATTAGATGTGATCAATCCTGCAGAATCAATTTTAAGTCAATCTTTACCTGGAATGGAATTGTCCTCGAGGTGGTTAGGAGAAGCATCTGTTTTTATTGCGAATAACACGTCTGAAATTTTCTTCAGCTTTGAACGAGACACACTGCACGCAGTGAATTCAACCTCCGAAGATTCTGGTTCAGAAATTGGTTTTAAATCGTCATTTGATATTGAAAGGGGTCAGTTAAATTTCTATTTAGGGTCACTTTTCCCGAGAGTTGGGGTCATTAATGTTGCTTCGGGTTTAAGTGATTCAAGTCGATATAATTTGGCAGGTATAAGCGCTCATAAAGAAATAGAAAATTATCTGGTGAAATTTGATTTGGCTAAGAAAATTAATTTAAAGAGATCTACGGCGTCTGAAATTGTGAAAGATGATAGGACCGATGCTGCATTGGGGATTGAATATGCTCCTAGTACTTATGACCAACTATCTTTAAATTTGGAGGGTTCTTTATGGGACGATAGTGCTAGAGTCTATTACATTCCTGGCTCCTCGGGCATTTTATTAGAGGAGACTGAAAGTTTATCTTACAATGTTGCATATTCTAGAAATACAGTAGACGAAAAGTTAAATGCTACAATTTCTGTAGGAGGAAATATGAATGGAAATTCTTCTTATCTAGCTGGAGAATCAACATATTCCATTTCGGATTATACAAAGATAAAGGCAAATATTTTACTCTTGGAAGCAGAACCTAATGATCCAAGTTATGCATATGATAACTCCAAATGGTTCAATTTAGGATTCACAAGATATTTTTGATGGAGCTTTTTGAAATTCTTAACTCTTCGACTTAGGCTCTAAGCTTCCTTGAATCAATTACAAAAATCAAGAGGCAGAGCGGTAACCCTCTTTATTTCTTTTAGAGCTATACTTGATGACATATTGCTGAATTCAATTTCATTTATTAACTGCTGCTGGAACTGATCATATTCGCCTACGGAAGGTGCGGCTATTTTTAAAAGGTAGTCCATGTTTGAGCCTGTAACTCGATACACTTCGATTATTTGATCATATTTTTTTACAGTTTCCGAAAATGTTTCCACCCATTCGTCAGAGTGATGACTAACTGATATTGAAAGGAATACAATCACATCAAGGTTTACCTTTGAGTTATCCAAAACAGCTATTTTGTTAAGAATTATACCTTTCTCCTCCATAGATCTAATTCTATTCCAGCAAGGGGTTTTGGATATTCCTACCCTATTGGCGATTTCACTTAGCGGTAGGGTGACATCTTTTTGGAGAAGCCGAAGTATATTTTTGTCAATTGCATCCATTCTGCCATCCCAGTAAGATAAAGAATAATTTCCTAAAAAAGTATATATAAAAAGAATTCTTAGGACAGTAAGATATTTTTTCATTGAATAACAGAAAAATATTCTATTTATAGAAATAAAATCGTGCTTTTATACTAAAAATTACACTTTAATTCATTGAAGAGGTTTAAAATGCCAACAAATTCAAAACATCCTGAGACCCTAGTTTTGCATTCAGGTCAATATAGAAGTGATGGAGCGACTAATTCAGTTGCAGTGCCAATTTATCAAACTACCAGTTATCAGTTTAGTAGTACCGAAAATGCTAGTAATTTGTTTGGCTTCAAAGAGTTGGGAAATATTTATACTAGGATTATGAATCCAACAAATGCTGTTTTAGAAGAACGGGTGGCAGCTCTAGAAGGAGGAGTGGCAGCACTTGCTGTTTCATCCGGTCAAGCCGCTTCAGCTTTAGCAATACAAAACTTATGTCGGGCTGGAGACAATATAGTAGCCTCAACAGATTTATATGGTGGCACATGGAATCTATTTGCAAATACTTTGAAGAATTTGGGTATAGAAGTAAAGTTTGCTGATCCAAAAGATCCAGAGAACTTTAGGCAACTGACAGATAAAAAAACAAGAGCTTATTACGCCGAAACATTGCCAAACCCGAAACTCAAAGTTTTTCCGATAGAAGAAGTTGCTAACATAGGAAAGGAACTTAATATTCCATTAATAGTTGATAATACGGCAGCACCTATAACTTGTAAGCCCATTAAACACGGTGCAGCGATAGTGGTTCATTCCTTAACTAAATATATTGGAGGCCATGGAACGTCAATTGGAGGTATCATTGTGGATAGTGGTTCATTTGATTGGTTAAAGGAACCCAACAGGCAGCCATTACTTAATGAACCTGATCCAAGTTATTGGGGAATATCATTCGGAAAGGCGGTGCCAGAGATTTTAGGGGTACCGATTGCTTACTTGGTTCGAGCTAGGTTTGTATTGCTTCGAGATTTAGGATCAGCAATTTCTCCTACAAATGCATTTCACATCATACAGGGTTTAGAGACATTGCCATTAAGGTATAGGGTTCATCAGGAAAATGCAGGAAGAGTCGCGGACTTTTTAAGTGAGAGGTCTGAAGTAGCTGAAGTTATTTATCCAGGCTTATTCCAAAATGCTGCGGATAGAAAAAGAAATAGAAAATATTTGGAAACTGGAAATGGTCCATTAGTGGGTTTTGAATTAAAAGGAGGTAAGCAAGCCGGGCAAAAATTTATTGATAACTTGCAGATGGTTTATCATGTTGCAAATATAGGTGATGCCCGTACATTGGCCATTCACCCAGCCTCCACAACTCATTCACAACTTTCAGCTATGGATCAAGAAAAAACAGGTGTTACACCAGGGTATGTGAGACTTTCTGTTGGTTTAGAACATATTGATGATATTCTAGAAGACTTAACCCAAGCCTTGGAAAAAACATAATTTGTTTGCAGTTTAATTTTTAGATTAAAAAAATGAAAACTAAGTAAGTCCTATTATTACTCCGACTCCGATTAATAATACGCCTGAAACAACATTAGTAATTCGCACTGAATTTGGTGATGATAGGAAAGATCTGACTTTAGAAAGAAATAAAATCATTAATATGTTGCCTATCATAGGCACAGAAAAAGACACAATTGAAATTATCATAATATCAAAAAAATTAATTGTATCAAAGTTAAAGAAACTAGGTAGTAGAGTAAGATAAAATAGGGAAGCTTTAGGATTTGCTGTGACAGCAATAAACCCTGCGCTAAATCCAGCAAAAAAACCTGATTTTGTTAGTCGACTATTAAGATGCAATTTTTTCCTACTATTAAGAATAGTTTGAATACCCATGATCGTGAGTATTATTGCAGCCAGGTAACGGAATAAAATTAAGATTTCTGAATATAAAGAAACCAAAAAACCTAATCCAAAAAATACAACAATTGGCCAAAGAAAGTCACCTAGAGACACTCCTAAAGCTAAAGAGACGGCTGATTTAGTCCCTCCAGAAACTGTTCGTGCTATAAGCGCAATCCAGACGGGTCCTGGCGTAAGAAATAATATAATAAGGGCACCAAAATAAAGTACTAACTGTCCATTAGTTATAGTCATAAAATTCACACTGCTTTGGATTAATTGCTTGACCAGGGGTTTGGATCTTGCTTCCTTTTCTTTTTAAGGGAAGAGGATACTTTAGGTATAGAGGTGCTAGCTTGGTAATTTGGTTCCATAGCCTTAAGTGCAGCTACCCTATTTTCAGTACTAGGGTGGGTTGAAAATAATCGGTCATGCTTATGGGCGTGCAAAGGATTTATAATAAACATGTGCGCAGTACTAGGATTCTGTTCCGCAATGTCATTGTCTAAACTGTTAGCCATACGTTGAATGGATTTTAAGGCAGACGCAAGCCAACTAGGGTTTCCACAGATCTCAGCGCCAATCCTATCAGCCTCATACTCTCTTCCACGGCTTATGGCCATTTGCACTAAGGATGCAGCCATTGGTGCTAAGATCATCAAAGCTATTGTTCCTATTATGCCAATACCACTTCCTCTACGTGATCCGAAAAACATCGCGAAATTTGCTAACATAGAGATGGCACCAGCAAAAGTTGCCGTGATAACCATTATGGTGGTGTCTCTATTCTTTATGTGAGCTAGTTCATGTGCCATGACGGCACTTATTTCCTCTTTTGATAGTTGTTTCAATAAGCCTGTAGTCGCGGCCACAGATGAATTCTCTGGATTTCTGCCTGTGGCAAATGCATTTGGCTGAGAGTTGTCGATAATAAAAACCTTCGGAATAGGCATTTTTGCTTTTCTAGATAGCGATCTAACTATTTTAGATAATTCACTTTGCTTCGGTGCTAACTTAGCTTTGTATATTCTTAGGACCAAACTATCTGATTTATACCAGGCAAAGATGTTCATAGTGCCAGCAAATAATACAGCTATAATCATCCCCTGAAATCCACCCAATAAAGATCCGAGTAATGTCACAATAAAGGTCATAATGACCATTAATATTCCCGTTTTAACAAGTGCCAATAGAGGCTCCTTATCAGTAAAATGCTCCAATAGACATTTAGTCATTCAAATATAAATAACAAGAATAATGGATTTTCATGATTAAATTAAAATATTTAACCAAGCTTATCAGAGAGGCTTAATAATCAGCTACTTCAGCTTGAGCGTGGACTAAAATATCCTTTTTGTCCCGTAAACAAAATAGATCAATTAAGTTTCCGGAATAGTCTCCCGATTTAAACTTTTCCCTAACTATCCCTTCGTATGATATAGAATCTCCAGGCCAATAAACATTTTTAAATTTGCACTGAAATTTTCTAATATAAATTGGGTCTATCCAGTAGGAGAGATATGCAGCTAATGCACTTGCTTGATGGGTTCCTAAGCCAAAAATAGTTGGGTAGCCACTTAATTTAGCCCAAGTTGCATCATGATGGAGGGCATTATCTTCACCTACAACACCTTGAAATCTGACTATTTCTCGAATAAGTAGGGGGCCAGTTTCAATTAAGCCGGGGCCCTCTTCTGGTAGAAGATCTGCTAAGCTTTGCCTTTTTATATTTGCAAATGGCTTACCTGGGTCCAAATTTTTGTATGAAGGCTTATATTTAGGTATCTCTGTTGCCCAACCGTCAGAATCATTAGGTGAAGTTTTAGTAGTAACTGTAACGGACCTTTGTTCCACTTTCAGTTGATCAAGACTGTCATAATATTCTGTCAGTACCGTAAAGAAAGTTAGCAAACCTCCTCTATGACCTTGCTTTTCCGAAATGTTTTCAATGGTTGATCTGACTCGAAAACTATCACCGGCTTTTGGTAAGCCATTGTGAAAAATAAAGGATTCTTCTGCGTGTAAGGGAATAGAAAAATCATGCTCAACAGAAGAAAATATTGTACCCCTTGGCCTCTCAAGAGAATATCCCCAGGTGTATGGAGCCGAAACAAAAAATGTGGCCGGTATTATGGGGTTCTTGCCTTCACAGAAATCAGGTATTGGGGCGTACATTGCTTTCGCAAATTCTCTTATTTTCCCTCTTTCAACGTCTACTTCATAACTGGGTCCAGCCAAGCCTATATATTGAGATAAATCATTTTCTTTTTTCATTATTTTTATTCTCTTACAAGAAGGGCATCAAGTGCCAATGCTTCTCTCTTATTAGTTATTACGACTGGGTTCAGATCTAGAGATCTAAATTTCTTAAAATTGGTTATGGCATATTTTTCTACCATGCGGATCATTTTTTTTAATTCGCGAAATGGTTTTGAGCCTTCTTTAATTTTGTAACTTTCAAGTACTGTCTTTAATTCCCAGGTTGCTATAGGTGAAAGCAATATGCGAAAGTTTTTATTTTCTTCAACATTCGTGCCGCCTTTTCCAAAAATTATAGACAATCCCATAGTTGAATCTTTTTTGGCTCCAATTATATATTCATCTGATTCAAAGGTTACCATTTCTTCCAATAAAAACTCACTCGGAAAGTTTGAATCATATGTATTAGTATAACTTTTTTCTATTTCTGCTGAAGCTTTCAATACATAAGATTCATTGATTAAATTTAACTTTACCCCACCCATTGCGGATTTGTGAGAAATCTTATTGCTAAGAATTTTTAATGCTACAGGATATGTCATTTCGTTTAGAGTTTTTGAAATATTTTTTTTATTTGTCTTTTTATATTTAGGAAAATTTATTCCATAAACCTTAAGATCATTTTTTGACTGGAACTCATTTTTGATGTTGGATTTAAGTTTGGATTTTCTTAGTGAAGTGACAAGCTTAGGATATTTCTTTTTAGTTAAATGTTTTGACATTTCATTCCACGAAGCACTTGTCCCTAAAGCTGTAAGAATTTCTGAAAATCCTAGTAAAGGAGCTACACCTTTTTCTATTAATGTTTGTCTTATTTCTGGCTCTATGCCCTCGGGGAACGGAGCTCCGACAACTATTGGTATCTTTAGTTTCTTTGCCAAAAAATCTAGATTTTCTATACTTGGAAGCCAAATTTTGTAAATGTCTAAATTTCCCTTACGGGGTATGTCTATGAAAAATACTAATATGTCAGCCATACCTTTAGCAAAAATATTTATAGCTTCAGCAATAGCTTCTCCATTTTCCATTGATATTCCAGAACGTGATGAAAATGGAAAATTCATATCAAATGGGTTGGCAATGGGCACGGTGCTAGGCATAATGGATTTTAATTTTTTCTTATTAGAGCCTGGAATATCAGGTAAAGCCAAACCGTGTTCAGATGCCTGGGATGCAATTAAGTTATTCAATCCACCAGAATATGTTACTGCACCGAGCCTGTTGCCTTTTGGAATTCCAGATATGGTAATTAATTTTAAGGTTTCAACTAAAGCCTTCGGAGTTTTTACTTCTACTATACAATATTTCATTTTAAAGGCTTCCCAAAGCCCATCATCTACAATCATTGAGCCTGTATGACTGCTTGTTGCCTTTTCACTAATTTTATTAGATGTGCCTCTAAGTGCGATTATCGGAACTTTTTTTTGCACTGCTTTCCAGCATGCTTTCCCTAGCGATTGTGCATTACTTATGCCTTCAATATAAATACCAATCGCCCGAACTCTTTTATCCCGCAATACCACATCAATACAATCTGAAAGATCAATTACCGCTTGGTTCCCTGTACTTATTGCATAGCCCATAGGAAACCCATTTTCGACATTACTACTATTATAAAGAAACGCCCCACTTTGGGATATAAAGGCCGCTCCATCTCCTTCAACTTTATTCATGTGATTATCTGATCCCCAAACAGCAATACCATCAAAAAAATTTATCATACCCATTCCGTTTGGACCCAGGAAAGCCATGCTTCCTGATTCTTTTTTTATTTCCTCCTGCAGTTTTTTCCCCTTTTCATCTACTTCGGCAAATCCAGATGCAATAGATACCGCCCCTTTCGTACCTATCTTCGCTAGATCACTAACTACTTTTGGTGTTTTTTCAGCTGAAAGTGCAATTAAGGCAGCATCCGGAGGAGTGGGAATATCGAAAACAGAAGCAACTGAAGTTGCTCCTTCAACGGGACGAATTTTTGGGTTAACTACCCAGATTTTACCTTTGTAACCTGCACGTCTAGAAGCCTGAATACAACCAAGAGCTTGGGACCCTCCCACACAAACTAAACTTTTGGGTTTGAGCAAAATAGATAGATTGTCTCTTAGTTTCTTTCTAGGGCTTTCTTTCATCTGGTAAATTTTACGTTTTTGTTTGGGTCATTTCTAAAGTAGTGGCCATTAATCATATATCTTGCACAAATTTGTTGTCAAAACAGATTTACAAAATTAGCAGACAAACTAATATTTTTGTAAATAAATCTATGAGAGTTTAGTGTGTACGAAGTTTCCTTGACCCAGTCTTATTTTCCTGCTCAGAAGGATGTGATTTTCAGTAAAAATACTATTGGTGAATTACTTTCTGATGTTTCAAAAAGTAATGGTTCCTCAGAAGCATTAGTTGAAGTCACCCAATTAGGTAAAGTAGATAGAAGATGGACTTATAAGGCCCTTTATAGGGATAGTCTTAGATTAGCTAAGTCTTTAGCAAGTCGTTTTCAGAAAGGTGAACACATAGTTCTTTGGTCACCTAATAACCCTGAATGGGTTCTAATAGAGTATGCTGCAGGGTTGGCAGGTCTTGTTATTGTTACTGCCAATCCTGCATTACAAGCTAAAGAGTTACGCTATATAATAGAGCAATCAGATGCCGTTGGGCTTTTTCTGGTGGCTAAATTTCGTGGAAATCCTATGGCTGAGATAGCAAGTCGGGCTACAGATGGTAATGACAAGGTAAGAGAGATTACAGATATTACTAATCATGCAGCTTTGTTCCAGAATTTTAACAACAACCAGTTATTGCCTATCGTTATGCCGGAGGACGCAGCTCAGATCCAGTATACTTCTGGTACTACTGGGTTTCCTAAGGGAGCAGTTTTATCTCACTTAGGCCTACTGAATAATGCAAAATTTTATGCTGGTCGTTGTAAGGTCATCCAAGAGTCCTCTTGGATTAATATCATGCCAATGTTTCATACAAGTGGCTGTGGTATGGTAACATTGGGATGTTTAAACTCTCGATGTCGGATGATATTAGTTTCATTTTTTGAACCTAGAATTGTCATAAGTTTAATTGAGAAATTTAAGGCCAAAATTATTTTAAGTGTACCGACAACAGCATTGGCTATATTGGAAGAACAGGAATCTAACCCGTGTGAGGTAAGTAGCTTGGAAGTGTTAAGCTGTGGGGGCGCCAATGTTGCTCCAGAAATGGTGCGTCGTGTCCAGAAAAGTTTTGGATGCAAGTTTTCCACCCTTTATGGCCAGACAGAACATTGTCCTGTAATTACTCAACATCACCTTACGGATTCTATTGAGGACATTTGCTCTACGATAGGCCAACCTATAAATCACACTGATGTCTCTATTCAGTCGGTAAATGAGCGCGATATCCTTCCAGTTGGAACTATTGGTGAGATTTGTGCTCGAGGTCCCTCAACCATGTTGTGCTATTATGGCAATGTAGAAGCTACAGTGCAGACAATTGATAATGAAGGATGGCTCCATACAGGGGATCTGGGATTTATGGATGAACGGGGATATGTTACTATTACAGGAAGAGTAAAAGAAATGATTATTCGGGGGGGTGAAAATCATTACCCAGCAGAAATTGAAAATGTTCTTAGGGAGCACCCGGGTATCTCCGATATTGCCGTTGTGGGTATCCCAGATCAGAAATGGGGAGAGTTAATTGGAGCATTTATCTGTTTTGCGGACAAAGAAGTTTCAGCTATTGATCTAAAAGAATTTTGTCGAAAACATATGTCTCCACAAAAAACTCCAACTATCTGGGTTTCTATTGAAAAGTTTCCGCTAACAGGTTCCGGAAAGATACAAAAGTTCAAGTTAAAGGAAAATTTTCAAGAAGGAATCTATCTGGAGATTAACTAATCACTTTGTCTCAAAATAATGAAAATTAAAACATGGATCGGTCAACTAAAAGAAAGTCTGGTTACTTTTTCTTCGGTTCTGGATACTCAATTGGTCCTTTAGCTTTTATCCAGCCAGCAAAGCCATCTGAAATATGTTCGGCTTGGAAGCCCATGTCATTTAGTGTTTCTACTGCAAGAGCAGATCTCCAACCTGCGGCACAATGAAATACATATCGCTTATCTTGACCAAAGATTTCCTTGTAATAAGGACTTTCAGGGTCAATCCAAAATTCAAGCATACCGCGTGGGGCGTGATAGCTCCCTGGTATAAAGCCTAACTTTTGTCGCTCTCTTACGTCTCTTATATCAACTATTAATACATTTTCGCTATCGAAAAAGTCCTTAGCTTCTTCAGCAGTAATTTCTGCTATGCGTGCCTTCGCTGAAGATACCATGGCATTAACGCTCTTTTTTAATTTTTTCATGTAGACCTCACTTTTATAAAAATATATTTTTAGTTATTGCTTTTGACAGCACGTTCACGTAACTCAACTCTCCGTATCTTACCTGATATTGTTTTTGGTAAGCTCTCAACAAATTCTATTTCTCTGGGGTATTTATAAGGTGCAGAATGTTTTTTGACAAAATCCTGAATTTCCTTAATCAATACTTCAGAGGGTACATAGTTTTTCGCAAGAATGATATAGGCCTTTACTATCTCTCCTCTTAAATTATCAGGTTTTGCAACTACTGCAGACTCGGCAACTGCCTCATGCTCCACCAATGCACTTTCCACTTCAAAAGGACTTATTCGATATCCAGCTGAGGAGATAATATCGTCTGAGCGGCCCACGAACCATATATAGCCGTCTTTGTCCTTCTTAGCTGTATCACCAGTGTAGTACCATCCGTTCTGAAATACCTGCTTAGTTTTATCGTCATCTTCAAAATAACCTGTAAATAAGCCCGGAGGGTAGGTTTCAGTGATTTTGACTGCAATATGCCCAATTTCACCTTCACCTAAAATATTCCCTTCATCATCGATAATATCCACGGTGAGGCCTGGGCAGGGCTTTCCCATTGAGCCAGGTCTAATTTCCATACCTGGAAAATTAGCAGCTATACATATTGTTTCGGTTTGACCATACCCTTCATATATTTTGCATCCGGTAGAGGTTTCCCATGATTTCATTGCCTCGGGGTTTAAGGGCTCCCCAGCACTTAGACAATGCCTCAGTGAGCTAAAGTCTGCATGAGAAAGGTCCGCTTGAGCCATCATACGATAGACGGTAGGCGGGGCGCAAAAGGTAGTCACACGGTGTTTTTCAATGATCTTTAGGTGGGCTTCTAGGTCAAAGCCCTCCCCATTAAAAAGAACAATGGTGCATCCTGCGAGAAACTGGGGATAAAGGATTCCCCATGCTGCTTTTGCCCAGCCTGTATCGGTGAGGGTCCAATGGATATCATCCTTTTTGAGATCCTGCCAGTAAGTTTTTGTTATGAGATGTGAGAGACCATACGCATGATCACGTTCCACCATTTTGGGCATAGCCGTGCTTCCAGAAGTAAAATATATGAGCATAGGGTCTTCTGATTTTGTTGGGGGAACCATACTTCTGTCAATATGATCGGAAGACATATTACAGAGGGTCTCAAAACTAGACCAACCATTTCTTTCTCCTCTAACAAGAATAATATGCTGGAGAGTAGGACAGTTGCTTTTTATCTGCTCAACAGCATCAGAATGTAGTTTGGACACGACTATTGCTTTAGCCTTGGAGGTTACAACTCTATATTCTATATCATTTGCAGTTAATAAGGTGGTGCCTGGCATTGCTACCGCTCCCATTTTTGCACAACCAAATAGCACACTGTACCACTCCGGAACTCTCGGAAGAATTACAAGGACTTTATCTTTTTTTTCAATACCAAGATTCAAGAGAGCATTTGCAAATCTAGAGGAAGATTTATCCAAGTCTTTATAGGTCACTTGTTTGTAGTCTTCACCGTTTTTCTCTATTGCAATTAGGGCTACTTTTTCATCATCAGCTGCCGTTTTTGATAAAACATCAAAAGCAAAATTAAAATTCTGGGGTACACTGAGTTTAAAAGAGGAGCGCAATCTTTGATAATCAAAATTTTCGTTACTGATAGTCAATGACTTAGCCTTTAATTTTTTTTTTGCAGCGTTATTTTTTATTTCTTCTGAAAGATAATTAACCATATCAAACATGAACTATTTTTGTTTCTAAATCAATTGACGAAAACCTCCTTATAAAAATATGCTTCTACTCTTGCTAGACAACCTGAGACCTTTTAATTGTAACTTACGTCCGAAATTATCTATATATTGGTACTATGAGTAAGCCTATTCCCACATATGAGAAAGACTTTTATTCTGAAGATGTGATAAGAGACCCTTATCCTGAATATGAATTGATGCGAGGATTGGGTCCGGTTGTATACCTTAAAAAGTTGGGAGCTTATGCATTTACGCATTATGAATCTGTGAAGTATGCCCTTCAAAACCATCGAATTTTTATTAATTCTAACGGTGTCGCAGCAGATGATTTTGGTTCCAGTTTTCTTAAGGGAAATATCTTATCATCAGATCCTCCAGTACACTCTGAGCTCAGGAAAGCCATGGCTCCACCTTTGATGCCAAAATCTCTTAAGCTAATTGAAACAAGAGTAGAAGAGTTTGCAGTAAAAATCATTAATAAGTTGATTTTGAAGCAAGATGGTTTCGATGTAATGAAGGAATTAGCTCCTATCCTACCGTTAGAAATTGTGAGAGACATGATAGGGCTGCCCGAATTTGGAAAAAGAAATATGTTAAATTGGGCTGATGCCGCTTTTAATATTTTGGGTATACAAAACTCACGTGGCCAGGATGGTGTTAGAAAAATAACGGAGATGAGGCAATTCATAGAAGGAAAAATTACCCGTGAAAATATACGTAAGGGTGGCTGGATTGACCGATTGTTTATAATGTTGGAAAATGATGAAATTAAGCCAGAGCATGTGCCAATAATCATAAGGGACTACACAACACCCAGTTTGGATACAACTATTTCAGCTATTGGGCATTTAATTTGGCATTTATCTCAAAACCCTGATCAATGGGACGAAGTTCGAAATGATAAATCAAAAATTGAACTTGCGATAAGTGAGTCAATAAGGCTGAGCTCTCCAATAAGGTCCTTTTGCCGTACCACTGCGGTAGATATTGAGTTTCAGAGCTATAAAATACCTGAAGGTAGCAAAGTTATGTTATTATTTGCTTCTGCAAACAGAGATGACAGGATTTTCCCCGAGCCTGACAGATTTAATATTAATAGGCTTACTAACGATCACTTAGGATTTGGCTATGGGATACATATGTGCGTGGGTAAACATTTAGCAATTTTAGAAATGTCTAAGTTGCTTCTAGCTATGTCCAACCAGGTAAAGACAATTCGCACTTATAATCCAAGAATTTATTTAAATAATACGATTTATAGATTTGAGGAGCTTAGTGCTAGATTTGTCCCAATTAATGAGAATGAGATTGACAAATAGAAAATTGTAAAAAAAATATTGGGTATTTGTATTTCAAATAACTATGGGAGGATAAATTGAATGGCATGATAAATTGTATGCGCTTTAGACCAAAAGAGGGTGAGGCACCAAATTTGTTCAAAGCATTGGCTGAATATATCCGTGACTATCCGTTTGGGGGTAAACATCACGCAATTATAGACTTAGGTACTGGGGAATATGCTTTGATCGGAGTACATAATAGTGTGGATGACTTTATCGACATTATGAATAGAGATAATCGTACGAGCGATCTGATGCGAAAATATGTAGAGCCATACGAGGATGGGGAATCATTCCATTCATTTTCAGGTCCAGAAGTTGATCTCAAATCTTACCTGTAAATTGCCCTCCACCAATAAGAATTGGAGTTAATGAAATGTCATGGATTGCTTACCTTGAAGAAAACCAAGGCCGTTTTATAGACGAACTGTTAGATTTCATATCAATTCCTTCAGTTTCTTCTTCAGATGAACATTTTCAAGATGTTGTTCGAGCTGGTGATTGGGTTGTTTCTAGGCTTAAGTCTGCTGGGATTGCTAATGCTCGCATAATGGAGACAGAAACCCATCCAGTTGTTTATGGAGATTGGTTAAACGCAGGCGATCGAAGTCCAACAGTTTTAATTTATGGTCATTTTGATGTTCAACCTGCTGACCCTCTTGAGCTTTGGGATAATCCGCCTTTTGAACCCGTAATCAAGGATGAAAAGATTTATGGCCGTGGAGCAACTGATGATAAAGGTAATATGCTAGCATCAATATTAGCTGTAGAGGCTTTACTTAAATCAGGAACAAAACTGCCCGTTAATATAAAATTATTTTTTGAAGGTCAGGAAGAAATTGGGTCACCTACTTTAGCGCCTTTCGTAAAAGCAAATGCAGGACTTTTGCGGGCTGACATGATAGTTTCTGCTGATGGGAGCCAATATGGAGAAGACCAACCAAGTTTGATCAGGGGATTAAAAGGGTTAATGGGGTGCGAAATTTGTGTTACAGGTGCAAAAGGTGACCAGCACTCTGGGATGCATGGAGGGGGCATTGCAAATCCAGTACATGCATTGTCTCATCTAATTGCCTCGATGAAAGATCTGGAAGGCAAAATAAATATAGAAGGCTTTTATGACGATGTTGAGGAATTAAAAGTTGCAGATCGTAAAGCTATTTCTGAAATACCCTTTGATGATGGCGAATATGCTAAAGGACTAGGGGTGCCGGAGACATTCGGTGAGGTAGGCTATACCACTGCCGAAAGACTTGCTGCGAGACCCACTCTAGAACTTAATGGAATGTGGGGTGGTTATCAGGGAAAAGGAATTAAAACTGTGCTCCCTTCAAAGGCTTATGCAAAAATAACATGCAGGCTAGTTGCCAATCAAAAGCCTGATAAAATCTATGAACTTATTAAGACTCATGTTGAAATAAATACTCCTCCTGGAGTGAAAATTGATGTAAACCCTTTGCCTGCAAAGGCTGACCCATTTTTAGTGCCTCGTGGCCACAATTCTAGTGAAGTAGCTGGTCAGGTACTGAAAGACTTATACGGCAGGGAACCTTTTGAGATTTATGTTGGAGGATCTATCCCTGTAATGTCAATGCTGCTTGAAGAGCTTGGGGTTCATGGAACAGTATTTTCTTTTGGTTTGAATGATGAGCAAGCTCACGCCCCAAATGAGTTTTTTCGTCTTTCGAGTTTTATGAAAGGTCAAGTGGCTTACTGTAAGTTACTAGAAGAATTTGGAAAAATTTAAGGAGAAAAAATGCCACTGATAAGAATAGATGTTCCTGAAGGAGTTACTAAGGAAAAAAAGGAAATAATACATAAAGGTGTAAGGGAGATTGTACTGAATACACTTGCTCCGAAAGAAGTTAAATATGATTACGTATCTATCAGGGAGGCATTTGGTGTAATCGGTGATGGGTTGCCTGTAGTAGATATTGACTTAAGGCCAGGGCGAGAACCTGAGAGAAAGAAGGCTTTGGTTGATGGTATCGCAGCTTTACTGGATAAAACATTAGGAGTTAAGGAAGAGGATATCTATTGTATTTTTCGCGAAACACCTGCTCACAATCATTATACAGGAGGTAGCCCCTTACCTGAATGGGTTCCTGCAGATGTCGGGAAGAAATGATCGCAAAAATTTGTAATTGCAGAGTAAGAATTTATAAAAAATGACTGTTTTACTTTCAGTTGAAGAGGCTTACACCCTCATCTCAAGTGCATTGACAGGCAGTGGGACATTACACGAAAACGCTAAATACTTTACTGATGCTATTCTAGACACTGAGCTTTCTGGTTTGGAAGGACACGGATTTTACTGGCTTCAATATTATTGTGAACATTTGCGGAGCGGAAAAGTGAATGGTAAAGTTATGCCGGTCGTTGAAACTATTTCTGCCACGAGTTTTCGTGTTGATGCTAGGAATGGATTTGCGCACCCTGCCATTGAGGCTGGGTTTAAACATCTAATCCCTGCAGCTAAGAAGTATGGAACCGCTGCCATGGGTGTCTACAATTCTTACAATGCTGCAACTATGGGCTTTCATACTGGTTTTTTGGCGCGAGCTGGTTTGTTAGCAATTGGATCGACCAATGCAGTTCCAAATCTAGCACCGGTGGGTGGAAAATCTCCCATTATTGGCACTAATCCAATTTCCTATGCTGTGCCGGCACCAAATGGTGAAATAGCTTTTCTTGTTGATCAGTCTGCAACACAAGTTGCTTGGACTTCAGTAAAACGAGCAGCCGAAGAAGGTAAGCCAATCCCGATAGGTTGGGCTCTTGATGCAGATGGCATTCCGACAGAAGATGCCGAAGCTGGGCTTTTGGGATCAATGGCTCCTGCGGGTGGAGTAAAGGGATTCAGCATCGGTTTGTTAGTCGAGGTACTTTGTGCTGCTTTGGCAGGTGGAAATCTAGGGCTGGACCAGGGGTCATTTACTGAAAATGACGGCAAGCCAATCGGTAATGGGCAGTTTTTTATAGCCTTTGATCCTGATAAATTTTCAGGGGGCAGTTTTGATAAAACCATAGAATCTCTAGTCTCCTCAATAACTTGTCAAGAGGGTTCTCGCCTTCCCAATGCACGACGTGAAGCTAACAAAGTTCGGCTGACACAGCATGGTATTCCAATTGACCTCGAGCTTCTAAACACCTTGAAAGGTTTTGCATGACCGAAACCGAACTGCGACGCTTCCTGTCTGGACAAGGCCTACTGGATAATCAAGCGCGATTTAAAAAGTTGCAAGGTGGTTATTTAAATTCAGTCTGGCGTGTTGATACTGAGGAAAGATGCTTAGCTGCTAAAGAGTTTGCGGTACCCATGACGGGAACACTATTTCCTAACCTTCCAGAAGATGAGGCAGAGGCTCTGCGTCGCCTAACAGGACGAAACGTAGCTCCTGAATTAGTTGGATTCTGGCCTGAGGTTTCGTTACTAGTTTACGAATATGTCGAAGGAGATATGTGGGATAGTGATACAGAGAGCGTCGCCAAGCTGCTCTTACGGAAGGAAGGTGCTGATCCAACAGGTTTTCGAAAAGTTTCCCTTCAATTTGAAGACATTCTTTTTGAAGGTGATAAATTTTTTGCTCGCTGTCAGAATCTTCCAGAAATTAAGCGACCTATAGTGGTTGAAGTGCCTTCGCCTGATAAGATTTCACTAATCCATACAGATGTAGGTGTGAATCTTGTTGGAAATGGGGCGAACTTGCGCCTCATTGATTGGCAGTGCCCAGCGGCTGGTGATATTTGTGAAGATATTTTTAGCTTTATTTCTCCTGCATTTCAAATTTTAGCTGAACGAAAACCGTTAAGTAGTGAACAGGTCAAAGATTTTTGGAAAGCACTATCTAGACCTGATCTTTTTAAAAGATACAGCGTGCTATACCCGGCATATGCATGGCGCTTTGTAGGGTACTGCGCTTGGCGAGCCAAAGTATTGGAGGATGAGGAAGTTTGCACTAGGTATCGGCGCGCACTTACGGCAGAGCTAATGTGCATGAAGATGCCTACATGATTGTTGAGACTTCTATTCATAGCTTCAGCCTGTGGTATCACTTTGCGAACAAGGTAGATTTTGATGCTATTGATTTCACCGATCTCGCGAGATCAATGGGGTATCAGGGAATAAGTCTATCTTTGAATGACATTAATTACCGCCATCTGGGAGGTAGGGGAGATGATCGGATGGATAGGCTAAGCCGACATTTAAAATCTTATGAGATGAAGCTTGAAGTAGATACCTCAAATACTACACCTGTACATATGTCTGAAATGTTGAAGGTAGCTAATCGAATGGGTGCAACATCTTTACGAACCTATACACACTATAGGGGAGATGTAGATCAGATGATAAAAAAAACTGCCTTAGATCTTAAAGAAGTGATGGATGAAGCGAGCGGTCTGGGGATCATTATTGTGCTAGAAAATCACGAAGATTTTACAGGACCGGAATTGGTAAAAATTATAGAGCTGGTAAACCATCCGAATTTGAAAATACTTTATGATTATGGGAATTCGCAGATGGTTTTAGAGGATCCCATGACTGCACTTGAAGCTGTACTGCCGCATGTCTATTCGGTTCATTTCAAGGATCATGTAATGATACGGGCCGAGGATGCCGGACAGCTTACGGTCGCAGGCGTTCCAGTTGGGGAAGGTTTTCTGCCTCTTTCGGATCTGACAAGACGCTTACTTTTTCAGGGATTAAGGAGGTTCACGTTTGAAAACGTGTGGGCTTATAGTGCGCCTATACAAAAGGGGCGGATGCCTTTGAAAGGTGTGTACTTAGGGACTGGTGCTTTTAAATATCTTGATCCACCTTTTGATCCAAAACGAGTTGTTTTGGGAAAATCTGAATTCAGTTCTGGAAGACTTATTGAGCTTGAGAGCGGGGCATTGCAAAGAGGGCACGCATCCTTTCATAAGGTATTAAAAAATTGTGGTGCGACTGGGGATTGGGTTAAGTAAAGAGACTTCACCGTGTCGTTAGTTAGAAGCTTGTTAGCAAAATTTAAAAATATATTGTCAAATTGTTTTCAAAAGATATGTTTGATACTAATTAAAGTGTTTCAAAATGTATCAGGTTCATCTAGCAGAGTCGTATTTTCTTCCACAACATGATGCGGTTATACGCAATATAACTGTGGGTGGTTTGCTAGTAGAAATAGCAGATAAGTATCCTAAAAATATTGCTTTAACGTTTTCGATCTAGGAGGCATGTATGTATACATTATTTGGTGGTGGTTACACTCGTGCTCATATGACAGAGATGGTATTTGCCGAAGTTCAGGTACCATTCGAGGTTAAACTTGTTGACACATTGAAAGGCGAAAATAGAACTCCTAAGTTTTTGGAAATCAATCCAACCGGGTTTGTTCCAGTCCTTAGAACCCCTGATGGCAAGGTACTTTTTGAAACTGCTGCAATCAATCTTTACCTCGCTGAACTGCATGGTGCTGGTCTTTTGGCGCCATCAATTGATGACCCCGACCGCGGATTATTTTTGAGTTCTTTATTCTACATTACTGATGAGCTCGAACCCACTCTCAAGCGTTATTTTTATCCAAATCGCTACGGTGTGCGTAAAAGTGACGAATTGAAAATTCGAGAAAAGTCATTGGACACTATTTGTAACATACTTGGCTTCATAAATGAGCACCTTACCAATGCTGGACCCTTTCATTTGGGTAATCGATATAGCTTGGTAGATCTAGTTTTAAGTTTTTGGATGAATAGTATAATGGATAAAAATAAAGTGTTGCATTTTCATGCTATAAATAGGTGCGTAAACCGGGTAGAAGTGCGACCATCGCTTCAAAAATTATTTCTTGATCTTAAAGAACGCACTGAAGCTTATTCTGACATTGATAGACGTGGTGAAAGGATTCCTTAGCTATGTCAAATAGCTCAATGAAATGTCTTTTATGAAACAAACGTAATTTTTCTCTAGTTTCTTACTAATGCGGGACCATCAATTTCTATGCCTGTTGATACAGCTTCTTTCTCGTAAGAGTATGCGTATACCCCTGCAACTTTATTTTCTTTAAAAACAAAGCTTTTTCTTAAATCGTCCAAGAGCTTGTCTGAGTCTTGTTCAAATTTCTTAAGGGAAGCGATATCGTCAAACTTCAAATGTATGTTTAGGTCACCATTCTGACTAATTAAGATATTAAGACCAAAAAAATCATACTCTGATATTTTGCCACCAAGAGATTCTGAACAAAATCCTGCGGCAACCTTGGCCTCGCTGATCCCTGGAAATTTAAACTGATAAACGATTGCAAACATTAGCTTATATCCAACTCATTTAGCATGTTATCAAGATTTTCCTGAATATTATCATTTGAAGTCACCATTCGCCTGAAAATGCCACTATCCAAACCAATTTTCTTTTGAAATAATCTTGCTACGTCTGTCATCTGATTGTCATCATTGATGAGTTTATTATATTTTAGTAATTGCTTTTCTTTCGAACCTAATTGATCCCCTTGAATTAGACTTAAGAAAGCTATCAGATCCGTAATATTGAAGTCTGGGAATTTTCTTTGGGTCTCTAATAGAAGAGATTTTGTTTTTGACGCGGTAATCTCTCTCTGAGCTACCTGTGTTTCTAATTGGTGAGCTAAGCGGCTAGTTAATTTTTCAAGTAGTTTAATCTGGTCCTGATCAAGTTTGGCTTTTGAGTCAGTATCAGTAACACATAAAGTTCCCAAAACTAATCCAGCCTGATTCACAATTGGGAAGCCCCCATAAAAATGTACAAATGGGGGACCAGTTACAATGGGGTGATATTTGAAACGGTGATCCTCTTTGCAATTTTCAATAATCAGTGGCTCAGTACTGTTTAGTGCATACTGACAAAACGTATTTTCTCTAATTGCATCTGCCGGCATATCCTCAGGAAGACCCACGTGACAAAGCATATATTGTCTTCTTTCATCAATAAGGCCTGTATAACTTACTGGCATATTTGAAATCTGTTTCGCCAGTTCATTATAAACTATAAATAGATCTTTATTATCAACATCCATAACGCCCGTACGACGTACAGCTTCTAGACGCCTCTCCTCGTTTTTAGGAATGGGAGCTGGAGAAAACTTATTTTCTTCTGACAAAATTAAACCTCAACATTTCGTAAGCGACCTTAGCATGAAAGTCATTTTTTAATCAATTTGTACAAATTAGTAAATAAGCCATATGACACTATTCAAGCTCTCATGGCATTAAACTTCCTCAGCAAAGTCTAAAAAGAATTTTCTATCGAGCCTTAGTGGTGGCGCCGTAACTTTTCTTGATTTAAGATCCATAAAGGCACAATTACTTTTTAATTCGGCAACCAGTTCCATTTCTTCCTTCTTGAAAATCCTTATTGTACGTACAAACTTTTTATCACTATCCGTAACTTTAACTGCT
>CACAMI010000012.1 GCA_902533625.1 uncultured Alphaproteobacteria bacterium | reverse complement strand
CGACACGAAGAAAGTCAAAAGACATTTATTCATTTTAATGATGATCAAGAGTTAAGTTATTCATCATTTATTGAGAGAAGTCAGAAATATGCCCAAATTTTTAGTGAATATGAGTTGATATGTGGTGATAGAATTGCATTCCAATTGGACAAATCTATTGAGTGTCTCAGTATAGTAGCAGCGTCTATTCAAATTGGATGTATATTTTTGCCACTTAACCCAGATTATACAGGGGAAGAGGTGGCATTCTTTTTGAAGGATTCAGATGCAAAACTTTTTATTTGTGATCCGAAGAATTTTGAAAGTATTCGGGTAGCTCAATCAATTAAAAACATGAATATCGAAACTATGGATAGAAACGGCGGAGGCACTCTCCCGTCTAAGCAGAGAGTAAGCCCAAGAAAAACCCAAATAGCGGAAAGAGACGAGAACGATATTGCTGCACTCTTATATACTTCAGGGACTACTGGTAGATCAAAAGGTGCGATGCTTACACATAGGAATTTAATTTCAAATGCCCAGGTTTTAAGAGAGGCCTGGAAGTTTACATCAAAAGATATTTTACTACATGCTTTGCCAATCTTTCATACTCATGGTCTCTTTGTTGCTACTAACCTTACTTTGCTTACGGGATCAAGTATGATTTTTTTACCCAAGTTTGAGGTTGGTGAAGTAACTAGATTAATTGAAAAAGCTACCGTAATGATGGGAGTTCCAACATTTTATGTGAGACTACTTGGCTCAAATAACTTTGATAAAGAAAGAACCAAATCTATCAGACTATTTGTTTCAGGTAGTGCTCCCCTTCTTGCAGAGACCCATAAATCATTTGAAGAGAAGACAGGTCACAAAATATTAGAACGATACGGAATGACTGAGACCAATATGAATACTTCCAATCCATATTATGGATTAAGAAAACCAGGAACAGTTGGTCAAACTCTTCAAGGGATTGAGTTAAAGATAGTAGATGAAGAAGGCGTCTCTCTAAAGGATGGAGATGTGGGTAACATATTAGTTAAAGGTGAGAACGTTTTTAAAGGATATTGGAATCTTCCTGAGAAAACCAAGGAAGATTTTACTGAAGACGGATTTTTTAAGACTGGAGATTTAGGAAGAAAAGATGAAGCTGGTTATGTTGAAATTGTCGGGAGGAATAAAGATCTTATAATTTCAGGGGGTTTTAACATTTTTCCTAAAGAAATAGAGTTGGTAATAGATCAAACAATAGGTGTTATGGAAAGTGCAGTAATTGGGGTAGCACATCCAGATTTTGGTGAAGGTATGCTGGCAGTCATTGTTAAAAAAGAAAATTCTGAAGTAAATAAAACTATTATTCAGGAATTTTTGAAAAAAAAGTTAGCTAAATACAAACAGCCCAAGGAAATAATTTTTGTCAAAGAGCTTCCAAGAAACTCTATGGGCAAAGTACAAAAGAATATTTTAAGACAGACCTATTCAGATCACTTTTCTAATTAACAAAAAATATGTTATTTGAAATTAATCAAATTTCGTTATATCTATCTGGCGTTTATATAAAAAAGGAAAAGATTATGGCTGGCTTAAATGATAATGTCGATCCTGAGGGGCTTTTAGAATACTCTGTTGTTTTTACAGATAGATCTCTAAACCATATGTCAAAAAGCTTTCAAAACGTTATGAAAGATCTATCTTCAATGCTTAAGGAAGTATATAATGCAGATCAGGTTGCAATAGTTCCTGGTGGAGGGTCATATGCCATGGAAGCGGTTGCCCGACAATTTGGAAATCAAAAAAAATGTTTAGTAGTGCGAAATGGTTGGTTCTCTTATAGGTGGAGTCAAATTTTTGAGGCAGGTGATTTTTGTGAAGAACTATTTGTTGTTAAAGCAAGGCAAGAGACGAATGAAAACAAATCCCCTTTTGCTCCTGCTAACGTGGAAGATGTAGTCGCAAAGATTTTAGAAAATAGACCAGATGTGGTTTTTGCCCCGCATGTGGAAACTTCTGCTGGCATAATACTTCCTGAAGAATACTTAAGCAGAGTTTCAGAGGCAGTACACAAGGTCAACGGCATAATGGTCTTGGACTGTATAGCGTCTGGTTGTGCATGGGTTGATATGAGAAAAACAGGAGTAGACGTTCTTATTTCTGCACCTCAAAAAGGCTGGTCATCTACCCCTTCTTCTGGGTTAGTGATGATGAGTGAAAGGGCTTTGGAAAAAATGGAAAATTCTGTTTCCAACAGTTTTTCAATAGATCTAAAAAAATGGTTAGAAATTATGGCTGCTTATGAAAATAATGGACATGCTTACCATACTACTATGCCAACAGATTCTTTGAAAAATTTTAGAGACACAATGATTGAAACAAAGAAATTTGGTTTTAAAAAGGTTGAAGAAGAACAGTGGCGTTTAGGAAATGAAGTAAGAGACATGTTATCTAGAAAGGGACTCATTTCTGTTGCTGCAAAAGGGTATGAAGCTCCTGGAGTAGTTGTTAGCTATACTGATGATACAGATGTCCATAATGGCAAGAAGTTTAGGGATAAAGGCATACAAATAGCTGCAGGTGTTCCATTAAAATGCGATGAAAAAGAAGATTTTATGACGTTCAGGATTGGTTTATTTGGGTTAGATAAACTCTATGACGTTGATGCAGCATTAGAAAGATTAAATAAGGTAGTACAAGAAGTTTTTAATTAATCATTCCTGTGATTTAGATCTATCCACCCGTTCAGGGTTAAGTGCGTATGCTTCATGGACGAGCTTTGTTATTTCATTAACCTCTTGGATGGTAATTTTTATTGCTGGCCGGCCCCATTTTTTGGCAGCTAAGCGTCTAAATGCTCCATACCTATCATGATCCAGTAAAAGTTCTTCATACGCATCAATTAATTCTATGAGATCTGATTTTGCCTCAGATTTTGTTTTGCCAATAATTGAAAGATTCTTAGCAAAATGATCAGATTCGAATCGGTTTTCCTTTTGTATTTCAGTAATGAGATGCCTTGCATTTACTATGGCATTTTGGGCTCGGATAGAATTCCATGTGGCTTTGGTGCTATTGTTTCTTTCAATATGAGTGAGTGCACTCATAGCGAATAACTGAGCCTGGTCAGCATGATATGCTGGTGTATTTTTTGATGAACCTTTATCTGATGCCGAACTTTTACCAGCGGACTTATCTCCTACTCTTTTGACTATCCTTACATTCTTGTCTTTAGGTTTCATTATTTTTGGTTGATTATTAGCAAATTCGTTATTTTTTATTTCGCTAGCTTTTTCTATTATTTCATAGAGGTCTTTTGTTCCGTCCTCTTCCTCCCGAAGCTCCTCAACATTGGGCTCTGCTAGTAAATATGAAAGGGTCTGTCCTTCTAAAAATTTTTTATAATCTTTTGGCATTACTTTACTGTCTATCAAAATACATCTTAGTTTATTCTACATTTTTTTTAACGGCTGTTAACATAAAATATTTATTAATTAAATTGCTTAATTCTTAATGTAAATGCAAATATCATGCAAATCGATTTGAATGATATTTTTTTTTTGAGAATCTTTTTAGGAAGATATAATTTAAAGAATTTATGAACTGTTATAATATCAAGTGAGATAGTTAAATGATAAAGAACAAGATAATAATTGATACGGACCCAGGGCAAGATGATGCGGTAGCACTCCTTCTAGCCCTTGCTTCTAAGGAGTTGGAGATACTTGGTATAACTTGTGTAGCTGGTAATGTGCCTTTAAGTTTAACATCAGAGAACGCAAGGAAGATATTGGAGTTAACGAGATACACTGAAATTCCAGTATTCGCTGGAGCCGACCGTCCTATCAAAAGAACATTAGTGACTGCAGAACATGTGCACGGAAAAACTGGTATAGACGGTCCAGTTTTGGAGAAGCCAAAAATTAAATTACAATCTAAAGAAGCAATTGAATTTATCATTGAAACCATTTTATCATACCCAAAGGATGAAATTACTCTATGCACCCTTGGTCCATTAACCAATATAGGGCTGGCTTTTCAAAGAGAACCAAGAATAAAAACTCTAATAAAAGAAATTATAATGATGGGGGGAGGTTTTTTTGAAGGTGGAAATATTACCCCTGCTGCAGAATTCAATATTTACGTTGATCCAGAAGCTGCGGCAGAGGTTTTGGTGTCAGGTATTCCCATAACAATGCTACCTCTCGATGTTACGCATAAGGCCCTGACATCAAGGTCAAGAATTGAATCATTTAGGAAAATTGGAAATAAGGCAGGAATAGCGACTGCTGAGATGCTAGATTTTTTTGAAAGATTTGATGTGGAAAAATATGGAAGCGAAGGTGGTCCATTGCATGATCCTAATGTCATTGCTTATTTGCTGAGACCGGAATTTTATGAAGGAAAATATGTGAACGTTGAGATTGAAGTAGGATCAGACTTAACTAGAGGAATGACTGTTGTTGACTGGTGGAGTGTTACAACTAGAAAAAAGAACGTGTATTATATAGATAAGGTTAAAGATGAAGAATTTTTTAATTTTCTAATCGAAAGAATTAAGCTTTTATAAGATTATGATATTTTGTGTTGGATCAATAAATCTAGATTTTATTACTAGGGTTGAAAAATTACCCAAGGCTGGCGAAACAATACTTGGGGAGGATCTCATGATTTTTCCAGGTGGGAAAGGAGCGAATCAAGCTTTGGCAGCTAGCAGAGCAGGCTCGGATGTTAAGCTTATAGGGGCGGTTGGAAGAGATCGAAATAAAGAACCAGCTCTAAGTAATATAAATGAATCAGATATAGACACTTCTTGCATATTCATTTCAGAATCAAACACGGGAGTGGCATTTATATCTACTGATTGGGCTGGTGAAAATCAGATAGTTGTTTCTCAAGGGGCAAATTTTAACCTATTGGAAGAAAATGTTGCTACTGGTCTAACTAATATAAAGAAAAAAGATATCTTATTAATTCAGCAAGAAATACCTCTTCAAATAACAGAGAGGGCTATCGAAATTGCTACTAAGAAGGAGGCAACAATAATTTTAAATACAGCACCTTATAATGACGATTCATATCAATTGTCTAAGAGTGCATCAATAATTATTACTAACGAGATAGAGTTCGATCACTTTTTTGCAGATTTTAATAAAGATCAGAAAAATTACCGAAATAAAAACATAAAGGAAAAACTATCTATGCTTTCTAAATCAATAGATAAAATTTTCGTAGTGACTTTAGGGGACAAGGGTCTAGTTTGTGCGTCAGGTGATACTGAGATTGCTCTTGAGGCTTCAAAGATTAAAGTAACTGATACAGTAGGAGCAGGTGATACTTTTTGTGGATATTTTTCTTCTTGTATTGATCAAGGCAAGAAATTAGAAGATGCATTAATATTGGCAAATAAGGCTGCGGCTATAGCTTGTACAAAAGTTGGTGCACAAAACTCTGTTCCAATGCTAAGAGATATAATTTAAAAACCTAAACTTTTACCTATAGGTTAAATAGCCCTTATTAGTGTTTCTGCCAGATTGTCTTTATTTAGTATTACTGGGTTAGTCGAGGTGCTCGGATCAATCAAAGCTTTATTCACTATATTTTGCACATCACTAATTTTAACACCCATGGCTCCCAAATTTTTTGGAATGTTTAGTGTTGAATTTAGTGCATCAATTTTTCCACAAAATGAGTCAAAAGTTTCTTCAAAGTTTAAATATCGGCAAGCAGCTTTAATTTTTTTCTCTATGCTAGGTTTGTTTAATTTTAGAGCCGAATTGATAAGAATAGCATTGGTAGTTCCATGATGGCAGTTGTATTTTGCTCCGATTGGGTGTGACAGAGCATGTACTGCACCTAACCCCTTTTGAAATGCTACAGCACCCATCGTCGCGGAAATCATCATCTGACCTCTAGCATTAAGATCTTTTGGGCTTTTATAGACGTTCTCTAAGTTTTCGAAAACTATTCTCATTCCTTCTAGAGCTATACCATGCGCCATTGGATGCAAGCTTTCAGAGCAATATGCTTCAAGATTATGTGCTAGCGCATCCATGCCAGTACCAGCCGTTATTTCCTGCGGCATAGAGACAGTTAATTCAGGGTCTAGAATTACAAGATTTGGTAAAATCGTTGGGTGGAAAATTATTTTCTTTGTTAAAGAATTTTTGTCTGTTAATACACTAGCTCTACCTACTTCTGATCCAGTTCCGGCTGTTGTCGGGATTGCAATAACAGGTAAGGTTGGTTTGCCGCTAGCTCTCTTCCACCAGTCTTCTCGATCCTCAAAATCCCAAACTGGCCTATCTTGTGAGTACATAAAGGCTAGTAATTTAGCCAAGTCAATAGCTGAACCTCCGCCAAATGCTAGAATGCCATCAGCTTTGACTTCTTTTAAGTAATTTAACCCAGTTTCTAAATTTTTTTCGTTAGGGTTTGAGTCAACCTCAGAAAATGTATTAACCTTTAGGCCTGACTTAGAAAGACTATCCTGTAAGTTAATTGTAATTTGTGATTTAGCCAAATTCTTATCTGTAACGATTAAAGGCCTAAGAATTCCTAATTCTTCGCAAGCCACTCCCGTCTCAGATATACGTCCACAGCCAAACTTGATATTTGTTGGGAAAGACCAATTAGCTATAGCCATTTATAGAAGTTCCTCAAAATACCCAATTATTCTACTTCCTCTATAGGTTGCCCAGCCTTCTTCCAAGCAGAAAATCCCCCTTCAAGATGTACCACTGGATTTAAACCCATTTCAATTGAGGTTTTTGCACTTAAAGCAGATCTCCAAGCACTTGCACAGTAAAAGACATAAGTTTTATTTTGATTGAATATATCTTTATGGTAAGGGCTATCAGGGTCTATCCAAAACTCTAACATTCCTCTAGGACAGGAAAATGCACCAGGGATCTTTCCTTCACGTTTTAATTCTCTGATGTCACGCAAATCAACAAAAATGTAACCCTCATTTTTGTAGAGATCTTGTGCCTTTTCTATAGATATAGTTTCAGTAATCTTATTGGCTTCTCCAATAAGGAATTTTATTCCTCGAGTAATATTTTGTGACATTATTCCTCTATATTTTTAAGTTAAGTTTTGGTTTCCAAAACGGCCTAAAGAGTTCAATTTTTGGGCATCGGTTCATTATAACTTTTATCCCTGCTTCTTCCGCGATCCGAGCGGCCTCATCATTCCGAACTCCTATTTGACCCCATAATACTTTGGCCCCAATTTTGATAGAGTCTTTTGCTATCTGAATTAATTCTTTTGGGGATCTAAATACTTCAACCATATCAACCTTTTTTTCTATAGATTCTAAGGTTGGGTAAACTTTAAGTCCTCTTATTTCCTTCAGGTCTGGAGTTGGATTTACAGGTATCATTTCAAAACCTGTTTCATGTAGAACTCTAAGTACGCCATAGCTGAATTTTGTCTTATCGGGGCTGGCTCCCACCATTGCAATAGTTTTGACACTATTTAATATTTCCTGAATATATTCCTGACTATAGGGTTCATCATGATTATAATGGTTCATTTTCCATATCCTTTGGTTTGGCGATATCGGCTTTAAGTTCATGCGGTTTTAAGGGATCTAAGAATGGATTTCTATATAGTTTATCGTGGCTTTCAACGCCTATTTGTAATGTGCAGTCACTTTTTGGCCGAGCTACACATAGGATTATATACCCATCATTGATTTGTCTATTATTAAGAGCAACCTGCCGACGTTGATCTACTTTTCCTGAGATTAATTTAGCCGCACAAGTGATGCAGCCGCCGTATTTGCATCCGTATGGCAAGTCAACTCCTTGATCACGTAAACTATCTAAAAGTGGTCGGTTGGCTTCAACCTGAAAAATCGCATTTTTGCGATTTTTTATTGTCACCTTGTGAATCATAACCAGATATCACTTGTACAATCTCCACCTGGATATCTGGTTTCGTGACAACGGCTTGGGCCATTTGGTTCTTGGCCAAAGTCAACAATAAAATCTGAATTGATCGACATACCTCCGTTTTCTGTATCACAATCAATCATTACCATCACACCACCTTTTTTACGGATTTCTGGATAAAATTGATTATCCCATGTAGAGAATAGTGAAGTGGTTACATATAGGCGTCTTCCGTCGAGGCTAAGCTGGAACATTTGCGGTCCTCCCGCCATATCTACTCCATTAACTTGAGGAGCTTTCCCTAATAAACCACCCATCCAGACTTGACCTGTTAACTTAGGATTATGTGGGTCACTGATATCATATTGCCGCATATCTCCATGCAACCAGTTGTTCAAGTACAGATATTTGTCGTCCATAGAAATAAGAATTGCTGACATAACTCCAGGTACTGGTATTGGCCACTCAGGATGTGGTTCGTTTTCTACATCAATTATCTTTTCCCACTCCCATTTGTTATCACTGTTTTTCCACCAGTGAATAACATTGGAACTAAGTGCTGCTCCACAAAAACCATGCGTGCTATCTGGGTTGTGATGAAACTTTACTTCGAGGGGGACAAGCCCGTCCTCTCCAAGATAAAATGTTTCAATTGGTTTTCGTTTCTCAAAGTCCCAAAAATGTATTTCTCGCCCATATTTTAAATGACCTACTTCTTCTAGGTCAAAGCCAGGCATAAAGGTATTAGGTGCTGCCCATTCAGATGATACCATCACATTGTGTCGCGGTTGATACCAGAAGTCGTATCCGAATTTTATATTCCCCATGGAGTTTTCCCATCGGCCAACTATTTCAAAATTCTTATTTAAATGTAAGTAACCACCTGGGGCATCACCTTTGGCATCTCCGAGGAAAGAGATAATTATTTCACTACCCAAACAGTGAACTGTATGGGGGCCAGAGAGGTTAGTTTTCATTTTGATCTCGGATCCATCTATAACTTTATAAAGTTGAGGTGCGCGGGGATTTGTTGCGGTATCTACAATATGGATATTATTTGACCTTACTCCAGGTAAAAGAAGGTATTTGCGAGACATGCTGGAGTCATCATTGCATGAGGAGCAAGCATTCCATCCCATATGGTGCAATTCGTCCCCAATTCCTGGCATTTCAAGTCGATCAATGACTTGTGAATAAGTAGAGCTTTCTGGATCGGCATCTACTGTAGCAAGATAGTCAGGTTTTTGGATCCCTGTTCCTGTATAAATTGCGATGGAATAAAGAAGTTTCTCTCTTGGAGCTTTAATTGCTTCTTCTGGTGAAGCATACCCTGGACCGCAACATTCCATTTTACTCATTTACACACTCATTTTTTATCTCGGTGATTTAACTCAACACTACAACTGTGGCCTTCAAAACTTTGTAAGATATTTTTGTGTTTAAACACACTGATGTCTGATATTAAATGTTTCTATATCCTATGCAACACTAAATCAAAAACGCTCTGATTTTTTGAACACTTTAGGAGGCAAGTAAAATACATGATAGCTAAAGAAATAAAACTACCATTAAAAATGAAAGCAGTTCTAACTGAGGGGATAGGTGGTTATGATAAGTTGAAATATACTGAGGTAGAAACACCTAAAATCTCAAAGAATGAAGTTCTATTAAAGGTTTTAGCTGCAGGAATAAATAATACGGATATTAACACTCGTATCGGTTGGTACTCATCTAAAATTAATGCTGATACTGATGCATTGTCAAAATCAAAGTTCCAAAACTCGAATCAAAAATCTGGATTAGGATGGAATGGAACCACTAACTTTCCACTCATTCAGGGAACCGATTGCTGTGGAGAGGTGGTGTCGGCAGGTTCAGATGCGGTAAAAAACTTGATAGGTAAAAGAGTCCTTGTTAGGCCGTGTATGAAATTACGAGGACTGGGATCAGCTGAGAGAGTTTGGATGGCATCTGACTTTGATGGAGCTTTCTCTGAGTACGTTAAGGTACCCTTTAAAGAGGTCTTTCCAGTTAACTCTAATTGGACCGATGCTGAACTTGCCAGCATACCATGTGCTTATGGAACAGCAGAAAATATGTTGTTTCGATCAAAATGTAGCAGAAAAACAAAAATTCTGATTACAGGTGCATCAGGTGGTGTTGGATCTGCTGCAGTACAATTAGCAAAAAGAAGAGGTGCCAATGTCTCCATTCTCACAAGCCCCAAAAAGAAGAACTTCTTCAAAGAGTTTGATATATCTTATATTGCGGTAGGTGCTGAAGAGTTAATATCCTCTTTTGGAGAAAGATCATTCGATATAGTTCTTGATCCTGTAGGAGGCCAAATTTTTCCATCTCTCTTAAAATTACTAAAAAAGGGAGGAACTTATATTTCATCTGGAGCAATAGCAGGTCCCGTAGTCAATCTGGATCTTCGGGATTTGTATTTAAAGGATTTGAAAGTTTTGGGAGCTACAGCCTGGAGTGATAATATTTTTCCTAACCTGATAGGCTATATCGAAAAGGATGAGATTAAACCTATAGTTGCTGAGACCTTTCCTCTTAAAGATATAGTTGAGGCACAAAAAAAGTTCTTAAAGAAGAGGCATCTAGGCAAGTTTATTTTAGTTCCTTAAAGGCAATCATTTAGCTAATTAAATTTTTTGACAAAAAATGTGCATGATTTCGATTAGCTTTTTCTCAAAACTTAAACTTTTTCTTATCGATATATCTTTTATGCTGAACCCAATTTTTTCGAGTTCTTGGCTTAACTCTTGTTTTTCGCGAGGCACATAGAGACGTCCTAAATTATCACGATAGGAATTCTTTCCCTTATGTATGCCTAAATAAAATATTCCTTTCTCTTTGAGCATTTCATAAATAACTGCATAAGCTTTTTTTTGATCTTCCTTCATGAGGTGTTGTAGGGAAAATGAAGCCCAGGCTCCATCGAACTCGTTTTTAATCTTAAGGCTCAAAATACTACCTGCAACGGCTTTCAAGTTTGGGAAAGTTTTTAATCTTTTGATCATTTTTGAAGAGGGATCTAAAGCCATTACAGAGCCTACTTTTTCAGAGAACCAAATGGAGCTGTGACCTGCCCCACAACCTATGTCGATTATCGAATTTGTTTCATGAATAAGGCTAAGCAACTTACTTTCCAACTTGAAAGACGAATTACTTTTCGACCAGTCACTATATTTGGCAACATTTTTATCATAGAAGTTTATTGTTTTTTTATCGTACATTTTTCTTCCAATGTTGTTGCTTTATCTTTTGACCCTTTTGTTTTATTTTATTATTCGAGGATAGCATACAGAATATATTATTAGGTAGCATTATCTGAAAATGGGGGAGAAATTTGGAATTATTTCAATTGCTATTAAGTGGATTGGCTAGTGGATGTGTTTATGGGTTAATAGCATTAGGATTTGTGCTAATTTATAAGGCAACAGAAGCGATTAATTTTGCCCAAGGGGATATGATGATGTTTGGGGCCTTCATCACTATCTGGTTGACGAATTCTGGATACAATAATTTACCATTCTTATTTTCGGTTCCACTAATGATATTAATTATGGGAGCATTCGGGTTTTTGATTGAAAGAATTTTTCTTAGGCAGGTTATTGGCCAGTCTCAAATAGCTATAGCAATTTTAACAATTGCTCTCGGGTTTGTCTTAAGGTTTATTGCAGGTGCTATTTGGGGACATGAGCCTCATTTCTTGGAAAGTCCTATGGTTGGTAAAAATATTTACCTGAATGGTGCTGTTTTAGGGTTGGCTGAAATTTTTGTAATTATTGTAACGGTCTTACTAACTGTCCTTCTCTACTTTTTCTTTGCGAAAACAAAATTGGGCATCGCTATGGTGGCCGCGTCCCAAAATCAGTTAGCTGCTTTTTATGTTGGTATCCCTGTTAAGAGAGTACAGTCTTTGACTTGGGTTATAGCGGGAATTTTGGCCGGCATAGCAGGTATGCTATTTTCAGCAAAAGGTTCTGTCGATCCAATAACAGGTCTTCTCGGGATCAAGGCATTTGCTGCAGCTGTAATAGGTGGATTTGGATCTTTGCCTGGTGCTCTGATTGGAGGCCTAATAATTGGCCTTATCGAACCTTTTTCGGGACGGTATCTCCCATCAGGTTTTAGTCATCTGGTGCCATACATAGTTTTAGTTTTGGTGCTAATCTTAAGGCCTCACGGATTATTTAGTCAGATATCTCATAAGAAGGTTTAAGATGAGAGTTATATTTAAGACATCGTACGATAATGACATTAATTTGTTCAAAGATAAAATTCATTTCTTGCAATATGTTTTTCTTTTAGTTTTTGCCTTAGCTTTACCTTTTATTGTTAATGACTATTACCTGGGAGAGGTTGCGCTTGTATTAATATGGGCTATAGCAGGAATGGGCCTAATGGTATTGGTCGGACATAGTGGGCAAGTAAGCTTAGGTCATGCTGCTTTTATGGCGATTGGGGCTTATTCGGTTGTCATTTTACAGAGTCGGTTTGGATTGCCGTTTATAGTGTCTTTACCTTTGGCAGGGTTGCTTTCGTCATTTCTGGGTATTTTGATAGCGGTACCAACAGCAAAATTACATGGAATATACTTAGCAATTTTGACACTTGCCGTTTCGATTTTGGTAGAAGATATAATAGTTTTGGCTGATCCATTAACTGGAGGTGTAAATGGTATATTTGCTCCTGACATAGAAATTTTTTCGATTAACTTTAATAGATATGGGAACATAGATAGCCTATATTGGTTAATCCTATTCATTACAGTAGTTTTTATCATAGGGTACAAGAATATTCTCAGATCGCCTTTGGGGCGAGCCTTCTCGGCAGTTAGAGATAGTGAGGTGTCTGCCCTTGCCATGGGAATTAATATTGCAAGAACCAGAACATTAGCCTTTGCAATTTCATGTTTTATTACTGGTATTGCCGGGGCACTATTTGGTCATTTTGTTACGGTATTTAATTACGAGACATTTAATGTGGTATTATCAATAAATTTATTATTAATGATAGTCATTGGAGGGTTGGGGTCTATACACGGAGCGTTTTTTGGAGCTATGGTCATAGGCTTTCTTCCAATTATTATTTCATTTTGTAGAGATCATTTCTTAGATGATATAGGAATAAATTTGATGAATTTTCCAGGCATCGAAACAGGAATTTTTAGTTTGATTTTAATTCTTTTCATTTTGTTTGAGCCGTTTGGAATATATGGGCGTTGGCTAAAAATCCGAACCTATTTTCAACTTTTTCCACTTTATAGAAAAGATATGTTTAAGAGGCAAAAGAGTTATCTAAAGACCGAAAGGGTGAGATGAGTTTTTTAAGTTTAGAAAATGTTACAATCAGTTTTGGCGGCATTAGGGCGGTCAAGAATGTTTCATTAGATATCAAAGAAGGTGAAATCTTCGCCTTGGTGGGTCCAAATGGTGCTGGAAAGTCAACAATCTTTAATTTGATCTCCAGGCTTTATAAACAAAATGAAGGTAACATTTTTTTTGATGGAAAATCATTAAACCAGCTAAAGCCATTTGATATGCCTGATATTGGCATTGCAAGAACCTTTCAAAACATCGAGCTGTTTGGAAATGCTACTGTCTTACAAAACCTTCTGGTAGGAACCAACGTTAGGAAATCTAGCAATTTCCTTTCAGAAATACTTTTCACTCGGTCTGTACGTAAAGAAGAAGTAACGAGCAGAGTTATGGTTGAAGAGGTCATGGACTTTTTAGACCTTCAGCAATATCGGGAAAAATACATAATGGGTCTATCCTATGGGACTAGAAAAATTGTCGAGTTAGGTAGGGCTTTGGCTCTAAAACCCAAGGTTTTACTTTTAGATGAACCTGCGTCAGGTCTATCAGCCGAAGAGACAGAAGATCTAGCCTTTTGGATTGAAGATATTAAAAAGATAATGGGGATTACTGTTTTAATGGTCGAGCATAATCTAAATTTGGTAAATAAGGTTGCAGATAGAGTTGCAGCACTTGTAGATGGTGAAATAATTAGCGTTGGAAACCCAAAATCCGTGCAGAGTGATCCAAAAGTTATTGAAGCGTACATTGGGGTCTGAATTATGATCTCAAAGGAAGTAATACTTAGAGTGGAAAATATTGAGAGTTATTATGGCCCTATTATGGCTCTAAAAGGTGTATCCTTGCAGGTTCAGAAAGGTTCTATAGTTTCTGTTTTAGGTGCCAATGGTGCTGGTAAGACGACTTTAATGAAAAACATTTCAGGGGTAATGGATCCTGAAAAAGGTAGAATTTTTCTTGAAAATGAGTCAGTTGAAGGTACGGAAGCAGACATTTTGGTTCGGAAAGGGGTGGCGCATGTTCCTGAAGGCCGTGAAGTATTTCCAATGCTGACTGTTGAGCAAAATTTATTGATGGGTGCCTATACTAGAAGCGATAAAAAAGAAATAAGATATGATATGGAGCTTTTCTGCTCTTATTTCCCCATTCTAAAAACTCGTTTTGAGCAAATGGCTCTGACGTTATCAGGTGGGGAGCAGCAAATGCTAGCAATAGCTCGAGGCCTAATGTCAAAGCCTAAAATATTGCTTTTAGACGAGCCAAGTTTAGGGTTAAGTCCTAAGCTGGTTAAGGAAATTTTTGGTATTTTGAATAGGTTGAACAAGGATCAAGGTGTTACAATTCTCTTGGTAGAACAGAATGCAAAAGCGGCATTAGATATAGCAGATTTTGGCTATGTAATGGAATTAGGTCGAATAGTTTTAGATGGGAAAAGTTCTGAACTGAGTGAAGCTAAAGACATTCAGGAATTTTATTTGGGAGCCAATCAGGAAAGCCAACTTGGTCAAAAAAGGTGGAAAAACCGAAAGACTTGGAGATGAAGAAAAAAGGCATGGTTGTGCAAGATAATTCTACTGAAGTGATTGACGGTATTGAAATAAATAAAAACCTCTCTCAAGGACCATTTCTTGTAGATGGATGTGACACACTCCCAAAACTTTTCTTAAAAAGGTGTTTGGAGCTGCAAGAAAAGGTGGCTCATCGAGAAAAGGACTTAGGAATCTGGAACTCGTTTTCTTGGACTGACTATTATCAACATGTAAGACTCATAGGTTTGGGTTTATATTCCTTAGGTTTAAAAAGAAATGATACCATTTCTATAATTTCTGAAGGAAGAAAAGAATGGATATATACGGATATTGCGGCTCAATGTATGGGTGCTGTATGTTCTGGTGTTTATACAACAGATTCTGCCCAGCAACTTTCTTATCAACTATCTAATTCAGATAGCGTATTTTTATTTCTAGATACCGATGAGCAGTTAGACAAATTTTTAAACATAATTCCTGAAGTTCCAAAATTAGTAAAAGCAATTGTTTATGACAGGAAAAATCTAGCTAGTTTTAATCATGACAAAGTCATCTTCATGGACGATCTTTATGATATTGGAAGGGAATTTTTGAGTAAAAATCCTGACTTTTTCGAAAATGAAGTAGAAAAATCTAAATCGGAAGATGTGGCTATTATCGTTTATACCTCTGGAACAACCGGTGCCCCAAAGGGTGCAATGATAACTCAGGAAAATTTGTTGTATGCCGGCTCAACACAGAAGCATTTGATCCGTTTTTTCCCATCTGATGAATTATTTTGCTTTCTACCTCTTTGTCACATTTATGAACGAACAACATCAGGCCTTAACCCTATTATGAACAAAACAACGGTTAATTTTGCGGAAAGCATTGAAACAGTGTTTGAAAATCTTCAGGAAGTTAGTCCAATGTATTTTGCGGGTGTGCCGAGAATATATGAAAAAATTCATAGTAATTTTACCTTGGCCCTATCTGAGGCAACTAATCTATCAAAAAGGATTTATGCCTTTGCTATATGGGTAGGTTTAAAGAAAGTAGAGCTTGATTTAGAACAGAGTTCTGGTTTCTTAGGTATCAATTTGCTAAATAAAATTTTTGATTTTCTAGTATTTAGAAATTTGAGACGTATGCTGGGTTTTGATCGGATAACTAAGGCAGTAACTGGTGCAGCCCCAATTTCACCAGATTTGATTAAGTGGTATTTGGCTATTGGTGTGCCTATTGTTGAGGGTTACGGAATGACTGAAACTGCTGCTGCAATGACTGTGAATATTCCTGAAAATAACAGAGTGGGAACGGTAGGAAGATTATACCCTGGGTCTCATGTAAGGATAGCAGATGATGGAGAAATTCAGTTTAATTCACCAAGTGTTTTTAAAGGATATTATAAAAACAGATATTTAACAGCTGAAGTATTTACGAATGATGGATGGTTCAAAACTGGAGATCAAGGTAGTTTTGAAAATGATTTTTTAAAAATTACAGGTAGAATCAAAGATATTATTATAACAGACGGGGGGAAAAATATTGCCCCTGCTGAAATAGAGAATGCGCTAAAATTTTCAAAGTTTATTGCAGATGCTATGGTTATAGGTGATGCAAAAAAGTATTTGACTGCTCTTATTTTGATTGATCAAGAAAATGTAGAGCGACATGCTCAAGAAAACAGGATCCAGTACTCAGATTTTAATTCACTATGTAAATCAGATAAAATAAAAAAACTAATTGATAATGAGGTTCAAAAAGTTAATGATAAAGTTGCAAGAGTTGAGCAAATTAAAAAATTTAGGCTTATAGATGTGCTTCTTACAGCTGACGATGATGAAATGACAGCCACAATGAAACTGAAGCGCGGGATTGTTGAGAAGAAATATAAGTCTTTAATTAATTCCATGTACAAATAATATTCATCAAAGGGAGAAAAAAATGAAATTAATAAAGGGAATAATGTCGGGATTGATCGCCAGCCTAGGGCTTAGCAGTATGGTGTATGCAGGCCAGGGTGTATCTGATACGGAAATCGTTGTTGGTTCTAATCAGGATATGTCAGGGCCATTTGCTGCATTTGGAGCACCTGCAATGGCGGCATCGAAGCAGTATTTTGATAAAGTCAATGCTGCTGGGGGAGTTCATGGTAGAACTATTAAGCTTGTGGTGGAAGACATGTCCTATCAGATGCCAAAAGCTCAGCAAAACCTTAATAAATTAGTGAATTCGGATAAGATTTTCGTAATGTATCAACAGATGGGTACTCCGTTTAATCTAGCGTCTTTTGATCTTTTGGAAAGTAAGCAGATAGCTAATGTAGCCCCATTATCTGGGTCTGCTAGAATGGCAACCCCTTATAATGATTACAGATATGCTTCGACATCGGATTATGCTTCTGAAATCATGGCAGGAGTAGAGTACATTAATAAGGAAACAGGGGCAGCTGTTGTCTGTGCTATGTATCTACCAACTGATTTTGGAATGGATATCATGACTGGTGCAAAGGATGGAGCCGCTGCAGTTGGGATCAAATATGCTTCTGAAACCACACACAAGCCCGATGAAGAAGATTTTGTTGGTGCACTTTCTAAGCTTAAGGGCGAAGGGTGCGAATTGATTGCTTTGGCATTGGGACTTAGACAGCAAATTACAGTGTTGGCAACTGCTAAAAAGCTTGGATGGATGGAAGCAAAATTTTTAGGAGCTTCTGCATCGATGCATACAGCTCTAGCAAAAGTTCCTGGTGGACTTACGGAAGGTTATTACGTATCAGCCGGATGGTCCGATTTGGTTTATCGAATGGAAAATCCAAAGGTAGCTGCCTGGGTCGCGGAGTATCAGGGTGAGTTTGGTGAGTTTCCAGGAACAGGAGCTCTTTTGGGGCGTTCTGCTGCCGAGCAGTTGGTAATGGCTTTAGAAGCAGCGGGTAGGGACCTAACGCCTGAAAGTTTTCAGAAAGCCATGGAATCTTTAGATTATTATGATGAACTGATTGGCAACCAAATTACTTTTGGACCAAATGACCACGTTGGTTCCAAGGATATAATTATATCCCAAATTATTGAGGGTAATTGGAAAGAATTGTTGCGTAAATAAATAGTTTTAGCAGGGGCCAAAATACTTGGCCCTTGCTTATCTGAAGTATCTTGCCAAAGCTAAAGTTCTTACCCATTGCTCATCGGGGAGGAAATACAGATTTTCCCGAAAATACCATTGCATCTTTTAAGAAAGCTCTGGAACTCGGCTACACTTGTATTGAAACAGATGTTCAAGTTTCATTAGATAAAGTTGTTTATGTTTATCATGATAGTGATTTCAAAAGACTTCTGGATATAGACAAAAAGGTTTCTGATACTAGATCTGAAGAAATAGATACATATTTGTTAGCCGGTAAGCACAAAATTCCAAGACTTCAGGAAGTCTTTGATCAGTTTCCAGAAACTATCTTTAACATAGATGCAAAATCTTGGGATGTTGTGAAACCGTTGGCTGATATCATTAAAGAATCAAACGCAATGTCGCGCGTTTATATCGCTTCTTTTAGTGATAGAAGGGTCAGATATTTGTCCAAAATTTTAGGTGGGAACGTTAAGACCGTTGCTGGAACTTTACAGGTTATTAAATTTATAATTGGGTTTTTAACAGGATTTCGGTTTTCATTTTCGGCTGATTTTATTCAAGTCCCTGAGAGAAAATTCGGAATCACGTTAGTATCTTATCGATCAATGCAATATGCTAAAAGAATAAAGATTCCAGTTCATGTGTGGACTATAAATGACCAACATAAAATGGCCTCACTTATTCAACTTGGAGTTAATGGAATAATGACAGACGAATGTGAAAAACTAAAATTAGTGTTGGAAAAAAGCATTTAGGAAATTAGAATAATAGTTTAGTAAGAATTCACCTAGAATCTATACATGGGTTATTAGATAAAGTTTAATGGGGAGATTTTGTGTCAGTAATACTTTCAGTTGAAGATATGAGAAAAAAGGCTAAAGCTCGTGTTCCTCGTATGTTTTTTGATTATGCTGAAAGTGGCTCGTGGACTGAAGATACGCTTCGTGCGAATATCAATGATTTAATGGGTATTAAGTTTAGACAACGCGTAGCAGTTGATATCAGCGAGCGGTCTACGGAAATGGAAATGCTAGGGGAAAAATTACCTATGCCCGTTGCTTTGGCGCCTACTGGTTTGGCCGGAATGCAAACTGCGGACGGAGAAATTCACGCAGCAAGAGCAGCGGAAAAATTTGGAGTTCCATTCACTTTATCAACTATGTCAGTATGTTCTATAGAGGAAGTTCAAAGCAAAACTAGGGACCCATTTTGGTTTCAGCTTTATGTAATGAGAGATAGAGATTTTATTGACAGGCTTATCAAGAGAGCAAAGGAAGCAAATTGCTCTGCACTAATGATTACATTAGATTTGCAGGTAATGGGGCAAAGACATAGAGATATTAAAAACGGGCTGAGTGTCCCGCCAAAAATTAACTTACCTAACATCTTAAATCTGATTACCAAACCTAAATGGTGCCTAGGAATGTTGGGAACAAAAAATCGAAAGTTTGGTAACATAGTTGGGCATGTCAAAGGTGTTAGAGACATGTCGTCATTGGCAGAGTGGACAGTCAATCAGTTCGATCCTACGCTATGCTGGGATGATGTTTTAGAATTAAGAAAGAAGTGGTCAGGAAAAATAGTTCTAAAGGGAATTATGGATAAAGAAGATGCCAAAGCAGCGTTAAATATCGGAGCAGATGCAATTATAGTATCTAACCACGGCGGTCGCCAGCTGGACGGAGCTTCATCTTCTGTTTCTGCACTCCCTAAGATTTTGGATATTGTGCAAGATAAATGTGAAATTTGGGTTGATGGGGGGATTCGTACAGGTCAAGATATCCTAAGGTTAATTGCACTTGGAGCAAAAGGTACGCTTATTGGAAGAGCTTTTTTGTATGGCCTAGGTGCTGAGGGAGAAAAGGGTGTGACCAGGATACTGGAAATACTTCAAAAGGAGTTGGATTTAACTATGGCCCTATGTGGAGCTACAGATTTATCACAGGTTAATAAAAATATTCTGCTGTAGGAAAAAATTTTACATGTGATGTAGCAAAAAAATATAAAAACTTGTAGGATTAACTCATGTCAAAAAATCAATACTATTTTCCTAGAGGGGGCTTGCCGAGGGGAGAAAAGTTGTTGACCGGGAAAGCGGTTTTCAAGGATTCTTATGTTGTTATACCTAGGGAAGTAATGACTGATATTGTAACCAGCTATTTTCCTAATTGGGAAAATACTAGGGCTTGGGTTTTGGCCAAGCCGCTTAGTGGATTTTCCACCACCTTCTCTCAATCGATTGTAAATATAGGTCCTGATGGAGGTAGTGAAGATCCTGAGATAGATACAGAAATTCAAAGTGTTATATTTATTCTAGATGGCAATCTTGAGCTAATCATTGGAGGTGAAAAACATTCTTTAACTCCTGGATCTTACTGTTATATCCCACCAAGAATTTCTTGGGAGGTTAAAAATAGCTCAAGCAAAGATGTATATTTTCAATGGATAAGAAAACGATATGAGGCTGTAAAGGGTATTAAGTATCCAGAATACTTTGTGACAAATGAAAAAGAAGTTAAGGTAGCGGAAATGCATCCTGGTGATAAATCATGGACAACAACAAGGTTTGTAGATCCCAATGACATGCGACACGACATGCATGTCAATATAGTAAACTTTAAACCCGGGGGGGTTATTCCTTTCATGGAGACCCATGTAATGGAACATGGTATTTACATTTTAGAAGGAAAAGGCGTGTATCGTCTTAACGAAGATTGGGTTGAGGTGCAAGCTGGTGATTTTTTATGGTTACGGGCTTTTTGTCCCCAAGCTTGCTACGCTGGAGGTCCTGAAGATTTCAGATATTTACTTTATAAAGATGTTAATAGACAAATTAGCCTTAGCTGATTTTCTCAGAAAACTATAAAGCAAAAGTCTTACATCATGGATGGTAAAAATAAGGCTAGTGATGGAATTGAAGCTATTAGAATTAATCTAAAGATATCTACCACCCAAAAGGGGGTAACGCCTCTAAATATCGTTCCTACAGAGACATCCTTTATTACACCCTTCAAAACGAAGACATTTAATCCTATTGGTGGTGTAATTAAACTTATCTCAGTTACTACTACAACCAAGATCCCAAACCAAATCAAATCAAAACCTAAGCTATGAACGAGCGGAGCAAAAATAGGTACCGTAAGTAGTATCATTGACATAGATTCAAAGACGCATCCCAACAATATATAGATTATTAGTATAATAAATATCACTGCTAGCCCTGAAAGTTCGAAAGAGTTAATGAGGCCTAAAAGTGCGTCTGGCAGGCCAGCACGGTTTAAGAAATTAGAAAACATTGATGCGCCAAACAATAATGCAAAAAGTTTCGCAGTAAGCCCAGCAGCTTCCCTTGAAACTTCTAACAGTACCCCGCCTTTGAGGCTGCCTTTTAGAAACGTTATTAACAAGGCTCCGGCTGCTCCCATTCCTGCTGCTTCTGTTGCTGAGAAAAGACCTATGTAAATGCCGCCTATTACAAATATAAATAGTGCCAAAGTTGTCCATACATCTTTCAATGCTATGAGCCGTTGTGGCCATGCTGTTCTCTCTCCCGCAGGCCCTAAGGATGGATTCCGTGTGACCACAAAATATACTGCAAGTGTGTAGAAAAGTATTCCGATGAAACCGGGTATAAATCCGGCCATGAAAAGCTTGCCAATTGATTGCTCTGTTAAAAGCCCATAAATTACAAGTATTACACTTGGAGGAATTAGTATGCCTAATGTACCTCCAGCAGCAATAGAAGCTGTAGCTAAAGAGTCAGCATAACGATATCTTCTCATCTCAGGCATGGCGACTTTTGACATGGTTGCCGCTGTAGCTATAGAGGACCCAGAAATAGCGGAAAACATTCCACAAGCAACAACGGTAGACATTGCTAGGCCACCCTTCTTATCACCTAAGAAAGCATAGGCTGCTCGGTATAATTGTTGAGCCATTCCTCCTTTGTCCACAAGCAACCCCATGAGAATAAAAAGAGGTAAAACTGATAAAGAATAGGATTGGCCTAGGTCTAATACTAACCTTCCTAGATTGGAGATCGCGGCTCTATAATTTGTAAGTTCACCAAATCCAATAACTCCTACCAAGCCCATAGATAATGCAAGAGGAAACCTTAAAAAGGCTAAAATTAATATCGCAGCAAACCCAATTAGTGAAATCGTAAAACCGTCCATTAGCCTTTACTCTTCAAATTCTGAATTGGATTTCGGGCGGCTGAGTAGAATAAGGATTCTCAGAATAATCATCCCTAATGTAAAGAAAAGTGCTAACGCTATAAAGTTATCAATCAAGTATTTTGGCAGATAAGGGCTATGATCTAAAGCTAATGCAGGTATCATTATATACTCGTAAGTATCGCCATCTTCTAAAGAACGTTGAGCGTAAGAATAAGTCTTTCCTGCTATAATCCAAATGCAATATGCCGTTACAGCTAAAAATATTATGCCTAATACCCAGCCGAGATATCCCCTTTTAAAGAATGGAAATAAATCAACAATTATATGTTCATTTTTAAAAAACATCCCAGGTAAGGAAAAGAAAATTACGAATGCCATACTGACCTGAACCATTTCAGCACCTGCATAGAGTGGGGAATTAAAAAAGTATCGTCCAATCACATCTACACATGTTACAGCAATAATCCAAAGCACAGCTATTCCTGCTAGGTTGGAAATGAAACGGCTCACCCTAAGGGCAAGCCGTTCCAAAATATTAAGTGCTGATTCCATAAAGTTCTATTAAACCTTACTGACCAGATTCAGTAGCTACTTGCTCCTTAAAGTAAGCTAGTGCAGCCTCAGCATCTACTCCTTTTGCAGAAACTTTAGCTAAAACGTCAGTAGTAACACCAGCTGTAGCATCTTTATAATACTGCCGCTCTGCATCATTTGCTTCAGTCAATTCGTGGCCATAACCAGCTGCAGCGGCAGCTCCGACTTTGTCGGCGTCATCCCAAAACCAACCTACTGTTCTTGCAAGATTTACACCTCTCATACCGTCCACACAATCGCGCTCAGCTCCACTTAAGCCGTTATAGGTATCATTGTTCATTACAATGGCAAATGCTGTGGTGTACATTCCATCAGGGTTGTGAAATGAAAACTTCGCAAGTTCAGCAATCTTGAAAGCATGCATTGTTTCAAATGGAAAGAAAACTCCATCAGCCACACCGCCGTCAATTAGCTCATATACTTTTGGGGCTGGAGCATTTACTCCGGCAACGCCTAAGGCTGTACCAATTGCATTAGCAACACCACCACCGATTCTCATTTTAACGCCTTCAAGTTCTTTATATGAGGTAATTTTCTTTATAGTATTTGCCATTCCTGGTCCATGAGTATAATTCGCTAGAACCTGAACCCCTTTGGCTTCACCTGCAGACTCAAAGAACTTTTCGTATGTTTTTTGGAAAGCAACGGATTTTTGCCGTGCGTTTCCTGGAATGCTTGGAAGTTCAGCAATCATAGGGGTTACAAATTTACCTGGAGTATAACCATAAACGATCCAAGATATATCAGCAACACCATCTCTTACCGTATCGTACATAGCTGGTGGAGGAGCCATACCATATTCTACTTTAAGACTTACTGAGCCCCCAGTGCAGCTTTTTAACTGGCTATTCATCCAAGGAAACACATTTTCATTCATTGTATGAAAAGGTGCAGCCCAAGACGCGACGGTAAGGACTTTTTCAGCTGATGCCGCTCCTACCGTAATGCCAAAGCTAGTAGCAACAGCACTAACACCGGCAATAATTTTACTTAATTTCATTTTAATCTCCCGATATAATCTCTTTGTTTTAGGATAAACGCCTTAACTATTAAGGATTGTTGTTTATCTCCCAATTCTTTATTAATTTTACAAAAGTTCAACTCTTTTTTTTGACCTAACTTACTTTTGGTGAATTTAATTAAATTTAGGTGAAATTCAGCTATTGTTGCCACTACACAATACTTTTACCAGCTACAGTTAAGTTCCAAAGGTCCTCTAAACGCCCAACCTCTGAATTCGACAGGCGAATCTGAATTAAGTCTTAAGTTGGGAAACTTATTGAAGAGTTTTGGAAGAGCAACTTCTCCAATAAGACATCTTGAAATCCATGCCCCTGCACAAAAATGTGGCCCAGCACCAAACGTTATGGTATTTGATCTGTCTTGAGTCATATTAAATTGATCTGGGTATGCGAAGCATTCTTCATCTCTATTTCCTGAACCAAACATGAAAAAAACGCGGTCATTCTCTAAAAAGTGCATTTCATCAATTCTATGCTGCTTTGCAACACGACGAGGTGACATTCCAATGGGAGAAATCCATCTGGAAAATTCCTCAAAAGCGTCTAACCAGGAAAATTTTTTATTTTTCACTTCATTTAGTTGGTTGGGGTGATTTAAGAGTGCCCAAATTGTTCCGGCTATTGCATCCCTCGGTTCATTTTGCCCGCCAGAAATTGCAAGTTTAATATTTGCTCTTATTTGCTCGTCAGATAAACCGCTCGTCATTTGAGTAGATAAGAGGGAGTAATCTGGATTTCTTAAGAGGTAATCTCTTATTTCATCTATATGCGAGTCTATTGAATTCGTGCAATCATTACAGTTTTTTTCGATCCTAGAGTCCCCTGAATAGTTGGCTATCCCATCTATCATTCCTTGGCTTACTCTATCCATCTCTGGTCTTTCCATATTTGTTAAACCGGTGACTACCTTTAATGCTTCGGCAGACAAAGGCATCGCATATTCCTTTACCAGCTCTCCCCCAGATTTTTTTTCAAGAATGCTTAGAATCTCGTCAGCAGCATCATCAAATTTTTTACGCCATATAAGTTTTGTTGTCTTTGGTGAAATTGAAGGAAATATAGCTTTTCGCTCCTTAAGATGAGCTTCCCCATCTTTTCGCATCATATTTTCGCCCATTAGTTTTGTCATTAAACCATCAGGCTGATCCGATGAAAAGATTTCTATTTTCTTTTCGTTTTCAAAAATAGACTGCCTTTTTGTAAATAAGATAGCATTAAGTTCGGGCACATAGGCAATTGGTTTTTCCCTTCGCATTATCTCTAGATCAGGGTAAGGATCCGTCCAAAATTCTTCAGGGTTAATATTATAGATGTTTTTTTTTTGCATAATCAAAATACTTATATCATGAGAAAATAATATCTTCTAGATTTGTAAGTTTAGATGTTATTGATCTTCACAATTCCTATTCCACTTTCACCAGCACCACAATATAATAGATAAACTATTCCATCTATGTCTTCAAAAATGCAGGGATCTCTTAGTTCTCTAACCCTGTCTTGTACGGCACCCATAACTGATTTTCTTAGATCTAATTCCACTCCTTCCCACTTTAATTCAGGTTCCAAAATAATGGTTTTTTCTTTTACCTTCCACTCATTCCAGTTTTCTGTCAGATCCAAGGTTGTATGGATTATTCTCTCTGGCTCATCCCCGATGTTGGTGAAGAAAATATGTAAAATATCACCTCTTCGGAAAATTTCGCCATGACGAAACCCTGATCCAATTCCCTCTTTTGGACTATAAGGAAGGATCTTTGGTCCTTTTTCGAAAGGTAGATGCCAGTCTCTAGATCTCCAGATTTCTGCACCCCAGGTTATGGCATATATAATATTTTTGTACTCAAACACCCGAAAATATGGGGGACCTAAAATTGGCTCTAAAGGGGAAAAATTTAAGCCATCTTTTGAAGTTGCTAATCGGGTAACCTGATTTCCATTTGAAAGAAGCCCATGGTAATACATCCTAAAAAGTTTTTTTTTACTATCGATGTGTATGTCCGGTGAGGCAATATGAGCATAAAGATAACCTCCCTTCATCTTTTTTGCCCAGGGAGGTCTTTCTTTTTCCGGCGGCTCAGGAGGATCTTTGGAAATGAACAAGCTATCGCTAAGTTTTAATGTTCCTGGAGAATAAATCTTCCAGGGCCCAATAATCTCGTCTGCAAAAGCTAATCTAATATATTTTCCCTTATGATCGGAAAAATACAAATGATAGGTACCTAATTTGTCTTTACACCAATTTGGCATTCTAATAATGGCTGGACCGTTAATATTTGAGCCCATCCTATAATCCATGTTAGGATAAATAATCGGGCTCGAGAAAAAGCGTTCTATACCTATCTTTTTAGATATCATATTCTACTTTTCCTGTTTTAGCTGCATAAGCCTATTTTCTAGGCTTCCAACTTCTTTTAGCAGTTTAGTTATCTGCAGTTGAAGGTACAAGATTTCTTCACTTTTACTATCATTATTTGAATGGCTATTGAACTGTTGATTTTGATGATTTGGATTTATGTAGAGTAAATCTTTAAATAAATTATTAACGCCTTTTACAGAAGTTAAGAGATGAAGCTTATTGGAATCTAAAGCGTAAGATGAAATGGCATGCTCAGTTTTATAACCCCAATATCCATCCAGTCTACCATTATAGTAGCCCATTTTCATGAGCTCACCCTGAATATTGTATCGAATAGATGGTGTTTGGGATTTGAATGCCCTTTGCGGGATTGTATCATATAATACATTTTTATTTTTTCTTGGAAGCTGATAACTATTCTGAGTGCTATGAGGAGTAACATAAGTGACTTGCTTTCGGACAATCACTGGTTGTTTGTCCTTTTTTACTTCCTGTATGATCCCATTTACAATTATTGCGCCCATTATGCCCTTTAAAAAATCTGCTTCAGATGCTCTAGCCGCAATAGGGGTAAAAATGAAGGCAAAGCTAGATAAGATTATTATACTGAGCTTTAAATTTTTTATTTTTGTTAAAATTTTCATAAATTTTCCTTTCTGAACTGTTTAGAAAGGGTATTAATAAATTGAGTGATATTCAAAAACGTCTCGTTGTTATTTGATAACAATAATTCTGGTGTGGTGTAAAAATTCTGTTATTGATTAACACAATCACTTTCTGTTCCAATGGGCTAGAAAGAATGAGGTGTCAGTTATGAAAAAAATATTATTAGTTTTTTTAATTACAATGTTTCTGCCAAATACTGGATTTTCAAACTGTTATGTTGACTACAAAGCGAAAAAGAATAATCCGTTACGTCTTCACTATGGTATTTCAAAAATTAATACTGATCTTTGCGAGAATAGAAATGCCATAACATTAGACCTAGAATCTCGTTTGCAAAGTAGTGGTTGGATATTACTAAAGTTGTTAGATGTATTCGGTAATGAAGGGATTGATGAAAGGAAAGATAGTGCCGGAATATACTTCCTTAAATATTAATGCATTAAAATTTGATCGCTTTGGCTTGACTTTCTATATTGGAATAGCCGCAATTTTCGTTGTTCTTATATGTTCTGCATTTTTGTTATTATATAAATTACCAGATGCAAATGCTTTTAATAGTCATGTGGAGAAGCTTTTTGTTAGCACAGATTTAAGCTCTCCTATGGAAATACAGTTGTTGGAAATAATGGCAGAAAGCGGTACGGCTTTCTCTCAAACCTTGGAAACTTATCGATATGTTATTCTAATACTTTTTTCCTTTTCTTCAATTTTATTACTAGCTGCGCTGCTTTTTTTTCAAAATATATTGTCCCTTGGTAACAGGATGTCAGAAGTTGAGAGAGCAGGTATCCTAATAAATAGCTTAATCCTAAACCGTGACGAAAAAATAGTTTTGATTAATAATTTTGAGCTCAATCTAACCGATGCAGCTTGCGAAACATTAGCGGTATTATGTGAGGCAAGACTTGATGATGAAGTGATAAGTGGAACTGATATTGAATCCCTAATTTCTGGAAAAAGTAAGATAGAATGCGATGAAGCCAACGGCGCTATGAGGATTAAACGCCTAAGAGATCATTTGGGAAATCAAATGATGTCTGAGCTAATGATAAAAAATGTGAGTAAGAAAGGTTATATCTTGTCAATAGATAAAGGTGTCATCAAGGTTATTTAATCTGATGATCTTTTTGATGGTTCGTAAAACTTTTGAAATGTTTCAAGCGTTTTTTTCATTGCATCTTCATCAATATCTAAATGAAATACTATTCTCAAAGTATCATTCGACCAATTAGATATAAAAATATTCTCTTTTCTAAAGAACGGCACAATATTATTAAACTTATCACTTAAATCGGTAAAGAAGACCATATTAGTATCGCAAACAATACTCTTATCACTTATATCGCCAAAAAATTTTACTAAATCATTTTTAAAATTTTCTGCTCGAATGTGGTCTTCCTTAAGGCGATCAATATTATTGTCTAAAGCATAAATTCCGGCCGCAGCAAGAATACCACTTTGCCTGAGGGAGCCACCAGCAAGCTTTCTTATTCTTCTTGCCTTTTTTGCAAGATCTTTAGGTAATAACAAAAGAGACCCTGCAGGAGCTCCTAATCCTTTTGAGAGGCAAATAGAAATAGAATCAGCTAAACTAGCGTGATCCTCGGGAGCGCATTTTAATTCTGTTATCGCGTTGAAAAATCTGGCTCCATCTAGATGAACGCTTAGGTTAGATCTTTTCGCCAATTCGTAGGATTCCTTTATTCTTTCTAATCCTATTGCCTTCCCCCTGGAAGTATTTTCTAAACATAGAAGTTTAGAGATAGCATGATGTGGGTCATCAGGTTTAATAGCATTTTCAATGCTATTATTAGATACAGAACCATCGTTTTCTACAGATATAGTGTTCATAGCTACACCACCCAAAACTGAAACTCCGCCTGCTTCATCGCCACAAATGTGATATGACTCGCCGACGATTATTTCATCGCCGCGATTGCAATGGGCTAGGACAGATGAAAAATTACTTTGGGTGCCACTTGTCATAAAGACGGCTTCATCTTTTCCTAGCATTTCAGAAATTTTTTTCTCTAGATGATTTACCGTTGGGTCATCACCATAAACATCATCCCCAACCTCGGCATTATATATTGCCTTCTTCATTCCTTTTGAAGGTCTTGTAACGGTGTCACTTCTAAGATCAATTATATCCATGACATACCACCCATTATTGATCAGAACATGTCTGCATCCATAACTTTAGTCCATGCCGAAATGAAATCACTAACAAACTTATCGTTATTGTCATTTTGAGCATATACTTCAGCTATAGCACGAAGCTCTGAATTTGAGCCAAACACGAGATCAGTTCTCGATGCGGTTCTCACAACTTTTCCTGTACTTCTACTTTTGCCCTCGTAAGAGTTAGAACCAGTTGTTTCCCATTTAACTTCCATGTCTAGTAGTTTTTTGAACCACTCGTTTGATAATTTGCCAACCTTTGTCCATATCCCCTCGCCAGTTGCGCTAATACCGATAGTGCGGAGGCCACCCACAAGAGCCGTCATCTCTGCCGCTGTTAGATTCAAAAGATGAGCCCTATCAAGCATCATCTCTTCTGGAGACACGGTAAATTCAGTTTTCAAATAATTTCTGAAACCACAAGCTAATGGCTCTAAAACATCAAAAGATTCTGAATCTGTTTGATCTTCAGTCGCATCTCCTCTTCCAGGTTGAAATGGTACTTTTAAATCACAAGACATTTCAACTCCCACAACTCCAGCGAGTACTATCGTATCTGCCAGACTGGCGCCAAATTTAGAACTTATGACCTCCAGCTTTTTTAATACATTAGATAATTGATCAGGCTTATTTACGTCCCATTCATTTTGCGGAGACAGACGGATACGAGCTCCATTTGCTCCTCCTCTCATGTCAGTACCTCGAAAAGTTGATGCTGAGGCCCAAGCTGTTTCAACAAGTTCCTGTATAGTTAAGCCACAGGATTTAATTTCGGCTTTTAAGTTTTCAATGTCATAATCTTTATTGCCAGGAGTAACAGGATCTTGCCATATCATATCCTCTTCAGGAACTTCAGGGCCCAGATATCTGACTTTGGGTCCCATGTCTCTATGTAGCAGTTTAAACCAAGCTTTGGAAAATGCCTCAGTAAGACTGTCCGGGTTCTCGTGGTATCTCTTTGAAATATCTCTATATTTCGGATCCTTAATCATAGCCATATCGGCAGTGGTCATCATAGGAGTTACTTTCTTCCCAGATCCGTCAACTTCTGGGGCCAAATCACTATCATTAATATCAATGGGATGCCATATATTTGCTCCAGCGGGACTCTTCGTAAGTTGCCATTCATATTTGAAAAGTAAATCAAAATAGCCATTATCCCACTTAGTAGGATTTGCAGTCCATGGTCCTTCAACTCCACTCGTAGTTGCGTGGATACCTTTTCCTGACTGGTGATCATTAATCCATCCTAGGCCCATATTTTCCATGCTTGCACCTTCTGGTTCAGGCCCAACTAATTCTGGATCACCAGCTCCATGAGCCTTCCCAAAAGTATGCCCACCAGCAGTTAATGCTACCGTCTCTTCATCATTCATATTCATTCTAGAAAAAGTTTCCCTGATATCCTGCGCACTTAATAACGGATCTGGATTTCCGTTTGGGCCTTCAGGATTTACGTATATCAAGCCCATTTGAACTGCAGCAAGGGGATACTCAAGGGATTGTCTGGTATTTTCATATCGTTTGTCGTCGAGCCAATCTTTCTCTTGTCCCCAGTATATGTCTTCCTCTGGGTGCCATATGTCTTCACGACCACCCCCAAAACCAAAAGTTTTTCCTCCCATCGATTCTATTGCCACGTTTCCAGTTAAAATCAAAAGGTCTGCCCATGAAATTTTGTTTCCATATTTTTCTTTAACAGGCCAAAGAAGGCGGCGAGCCTTGTCTAAGTTACCATTATCGGGCCATGAATTCAGTGGAGCAAAGCGTTGAGAACCAGTTCCTCCTCCGCCGCGACCATCGCCGGATCGGTACGTACCAGCTGCATGCCATGTCATCCGAATAAAAAAAGGTCCATAGTGACCATAATCTGCAGGCCACCAATTTTTGGAGTCAGTCATTAAATCATTTAAATCTCTCTTTAACTCTGCATAATCCAACTTGAGAAATTCTTTTCTATAATTAAAATCTGTTCCCATTGGATTGGCTTTTTGATCATGTTGCCTAAGAATACTCAAGTTTAACTGATTAGGCCACCAATCCTGATTCTTTGTTCCAGTGTTGGCGGACGTCGTTGCACCGTGAATGACCGGACATCTTCCACCGTTATCAATTAAATCTTTCATGGTATATCTCCTATTATCTAACCTTATAAAAAGTTACCTTTCTGGTGAGTATTTTGCAATAAGAAGACGAACTTTTTTTTTGATAATTTGTCACAATGTCTGTTGAAAACTTATTCTAATTCTAAGTTATTGTGGTTCAATAGTTCGAAATTTGAATACTTCTAGGCTAGAAATTATTCCAGCAAGAATAATTAAAATGATGCCTAAGAAATCAAAGAAACTCGGCCAAGCACTTAAGAATATTCTGCCCCATAGAACAGCAAAAACGAGATACAAAAAGTCAAAAGGAGCCAATAGGCTACCATCTGCTTTTTGGTACCCTTTTATAATCAGAATATTTCCCAGTAAGCTACTTATAGAGGCTACAATGCAAATGAATATAATTAGAGATGTTATGTCAGGCCAGCCTTTAGAAATAAAGTGTAACTCTGATTTTATTGAGGCAGAAAGTACATTTTCGGCATAAATTATCCCTAATACACTGATTAAAATAAAAATAATTGCCCTAATGGTTTATAAAGCCATAGGACTTTCTTTTGCACAAAACCTTTTTATAAAAATGATGTTGCAGGCATAAAAAAAGCCTGCACAAATTGGTAAGAGCTCGACGTATGAGATTTCAGTTCTCCAAGGCTCAAGAATGAAAAATGATCCCAAAATACCTAAAGTTAGCCCAGACACTCGGCTAAAATTAAGTTTTTCACCAAGTAAAGGTTTGGCCATAATTGTAATAAATAGTGGGTAAGTATAAAGCCCTGCTATCATCAACGAAAAATCTAGGGTGACTGCTCCAGAAAAAAAGCAGATCATACAAATGCCTATAAGAAGTGACCGAATTATAACTAAAATCAAACTTTGTGGTATTAAAGCTTTAGTAGAAAAAAAAATAAGCGAAAATAAAAAGACCAAAATCAGACTTAAAGTCGATCTAATTGCCAGAAATTGCCAATATGAAGTATAAGTTGAAGAGGCTTTAACCAAAGCGTCTTGGAAGCCTAGTATAAGACCACCCGTTATTACCATTAATATGGCTCCTAGATGAAAATCAGCTTTTATTTTTTATCATTCCACATTTGAAAAGTGGCCTCATTTATTCTGTTTCTGTTAAATTTTTCTCTATCATGCTTGCGTACCAACTTGCTCCAATTGGGGAAATATCATCATCGAAATCATACTCTGGATGATGTAGTCCCGGGGTGTCTCCTTGGCCTAGAAATACGTATGCACCGGGTTTTTCATTTAACATGTATGAGAAATCTTCAGAAGCCATATTTGTGGGAATATCCATCTCTACCATATCGTTTCCTACTAAATCTTTGGCCACCTCAGCCGAAAATATTGCCTTAGATTCATTATTAATTGTAGCAGGGTAACCATATTCATATATTGTTTCTGCACTTCCATTATTCGCTTTAGCAATATTTTTGGCGATTTCTGAAATTCTTTTCTCTACTAGCTTAGCATCTTCGTTTCTCAAGGTTCTAACTGTACCGACTATTTCTACTGTTTCAGGAATAATATTAGAAGCAGTACCCGCATTAATTTGAGTAATGGAAATAACGACGTTATGATGTGATGGAATTTCCCTAGATATGATAGAGTATGACGCTTGAACAATTTGCGCGGCTATTATTATTGGGTCAATCCCTTCATGTGGATAGGCACCATGTGCTCCAACACCTTTAACGCTGATAAAAAAAGTATCAGCAGCCGCCATCATGGGACCCTTGTTTATTACAAACTTTCCCTTATCTATTCCAGGCATATTATGAATGGCATAAACTTCACTTATATCATACTTTTTAAACAAGCCTTCATCTAGCATAACTTTTGCACCTCCAAGTCCTTCCTCAGCAGGTTGAAAAATTAAAACAGCAGTACCGCAGAAATTTCTACTCTCACAAAGATATTTTGCTGCACCTAAGAGCATAGTTGTGTGGCCATCATGGCCACATGCATGCATTTTCCCTTCATTTTTAGATTTATGGGGTAAGTTGTTAACTTCAGTAATTGGGAGTGCATCCATATCAGCCCTCAAACCTATGAGGCGGCCTTTTTTCTTTCCGTGAATAAGTGCTACTAAACCGTTTTCCGCGATACCAGACTGTATTTCATCAACTCCAAATTCTTGTAGCTTATTCTTTACAAATTTTACTGTCTCTGCTGTATCAAAACCTAATTCTGGTATGGTGTGTAGCTTTTGTCTCCAAGCGACTAATTCATTATGCATACCTTTTATTCGATCTAATATCATAGTGTTTCCTATCCGATTAATGTTAGTAAGTTAAAGTAACTTTTTGCTTGAAAGGTTTGAACATTCGCTAATCCAGTGGATTATAAATATTTCAAAGAGTCAAAGGTAAATTAGGGCTTTAAATCTTTGAGTTATTTTGAATCTGGAAAACTTTATAGGGTAAAGGCTAAAGGTTTTAATTTTAAACCAAATTATTTATAGAAATTATGTGAATAATAATTTAATGAATTTATGAAACTTTCTTGAGTGATTATGTTTTGTGGGAGGAAATAGTAGATGTCTAGTAGTGAAATAAGAACGACTGAAGGGCGAAGAACAGTATATAATTCTGTTCTAGATACAGTTGGCAACACACCTGTTGTAAAAATAAATAACCTTGCCCCCAGTGATATTAATTTTTATGTGAAAGCAGAATTTTTTAATCCAGCTTCATCCGTCAAGGATAGATTGGCGCTGAATATAATTGAGGATGCAGAGCGAAGTGGAAACCTAAAGCCAGGCCAGACAGTCGTGGAGGCCACAAGTGGGAACACGGGGATTGGCCTTGCCATGGTGTGTGCCGCAAAGGGATACCCTCTAGTAATAACGATGGCTGATAGTTTTTCCATAGAGCGAAGAAAATTAATGAGATATTTGGGAGCAAGGGTTATTCTTACACCTAGAACAGAAAAGGGAATAGGGATGTATAATAAGGCCAAAGAATTGGCCGAAGCTAATGGGTGGTTTCTTGCTAGTCAGTTCGAAACAAAAGCAAACGCTGACATCCATGAGAGCACAACTGGGAAAGAAATATTAAATGATTTTAAAGGTAGAAAATTAGACTTTTGGGTTACTGGGTATGGTACTGGAGGGACAGTTTCAGGAGTTGGAAGACTTTTGAGAAAAGAAAGGCCTGAAACAAAAATAATTCTTAGTGAGCCAGAAAATGCAGCTTTAATTTCTAGTGGACAAACGCAAAAGAGAACTTCATTTAATACACCTCAAGAAAGCCATGAAGCGTGGCAACCTCATCTGATACAAGGTTGGACCCCAGACTTCATACCTTTTGTTTTGCAAGAATCGATTGATAAAGAGTATTATGATGAGGTGATAAAAATATCTTCAGAATCGGGAATTGAATGGGCTCAAAAGTTAGCTCAAAAAGAGGGAATTATAACGGGAATTTCAGGTGGAGCAACTTTTGCTACTGCTATGATTGTGGCAGAAAGAGCTAATCCTGGCTCTACGATATTATGTATGCTTCCTGACACGGGAGAGCGTTATTTATCGTCACCTTTATTTGCAAATATTGAAGAGGATATGGATGAGGCAGAGAAGACTATATCGTTGTCGACACCAAATTATCATATGCCGTGATGGTGTTTTATATATTTTCTAATGAATACTGATCTAGAAATAAAAAAAGCTGATGTTTCTCATGCTGATGCCATTAAGACAATATGGAATCCTATAATTCGAGATACCCTCTGGACTTTTAACAATCAGGAAAAATCTATCAAAAATATTGAAGATTTAATTACGGAAAGAGACAAAATGGATTTTTGTAGCGTTGTTGGGCTCAGATCAAATAAGGTGGTGGGCTTTGCAACATATGACCAATTCAGACCAGGTACAGGATATTTAAAGACTATGGAGCATACGGTTATTATTGACCCAGAAAATAGAGGACAGGGGGTAGGAAAAAATTTAGTTAAGGCATTAGAGCGCCACGCGGTAAATAGAGGCATAATTTCTCTAATTGCTGGAGTTTCTGAAGAAAATGCTGCTGGAATATCTTTTCATAAGAGCTTGGGATTTCAAAAAATATCTGTACTACCAAAAGTAGGGTTTAAGTTTGGAAGGTTTTTAAACTTAGTTCTGATGCAAAAAAAATTAGTCAGTTAGCTTTTTGTATACACTATTGGAAACCAATCTTCTCTTAGTTTCTGCCCAGTTTCCATTCCATGTCCAGGAAAAGGTGGCGATGTTCGTCCCGGCCGTTCAATATATGTCACATCATCCCCAACCCAACGTAAAGACAATGCGCGTCTTCTAATATTTTTTTTGTTACCACGAGCACCATGAACAGCCCTAAAATCAAATAGAACAACATCTCCTGGCTCCATTGACCATTCAAGAATATGGTAATTTTGAGGATCTAAATCAGGGTTTGGAACTGGCAACCATTCTTGATCTTTATTATAAAAATCACTGTCATCAGACCATGAAACTGGTCTAACCATTTTTTCCCATTTATGAGATCCAGAAATAAACCTAAGCCCTGTATCAATAATTGGATCAACGGGGATCCACATACTAACTGTCTTGCTACCATTTACAAAATAATATGGAGCATCTTGATGCCAAGGGGTCTCCTTGGATGTTCCACCTTCTTTAACTAAAACGTGATCATGGAAGAATTGGGCAGTTGTTGATTTCATTATCTCTGCTGCAATTTTTGCAGCTTCACTATTTTCTATAAAGTCTTTAAAATCCTTTATACGGGTCCAGTTGCAGTAATCATCAAAAAATCGCCCTTCTTTTACATTGTTCTCATTGGCGTATTTAGATGGTTTGACTAAGTTTTTTTCAATCCCAGAAATAATTTTATTTACCCATTCTTTAAAAACACCTTTTAAAAGAATTGCTCCTTGCTTTTCAAAATTGTCGATAATTTTAGCATCCATGGTCTATCTCATTGAAAAATAAATTTAAGTTTGTATTTTAATGTATGATTAAGCATATTTAAATTTGGAATTGATTGCTATGAGTAAAGTCAAAAATGAGGAAGAAAAAATTAAGGACCGTATGACACAAAAGATTGGTGTTTTGAATCGAAGGGAAACTGAAGCTAGAATTCTCGTTCCATTCATAGAATCTTTATCTAAAACGTTTGGTAAAGCGGAAGTAACTGAAATTCTTTCAAAAACAATAAAGGATTTATCTAGAAAGCAAGGGAAAGATCTAGCCTTGGAGTATGGAGATGATGTTGATGCATTCTTAGAAACTCTTGAGTTTTGGAAGAAAGATGGGGCACTGGAAATCGAAGTATTAGAAAAGTCTAAAACTAAACTTAATTTTAATGTTACTCGTTGCAAATATGCTGAGCTTTATAAGTCTATGGAAATTCAGGAGTTGGGAGCAATTTTTTCGTGTAATAGAGATTTTTCAATGGTGGAAGGTTTTAATGAAAAGGCAAAGCTGAAAAGAGAGCAAACCATATTGGGTGGATCATCATGCTGTACATTTAGGTACGATTTTGGAGCGGAGTAAAAAAATGGATAGAGAAATACAAAAAGAAACACAGCCATCTTCTGACTCCATTTTTGGAGATATAAATAACGATATGATAGAAAGTGGAAAAAATTTACGAAGGACCTTGAATTTAGTTGCTATTGGCTTAATAGCGCTTTTAGCACTTTTTGTTATCTATCTGTTTTTTTAAGACTATATGTAAATTCATAAGAAAAAAGAGGAAAAATATGAGTAAAGTAGTTCTTTTAGATGGAGGAATGGGGCAAGAACTAATTCACAGATCAAAATATAAGCCACACCCTATGTGGTCCGCCAAAGTTTTACTTGAAGAGCCAGATTTAGTTGAGGACGTTCATTATGATTATATTTTAGCTGGCGCAAAGGTTATAACTCTTAACAACTATTCTTGTACCCCAGAAAGATTGGAGAGGGATGGGAGTTTAGATATGTTTAAAAAACTTCAAGAAAAAGCTATCTATGTCGCAAAAAGAGCGCGAGATAGGGCAAAAAATTCTTCTGAAATTAAGCTGGCTGGCTGTTTGCCACCTCTATATGCGAGTTATAAACCTGAAAATACGCCAGATTTTGAAGAAAGTGTTCTTCGGTATGAAAGGATAGCTGAAGTACAAGTTGATCATGTTGACATTTTAATTTGTGAAACAATGTCTTCTATAAAAGAGCTTAAAGCTGCAGGCAAAGTTGCATCAAAATCAGATAAACCTGCTTGGGTTAGCGGATCTGTTTCAGACCAAGATGGATCCTTCTTGCGTTCGGGAGAAAACTTGGTCGACGGAGTTACGGAGTTGTCAAAATTAAGCATAGACGCAGTACTGTTGAATTGTTCCTTTCCTGAATCAATAGCGACAGGCCTTAAAATATTGAAAACTCTAAATCTTCCATTTGGTGCTTACCCTAACAGGTTTAAATCCATAGATAAACTGGATGCTGGGGGAACCGTAGATGTTCTTGAGGCAAGAGAAGATCTGGATGAAGATAATTATGCAAAAACAGCGTGTGATTGGGTTAATGACGGTGCGGTGATAGTCGGCGGATGCTGTGAAATCGGCCCTAAATATATTAATGCTCTTAGAAATGCCTTACAGGAAAACGGACACAAGATAGTTTCAGAGCTAAAGTAAAATCTATGACCCTAAGCAAAGTTAATGAACGCATTAGTAAACATGAATCTGAATGGGGCAGAGACGCAGGTTCTGTAGTTTTGATAGCTGTATCGAAAGTTCAACCAGTAGAAAAGATTGAGAAAGTTTTAAAAGCTGGCCATAGGGATTTTGGAGAAAATAGAGTACAAGAAGCTTTGGCTAAATGGCCAAAATTAAAAGGAAAATATCCTAAAATAAATTTGCATCTTTTAGGACCACTTCAAACAAACAAAATAGATCAAGCACTTAGCGTTTTTGATGTAATTCATTCTTTGGATCGAGAAAAGTTGGCTGCAAAGCTTGCCTCAGGTATTCAGAAAATTGGGAAAGATGTAGAAATGTTTATACAGGTAAATTTTGAGAATGAAATCCAGAAAGCAGGGATATCAGTTGAAAACCTTGATGATTTCGTAAAAATATGTACCAAAAAATATGACTTAAATATTTCTGGACTAATGTGTATTCCTCCAATTAATAAAGATCCAGAAAAGTTTTTCCTAGAGCTAAAAATCCTAGCAGAAAGGAACGGACTTACTAAATTATCAATGGGTATGAGTTCTGATTATGCTCAAGCTATACGTTGTGGATCAACCCACGTTAGAGTGGGAACAGCTATTTTTGGGAGCAGAGAAAAAATCTAAAAAAGGTGACCGCTTTTTTTTGCTTTGGTTTGTAAATAATGAAGGTTCTGTTTGGTAGGCTGTGTTAGAAGGCTTACACGTTCTACTACTTTTATTTCATAGTCTTCAAGCATCTTAATTTTTTTAGGATTGTTTGTCATTAATTTTGCTCTAGAGAACCCAAGTAAGTGCAGTATTTCAGCCCCAATTTGAAAATCTCTTTCTTCATCTTCAAAACCTAACCTATGATTGGCATCAACTGTATCATAACCTTGCTCTTGAAGTTTGTATGCTCTTACTTTGTTTAATAGTCCTATTCCTCTACCTTCTTGATTTAGATAAAGAAGAATTCCTTCACCTACTGAAACAAATTTTTCAATAGCCCTTTCTAATTGACTCCCGCAGTCACATTTTTGCGAATTTAGAACATCTCCAGTGAAGCAAGCAGAGTGAATTCTAGTTAAAACTGGTTCCTCTCTGTTTGGGGTTCCAAATTCTATAGCACAATGATCAAAACTATCATTATTTACTCTGAAAATTCTCAGCCTGGCTTCTATGCCCTTAATTGGAATTTTTGCAGTTGCGCTTTCTTCTCGAACTACTATTGAAGGGTTTTCATTTATGAGATCAGAAAAATCTGCGGTAAGTATCTGAAAATTTTTCTGAAAAGTTTTAATCTCTAAAATACTTATTTTTTTTATTATTGTAGATGGAATCAGTTTAGCCTTTTTGCACCAATTAATAGAAAGTTCCGCAACCTTGGCATCCCCACCACGCATAGTTATGTAAGGTCCTTTCATTGGGCTATCTAAATCAAGAATGGGGTCGGCAGTTGCTTGAACCCAATTTATGTCAGACCCTTCAGGGATTTGGATCCTTGAAATATTATTGTCATAAACCCTAGCTTTAAGTGTTTGTGCCCTTCTTGATGTGACACACAAAAATGGTTTCTCGCTTTTGGAATTCATTAATAGGCTGAAATGAAGTTTTGATATACGTTCAGTAGAAAAAATAAGGAAATTATCTTTTTCTTTTGTTATAACTATTGGCATGCCCAACCTAAGATCTGTTTGCATTCGAACGGTTTGCTCTGTATTATCTATTATTAACATCAGGTTTTTGCCATATTGTAATACTCAATCCTTTTATAACTTTCATCAGTATAAAAGGAAAGATGTCTTCTGTATCGGGAGTTTAATTATTGGAGCAGAGGTATAGGCTTTTTATATTTGAATACAATGAAAATATTGTGGAAGCCCTTCAGGAAATTATAGGTGAGAGTCATAATTTTTTGACAAAAAATTTTTTAACTCATGGAGAAGAAGAATTAAAAAATCTGGATGTTTATCCAGATTTGATTCTTTTCAATGCTCATGATGATCGGGATATAGATTTCTTTTCTACGGTAATAGTAAAATATTTTAGTGAAGCGTCAGTACTTTTAATGATAAATGATGAGCACGAGAAGAAAATAACCTCAATGCCTGTATTTAAAAAAATTCACGTTTTATATAAACCAGTTCCAATCAATCTTCTTTTTGACAGCATCATACATGCTTCCGGTGAATTAAATACGTTTGATAAGAAAGATATTGTTCTAGGTAAAGGTATAATTAATTTTCAAGATAAAAGTCTAAAAAATAATTTTGGAAAAAAAATATATCTTACTGATAAAGAGATTCTTTTAATCAAGTCATTATTTGAAGAAAACCCAAACTCATTAACAAAGAACCAACTGCTACAAAAAATCTGGGGCTATGCTGATAATGTTAAAACTAGTACCTTGGAGACACATATTTATCGGCTAAGAAAAAAATTTAGAGATGTTTTAGAAGATGATAGTTTAATAATTTTTGAGAATGGCGGCTACAGAATAAAACTTTAAGCCAAAAAAATAGGATGTAAGATGTCAATTAGAATAGCTTCTTGGAATATAAACTCTATCAGGCGTAGGCTAAAATTAATTCATAAGCTAAAGAAAGAATTCAGTATTGATATTTTGTTTCTTCAGGAATGTAAATGTACAGAAAATGACATGCCTTATGAGGAGCTAAAAAAAATTGGTTATAAATATATATATTACAATGGTCAGAAAAGTTATAACGGTGTTGCTATTTTATCTAACTTAGAGCTAAAGAAATTTTTTTCGTATGATTTTTTGGGCAAGGGTGAAGCTCGACATATTTGTGGTGTTACTAAAGAAAATATAAATTTTCACAATTTTTATGTCCCAGCTGGCGGGGATGAGCCTGATCCAGTTAAAAATATAAAATTCGAGTATAAATTAAAATACCTTGAAGAAATGAAGAAGAAATTTTTAGAAGAAGATCTTAAAAAAACTATAATTTTGGGTGATTTTAATGTCGCTCCTTTGGAGGAGGATGTTTGGTCACATAAACAATTGGAAAATGTTGTTTCTCATACTAAGGTTGAGACCGATAGCCTTAAGTCTATACTCAAAGTATGTGGTTTCAAAGATGTGATAAGAGAGCATTTTCAAGATATAAAGCTCTATTCTTGGTGGTCTTATAGGGCTAGAGACTGGGACAAATCTAATAGAGGCAGACGATTAGACCATTTGTGGGCTAGCAATGATATTGCTGCAGCATTTTTATCATGCTCTATTGAGCGAGAAGTAAGGTCGTGGCAACCTCCGTCGGATCATGTGCCTATTATAGCTACGCTTAATTTATTATAGATTTTTAAGGATAAAGTGGCTCAACCTAAAAATAATAGGTAATAGCTTCTTAAGCTGAGTAAAAGTTTAAATTACAACTAATTAGAAATTTTTTCCATATGTTTTCGTATTTCACCACCTATGCCAAAAAGTAAATCCTCCTCAAAAACGGCATTGAATTCAGATTCAATTAAATCAACCTTTATTTTCTCCCCTGCGGATGTTTCAAGTGTCCATCCACTTATTTCAATAGGGTTTAGTTTAAAATGTAATACCAGATTATTTAGATTGTTTGAGTCAGTATTTAATACTGCTAGGTTTGCCCTTTTTTCATTTTCTTTTAAAAAAAGTTTAAAATTCGTTTTTGAGAAAATAATATTTTCTTTAGCCAAAAAGCTTAGGGGAGTCTGTTTGGTAAAATATCTTTGTGGTGGAGTATTTGATATTCTGTCAATAACAGTAAGAAAGCCAGAGTTTGCTATCACCAAAAGAGATCCTGGGTTATCATATTCAAACCTTATTTTTCCTGGTTTTTTCAACCAGATTCTTCCATTCGATACACTTCCATCAGAATTAGTTTGCTCAAAAATGGACTTCAATGAAAAAATAGAGTTGAAGTGATTTTCAAAAGAACTCAAATCTTCTGACATTGAAGGGCCTGTTAATGTCATGGGCAAAAATATAGTAAGGGCTAATTTTCTTAAAAAATGACTGCATTTTGCTGCAAAAGGTCTCAATGTGCCCTTATCCTTGCTCACTAATTAAAATTTCACGTTTTCCTACGTGATTGGCTGAAGACACTATATTATTATTTTCCATTTCTTCCACTATTGTAGCAGCTCTATTATACCCAATTGATAGTTTTCTTTGAATATATGAAGTAGAACATTTACGATCCTTTGCTACAATTGATACGGCCATTTCATAAAGGCCTTTATCTGCTTCATTATCATTTTCTATTAGGCCCATTGATTTATTAAGTTTGTTTTCAGTTTCAGGGTCAGGGCCAGCTAGTACAGCTTCTTCGTAATTTGGAAGTCTTTGATTTTTAATATGCATAACTACTTTTTCTACTTCAATATCTGAAACGAACGGTCCATGTACTCGAGTAATCTTGCCACCATTTGCCATAAACAACATATCACCCATGCCCAAAAGTTGTTCGCCGCCCATCTCTCCCAAAATAGTACGACTATCGATTTTTGAAGTCACATGAAAAGAAATTCGAGTTGGAAAATTAGCCTTGATCGTTCCAGTAATTACATCCACTGAAGGCCTTTGGGTTGCCATTATCAAATGTATTCCCGCAGCTCTTGCCATTTGAGCTAGGCGCTGTATGCAAGCTTCAATCTCTTTACCTGCAACCATCATAAGGTCTGCCATTTCGTCAACAATTATAACAATAAACGGTAATTTTTTTGGTTCAAAGAACTGTTCTTCAAATTTAGGTTCACCCGTAATATCATCAAAACCCACCTGAACAGTTTTACTAAAATTTTCGCCTTTGACCAAGGTTTCTGTAACTTTGCTATTATAATTTTCTATATTTCTAACACCAAGCTTTGACATTTTTTTATATCTGTCTTCCATTTCAAGAACTGCCCATTTTAATGCTACCACGGCTTTCTTTGGGTCTGTAACTACAGGACTCAATAAATGTGGGATGCCATCATAAACAGATAACTCTAACATCTTAGGATCGATCATAATTAACCTGCACTCGTCAGGGTTCAGAGAATATAATAATGAAAGTATCATTGTATTAATTCCAACGGATTTGCCTGAACCTGTAGTGCCAGCAATTAACAAATGTGGCATCCTAGATAAATTGGCTATTACAGGCTCTCCACCAATATCTTTTCCTAAGGCTAGGGGAAGCTGGAATTTACTGTCTCCATATGACTTAGAAGCCAAAATTTCTCTCAGAAGAACTTTCTCTCGTTCTGAATTTGGAAGCTCAATTCCAATTACTGACCTTCCTGGTATCGTGGAAACTCTTGCAGAGAGTGCAGACATGGATCTTGCAATATCATCTGCCAAGCTTATTACCCTGCTTGCCTTAATTCCTGCTGCAGGTTCCAATTCATATAAGGTAACAACAGGGCCAGGTCTGACCGAAATAATTCTTCCTTTGACGCCATAATCATCTAACACACTTTCCAGCATTCTAGCATTTTCCTGTAACGCGTCTTCACTGAGATTAAGATTAGCAATTTCTATTTTAGATTCTAATAAACTTAAAGAAGGTAATTCAAACGAGGTTTCTTCAGCCTCAAGGTTGAGAGATGGTTGCAAATCTATTTTAGCCCTAGTGCTTACAGGCGATTTCTTTTTTTGAGGGAAAAACACTTTGCTTTTCGATATAGGGTTATTCACACTTTCTGTATCTTTGGAAGAAATAAAATCCGCATCTTTCTCTAAATCATCAAAATGGTCAG
>CACAMI010000011.1 GCA_902533625.1 uncultured Alphaproteobacteria bacterium | reverse complement strand
GTTGAGCTTGTCAAATCTTAACATCCAAGATATTTCTAGGTCTGCAGATTTTATCCAATCAGACAAAAGAACTTTAACTATTGTTCCTTCAGGATAAGTAAAAAATATTACCCATGAAAGTGTGCAAGATATGACGAGAAGAAAAGTTGCAAAGAGCGTAACAAATTTTTCACCTAAAAACCTATGTAAAAAACCTGCTACCAGAGCCCCCAGCAAAGGTAAGAAAAGTATACTTTGCAGTAGCAAAAGCTATCCCTTCATAGTGTTGACGGATTCAATGCTAATTGAACCCTTATTTCTAAAATAACAAACAAGAATTGCAAGCCCAATGGCAGCCTCAGCAGCAGCTACCGTCAAAATAAACATAGAAAAAATTTGCCCCTTTAGATCACCCAAAAAGTAGGAAAAGGCCACCATATTTAAATTAATCGACAAAAGCATGATTTCAATTGACATAAGAACAATAATTACATTCCGTCTATTAAGAAAAATGCCAAATATTCCAATAACAAAAAGTATGGAAGCTACAGTAAGATAATGACCTAGACGAATCATAATCCTTGCCCTGGTTTAACATCCTTTAGAATTACACTCTTATTTGGGTCTCGATAAATTTGATCTAAAACATCTTGCCTTTTCACCCCGTCTCTTTTTGAAAGAGTTAAAATTATAGCTCCTATCATAGCTACAAGGAGAATTATTCCAGCAATTTGGAATGACAAAAAATAATTAGTATAAAGTATATTGCCTAATGCAGAGGTGTTATCATCAATAATAAAATTCGAAGGCACAGAATTAATGTATAATTCTTCAGAAAACTTCCAACCTCCAAAAACAACTCCGAGTTCAAGAAAAATTACCAAAGCGGTTAAAATGCCAACTGGAACAAAATTTGAAAATTTCGTTTTCGTTTTTTTTGGGTCGGCATTAAGCATCATTACCACAAATAAAAATAATACAGCCACTGCTCCGACGTATACAACCACTAGCAACATTGCCAAAAATTCAGCATTTAATAAAATGAATAAACCAGCTGCAGATATAAAGGATAGTATTAACCAAAGTACAGAATGTACAGAACTGGACGCAAAGATAACGCACACAGCAGATGCAATTGTTACAAAAGAAAATACAAAAAAAACAAAGTCAGAAGGGTTCATTCTAAATTCCAAATAATTATCTAAATCGAGAGTCAGATTCAATATTTCTAGCAATCTGCTGTTCCCAGCGATCACCATTCTCTAAAAGTTTTTTCTTATCGTAAAAAAGTTCACCACGAGTCTCGGTTGCAAATTCAAAATTTGGCCCTTCAACAATTGCGTCTACGGGACACGCTTCTTGGCAAAATCCACAATAGATACATTTAGTCATATCTATATCATAACGAGTTGTTCTTCTTGATCCATCCTCTCTTTCTTCAGCATCAATAGAAATTGCTTGGGCAGGGCAGATTGCCTCACAAAGTTTACAAGCTATGCATCGTTCTTCACCATTAGGATAACGTCTTAACGCGTGCTCTCCTCTAAATCGAGGGCTCAAAACACCTTTTTCATGGGGATAATTTAGTGTTACTTTAGGTTTAAGGAAATATCTTAATCCAATTTTAAGGCCACTAACAAAATCCATCATAAAGAAATATTTAAAAAACTGTCGTACTGAAAAATTTTTCATCCTAAAGCAGCACCTCCCACCTGGAATATCCTGGTATGCCTATTTGAATGAAAGTGGCAACTAATACAACCCAAAATAATGATGCAGGAAGGAAAACTTTCCAACCAATTCGCATAAGCTGATCATACCTGTATCTTGGAACCACAGCTTTAGTCATAGAAAAAAGAAAGAATATAAGTAACATTTTGAAAACCATCCAAAGAAACCCATCTGGAATCCAAGGAATGGGAGAAAGCCATCCCCCTAGAAAAAGCAAAGCACCTAAGGCACACATTAAAACAACTGCCATCAATTCACCTATCATAAACAACAGGAAAGGCGTGGAGGAATATTCCACTTGGAACCCAGCAACAAGTTCCGGTTCGGCCTCTGGAAGATCAAAGGGTGGGCGGTTTGTTTCAGCTAACGCCGAAACCAAAAATAAAATAAACATTGGAAAATGAGGAAGAAAATACCAATGAAAAATACCAAAATCTCCCTTTTGAGCCTCAACAATAGATGTTAGATTTAATGAACCAGTTGAAAGCAGTACTCCTATAATAATTAGCCCGATTGAAACTTCGTAAGAAATCATTTGAGCGGCAGAGCGTAAGGCTCCTAAAAATGCATATTTTGAGTTAGAGGCCCAACCCCCCATTATTACTCCATACACCTCCAAGGAGGAAATGGCAAAAATATACAAAATGCCAACGTTTATATCCGACAGGACCCATCCATAATCAAATGGAATTACTGCCCACGCCACCACCCCTAAAACAAAAGTAATTAGGGGAGCCAGTATAAAAATAATTCGATCGGAACCAGCAGGAATCACAATTTCTTTCAGCACCAGCTTAAAGAAATCAGCAAAGGATTGGAGAAGTCCAAAAGCACCTACTACATTAGGGCCCCTTCTCAATTGAACAGCCGCCCAAATTTTTCTATCAAAATACAATAAAAAAGCCATGGACAGGAACAATGGTATAATCACAAAAAGGGCCTTTAGGGAAAAAGTTGCTAATAAGATTAGTGTTTCTGATGAAATTCCCATTATTTAAACCGATATAACGTTCTTTTTTTGCTTAGTAGATTTGAGTTTATCCAACTCAGCCATAGTCTCGCTAGCTCTAGCAATTGGATTAGTAAAAAAGTATGATTTAGTGACAACTGCCTTTATCTCACCTTTTAATTGAAACTTAGAAATATCTAAGTCACTTTTTATTTGGTTTTCCTGTAGATTATTTGTCTCACTCAAAAACCCATACTCTTTATAAATTTCATTTCTTAAATCTACCAGGTTATTAAAATTTAAATCTATTCCCAGTTCTGATGACAGGGCTCTAATAATTGCCCAATTTTCTTTAGCATCTCCAGGTGGAAAAATTACTCGATTAGACATTTGAGGACGGCCTTCAGAATTAACAAAAATTCCCGATTCTTCGGTGTATGCAGCGCCGGGCAATATTACATCTGCATTTGCGGCACCAACATCACCATGACTTCCTTGATAAATCAATAACTTATCCTTCTTTGGAAGTTCCATTTCGTCAAAACCCAGGTTAAAGATGACATCACTTGACTCAAGTAATTTCTGGCAACCAACATCAGATGTGAAACCCACATCAATAGCACCTACACTGTTTGCTCCAGAATGAATTATAATGAACTTGGAATTTTTATTTATACAAAAATTTTTAACCTTTTCCAAAAGTATTTTACCACTTTCTCCACTAATATTTTCACGACCTAAGATTATCAGATGATCACCATCATTAATCACTTTATCTTTTTTTATCAGAAACTTATTAAGTTTTTCTAAACTACTTTCATTGCAAATGGTTTCAAATGACAATTCGCACTTATCACCAAAATAATTTATTTCTGCACCTCTAAGCCATGCTCGTCTTACTCTTGAATTAAGTACCGGTGACTGAAAATTAGGATCACATCCAATTATAGTTATAGTTCGACATTTATCAATATCTGCAAAAGAGCCATTTCCTACATAGTCACATCTATTTTTATTCCAGAAAAGAGCCCCATCTATCCTACATTCCGTTTTTCCACCTAAAGATCCCACTAGATTCCTAAGTGCAAAAATACTTTCTATTGGCTGCAACTCACCACATATTGCTCCAATTTTTTTTCCCTTTAGAGCCTCCTTGATCGTGCAGAAAGCATCATTCCAAGAGCATTTAATCAATTTTCCCTTGACCCTAATGTAAGGAGAATCCAATCTTTGACGGCTCAAGCCATCCCATATAAACCTAGTCTTATCAGAAATCCACTCCTCATTAATTTCATCATTGTTTATAGGCGTTATCCTCATGATTCTACTACCCTTTGAGTCAATTCGTATATTTGAGCCTAGAGAGTCCATTACATCAATTGTTTCAGTCTTATCAAGCTCCCAGGGTCTAGCGGTAAATGCATATGGTTTTGACGTTAGTGCTCCCACTGGACACAAATCAATTAGGTTTCCTTGCAACTCAGAAGACAAGCTTGCCCCAAGGTAGCTGATTATTTCACTATCTTCTCCTCTTCCAGTCTGACCCAACTCACTAACCCCTGCTACCTCAGTCATAAACCGGACACATCTTGTGCAAGAAATACATCTGGTCATACTCGTTTTTACCAATGGACCCAAGTTTATATCTTCAACAGACCTCTTACTTTCCTGGTATCTTGAAAAATCTAACCCGTAAGCCATAGCTTGATCTTGCAGATCACACTCACCTCCTTGGTCACAAATTGGGCAATCGAGTGGATGGTTAATTAAAAGAAACTCCATTACTCCTTCTCTAGCCTGTCTTACCATCTTGGAATTTGTTTTTACCTCAGGCATTTCTCCATTTCTTCCAGGCCTAAGATCCTTAACCTGTAAGGCACATGACGCAGCTGGCTTGGGAGGACCACCAACGACTTCCACTAGACACATTCTGCAATTTCCTGCAATTGAAAGTCTTTCATGATAACAAAATCTTGGTATCTCAATTCCATGCTGCTCACACGCTTGAAGAATTGTTAAAGATGACTCAACCTCAACCTCATTTCCATTAATCAGAATTTTTTTTAGATCTTCCAAACTTAATCCTATAAATATTTATTCAGCGGCAACATATTTAATTTCAACTTTATTTCTTTCGGCAATACGCTGTTCCAGTTCACTCCTAAAATGCCTAATAAGGCCTTGTATAGGCCAAGCAGCAGCGTCACCAAGTGCACAGATTGTATGTCCTTCAACCTGTTTACTAACCTTATGAAGCATATCGATTTCTTCAATCCTTGCTTCACCTTTAACCAAGCGCTCCATTACCCGCATCATCCAACCTGTACCTTCGCGGCAAGGAGTACACTGCCCACAGCTCTCGTGCTTGTAGAATTTTGATAGTCTCCATATTGCTTTAATTACATCTGCGGAATTGTCCATAACAATCACCGCAGCTGTACCTAATCCCGATTGATTATCTTTTAGCCAATCAAAATCCATTATTGCATTGTCACATAAAGAAGATGGTAAAAGAGGCACTGAAGCTCCACCAGGAATTATCGCTTTAAGATTTTTCCAACCTCCCCTGACACCACCACAATGCTTTTCAATTAACTCCTTGAGCGGAATTGACATAGCTTCCTCAACTACGCAAGGGTAATTTACATGTCCAGATATTGCAAAAACCTTTGTTCCTACATTGTTGGGCCTTCCAATACTAGAAAACCAACCTGCTCCCCTCCGTAATATTGTCGGAACTACTGCTATGCTTTCCACATTGTTTACTGTTGTTGGACAACCATATAAACCAGCACCTGCTGGGAAAGGAGGCTTCATGCGAGGCATCCCCTTTTTCCCTTCTAGACTTTCCAATAAAGCAGTTTCCTCACCGCAAATATAAGCACCAGCCCCATGATGAAGAATTACATCAAATGCCCAACCCGATTTACAAGCATTTTTTCCTAATAACCCACTATCATAAGCTTCATCTATAGCACATTGGAGAGCCTCTCGTTCTCTTACATACTCACCTCTTATGTAAATATAAGTCACATGGGCCCCCATAGCGAAGCCAGCAAATAGAGCACCTTCAATCAGGTGATGAGGGTCATGCCGCATTATTTCCCTATCCTTGCATGTCCCAGGCTCTGACTCATCCGCATTAATTACCAGGTAAGACGGCTTTTCCTCCTTTGCCTCAGGCATAAAAGACCATTTCAGACCAGTTGGAAAGCCAGCCCCTCCTCGCCCTCTCAAACCAGAAGCCTTGATCTCCTCAACAATCCAACTTTGGCCTTTTTTCAGAATGTTTTTAGTGCCTTGCCAGCAACCCCTATCCTTAGCCCCTTTTAAGGACCTGTCACGTTTCCCATACAAATTAGTAAAAATTCTGTCTTTATCGTCTAACAAATTCAACTACCCACAACTAAACAGAATTAAATTTAAGTTTATTTTTTTTGAATACAGTGTCTTTGCCTCTTAATGCCAGCTGTACCGATGCGTTATTTTTTTCCTTATTTTTGCCTTGCAGTGATTTTTGACCATTACCTGGCTCACACGAAAATCTTCCAACCTGACTTCCTGGAACGGGTATTTTACCCCTTTTTAGCAATTTAACTAGACCCCTGAATTTCTTTTCCGAAAGATCTTCAAAATAGTCCTTTCCTATCTGCACAATAGGTGCATTTGCGCAAGCACCCAGACACTCAACCTCTTCCCAGCTAAACTTTCCATCGCTCGAACGCGAATGAGGTTCTTGTGAAATCTCCTCTTTACACACCTTTATTAAATCTTCAGAGCCAGACAACATACATGACGTAGTTCCGCAAACCTGAATATGTGCTACATCCCCCATAGGACTAAGGTGAAACATAAAATAAAAACTAGCTACCTCTAGCACTCTTATGGGGTCCATTTCTAAAATTTTAGCTACGCAATCAATAGCAGGCCTACTCACCCAACCTTCTTGCTCTTGCACCTTCCAGAGGATTGGTATTACTGCCGAAGCCTTTCTCCCAGGTGGATATTTTTTTATTTTTTCTTTCGCCCACTTCATATTCGTAGCACTGAATTTGAAACCGTTTGGCTGAATGGGGTGTATTCTTCTAAGCATTAGCGATCAATTTCCCCAAATACAATGTCTAAAGAACCTAAAATAGCTGCTACATCTGCTAATTGGTGACCTTTACATATTTTATCCATAGCTGCCAGATGTGGAAAACCAGGTGCCCTCAATTTTACTCTATAAGGTTTGTTTTCTCCATTTGACACCAAATATACACCAAACTCCCCTTTTGGAGCTTCTACTGCAGCATATATATCACCTTTTGGCACCTTAAATCCCTCAGTATATTTTTTAAAATGATTAATAAGAGACTCCATAGATACCTTCATATCTTTACGATTAGGAGGACCTAAATCACTATTGCAGACACTTTTATCACCACAAGTTCGAATCTTAGATAAAACCTGTCTTATTATTGAAACACTTTCCCTCATTTCAAGCATTCGACAGAGATATCTATCATAACAATCTCCGTTCTTGCCAACTGGAATACGAAAATCTAACTCATTATATATCTCGTAAGGTTGAGATCTTCTCAAATCCCATGCAAGACCTGATCCCCTGACCATTACTCCTGAAAACCCTAAATCAAAAGCTTCTTCCTCAGAAACTATTCCTATATCGATATTCCTCTGCTTAAAAATTCTATTATCTGTCAAAAGCTGATTTATGTCATCAAGCACCTTTGGAAACTCTAAGACCCACTTCTCGATATCATCTAATAAATCTAGCGGTAAATCTTTATGAACTCCTCCAGGCCTAAAATAAGCCGCATGAAGCCGCGCGCCACAGGCTCTTTCGTAAAAAATCATTAATTTTTCTCTTTCCTCAAAGCCCCACAAAGGTGCTGTCCAAGCTCCCACGTCCATAGCCTGAGTCGTCACATTCATTAAATGGTTTAAAATCCTACCTATTTCACAGAACAAAACCCTAATAAGCGATGCTCTTCTTGGTATTTCTGTTGAAGAAAGTTTTTCAATAGCCAAACACCATGCGTGTTCTTGGTTCATAGGAGCAACATAATCCAGCCTATCAAAATAAGGTAAGTTTTGAACATATGTCTTTGTTTCCATTAATTTTTCTGTGCCTCTATGGAGTAATCCAATATGAGGCTCACACCTGTCTACAATTTCACCATCTAATTCTAATACCATTCTTAACACACCGTGAGCCGCAGGATGTTGTGGCCCAAAATTAATACTAAAGTTTTTCAAACTTTTTTCATTAGGAAGAATTTGGCTCATTTTTCTGACTTTTCATTACTTATATTTGGCTCATATTCGTCAACACCTTCCCACGGACTAGAAAAATCAAGATTTCTAAATTCTTGCCGAAGAGAAACTGGCTCATATACAACTCGCTTTCGCACCTCATCATAACGTACTTCATTATATCCTGTTAAAGGAAAATCTTTTCGCAAAGGATGCCCCCTGAAACCATAATCCGTTAAAATTCTCCTAAGATCTCTATGTCCTGAAAATTTAATCCCATACATATCAAAAACTTCCCTTTCGTACCAATCTGAAGAAGCATATATATCGGTGATTGAAGGAATTTCACCCCCTTCACTAAGAGACACTTTAACTCTAACTCTCTGATTATGAAGCATTGAAAGTAAGTTATATATAACTTGAAACCTCTGCTCCTCTCCGAGATAGTCAATAGCAGTAACATCAATCAGTGTTCTAAATAAAAAATTAGGATGTGTTTTTAACTGTTCCATCAGAGTTAACAGAAACTCTTTATCAACATAAATTGTTAATTCATCATTACGCACTAAAATTTTTACATCTGAATCTTGGAATGCATTTCTAATGTTCTCTTCTAATAACTGAAGAGTTTCAGCGTTCTGCGCACCAAGATTCTTCTTATTTTCTACCATTAAAGTCCTACCTAACAATCGTACCTGTTCTTCTGATTTTTCTCTGCAACTGTAGGATCCCATAAAGCAAAGCTTCTGCCGTCGGTGGACAGCCAGGTACATATATATCAACAGGAACTATTTTATCACAGCCACGAACTACTGAATAAGAATAGTGATAATAGCCGCCCCCATTGGCACAAGAGCCCATTGATATCACATACCTAGGCTCTGGCATTTGATCATATACTTTCCTTAATGCAGGGGCCATTTTATTTGTAAGCGTTCCAGCAACGATCATCAGGTCAGACTGCCTTGGGCTTGCCCTAGGAGCAGTACCAAACCTCTCTAAATCATATCTAGGCATTGAAGTATGCATCATTTCAACCGCACAACAAGCCAAACCAAATGTCATCCAGTGCAAACTACCAGTACGAGCCCAGTTAATCACACTTTCTGCAGATGTAAGCAAATAACCCTTATCAGACATTTGTTTTGAAAACTCAGTATCTTCAACCAATGACTTCGGGCCGTCACCACCTAAACTTAATTCCACTCCAGTGCTCCCTTTTTCCATTCATAAGCAAAACCAACGGCTAGAACAAATAAGAAAAAAATCATTGAAAGAAACCCAAATAGACCTATATCTTGAAAACTAACAGCCCACGGAAATAAAAAAGCAATTTCTAAGTCAAAAATAATAAAAAGTATTGCCACCAGATAAAACCTAACATCAAATTTCATTCTTGAATCATCAAAAGCATTAAAACCACATTCGTACGTAGATACCTTTTCAGGGTCAGGATTTTTCACTGCCAATATCATAGCTGCAATGATAAAAAGAACCCCTAAACCAATTCCAATACCCAAAAATATTAGAACAGGAAGGTAGTCTAACAAATACTCGTTCACTTAATTCCCCCAAACCTACTAAACTTCAGCTTATACATCTTCAAATATTCTCCGTCAACAGATGGACATACTATTTTAAACAGATGTTCTATTATGTAATGATCGATTTAAAAAATAACAATGTCTGATTTCAAAGCTGGTAAACGGACTTTGCTGTTCCTGAAAACAATGCGGTAATTGTACTCTCTTCTAAATCATTGCAAATGATTTTAAAAGCATTCCATAATACGTTGTACCCTAAAGAAACTCTATCTACCGGAAAATTGCTTTCAAACATACATCTATCAGGCCCAAATGTATCAATAGCATGTATTATCAGCGGCTTAATTAGATCTGCATACTCATCTGAACCGATTGGTTCGGCTCTATTATGAAAGCCCCAACCCATGTCAACCATAGCAACACCCCCAAGCTTAACGAAAACATTACTGAAGCCCGAAATTTTTTCTATGGCAAGTTTCCAATCTTCAAACAATCTACCTTTATAACGACTACTGCCTATTCCTACAGGCATTCCCAAATGGTTTAAGACTATTTTGGTATTAGGAACCTCCTTGAGAAACTTAATAAATTCTGCACTTTGTGAAAAGTAATGCCAACAATCCAAAGCTAAATTCAACTCACCCAATTTCCTTGCACCACTTTGATAATCGGCATCCAAATATAAACCGGAAGGTCCATGACCAGGTATAGAGTAAGGGAGGGAATCTTCAGCAAAAGCGGCTGAATGCCTAATGCCCTTTAAATTGCCACTTGATTTAGCAATATGATCCCTGACTATAGCATTCAAATTTGGCAATCTTAAGTCAATCTTTGAAACAATCCCACTAATGCAAAATCTGCCACTGCCAGCTACATCGTCATCTTCTTGAGTATTTATAATACTTTGAACATATTCAACTTCACCAAGTGATCGCAAGTAGCCTGGCCCCGAATCTCGGTAGAAGGCTCCACATTCAACGTATACAGTTTTTTTTACATTATGTCCGGAGCAGATATCAGAAATTAACTCAGCCATTTGATACGAGTTATTCTGCCTTTTCCATAAATGGTGATGTGGGTCCACTATAGGAAGTTCAGGCCAAATTATTTCCTCTTTTCGCAGACTTAGCCAATTATCTCGTGCAGCCAATTCAGATATCCAAATTCTACCATTTTCCATAGTTTAATATTATCACTTAAGAATTCTTCTAGCTAGGGCAAATCAAGTAAAAAAAACCTTTCAAAAGGCTATAAAAAAAGTTAACTAGTAGTTAACGATTATAATGACACCATGTTCACTCTAAGAAAAAAAGCATTATTAGTACATTATTTTACTGCAATAGGTGCTATATTGGCCATATTAGCAATGCTGTCTGCCGTGAACGAAAGATGGGATTTAATGTTTCTGTACTTAACCCTCGCATTTATCGTCGACGGTTTTGATGGGCCACTAGCTAGATATTACAACGTAAAGGAAAATGCGCCCGAATATGATGGTGTATTATTGGATTTAATTATTGACTATCTTACCTATGTTTTTATACCGGCCTATGCATTATTTGTTAGTGGATTACTTAACGGGTGGTCTGGGTGGGTTTGCATCATCGTTATAGCCTTTTGTTCAGCTTTATATTTTGCCGATACCCGAATGAAAACATTAGATAATAGTTTTGCAGGCTTTCCTGGGTGTTGGAATATGCTTGTTCTTGTGCTTCTTGCAACCAAGCCAAATTGGCAAATCATCCTTATGGTAGTAGTTTTACTTGCAATCAGCATGTTCACGAATCTTAAATTTATTCATCCTGTACGAACTGAAAGATGGAGAAAAATCAGTCTTCCCATTTCAATTCTATGGACAATTCTGGCTGGTATTTGCGCTTGGCAGAATTTTGAAATAGGCACATTAGTTAAGATGGCCTTAATTATCTCGAGCCTTTACCTATTAATGGCAGGAATAGCTCAACAAATTTTCCCAAAGGAAATTAACCCTTAGCAACAATACCTGACAGTTTGTCTAAATCATTTGCGGAGTTATAGTGAGCAATTGAAATACGAATACGGCCATTACGTAAACTCGTTATTATTCCCTCACTTCTCAAATTTTCATAAATGTGTGTTACGTCAGAATTCTTTTTTGCAAGAGTTAAAATATGGGGGCTACTTTCATAATCATTTATGGATCGAAAAAGAAACCAACCGCTTTTTTCAATACTTTCAAATAGAATATTAGCCATAGCTTTGGCATGAGTTGAAATTGCTTCAGTAGTTAAATTGAGAATTTGGTCAAAACTAGACTCTAGGCCTTTAACAGTCATATACGATATAGTTGATTGGGTGTATTTTGAAGCTGATAGAGAGAAATTAAGATTTTCTGTATCCATAATAAATGGCTCTGGATCACTCATCCAACCAGTGGCTAACGGATCAAATTCAAGAAATTTTTCTGACAATATAGCCAAAGCTATTCCCCCATGCCCACCAAGCCATTTATATCCACTGGAGACCAAGGCGTCTGCGGCAAAAGGTTGGTTATTAAAAGAAAGAACACCAGCTGACTGAGTAATATCCAAAATAAATAAAGCTCCCACTTGTTCCACAGCTTTCTTTACACGCTTAATATCTACACGTGTTCCAGTTGAAAACTGGACATGACTCACAACGACCGCGGCAGTTTTACTATCAACAAGTTTAATTATTTCTTCTGTTAAGCTTGAATTACGGTCATCCTTGGCAAATTTTATCTGAAAATTTTTTCCATTTTTTTTTGCGCCATACCATGGTCGAATTAGTGATGGAAAATCGGAATCGACCAGTATTATGGTTCCTCCATTGGATCTCCTTAACAGATAAGGAATCTGACTTAAAAATTCACTTGCACTTGATAAAATGGCTATATTATGGGGCTTGCAGCTAAACAATTCAGCTGCTTTCTTTTTAATAGGTGATAGAAGCTCAATTTCTTCAATATCTGAAATAAGGGCATTGCCATGCTGTCCATAATTCTTTAAAAAATCTACCATTTTCTGAACTGAATCCTTATCAATCAAACCTAAAGAGGCCTGATTCATATAAGTAAAACTATCAAGAGTTTTATATTTCAATCTTTCAGATAAAGGATCCAGAACAAGCTCCTAAATATTTTCAAACTACAAAATTTCTAATTATTTTTTAAAACTATTCTCTAAGGACCAAGCTTAACAATGTTAATGAAATTTTAAAATCTTATTCTAAATAAATCTCTAAGTAACGATTTCTGCTTATTCATTTGCAATTATAAGCAATGGTGCCCAAGAGTTGTCTTCAAGATGCGACTTAACAACATCAGAAAGTTGAATATTTATCTTATCACGTTTCTTAATTTTAAAATCAGTTTGATAAACTATGGGTTTTTGGTCTACAAAACTAGATTGAATCCAGACCGTTGTATCACCGGAATCATTAATGAAATTTACAGAAAATTTACTATCCGAAAGTGAAAGCTCCTGAAATGTTTCATTATAAATGTACTCCTTTAACTCTTCAAAAGAATTTTCATTTATAGCGACGTAAACATATAAATATTCATTATCGTCTGATTTATCTACTTGGAAGCCAACCAGATCAGAAACTTCTGTCCTATTCGTGACAGAAGTTGATACACGTGCCTCGACATAACTCATAAAATCTTCACTGTTAACATCGCAACCCATAAACTCATATTCTGAAAAATACGTTGAAAAGATACGGTTTTGTGTGCTCAAGTCATCACAGCTCGCCACTTGAAATTCAATCGTCATAGGCAAAGTTACACTCTGCTCTTCAGAATGGTTCCCCAACGAAATTAGGTCAGACGAGTACAAATCAGCATTAAAATTTATCTGACAACCAAAAAGAATTAAACTCAGCGCAAAAATAGATATTACTCGAAAAAACCAGATCTTTGAATTTTTCAATAAAGACTTCACAAACAAATATTATGAGTATATTAACCCCAATGCAATGTTTTAGTCTCTAAATAGTCCTCCAGGCCTAAGACTCCACCTTCTCTTCCATTCCCAGATTGTTTATAGCCACCAAAAGGCGATCCATAATTAAAGCCTCCTCCATTGATGTGAACCGCTCCAGCCTTTAACTTTGCAGCGACCCGTGTTGCACGCTCAGTATCTCCTGAACATAAATAAGCTGCTAGGCCGTAAGGCGTATCATTGGCAATTTCAATAGCATCTTCTTCTGTATCGAAAGGTATCACCACCAAAACTGGTCCAAATATTTCCTCTCTCGCAACTCTCATTTGGTTTGAAACATCCTTAAATATAGTGGGTTTTACATACCAACCTTTTGAAAATCCGTTAGGCTTTCCTAACCCACCGATTAATATTTCAGCACCCTCTTCTATTCCAGCTTCTATCATATTTTGCACACGATCAAATTGAATTTTATCAAATAATGGACCTATATGCTCACCTTCATTAATTGGGTCTCCAACTTCAATTTCAGATCCATATTTTTTAAGCAAAGCTATTGATTCACGATAAATACTTCTCTGAACAAGCATTCTTGTTGGAGCGTCACACGATTGACCAGTATTAAACATGCACTCACTTACAGATTGCTTAATACTAGATTCCAAATCACAGTCTTCAAAAATAATATTTGCTGACTTTCCTCCAAGCTCTAAAGTTACTCGCTTTATTGTATCTGCAGCATCTCTGGTTACTTCCTTACCTGCTCTGGTTGACCCGGTGAATGATATCATTTGAATGTTCTGGTGTGTCGAAAGAGCAGAACCCACTTCTGAACCAGTGCCATTAACTAGGTTAAATACACCTTCAGGATATCCAGACTCATGGATAAACTCAGCGTATAATAAGGATGATAAAGGAGTATGTTCAGACGGCTTTAAAATACAAGTACATCCTGTAGCAAGGGCAGGAAGAACTTTTAACGTAATCTGATTAATTGGCCAATTCCATGGCGTTATCAATCCGCAAACGCCAATAGGCTCTTTAACGAGAACGTCCCCATTAGATAATTGGTCACGAAAACTCATATTGGTTAAAGCCTCAATAAAACCATCAAGGTGCCCAATAGCTGCATCAGCCTGAGCTTCCCTTGCCATAGTCATCGGAGCACCCATTTCAATTGATATAGCCTCTGCCAGCTCATCAATCCGCCGACTAGTAATTGACCTAAGCTTTTTCAACAAATCTAAGCGGTTTAACTTTGAGGTCTCAGAAAAAGCCTTGAATGCATCGTTAGCTGCGGATACAGCTTTGTCTACATCTGCCTGATTTCCGAGAGATACATTGCCAATGATTTCCTCGCTAGAGGGGTTTATAAGAGGAAGTAAATCGTGTGATATTGGATCTACCCAAGAACCATTAATATAAAACTTATTTAAATTTTTCACAAAAACTCCTATCATTCATTAATGAGTCAATTACATATATTTCTTTTGCAGTCTTTGCCATAAATTTATACCATTAAAACCTTATGACCCAAACAAAAGGCAAGCTATCGAACTGGACCAAAAAATTGGTTATATTTATAGCTTTTCTTACAACCATAACTCTCATTTTTTCTACAATTTTAGGGTATAAGAGATTTTCTGAAGTTTTCAATGAACATTTTTCAAGTCCGCTTTATCATCTTCGCACCATAAGTGAGGCTACCAATAAAAATGTCTGTGTTAAGCTTCTTGAAGAAGTGAATGCTAAGTATAAATACTTAGGTAACAGAAATTATAGTGACAATGAGGTGTGCCAAATAGTCGATGCCGTCAAATTCTCAGGAACTATTAAATCTAAACTTACATCGCCCGTTATTACGAGCTGCATTACTGCTGTACAGCTATCAAGATGGCTCAATGAATTGGGCGCGAAATCTGTCGAACATATTGGCTCTTATAATTGTAGAAAAATCCGCAACTCTCAAAAGTTAAGTGAGCATTCTTTTGGAAAAGCAATCGATATATCAAAACTAGATGATTCCGTCTTAAAAGATCATTGGAATGATAGTGGAGCAAAAGGAGAAAAACTTCGAAAGGCGGCTAAATTAGCATGCAAATATTTCACAAACGTCCTTACACCCGACAGTAATAGCTTACACAAAGACCATTTTCATTTTGATAATAAGGCTGGCTTATATACTAGATGGCACTATTGGTTTGGCTGTAAATAAAATTTTATAAATCAATATATTATTTAAAAAACTTAATTTAATTAATATCCGATGTTAGTTGTTAACATGTAATGCCCTTCCTCAACCATTTTGTACTCAGACGGAGAGGCTTCATAACCAACTTCATGTATAGGAGAGGATATAGGTTTAAAGTTTAGGTCACTTTCATCCTTTCTTTTTCTAGGATCTGCAATCGGCACAGCCTTCAAAAGGGCTTTCGTATAGGCATGTTGAGGATTCTTAAAAACCCTACTCCTTTTTCCATATTCCACGATGCGTCCAAGGTACATAACTCCTACATAATGACTGACCCTTTCGACAACAGCCATATCATGGCTTATAAACAAATAAGAAAGATTCAAATCAGCCTGAAGTTCTAGCAATAAATTTAAAACACTGGCCTGAACCGATACATCTAACGCTGATACAGCCTCATCTAAGATGACTAACTTTGGATTCAAAGCTAAAGCTCTAGCGATAGCAACCCTCTGACGCTGCCCTCCAGACAACTCATGCGGATACCTTCGTAAAAATGACTTAGGGAGTTCTACTCTGTCAAATAGCATATCAACACGCTTTTTTAGGTCACTTTTTTCCAATGTTTTATAATTAAGCATTGGTTCCGCAACTTGATCGAATAACTGCATGACAGGGTTCAATGATCCAAAAGGATCCTGAAATACCATCTGCATATCAACACGTGCTTTTTGCATTTCCTTATTATCTAAGTTCAGAATATTAGTTTGATTAATCAAGATGCTTCCAGATCTTGCATCTTCTAACCGCAAAATAGATCTTCCAACGGTAGATTTTCCACACCCGGACTCGCCAACGAGTGAGAATGTTTGTCCCTTATTTATTGTAAACGAGACATCCTCAACGGCATGAACATTTGCCACAGTTCTTCTAAGAATACCCCCTTTGACCGGAAATCTGGTGACTAAATTACTTACCTCAAGAAGTTTTTCTTCAGTCCCTGGTATAGGTTGTATTTTCTGACCCTCAACACCGACAAGAGGCATTGGTTCCGGATACTTTTTATCATTCATTTCACCTAATTTAGGCACTGAGGCCAGAAGAGTTTTTGTATAATTCTCTTTAGGGTTTTCAAAAATGTCAAAGACAGTGCCTTCCTCTACTTTCTTACCTCGATACATTACAACAACCCTGTCTGCTATTTGTGCAACCACTGCCATATCATGTGTAATAAACATTATCGCTGCGCCTGTTTCCTCCTTTAATCTATTTAACAAGGCAAGTATCTCAGCTTGAATAGTGACGTCCAGTGCTGTTGTAGGCTCATCTGCAATTAAAAGCCTTGGCTCACAAGCAAGAGCCATAGCGATTACTACGCGCTGCCTCATTCCTCCAGAAAGTTCATGCGGATATTGCTTCATTCTTCTTTCAGGCTCAGGTATTCTAACCTTTTTAAGAAGGGATATTGCTTCCTTTAAGGCCTCCTTCTTAGTCAGACCTTTGTGTAGCCTCAAACCTTCGGTTAATTGCCTTTCAATAGTGAAAACAGGGTTAAGGGCTGTCATAGGCTCTTGAAATACCATGCCAATTTCATTTCCACGTATGGATCGCATTACTTTTTGGTCTTCAGCAGAAAGGTCAGTTAGTCTCTCACCCTTATTAAACAGAATTGATCCATTGGAAATCTTTCCTCCTCCAAACTCCACAAGTCTCATCAAGGAAAGAGACGAAACAGATTTTCCAGAACCAGATTCACCTACAACACAAACTGTCTCGCCAGGATTAATATGAAAAGAAAGGTCTTCAACACCCAAGACCATTCCACCTTTAGTCTGAAATTCAACTTGAAGATTTTCAACTTTTACCAGAGGCTCATCAAGCATTTTAGTCCTTTCGTTAAAAAACAACCCTAAAAGTAATTAGTTGCTGTTGTCAAATTCGTTTTACCTTTCTAAATTAACCAAAGAATTACTTTCCTGTCGAACTAGCAATATATATTCCTAATTTAAGAAAAGATATGTAATGGAATTAGTTTATATTATCACCTTCTCACCTTCCTTTTTAATTTTGGGCTACATATACTTTTCGGACAGGTATAAAGAACCCTTACTCCTTGTGCTAAGCACTTTTTTATTAGGACATATCCTTTGTATCCCTGCAGGAATTCTTAACGGATATTTTATTTTTTCTTCTAATACTCCCGAGAAATTATCGTTTATAGCAGGTTTGGTGGAAGAGCCTCTCAAATTCTCTGTTTTATATTTCTTCATACGAAAGAGAAAAATGTTCGACGAACCTATGGATGCAATAGTCTATGGAACACTCATTTCTCTAGGTTTTGCAACTCTAGAAAATATCGAATATGTCTTCCTATCCAATCAGGAAATTCCGTCGATAATTATTGCTTTTATTAGAGCTTTCACTGCAATTCCTCTTCATGCCTGCTGCGGAATTATAATGGGCTATTATTTTGGTTTGTATTATTTTAGACCAGAAAAAAGCAGCCTAATAAAGAGCCTTATTGTTCCAACAGGAATTCACTGCCTATACAATTACTTAACGAATGCAAACACATTATACTTCGCCCTTTTTCTAATTGCAGTAATAATTTTTGCTGCCAAACTTCATCGAAAGGTAAAAAATGAGCAGAAAGGGAAATTATTTGAAGCTGAAAATAGGCTTAGAAATTAAGCGCCTTAATTACTTCATCAGCAGCCCGAACCCCACTTCTGTGTGCCCCTGAAACGGACGCGTACTCAAAAGCAGCAGCTTCACCCGCAAAGAATATCTTTCCTTCCACAGGCGTCTTTAAGTATTTTCTCAGATGCGCAAAACCTGGATCTGCAGAGGCATATGAACCTAATGTGAACTTATTCTTGCCCCATTGTGTTGCATGTAATTTCAATAAATATTTATCAATTTTACTACCGAAGATTGATTTTAATTGCTCTATCGTAAAACTCTTTTGAGCTGCCTCACCTTCATTCTCTAGCTCTTTGGCAAAATCACCACCATAATCAAAATAGCATAAATTTGAGTCACTAATATTCATGAGGCACCCCATGCCCCTTGGTGAAATATTAGATCCACTTATTTTATAATAAAGGTACATATCCATCTCTTCCATGCCTATTTCCCTAAAGAATTTTTCTTCAAAAAGGCCAGTCACATGATTGTATATACCCATTTTAATCTTATTAAATGCTTCAACTTTTTCTTCGGGCAGCTTAGGAAAAAACTTTATATTCTCAGAAGCCAAAATGCCATTTGATACTGTTACGATACATTTTCTTGGATTTAACTTTCCTTTAGATGTTTCAATTTCCACCTTGTCTTGGGAGGTGTAATGAATTTCTTTAACGATGGTATTTAAGTGTACTGGAAGGCCTCTCCAACGGTGCTTCACCAAAGCTCCATACCCCTGCTTACAGAACCAATCCAGGCTCCAACTTGGATAGGTATTAAAGTCAACACAGGAAATATCTTTAAAGTCCTTAGCCATGTCATATGGGCCAATCAATTGATGAACTGTCTCAAACCATTCAGATCGGCTTTTACCAACCACGCTGCTTGCGGACACATCTAATCCTTTAAGTGCTGCAGCAGAAATTAAATTGCTGACCTTATTATATTCTTTCCACAAACCTCTCTCAAGAGGAGTATCGGTTATATCGCGCTTGCCATCGTAAACTTTATATTTGTGCTCTCCTCCGCTCGTCGGAGGTTTATAAACATCAAACCCTTCCGCCTTGGCCGACAGCCCATAATCAAGATACGGACTTGATTTTGCATTATGGATCCAGTGGGCTCCTACATCATAAGGAACTCCGAAATACTCAGTATTGGTGTGTGCCCTTCCCCCAATTCTGTTATTTGCCTCCAGACAAATTGCTGAAATACCTTTTTTTATCAATCTATCCATTGCCGCCAATCCTGCAGCGCCTGCTCCAATAACAACTACCTCAGGGTTGGATTCAATTGACAATGAAGGATATGATGGCAAAAGACCAAAAGCACTAAGAGAATAAAGAAATTTTCTTCTATTCATTTAACCTTCCATTCACCATTTCCTATATTTCATTCCTTTAATAAAGCAAATATTCTAAGGTGACTCGTTGATATCAGACAAAGCTTTTTTCCAATTATTTAACCACCAAGAATACTGCGTGGGCCAATCTTGAAAATTATCAGTTTTACCAAAATGTTCTCGAGCATGGTTGGTCCAATAAGGGTCAAAAAGATGTTGGCGGCCCAAAGCAATAAGATCTGCCTTTCCATCTAATAGAATAGAATTTGCAAAATCATAATCTCGGATTAATCCAACTGCCTGAGTTTTAATTCCAACCTCTCTCTTAATTTGCTCGGAAAAAGGTACTTGAAACCCTGACACTCTTTTACCTCCGTAATTTGTGGCGCCTTTAGCCGAGTTTCCGCCTGAAGAACAATCTATAACATCCACTCCTAGCTTCATTAATTTCTCTGCTAAAACAATGCTATCTGAAATGTCCCATCCCCCATCAATTCCATCGACAGCAGAAATTCTTACAAAAAGAGGAATAGTGTCTGATATTTCGCTCTTAATTTCATCAATAATTGAAAGTGGATACCTCATTCGATTAGAAAGCGAACCTCCATATTCATCTGATCTCCTGTTTGATATTGGAGACAAAAAACTATGTAATAAATACCCGTGAGCCATATGAATTTCAATTATTTCAAACCCAATACTTAAAGCCCTCTTTGCAGCTTCTACAAAAGCTTTCCTTACCGTATTTAAATCTTCAGAATTCATTGCCTTGGGCTCCAACCAACCTTCGTCCAGTGGCTTATTAGTCGGCGCTATTGGTTTCCAAATTTTATCCCCTCTTTCAACATCAGTATTTGTTTGTGGACCATTTCCATGCCAAGGTCTTTGCATACTACCTTTTTGTCCGGAATGGCCAAGCTGAATGCCCGGAATAGAGTTAAACATTTTTATACTATTAACCACTTGCTCTAGTTTGCTTGCATGCTCATCTGACCATAAACCCAAGCAGCCATTAGTAATTCGGCCCTCTTCACTCACTGCTGTCGCTTCAATAAACGTCAGCCCAGCTCCACCCATAGCTAATTGGCCATAATGTGTGTTATGATAAGGCTGGCTTAGCCCATTTATTGCCGAGTATTGACACATAGGCGACACCACCACTCTATTTTTTAGTTTCTTATTTTTTATTTCTAGCGTATCTAGGAGCATCGAAAACCTCTCATGTTTTTATATTTAAATAACTTTCATACGCATGGATTCGGATCTAATAAGTGAATTTTTTGGATTTCTTTTAACATATCTTCGCTTAAAACATGGTCTATGCTATCAATATCTTCCTTTAACTGATCCATAGATGTTGCACCTATTATATTACTTGTAACAAACGGTCGATCATTAACAAAGGCATTAGCAAAGGTAGCAGGCGCAAAACCATAACTTTCTGCTAATTTGACATAAGCTGCAATTGCCTTTTCTCCTCTTTTGGTGTGATGCCTGGAAAACCTTCGTGGCCATAAAGTATAGCGTGCATTTTTTGGATTCTTATTTTTAATATATTTACCACTGAGACGCCCCCCTGCCAAAGGGGAATAAGCTAACAGTCCACATTTTTCTCTGATGGAAACTTCAGAGTTTGCAATATCAAAAACCCTATTAACCATGCTATAGACATTTTGAATGGACATAATGCGAGGTAATTTTCTTTTTTCTGAAGTCTCAAGAAATTTCATTACACCCCAGGGTGTCTCGTTTGAAACGCCAACATAACGAATTTTTCCCTCTTTTATAAGTTCTTGCAGATTCTCCAATGTTTCCTCAAATGAAGTCCAGTCATTGTCATTAGGATCATACTCAAAATCTAAATTTCCAAAACTGGGCACATTTCTTTGGGGCCAATGTAGCTGATATAAATCAATGTAATCTGTTTTTAGACGCTTTAAACTTTTCTCAATAGCTAAATTCATATTTTTCTTATCAAATCGGAGTGTCTTGGAGCCACCTCTAATCCACTCAAATGAAATTGACTTAGAAGCGATTTTGCTAGCTAGAATTACCTTATCTCTAGTCTTTTTTTTCTGAAACCAATCTCCTATGATTTCCTCAGTTCGGCCATATGTCTCCTGCCTTGGCATCACAGGGTAGATTTCGGCTGTATCAAAAAAATTAACTCCTCTATCAAGAGAGTAATCCATTTGTTGAATGGCATCCTCTTTAGAGTTTTGCTCACCCCAAGTCATCGTTCCCAAACATATTACACTCACATCAAGATCTGTGATACCTAACTTTCTATATCTCATAAAACCTCACAAATTTAGTTCATAATAAATATCTTCAATCTCTTCTAGACAAAAGTTTAGCAAAGTAAAAGTCGCCAGTGAGGAAATTTAATTGAAAAAAGCTTGGCAACTTAGCCAAATTTCTCATGCTTAAGAAGAATTAAGTTTGAAATAATTAAAGTCAAAAGGACAACCCCTCCTCCAACTAATGTCCATTCACCTGGGTACTCACCTATAATAGCCCAAACTAATATTGGAGCCAGAACAGACTCAAGTAAAATTAATAAGGCAACCTCAGCCGGACTTATATATCTAGGCCCTAAAGTAAGAAGACAAGTGGCTGACCCAATAAAAATACCATGTCCAATAAAGAGAGGCCAATTAATAACAAATGTTTCAAAAGGAGAACAAAATAATCCAACTAAAATAGCAGAAGCAAAATATGCAATTGAAACTGCCGGAACCATAGAAATATCTTTAAGTCGCCTTAAGGCAGTCAATCCTGCAGCATAAACAATAGAAACATAAAGAGCCCAAAGATCTCCCTTCCAAGAAGCTACTTCCGAAAACCCAGAACCATAAGCAATTATCGAGAGCCCAAGTATCACAAAAGCACTTGTGATTAGAATGCGCCTTTGAATAATTTCCCCTAGAAATATAAAGCTAAAAACGGAAGCAAATAGTGGTATTGATGCAAATATAAGAACTACATTTGCAACGCTGGTATTTGTAACTGCCAAAACAAAACCTGGTGCGGTTGAGCCTATGCATATAGCATAAAGTAACCCAACTCTCCCAGTTTGAAATACACTTTTAAAACCTCCAATTCCCTGAGTGCCTAAGACCACTGTTAAAATAAATGCACTAGAGACAATACTTCGCCAAAAAGTAATTACCATTGGCTCCGCATCAATTAATCTAACAAAAAGAGAATCCGGAACGACCAGAAGGACCCCTAAGGCTGTAATTAAAAGACCTTTGATTTGATTATTCATTAGAGCCCTTAAAATAAAATTTCTTGCCTTACGAAACCAGAAATATTTCTTTATCTACCTGTACAGGCAATTAAAAAGTAATTATGCAAATAAATACGGATTTTTTAAGTAATTCGGTTAATTCAAATGAATATCTCTTTTAAATAATCTACCATATCCTTTAAGATTATCAGTAATACCAATTCTTCTTAAGCAACTCCACATCATAGCTTGATTTGATGTAATAACAGGTTTATTTACGACTTCCTCTATCTCATCAATAACATCTATAGAACGAATTCCTCCACAACTTATAAAAATACAATCTGCATCAGGCCTATCAATGGAAATAGCAAACTCCTTAATAAACTTAGGGTCAATGCGACCCATTTCTGCACCATCACTCACATTTAGCCCCTGCATATCAAGAACATTAAATCCTGCATCAATTAGGAAATCTAACTCGACGGAGTTAACTTCGTCCAAATATGGCGTGCCAACTACAATATTTTTTGCTCCTATCGTTCTAATTGCATCGACAACCCCAGTTACAAGGGTCATAGCATCTGAATTGGGCGCACCAGCCTTTATAGCTTCCATGCAATTTTGCTCACCATTTAATATCGATCCTGAAGTGCAAGCATAACATATTAAAGCTGGAGGCTGATCAGGCTGTATCATTGCTGCTGACCCTGGAAGCATTGCAAGCTGCTGTTTTAAATAGGTATTATTGACTTCAGTTTTACATGGTATTCGATTAATTGAAATTCCTACTCCTTCAGGTGTAAGGCGAATAATATTATCTTCCATAACTAAATCGGTTGCCAACACTATAAAACCTAACATTCCCCTATGACTATAAAAATCGCCGTATCTAATATCCCAAGATTTAGATTTTATTATCGTACCCTTCTTTAGAGCAGTCGCAGTACTTTCTGAGTCCATTATTTATATCCTTTAGGCAAAGTAGCAAATATTTCCCTGTGTCTTACACAAATTAAGTTATGGCAAAATATTTTTTCAGATTAGTATAACTTTCCGTCCACAATTGGTGCACCTTGCACCCAACAAAACTTAACATATTTCTATCTGCCAATATACTAAGAAAATACAAATTAGCACAAGAAATACTATCATCCTGAGAAAAAGATATGCTATCGTTTTCTCTAATAATCTAAGCAATAACTCAAGTGGATCTTTTTCTTGAAAATAAAACGTATTGTTGCAATACCAGTTGCAATTCCAGTAAAAAGAGTAGGATATTTCAGCAGAGCCAGAAGAACAGCTACCCTGAGAACAATAGTTAAAATTGATTGTGATAACGGAATACAAGGAATAGGCGAAACACGTGGAATCCATGCTGCAAACATAATTAATGATAAGTTTGCGGTATTATTGAAAGATAAAGAGATTACAGGACCTGCATCAATAAGATTGTTATGCCTTCCAGAGACAGCAGATTACGGATACCCTGATCAATTGGTTGAGCAAAGTGCGTACGCTGCAGTAGATATGGCTATTTTTGACTGCATGGGAAAAGACTTGAATACCCCATTATATAATTTGATTGGCGGCAAATGCCGAGATATGGCTAGGTTCGTCGCATATGAGTACAGTAACGACCCCGAAGAATCATTGTCTGATAATGAAATTCCCACTCATATGGCAAAAAAAATGCTTGCGGCCCAGGATTCAACAGGTTCTAAATTCGTTGAATTTAAAGTTGGTACTAATTCCGTCATGACAGATATTAAGACAGTTGCAGAAGTTCGTATGGCTCTAGGAGCAGATTCTAAAATTGGTGTCGATGCCAATATGACCTGGGACTTTGATACCGCGGAAAAATTTATTCGCGAAACCCTCCCCTATAATCTTGCAAACATTGAAGAGCCAGTTTCTGACTTAAATTCCATGAACAAACTTGCCAAGCGCCATGGTGTAAATATTTCATCTCATTGCACCTCTGCTGATCTACTCACTCATTACAAATATATTGATGGAGCCGTTGGAGAGCCACATGCTGAAGGCTCAGTATTAGGATGTAGAGATTTGTCTGAGCGTCTCTCGGCAATTGGTAAGCGTTACTGGTTTCGGTCAGTTTGGGAAGCTGGAGTCTCTTGGTCAGCGATGTGCCATATGTCTGTAAGTTTTCCATCTTTAAGGCGACCTATGCAGGCTTTAATTAATCACTTAAAAGATGACTTGATAGAGGAAGAAGATTATGAAATGCTTAATGGAGGGATCGATGTGCCTGATCGACCAGGCCTTGGGGGTAACTCTTGATAATAAAGCAGTGGAAAAATTCCGAACTGACAAAGGTAGTCACCCTATATGAATTGTTGTTTTTAAAAAAATAATGGCTCCTCCATTTCAAAAAAAAGAGTATGACTTTCGAGTAAACCGTGTCCGGGAAGCTATGATAGCAAAAGGCTTGGATGTGCTAATCATGGGAGATCCTGGCAATATTAATTGGATCTGCGGATTTGACGCTTGGTCATTCTATACTCCACAAATGATGATTTTAGATCTAAGTAATGGTCCAATTTGGCTTGGTCGAGAGATGGATGCTGGGGCAGCTAAATTCACTACTTATCTAAGTTCTAAAAGTATAGTTAGTTACCCTGAGGAATTGGTTCAGCGGCCTGATGTTCACCCCTCTAAATATTTAGCAGATTGGATGAATAGTGCCGGGTATGGTGGTGCAAAAATAGGATATGAAAGTGATGTATACTTCTTATCACCAAAATCCCTTGGCTATCTTAAGAAAGGCTTGCCAAATGCGCACTGGATTGATGCTGACCTATTAGTTAATTGGGTGAGAGTAGTAAAAAGTGAAGCTGAATTGAAGATGATGCAAGAAGCAGCACAAATAGCTGATCACGCAATGAAAATTGCTTGGGAACGTACTAGGGTTGGGGTCAGGCAATCTGAACTTATGTCAGAGATTGTTGCCGCACAGATTAAAGGAACCAAAGATTTTGGAGGAGATATGCCTGCTCTCCACCCATTAATTCTAGCTGGAGAGTCTGCTTCAACTGCACATCCGATGTGGACCGATGAGAAGTTAAAAGACGGTCAGACCATTGCGTTTGAGCTGGGAGGTTGCCGAAAAAGATACAATGTTGGTTTGGCAAGGACAGTACATTTAGGTAAAGAGCTGCCAAAATTATTGAAAGAAACATTTAAAGCTGTTGAAGAAGGCATGGCTGCAGTCATGAACAAAATGTCTTCAGGCGTGAAAGCTGGAGAGGTTCATTCAGCCTGGCAAGATGTTCTTAATCACTACGGTTTGGAAAAGAAGAGTAGAATTGGATACTCAATTGGGGTGGGCTATCCTCCTGATTGGGGTGAGCATACTATTAGCTTTCGCCCTGGAGAAAAAACAATCTTGCCTGAAAATGCTGTAGTTCATATAATTCTGGGAATGTGGATGGATGGATGGGGAATGGAATTGAGTGAGACCCTTCATGTACAAAAGCGCGATTGCCATAGATTGTCGAAATTCCCTCAACATATTCAATTAATATCCTAGAGTATTGGGTTATCAGAAGCATTAATGCTTCTGACTTCTGTTTAAAAAAAAATTGGACAGTCCTTATTTGACGTGTGGACCATACGAACATTTGTTCAGAACCTCAGCACCCGATGGTCCAAGCAACACGGTATTTGATATAAAGTAATTTCCTCTACCTGTTTCGGTGAACCACGACATTAGGTGAAACGTCATCCCTTCTTCCATTTCTAAGTCAGAGTCGTGACGAAGACCCGTAACTCTTGGACCTCCTGTCCATGACGGAGGAAATCCTATACCAACTAAATATCCACAATGGTGACGGCGGTAATGCTGCATGCCGACATCATCTATTACAGATTGCCAACCTTGATATACATCCCGAGCCTTTACCCCTACTTTGAGTTCCTTTAAAGTGGAATTAAATGAGTCAATACAGATTTTTGACATTTCTTTATCCTCATCAGATATATGCCCTATATTGACCAATCGACCCATAGGAGCATTATAACGAGCCACGCATCCCGCTACTTCTAAAAAAACTGCTTCATGGTGTTTTCCATTACCCCAACTTGTGTGTTCTTCAGCCATTCTATGAGCTGGCCTCAAAAATGGCCCAAAACCCGGAGGCGTACTGCCAGCGCGTGTCATTGCGGCCAGGCATTCTGCCGCCACGTCTGCCTCCAGCGCCCCATCATGAATCGCGGCGATTGCGGCTTCTGTCCCTGCATCAGCAGCGTGAGCCGCAGCACGCATAAATTCCTGCTCTGCCCCTGATTTTACTAGGCGCATCTTATCTAATAGGCCAGTTATATCTTTCCATTGACTCGCTACAACTTGATTTTTAATCTGTGATCCCATTCCATAAGCCAACCCGGATGACCACTCTTCGATACCTATTGATTTACCTGAAGTTTTACCATTCAGGCATTTTACAACAATATCAGCCGCTGTCTCAGTATCGGAATGACCCATGAAAGTTGCATTTCTTACTTGGTTTCTAATTACAACTTTTTCCATTTCCCGGGTAATCAAAACTAAGTCATCGTCCATTGAAACTATTAGAACAGTAGGGGCAAAATAACCCCAATGATCTAACCCAGTAAGATAAAAAACATGTTCTGGAGCGCTTAAAAGAATTATATCCAAACTATTCTTTTCCATTAAGTCTTTTGTTTTTTTTAATCTCCGACCTAACTCTTCATCTGTAAACGGATTTGAATGCATTTTTAATTCCTTTCATATGTAAATTAAATTGAGGGCTTTTGAATATTAAAATCATGATTTTCTTCAATAAGCTTTCCTAACGTCAAGAGGCTTAATTCACCAAACTGCGGCCCAATCAATTGAACTCCCATAGGCAGTCCTTTAGAATGTAATCCCGATGGTATAGTTATTGCGGGGTGGCCAGTCATATTAAAAAAGCTTGTGAATCGCGTCACTGCATTTCCTACAGGCTCTGTCAGGCCTTTTGTTGTAATATTCACACAATTAAGTTTTGGAGAAATTATTGGTGTTGAAGGGGTTATAATTACATCAACATCTTCGAAGAGTTGATCGACGCTATCTCTATAGTTAGTTAGCATGCGTTTACACTTAACATAATGCTCGGCTAAAATATTTTGCCCCAAAGCCAAACCTGCCAGAAAGTCTGAGCTATAGGCGGCACTTCGGTCCTTTAACCAAGGCATATGAAAACTCAATGCCTCTGGCATTTGGATGGTTAAAGAGACCGTCCGAGTGTGATCCATATTTGGGAGGGTCACATCGCATAGGCACCCCCCCTTGGTTTCTAAATATTTTATTACTTTATGGGTAGCTTTTAATATCTCATCATCAACATTTTCAAAAAAGAAACCTTTGGGAATTCCAATCCGGATACCAGATAGGTGATTACCTGAATTTAATTTTTCTGAAAATTTAATCTTATGACGGTTAATTGGACTAGACTTTTTGCGATCTGGCTGACCCACTACATCTAATATTAATGCTGCATCTTCAACAGTGCGGGCAATAATTCCAACATGATCTAAGGTCCAGCAATAAGGAATGATACCACGCATCGAAATTTTCCCATATGTTGGCTTTAGCCCCACTAAACCATTTAATGAAGCCGGCACCCTTACTGAGCCTCCTGTATCGGTCCCCAAGGCAAAGGGCAACAGGCCCCAAGCAACTGCAGCTGCCGATCCACTTGATGAACCACCAGCTAATCGCGAGTGATCGAATACATTAATCGGCGTACCATAAAGTTTGTTTTCGCCAGTTGCGCCATAGGCAAACTCATGGAGGTTAAGCTTGCCAAGAAGATTTGCACCTGCATTTTCTAAAGTTTCTACTACATGAGCATCATCTTTTGCCATATTGTTTTTTAAAACTTCGGAACCTGCTGTGGTTCGCCTTCCCTTAACATCAATAAGATCCTTTAGCCCAAATGGAATACCATGCAGACTACCAATACGAGCTATTTTATCTAACTTTTTGGCCTTATTTAGAGCTGATGTCTCAAACATTTCTATATAAGCCTTACATGTATCATTTAAGGATTTGGCACGTTCAAATAAGGCTTTAGTCAATTCTAAAGCCGTAATACTGCCTGCATCTAAAGCCGCACTAAGTTTAGCAACCGAAGCATATGATATCTGATTAATATTAATCCGATATCTCCTCAATTCCTAAGGCAGGTGGGGTCTGTCCTAAATCAATTTTGCGTAAATTTTCTAATTGAGACATCAAATCATTAAAACTGGTTATTACCCCAAGTTTTGGATCTACAAGCTCCAATAAATCTTCATCACTAAAATCATGTGAAGCAAAGATCTCTCGAATACCTTGAATTATCTCAAATTTTGTAGCTTTCAAAGGTTTATAGATCTCTTGTCTTTTCGGCACCTTCATAGAGGTGCTCCTTCCAAATATTATTTATATTATCCCTAAAGGCTACTTCGTTTGGCTTCATGTCTCCAGTCGGTCGAGATGCCTTATCAAAATGCCCAAATTCATCTTTGCCTCTAACTAATTGGGCGGCTACCCTTGATTTAGTTTGGATCACAGATGGTGGCATCAGAGGCTGTATAACAAATCCTATTCGCCTATCGTTACTTTTATTAGGTTGAGAACTATGAACAACCCTTGCGCTATGAAATGAAGCTTGCCCAGGACGAAGAGGTGTCGATACTGCCTTAGTTTCATCTATGCCTTCAACCTCTTGACCCCTGGTGAGGATATTCTTCTCTCCAAAAGTATCATTATGATCCCGAATGGAACTATGACTTCCTGGTATCATCTGCATACATCCACTCTCATTGTCACTTTTTGATAAAGCAATCCATGCGGTTATCCCCACATGAGGTTCTAGCCCCATATATTTCGCATCTTGATGCCAGCTAACAAAACCGGGGTCATTTGCTTCTTTTATAAATAATACCGTGCCATAATTTAAAATATTAGGCCCGACTATATCTTCTGCGGCATCCAATAATGCTTTATTATGAACAATTTCATCAAGGCATTTTAAACAGAGATGTGCATTTTGTCGCGATGCTCCCTCAAAAGCTTCCGGCCACTTTTTTTCAGCAGCCTCTAACTCTTTTCTATAGCTAAGTGCTTTTTCCTCAGAAAAAATATCTACTGGCGATAGAAAGCCATCTCGATGGAAAGAATCTACCTGTTCTTGAGTTAATTTCTTACCCATTTTCCGCTCCAAATAATAAATTAAAGAATCAATCTTGAAGAGATTATAAAACTCAAAAATAGATGTATACAACTATTTTATCGACGTTGTACCAAAAATTCTAATAGTGAGTATTTTAAATTAAAGAATAAAACTACGTACTGAATTGGTCTTATTGTAGTCCATGCTTGCGATTGTACCCATTAACTTCATTAGTGATATTCAAAACGCTCTGTTCATTTAAGAATATTTCAACAAGAAGAGGGTAACACTTTGCGGAATCACTCGAATGTTTTGTCGAACAATCGCCACCTGGACATGCTGATAAAGCTCCCAGAAGATCTATTTCAGCAAAAAATTCAATATAATCTCCAGGTCGAACCGGACTAGCCTTCATAAAGTACTGACCTGTATCACGTGTAAAGCCTGTGCACATAAAAACATTTAATACATCATGAATAAGGGATTCAGCTTCCAATATAGGCAAAGCTATTTCAGCTGCAAGGGCTCTAGCTAAATTTGAATGGCAACAATGATGGTAATTATTTCCTTCCAAGAGTTTATTTGTATAAGGATCACAGCGAGTTCCAATCACGTCATGAACTGAACCACCAAATTTATCGACTCCATACCACTTAAGTGTGTCCTCAAAAACAGTTGCCATGGGTCTAAGATAAGGAAAGCAGGACCACATTTGATCACCTTCATCCATGTGCGACCCATGTAACGCTCTCGTTTTCCCTGAGTAAAACTTTTCACTTAGATTATCTAAGTTCCATAAATTTAAATCACCTACTTGAGGTCCTTCAATTGAGGTAATTCTGAAAAATTGACCAGCCCTAACCCTAAAACATTTAGCGTCTCTTGGATTAATTATAATTTCATCAACTTTTTTTGCCCCCTCCCTAATAGAGCGATAAATTTTTAGATTAGGTCTTTTTAGCCTGCTAGATGGGTAACAAATTACAGGGCTTACCTCTCGTCTTTTATTAGCGTCTTCAGGCTCTTTCTTCATCTCCAAATTATGACTAAAGAAATTTTTTTTGAAAGCTTTTTCAAAAAAAATCTCAACATAATCGAAAACGAAAATATTTTAATTGATTTAAGATTTCTAAGAGGTGTACGATAACAGCGAAAATATAAACAAAACTACTAACGAATTGTAATTATGAGCATCCTATCAAAAGAGCAAACAGATAGCTTCTGGAATGATGGCGTAATAACTGTCAAAGATGCTGTCACACCTACTGAATTAACTGAATTACGAAAGACATTTACGGAATGGGTTGAAGAAAGCCGACTTCATGAAGGGGACTATGGTAAAACCTTAGACGGACGTCCCAGATTTGATTTGGAACCAGGTCATACATCAGAGAAACCAGGTCTAAGACGTGTGCAATCTCCTGAAGAAATATCCAAGGTTTATGAGAATGTAATGCGAAATTCCAAAATGACAGATTATGTAGCAGAATTAATAGGACCTTCTATCAGATTTCATCATGGGAAAGTAAATTCCAAACTTCCCGGCACTGCAACAAAAGTCAAATTTCATCAGGACTTTCTTTTCCAGCCCATGACAAATGACGACTTAATTACAGCCCTTCTTTACGTTGATGACGTTACGCTTGAAAATGGACCACTTGAAGTTGTCCCAGGCTCTCATAAGGGACCTCTTTATCCGCACTGGCATAATGGAGTTTTTACTGGATCAGTTGACGACGAAATTGCTAATAAATACTCTAAAGATGTAATTAAGTGTGTTGGAAAAGCTGGAAGCGCATGCTTAATGCACTCAAGCCTTCTTCACGGTTCAGCACCAAATCTTTCCTCTGAATCTAGAACTCTTTACATAGCGACATACTATGCTGAAGACGCCATAGAACTTAGTCAAAATCACTTACCGAGCAAGCTAACGCATTCAATTATTAAAGGCAAACCATCTGGGAAAGTAAGATGTTCTAAATATGAGATGCTAATACCCGAAGTGCCTAAGGGCACCTCCTTTTTCTCTCAGCAAGCTGGGTCAGAGGAAAATAACAATTAAGACCAGGTGTGCTGAATCATGACCATTAAACAAAGCAACCCAATAATCAGGCGTATTCCCTTTAGTAAAGATTCAGGTGTGGGCGAAAGAGCGCGTATTGGTCTTTTAGTGCTAGAATCTGACCAAACTATAGAAGAAGAATTCAGAATCCTTACAGCCTTACCAGGCGTCTCAATCTATCATGCAAGATTAAAAAATGAAGCAGAAGTAACAACAGAGATGCTTTCTGCAATGGAGGAACAACTTCCCATAGCAGCTCGGTTGATACCGAGCTATCTAGGAATAAAATCAATAGGATATGGGTGTACCTCAGGCGCTACAATTATAGGTGAGAACCGCATTGAATCAATCTTGAATGACGCACATAACCATGTGCCTTCCACCAACCCTTTATCTGCAGCTAAGGCTGCATTTAAATTATTGGGGATCAAGAGATTAGGATTAATTACTCCTTATTCTCCGAATATTACAAGTGCAATGCAGAATAACTTTAATGAGGCAAATTTGCCCGTAACTATAGTCGGCTCTTATTTTGAAGAAAGTGATATAAATGTTGGTAGAATAGATGAGGAATCAATATTTAATGCAGTAAGTTCTGTTGGAATGTCAGATAGCTGCGATGGGGTATTTATTTCATGCACCAGTCTAAGAGCTGCTAGGATTATAGAAAAAGCAGAAAAAGCAATAAATAAACCTGTCACTGCAAGCAATCATGCCTTAGCTTGGCACCTTTTAAGACTAGCAGGCATTAAGGATACACTTTCCGGTTTCGGTTCTCTTTTCAAATTATAAAATAACTTTGACTTTTCAGCTCAAATTTTATTTTAAAACTAACTCTCTGGGAACATTGCAGAGCCTTTCGCCTCCAGTTGGTGTTACCACGAACGGTTCAGATATAGCTGCACCATATTCTGATAACCACACTCCAGATTGAAAATGAAAACACATACCCTCCTGCAGTATTGTCTTATCACCAGCTCTTAAACTTGCTGTTCGTTCACCCCAATCTGGAGGAAAATTTAAGCCAATTGAATATCCCACTCTACTATTCTTCTGATATCCATGCTGCCTAATTGTTTTTTGAAATATGGCCTCAACTTCCTCGCAAGTTGCTCCTGGCTTGGCTGTTTCGAGAGCTAAGTTTCCACCCTCTATAATAACGTCTGCTAATTTCTCAATTTCAACTGGCGGCTTTCCAATATGAATTGTTCGAGTTACAGGCACGTTGTAATGTCTTCTCGCAGAACCAAGCTCCATAACTACCAGTCCAGAATCAGGAAGGCCCTCGGAAGACCAAGTCAAATGAGGCGTGGACGTCCCCTCACCAACCTGAATTAAGGGGCAAAGACCAGTGTAATCACCAAATTTACCATCGATCCCTAGGACCTGATCATGATAAACATTAGCCATAATTTCAGATTGAGGCATGCCTGGCTTAACTTTATCAAGAGCATTATTCATTACAAGAGTACTTAATTTTCCTGCTTCCCTCATATAATGAACTTCAGCTGAAGATTTAACTAATCGCGCCCAATTTACTAATTCTTTATTGTCGATAATTTTTGCATTTGGAAGACCTTTCGTAAGGTGTTGATGAGCTCTGGCAGTATAATAATGGGCATCAAAATCAACCCCAATAGTTCCAGTGTCACAATTTCGAGATTTGAGCAAGTCGCACAACTCATCAAATGGGTGCTTATCAGGATGATGAACTAATGGTTCTGAAAAATTGAAAATATTTTCTGCTGGCAAATCTGTAGTCATATGCGCAGATTTAGCATCCTGCTCTCTACCAAACCATATTGGCCACTCGTCAGAATGATGCAATACTACCGCTTGAGGAGTATAAAACGACCACCCATCAAAACCAGTCATCCAACACATATTTGCAGGGTCCTGACATATTAGCATATCAATTCCAGCAGATTCCATTCTGTTCTTAACATCAGCTATTCTTCTTTTATATTCCGACACTTCAAAAGCTTTTTGAAAACCCATTTTCCCTCTCCTTTTTTGACCTTTAAGTATTTCTAATCCGCTAACTTAGCAGCAATATCTTTCATAAATTTCATACCTTGATCCATCTCATCAATCGTTATGTATTCATCCGGCGCATGAGCCCTGGAGATAGTACCTGGGCCACACACAACTGTGGAATACCCTCCATCACTAAAATATCCTGCATCCGTACCAAATGAGACCACTCCGCGACTATTCTTACCTGTTACTTCACTTACAAAATTGGCGGCCTTCTCGGAAAGTCTTTCATCAAAAGAAGGTACTGAAACCTCAGTTATAATTTCGATGTTGGCTGACTTATTTATTGATTTCATTGGAGGAAGGATAACTTCTTCAGCGTATTTTTCTATTTCAGAAATAATTGGAACATTGTCCTCTCCAGGCATCGGCCTAAATTCCCAATCAAAGTTGCACCACCCTGCGGTAGCGTTTCTTGCTGCCCCTCCTTCGATTGTCCCCACATTAAAAGTTCCATATGGAGGCTCAAAAGGGGAATTTTTATATGGGTTATTAGCCAACCTCTTTCCAATTTCTTCTATTTTTGAAATAATTTTCATCGCTGCAGAGATTGCGCTTACCCCCCTACTCGGATTACAGGAATGAACTTCAAACCCTGTTATTTCAGTGCGCATTTCATCACCACCCTTATGGCTTGTTACTATATTCATCTCCGTTGGTTCTCCAACTATAATAATCTCTGGGCAAATTTTTTCTAATTTTAGACTTTTAAGCAAAACAGGCATTCCAAAACCGCCAGTTTCTTCATCAAACGTAAAAGCTAAATGAATTGGTTTTTTTAGATTTAGAGATTGAAAAGTTGGTACGGATGCCATAGCACAAGCTAAAAATCCTTTCATGTCCACTGAACCTCTGCCATACAAAAAATCATTTTTCTTTGTTAAAGTAAAAGGATCTGTAGCCCATTTTTGGCCCTCCACAGCCACCACATCGGTATGGCCATTCAGAAGGACACCCCCATCGATTTTAGGACCAATAGTTGCAAAGACATTAGCCCGCTCCTGTTTGTCATCGAAGGAAAGAATTACGTCCAATCCATGCCCCTCAAGAAAATCCTTTATGTAATTGACTATCTCATGTGTTGGCAGGCCAGAGACACTTGGAAATGAAACCAGGCGTTCAAGAATTTCTATTGCTTTGTCTGACATTCACATACCTAATCTTTTTTTAGGAAGTATATAACTCTACTTTTTGAAAGCATGCAAATTTTAATTTAAAATAAAAACTCTCCACTATTTCCCTTTTCTATACAATTTTTCATTCTCTAACTTTATTTTATTCTTGGGGTTAAAAATGAGTTGTATACATCTCACAGGGAGTTCATAATGGAATTTAAGTGATTCTCAAATGTGTGAAGGCTCAGACTATGCAAGAAGAATATCGTTTAAGCAACAAGCTTGAAACAATAAATGCCGTTGATGAAATTAGTGAGTCCTTTCTAATAGATACTAGTCCTTGGAGATCTCGTTTTGACTTTGTGTATCGAGAAATAAGAAGACGTATAGTGCTTCTAGATTATCTTCCTGAAAGTAAACTTGATATTAAAAATATATCTGAAGAATTCAAAATTAGCAGAACACCTATTAGATCCGTAATGCAACGTCTTGAGAGAGAAGGCTTGGTTATGACCAAGCATGGGGTTGGAACTATTGTTACAGGAATAATTCCGTCACAAAGCCGAGATGCTATTCAATTAAGACTACACCTGGCTACCCTAATTGGAGAATCCGACCCAAAGCCAATAGATTTGATCTCATTGGAAGGCTTAGAACTTTTAAATAACCGCACACAAAACAATAATAATATGTCACAGTCGGAACTATACAAATGCTACGAGCAGCTCCATGAATTTAAATGTAAATTAATATCAAGTGATTTACTTAGAGAGACCTATGATCAAATGTATTACAGAACTGTGCGTGTTTGGTTTTTTTACATGAAGCAACTAACATTAGCCGAGTTAAGTGAATCCATAAAAACTGATGTTTCTCAAACACTAAACGCTGCTAAAAGAGATGATATTCGCGCAATTGGGTTTATAACTCGGAACGCTATATCTGCCATGCTTCACAGATTAAACTTGTTAATGATGGCTGAAGAATAGATCTATGAAGAATTCCCTGCATAAAGAAATCATGATCATTGGCGGCGGTATTGCTGGGGCAAGCGTTGCCTATCATCTTTCAAAATTAGGAAAAACCGATATAGCAATTTTAGAAAGACACCAGCTGACATCGGGCACAACTTGGCATGCGGCAGGACTGATTATGCAATTAAGATCAACTCATGCGATGACTGAATTAGCAAAATATAATGTTGAGCTCTATTCCCAATTAGGAAGTGAAACAGGTCAAGCTACCGGATTTAAGCAAAATGGTACATTGGGGGTCTGCCGAACCGCTGACAGGTTTTTTGAAACCAAAAGGTTAGCTTCACTGGCAAAGAGCTTTAAAATCGACGCACATATAATATCTCCTAAGGAGGCAAAAGACATTTACCCTGGCCTCGCAACCAACATTTTAGAGGGTGCCATATATATTCCAAAAGACGGTCAAACTAACCCCGTAGATACAACAATGTCTCTTATAGCAGGAGCAAAAAAAAATGGGGTAGAGGTGTTTGAAAATAGCTGTGTTGAAAAGTTAGAGCGATTAAAGACAGGAGAATATCTTGTTGAAACTAAAGATGCCCGATTTCATTGTGCTACTCTTGTATTAGCTTGTGGCCTATGGACCCGAGAGCTGGCTTCACAACTTGGAGTGAATGTTCCACTTTACGGTGCAGAACATTTTTACATTGTAACGGAAGCAATGGACAAAATAACTCCAAATTTGCCAGTTCTACGGGATACCGATGGACATGTTTACATAAAAGAGGACGCACAAAAATGGTTAGTAGGTGCCTTTGAGCCTTGGGGAAAAGCTATTGATATGGAGAATTTACCCAAGGACACTCCCTTTATAGAATTGCCTGAAGATTGGGATCATTTTGAACTACCTTTCTCAAAAGCTTCTGAGTTATTACCGGACTTACAAAATGCTGGCATAGCAAAATTTTTTAATGGACCGGAAAGTTTTACTCCAGATCTCTTGTTCATGCTTGGCGCGGTTCCATATTTGCCTGGCTGTTACATCTCTGCTGGCTATAATTCGGAAGGAATAGAATTCGGCGCAGGAGCCGGTCGAGCTTTGGCTGAGTGGATTGTCGAGGGGGAGCCTACTTTAGACCTCAGTCATGTCGATATAGCTAGATTTCACCCCTTTCAAACTAACAAAAAATATTTAAAAGACCGAACTCCAGAAATCCTTGGTTTACATTACAAGCCAGACTGGCCCCACTATCAAATGGAAACCTCCAGAAATATCCGTAAAAGCAGCTTACATGACAGATGGGCATCAATTGGAGCTAGCTTCGGTGAAGGGGCGGGATGGGAGCGACCAATGTGGTTCACCGAACCTGGTGGATCTGTTGACAATGTATATTCACACACAAAGCCAAATTGGTTTAAATACACAGAAATGGAATGTTTTGCCGCACGGAAAACGGCGATTCTTCTCGATCAAAGTTCTTTCGGAAAACATTTAATTCAGGGCAAAGGCTCTCTCATTGCACTTCAAAAAATGTGTTCTGGAAACATTGATGTTGAAAAAGGCAAAGTTGTTTACACCCATATGCTTAACTCTAAGGGCGGAATTGAATGTGATATTACAATCAATAGAATGGATGAGCATGTATTTTTAATTATCTCATCAGCAACAACACATGCTAGAGATAAAAGCTGGATAGAACGGCACATTGGGGAAAACAATGTTACTCTGACGGATGTAACATCCGGATATGCGGTCCTCTCTCTTCAAGGCCCCAACTCTCGAAGTATTCTTAGAGAAATTTCTAATTCAAACTTAGATAACGAAGCTTTTCCATTTTCAACATCACAAGAGATTGAATTGGGATATGCAAAAGTTATTGCAAACAGGTTAACTTATGTTGGCGAATTGGGTTGGGAGTTACACATCCCAACAGAGTTCGCTCAACATGTTTTTGACAAAATTTGGAAAGCGGGTGATTCATTTGGCCTCAAAGCTGCAGGATATCACGCACTCGAACATTTGCGAAGTGAGCGGGCCTATAGGGAATATGAATTAGATCTTACTCCAGAAGATACTCCTTACGAAGCTGGGCTTGGTTTCACTGTAAGCCTAGATAAAAAAACCCCATTTAAAGGACAAGATGCTCTCATAAAGCAAAAAGAACAGAAAGTACTAAAAAAACGCTTGGTAATGTTTAAATTAAAAGATCCCCAAGCAGTACTTTTTCATGAAGAGCCTATTAAATTAAACGACAAGATTGTTGGTTACATTAGTTCTGGCGCATACGCCTTTAATTTGAATTGCTCGGTTGGCATGGGATATGTCCGCCATCCTGAAGGTGTTACAAAAGACCTGTTAGAATCGGGAAATTGGGAAATTGAAATAGCTGGAAAAAATTATCTTGCGGATGCTTCCTTGAAGGCATTTTTTGATCCTTCTGGAGAAAGAGTTATGGGTTAAGATGCCAGAAATAACATGTGCAGAAATTGAAAAGGCGCACGAAAGAATAGGTAAATATATTAAAAAAACACCTATCTTAACTCCCTCTACTCTTTCAAAAAAATTAGGTATCGATCTTCTTTTGAAGCCAGAGTTTCTTCAAGAAACTGGTTCATTTAAGATTAGAGGGGCAATGAATGCAATGCTTTCTATGTCTGGGAAGGAAAGAAATCAGGGAGTAACCACAGCCTCGAGTGGAAATCATGGTCCAGCCCTCGCATGTGCCGCAAGAAAACTTGGAGCTGAGGCCACCATTTGCTTATCAAAATTAGTTCCTGAAAATAAAATTGAAAATGTAGTTAAAAATGGGGGAAAAGTTCAAATAATTGGCAAAGATTATGATGAGTCCTTAGAGCACTGCCTTGATCTAGTAGAAAACAAGAATATCAAACTAGTTCACCCCTTTGACGACCCTCACGTCGTTTGCGGAGCGGGCACGGTGGGATTGGAAATATTAGATGAAAACATTGATGATATAGATTGCATACTAGTGCCCGTGTCAGGAGGAGGCTTATTGGCGGGAATAGCTACAGCGGTAAAGTCTTACAAATCAAAAATTCGTGTAATAGGTGTTAGTATGGAGCGAGGAGCGTCTATGTTTGAATCTATCAAGGCAAAAAAGCCTGTCAATGTCAAAGAGCAGGAAACTATTGCAGATGCTCTTGGGGGAAATATAGGCCTTCACAATCAGTGGACCTTTGAAACAATTCAGAAATTAGCAGACGACATAATCACAGTAAATGAAAACCTCATCAAGTCGGCTTTAAGGTTGATACATAGCTCTGAAGGACTCGAGGTGGAAGGAGCTGGTGCGGTAGGCGTAGCAGCTATCATGGCTAGTAAACTACCAGTCAAAGGAAAGACTCTATGTGTATTAAGTGGAAAAAATATCGCAAGAGAAACTTTTTTAAAGATATTAAATAATTAGGAAAAGTTAAATGGAACAGTTACTTAATATAAATACTTCATTCAAATCTACTCCAGTCACCTCACAGTTTACTCCCGATGAAGGTCCTGGAAAACACAGAATTGGGCTTGTAGTTTTGTCTAATGATTACGCGGCAGAACAAGATTTTATTAGCGCTAGACCAAATGATGACGTGGCTATTTTTGTCACAAGAGTTCCCAACACAAGCGACTGCACTCTCGATTCACTACCAAAAATGGCGCCTTTCATAACAAAAGCCACTGAACTCATTGTTCCTGAAGGCCGCCTGGACACGATCGCTTATGCTTGCACATCTGGCACAGTGGTAATGGGGTATGAAAAGATTTGTGAAAAAATTCATGCGGTTAGACCAAATATCCCAGTAGTGACGCCTATCACTGCCTCACTAAAGGCACTTAACTGTCTCAATGCTAAAAAAATAGCTGTTTTAACCCCATATGAAGACAATGTTAACTCTGCTATCGCTTCGCACCTTCAAAGTTCAGGAGTGGAAATATCTGCTTTTAGTTCATTTCTTATCGAAGACAACGAAATTATGGCTGCGCTTCCTCCAGAAGCCATTTTTGAAGCCGCCATAGAGGCAAATAGACCTGATAGTGATGCGCTATTTATTTCCTGCACAGCCATACGCGCCCTTAAAGTCGCCGAAAGAATAGAGAAGGAAATTGGAAAGCCAGTTATAACTGCCAATCAAGCTATGATATGGGAGACCCTTAGAATTTCGGGCTATACCAAACCTATAATAGGTTTCGGTCAAATTTTACAACAATAACTCAAGGAGAAAAAAATGCGTGATGAAGACATATTATCGAAACCTGCTCGTATCTTAACCCAAGAAGAGAGAGAGTCCTTTTTTAAGGACGGCTATGTTGTAAAAAAGAAAATAATAAGTGACGATTGGCTCGAGAAACTGAATGACGGCCTTGCTAAATTAATAGAAAAATCAAAATCTCTAACGAAATCTGATGGCACATTTGTTTTGGAAGATGGTCATACCTCTAACAATCCTCGCCTGCGCCGGATTGCATTTATGGATGAAATGGATCCAATATTTCATGAATTTCAGAGAGACTCCAATCTTCCCGACATGGCAGCAGATATTTTAGGACCAGATGTACGCTTCCGAGAGAACATGATTAATATAAAATGGTCTGGAGGGGGTCAGGAGGTCAAATGGCATCAAGATTTTCCATTCTACCCTCTTACAAATCGCGCTGTGGGGCAGTTTTTAATATGTCTGGATGATGTTGGTCCGGAACAAGGTCCATTGCAAGTAGTCCCTGGAAGTCACAGGGGGCCTATTTATGACCATTATGACAGCAGTAATAATTGGTTGGGCTTTATAGAAGATGAAAAACTAAAAGAAGCAAAGTTGGATACAGCTGTAGACCTCATAGGTCCAGCCGGAACAGTTTCTGTTCATCACTGCTGCGCACTTCATGCCTCCCGCCCAAACTTAAGCACTAAAGGGCGACCCGTTCTTATAATTACTTATGCGGCGTGTGATGCCTACCCCTATACCGCCGTGACCTATCCCACAAAAAATTATGGAGAAGTTGTCAGAGGTAAAGATAGTAGGTTTTGCCATCATGAGGAGATGGATATAAGACTACCTCCAGACTGGTCGGATGGATACACTTCAATCTTTGAACATCAAGAAGAAAAATAACATTTTAAAATATAAAAAATTATACTCCTTTAAGAAGATCAAAATTATGTGGTGGCAAAATTATTAATACTGGCGAAATAGAAAAAGCGTTTATCAATATAAACCCTTTTATTAACAAGACTCCGCTTATAAGGTCTGAATGTCTATCCAAAGACTACAAGACATCTATTTTTCTAAAACTTGAACACCACCAAAAAACTGGAAGTTTTAAAATAAGGGGAGCTACTAACGCTATTTTAAATCTGACTTCCGAGCAACGAAACCGAGGTGTTGTCGGCGTCTCAACTGGAAATCACGGAAAAGGCTTGGCATCGGCTGCTAGCGTTGCAGGAATTAAGTGTATTATTTGCATGTCAAAACTTGTCCCAAAAAACAAAATTGAAGGAATTCAAGCACATGGGGCAGAGGTTAGGATTATTGGGAATAGCCAGGATGATGCCCAGATAGAGGTTGATCGCCTAGTAAAAGAAGAAGGCATGACAATGATACCACCCTTTGACCATAACGATATAATCGCAGGGCAAGGCACTTTAGGACTGGAAATATTGAAAGACCTTCCCGATCTAGACTTAGCCATAATACCCGTTTCAGGTGGAGGGCTTATTTCAGGAATTTCAGTGGCTCTAAAGGATGCAAAACCGAATTGTAAAATAATTGGTGTTTCGATGGAAAGAGGTGCAGCAATGTATGAATCGCAGAAAGCTGGAAAACCAATTTTTGTAAAAGAAGAACCCACTCTAGCAGATTCGCTAGGTGGAGGAATAGGGATAGATAATAAATATACATTTCAAATGACACGAGATCTAGTTGACGAATTTATTCTTGTGTCAGAGGCTGAAATTTCCCAAGCTATTCACCATGCTTACTGGCAAGAATCCCAAATTGTTGAAGGTTCAGGAGCAGTATCTGTTGCAGCCTTATTGTCAAAGAAAATCAATCCCAAAGGAGTAACAGTAGCACTAATGTGCGGCGGAAATATCGATATGAAACTTCATCACCAGATTGTGTCTAATAGTGGATAAACACGCGAATAGGAGATCCAATGCCTAAAATAAAAATTCTTACTGAATCTGACTTAAGAGAATTGGTAAAACTTGATCTAAACGCCATTGACTGTATAGAAAAGGCTTTTTCAGCTTTGGCTGGTGGAGAGGTTGTTATGCCACCAATATTATCCATGGGAATACATCATTTTAACGGTGAAGTTGATGTAAAAACTGCATATGTCCCCGGAATAAATAGCTTCGCTATTAAAATGAGCCCTGGTTTCTTTGATAATCCAAAAATTGGTCTCCCTAGCACTTCTGGCTTAATGGTGCTTTTTTCTGCAAAAACCGGAATGCTAGAAGCCCTTTTGCTCGATAACGGTTATTTAACGGATGTTAGGACAGCTGCGGCCGGTGCAGTGGCTGCAAGACATCTGGCAAGAGAAGATGCTAAAAGTGCTTGCATTATTGGCTCTGGAAATCAGGCAGAACTGCAACTTAAGGCTTTAAATTTGGTTCGTCCTCTCAACAGAGCAATAATATGGGGGAGAAGCAAAGACAAAGCCTCTCTTTTAGCTCAAAAGCTTTCTAATGAGTTAAATATTGAAGTTATAGCAGAAGCAGACGCTGAGACTGCTATTTCAAATTCCGATGTAATCATAACTACAACCTCATCTAAGAAAGCACTAGTTATGTCTGAATGGCTTAGACCAGGGCAACACATAACTGCAATGGGATCTGATCAGGATGACAAATGTGAACTGGAGGCAAGCTGTTTAACTCGTTGCGACTCCTATATACCGGACTATCAGGCTCAAACTGAAATACTTGGAGAATTGCGCCCAGCAATTGCTGAAGGACTAATTTCTGCAGACACAAGGTTTCCAGAATTAGGATCTATTATCATAAAGGAAAAGGTTGGACGAAAATCAGAAAATGATATCACAATAGCAGACCTAACAGGGACAGGAATACAAGACACAGCAATTGCTACATTTGCGCGCGAAAAGGCTGAATTATCAGATTGTGGTTCAGATTTTGAAAGTTAACTAGATTGAATGAATACATTAGGTTAATCTAATAAGATGTTATATTGAAAGGGTTTTTATGCTGGAAAATGATTTATTAAATAAATGGGACCGTGAAAATTTTATGCACCCGTCTACCCACCTTGCACAACATGAACGGGGTGAAACAGTGAACCGAATTATGTCCACAGGTTCCGGTTCTTACATTCAGGATAGAGATGGTAACAAATTTCTTGATGGCTTTGCTGGATTGTATTGTGTCAATGTCGGATATGGTAGAACAGAAATCGCCGATGCAATTGCAAAGCAAGCTCATGACTTGGCATATTACCATTCTTACGTAGGTCATGGAAGTGAAGTCGCCATTAAACTCTCTAAAATGGTAATTGATCGAGCTCCAGAAAATATGTCTAAAGTTTATTTTGGGCTTAGCGGCTCTGACGCAAATGAAACGAATATTAAGTTAATTTGGTACTACAACAATATTTTGGGAAGAAATAAGAAAAAGAAAATAATATCTAGGCAGAGGGGGTACCACGGCTCGGGTTTAATGACTGGCTCCCTAACTGGGTTAGAATTATTTCATAAAAAATTTGACTTGCCGCTCGATAGAATATTGCACACTGAATCTCCTTATTTCTACCGACGTGAAGACCTTGATATGGGTGAAGAGGATTTTGCGAATTACTGCGCACAGTGTTTAGAGCGTCTAATAGAAGAACAAGGCGCAGATACAATCGCTGCATTTATAGCTGAACCCATTTTAGGAACTGGGGGGATCGTACCTCCTCCAAAAAACTACTGGAATGTAATGATGCCTATTCTTGAAAGAAACGATATTTTGTTGATTGCAGATGAGGTTGTTACTGGTTTTGGGCGACTAGGAACCATGTTTGGTTCTGATCATTTTAACATGAAACCTGACCTAATTACGATAGCCAAAGGACTCACATCTGCTTATGCCCCCCTCTCTGGGTCAATAGTTTCAGAAAAAGTTTGGAATGTTTTGAGTAAGGGTACAGATGAAAATGGGCCTTTCGGGCATGGCTGGACATATTCCGCGCACCCAATAGGCGCCGCCGCTGGAATTGCCAACCTTGAGCTTATAGATAAATTGGAATTAGTTGAAAATGCCAAGGAAACTGGATCTTATTTTAACCAAAAACTATCCGAAGCTCTAAAAGATCATCCGAATATTGGCGAAATTAGAGGTGAAGGTATGATTTCGGCAGTGGAGTTTGTTTCAAAAAAAGGTAGCAGGGAGTTTTTCAAACCTGATCAAAAAATTGGACCAAAAATTTCAGAAGCACTTGCAAAAAATGGCGTTATTGGGCGAGCGATGCCTCAAGGGGATATTTTAGGTTTTGCACCCCCCCTATCACTTTCAAAATCAGAAGCCGACATAATTGTTGACGCTTCAAAGAAAGCCACAAAAGCAGTTTTTGGCTAACCTTAGCAATTTCAGAACTTCTATAAATAAAAAATTTCTAAATTAATTCCTGAAAAAAATAAATAACTGAAAAAAATAACCTCTAGGGGGTGGATTTTAGATTAATATTGTGCTTTCTTTAAAGCATTATATGTTGTGAGCAATTCTTCTCTACATTTGAAACAGAAATAGAATCTGACATCATTGATGAATTTTGCATGGCTTCGTTGTGCAAATTAATTTGAACTGAATAACAACAAGGGAGGTCTTTTGACCATGAAAGATAAAATGTTATTAGACAAACTAGCTGCAGAAGCGAAGTTAGGTAGAATCTCGAGAAGAGATTTTATGCATTACTCACTAGCAGCTGGCGTAACAGCTTCGGCTGCTACCGGCTTGTGGACTACTACAGCTGCCGCCTCACCAAAGCATGGCGGAACATTTAGGCTGGGCGCACATGACGGAAACTCATCAGATAGCTTTGATCCAGGCACATATCTAAGCTTCTCAACAATCTTCTTAGCACATGCTATGAGATCTTACATGACTCAGATTAATGCTGACGGGACCTTAGGTGGAGATATTGCTACTGAATGGTCAGCTACTCCTGATGCTTCAGAGTGGACTTTCAAGCTGAATGGTAATGCGACTTTTCATGATGGCTCTAAAGTTACAGCTAATGACGTTATCGCTTCCATGAACCATCACCGTGGTGAAGCAAGCACATCCGCAGCGAAGGCTCTTTTGTCAGGCGTTGTTGAGCTTGTAAATGGCGGCGACTCAGTAACAATGAAGCTGAATGCTGGAACTGCCGATTTGCCATGGCTATTAACGGACTATCATATTCCGATCTGTCCAGCAAATGCCGATGGAACTATAAATTGGCAAACAGGCATGGGTTCTGGTCCATACAAAATAGAAGATGCTGACTTCGGCGTTCGATACCGATTGACAAAGCATGACGGTTGGCATGGAGAAGGCGCTTACTTTGACGAGCTAGATTATCAGGTCATTAATGATCCAAATGCGCGTCAAACAGCTCTTATTACTGGTGACGTAGATGCTGTATCTCAGCTCGATTTGAAGACGATTGATCTATTGAAGAGAGATCCGAACATTGAACTTGACGATGTACCATCTGCTGCAGCGATTACAATGCCAATGCTTACGGACATAGCCCCTTTTGACAATAATGACGTCAGAATGGCACTAAAGTACTCTATTGATCGCCAGGAAATGATTGATAAGATTGCATACGGTTATGCAACTATTGGAAATGACTTCCATCATTCACCAGCAATGCCTTACTGGCCAGACAGCATTACTCAAACACCGTATGATCCAGACAAAGCAAAATTTCATTTGAAGAAAGCTGGAGCAGAAGGTCTTACTATTGATCTTGTAACAGCTGACTCAGTGTACTCTGGAGCTGTCGACATGTGCTCACTCTATGCAGAATCTGCAAAAGCTGCTGGCATTAACATTAATGTGGGCCGAGTGCCAAGTGACGGATACTACTCAGACACATGGCTTGTCGCACCTTGGTGCGCAGTTCAGTGGGGCGCAAGACCTACTCCTGACGTGATGTATTCACTTGCATATAAAGATGATGCGTCATGGAATGAGTCTAGATGGAAGCATCCAGAGTTCAACGTTCTACTTCGCGCAGCAAAGGCTGAGCTAGACGACGTTAAGAGAGCCGGAATGTATGCAGAAATGGCTGAAATTGCTAGAACTGAAGGCGGCACAGTCATTCCATTCTTCCCGAACTTTGTTTACGCTCGCCGTAAAGGCCTTGAGCACGGTCCAGACCTTGCTCCAAGTTGGCAAATGGACGGCGCAAGAGCATCACAGCGTTGGTGGTTTTCATAATATAAATCATATAAAAGCCGTCAGGTTGTTTCCCTGGCGGCTTTTACTAAGTGCTTGAAACTATTGCCTATGTTGTTCTGCTAATTTTAATTACAGACAGTTAGTATAATCAGGAAATATTTATGGACGGCCTTGCGTTTCTTATAATTAAAAGACTATTTTATGGTCTGCTTACCTTACTTGCCCTCTCGGTAATAATATTCTTTATGGTGGAATTGCTTCCAGGTGACACGGCTACTTCACTATTAGCTATGGGAAAAACTGAAGAAACTTTGGCAGCTATGCGAGAGCAGATGGGCCTCGATAGACCTGCTGTAGTAAGATACTTTGAATGGCTTGGAGGAGTTGTTCAGGGTGATTTTGGCAACTCAATGGTAAGAGGAGTTCATACCTCTAAGGGTGTTAGTGACATGGCAAATGTGAGTGTAATTTCAATAATTAGTGAAAGGTTTATGAACACCTTATTTTTAGCTACATATGCTGCAGTCATTGCTGTGCCAATAGCTATTACTCTTGGAGTTTTAATTGCACTTCTCCGAAATAGCGTTTACGACCGCATAGCTAATGTTCTAACATTGACTTCCATATCCAGTCCTGAATTTTTCTTAGCTTACATTTTAATTCTTTATCTAGCTCTCAAAACCGGTCTTTTCCCTGCTATATCAACAATAAAAGATGATATGACATTCTTTGAATCTTTGGAGCGAACATTTCTACCTGCCCTGACACTAGTTCTCGTCTGCATTGCACACATGATGAGAATGACACGGGCAGCGATAATAAATCTTTTAGCGTCTCCCTATATAGAAATGGCGCAAATGAAAGGAATACCGCCCTGGAAAGTAATTGTCAGACACGCCTTACCAAACGCTTGGGCTCCAATCATTAACGTTGTAGCCTTAAATCTAGCCTACCTAATTACAGGAGTGGTTCTCGTGGAAATTGTCTTTGTTTACCCTGGAATTGGTCAAATTTTGGTTGATGCGGTGACACTAAGGGACTTTCCAGTTGTTCAGGCATGCTGTCTAATTTTTGCAACTACTTTTATACTTTTGAATTTAATAGCCGACGTTGTAGCGATTGTTACAAATCCTAGACTGCGTCATCCAAAATGAGGTAGCCACTTTGTCAATTCATGAAATAGTTTTAGCACTTTCCCTAGTAGGCTTTTTTGGGTACGCATTAGTCTCGAAAAAAAGAGATTTTGTGTGGATATCCTCTATTGGAATTCTATTGACTCTATGGCTCAAGTTTTTGGGTTGGACAGGTACCCTTCAATTTTTTGGCATTTTGATAGAGGTTATAATTGTGTCCGCCATTCTTTCATATCTTTATAGATCCTTTTTGATCTTGGTTTTGCCAGAAAAGCTATCCAAAGAGGTAAGCACTGCGCCTTTGACAGCTGCTTTTGGCTTATTAATGATAACGATTTATGCTTTTGTAGGCATCTTTGGGCCAGCTCTGGCACCATATGGGGAAGCTGAAGTAATAGCTGATGCATTTGCTTTTCGAAATGAAGAAATGCTTCTAGGTGCAGATCAAATAGGAAGAGATTTTTTTAGCAGGCTTATTTACGGTACCAGAAATACTGTAGGCCTTGCTCTCGCCGCCACCCTCGCAGCCTTTGTGGTCGGGACAATAGGAGGCCTATTAGCGGCTACACAAGGCGGTAGGCTGGACCAGATCATGGGTAGAATTGCAGACGTGATTATGTCCATTCCTTCACTAATTTTTGCTTTGCTGTTACTTTCAATTCTAGGTCCCAAGTGGTGGGTGCTTATAATTGCTGTAGGGATAATTTATGCACCAAGAGTATTCAGATTAACCCGTGCCGTGGCGGGCAATATTGTAGTAATGGACTACATTGAAGCTGCAAAATTGCGTGGAGAGAAAAACAGCTACCTTATACGGAAAGAAATTTTACCAAATGTTACAGCACCTCTGGTGGCTGAATTCGGCTTAGAATTCTGTTTTGTATTTTTGTTAATCGCAGGACTTTCCTTTCTAGGACTAGGACTCCAGCCACCGACCGCAGACTGGGGCTCAATGGTTAGAGAAAACGCTACCCTCATAACCTACCAAGATTCAACTCCACTAATTCCTGCAGCTGCGATTGCACTGCTTACCATTTCCGTCAATTTTGTGGTGGACTGGGTCTTGTTTAGATCTTCAGGATTGAAGGAGTAATGCCTTGAGCTCAGAAAATGAAATAATTTTAGATATAAAAGGCCTGAAAATTGATGGCTTTACGGGCGAGCAGTGGCTTCCAATCGTGAAAGGCGTCAATCTTCAATTAAATAAAGGTGAAGTTCTTGGCTTAATTGGAGAATCTGGTGCTGGCAAATCAACTATTGGAGCTGCCTCAATGGGTTTTTCAAGAGACGGAACTAGAGTAAGTGGCGGCACAATTAATTTCATGGGCACAGAACTTACAACAGCTAGTGAGAGCCAGAAAAGGAAGCTTTGGGGAGCTAAGATAGCGTATGTAGCGCAGTCCGCAGCAGCTTCTTTCAATCCTGCTCATAAAATCATTGACCAACACACTGAGGCACCCACTCATCATAATTTGTTTTCAAAAAGCGACTCGGAGAGTGATGCCGTGGATTTGTATAACCGGCTAAAATTACCAGATCCTGACCAGATTGGTTTTAGGTATCCACACCAGGTCTCTGGAGGCCAATTGCAACGTGCAATGACGGCAATGGCAATGTCCTGCAGACCAGACTTAATTATATTCGATGAACCAACTACGGCTTTGGACGTAACAACTCAAATCGAAGTTTTGGCTTCAATTCGGGACATTGTTGATCAATTTGGTACGGCAGCAATTTATATTACTCACGACCTTGCTGTTGTGGCTCAAATGGCTGACAAAATTAAGGTTTTATTAAAAGGTGAGGAAGTAGAAGAAGCTCCAACAGAAAGGATGATGAAATCTCCAAAGGAAGAATATACAAAGTCTCTCTGGGCCGTAAGAAGTCATCAAAGAAAGCAAAAGACCCGTCCTGAGAATAGTGACGCCTTTCTCTCAATTAACTCAATTGACGCTTCTTACTCAAATGGACCAAAAGTTTTAGACGCAGTTTCTTTTGACATTTATAAAGGCACAACAGTGGCGGTAGTGGGAGAGTCTGGCTCTGGCAAATCAACGGCGGCTCGCTGTATAACAGGATTATTACCACCTTCTACCGGAAAAATACTTTTAGACGGCAAAGAGTTACCTTCAAATTTTCGTGACAGAAGCAAAGATCAACTCCGTCAAACCCAAATGATATATCAAATGGCTGATACGGCCCTTAACCCAAAGGTTAAAGTTAAGGAAATAATTGGACGCCCTGCAGAATTTTATGAAGGATTTATAGGTAAAGATTTAGATAATCGCGTAGATGAGCTTTTAGAACTTATTGAAATGGATCCTGGCGAATATCGCGATCGCTTACCTCCTGAACTGTCAGGAGGTCAGAAGCAACGTATAGGTATTGCCAGAGCTCTTGCAGCCAATCCTTCTTTTATTATTTGCGATGAAATCACTTCAGCCCTTGATCAACTTGTAGCGGAAGGAATTTTAAAGCTTCTAGACCGTCTGCAAAATGAGCTTGATCTAACTTACATGTTTATTACTCATGATCTTGCTACAGTTAGAGCTATTGCAGACGAAGTAGTAGTCATGCAAAACGGAAAAGTTGTTGAACAAGGACCAAAAACTGAAATGTTTACCCCTCCTCATCACCCTTATACAGACTTACTTCTGTCATCCATAGTTGAAATGGATCCTAATTGGTTAACAACAGTGATTGAGAAACGTGAAGGAACCAGTTCTTAATTTAAAGACAATTCTGATAAGACGAAAGATCGTAAGCTTTCTCTCCAAGTTCCCTTAAATCCAAGCCTTCCCCCTCAATCTCTTCTGACACACACATATGAATAAAGGGTTTCAGAACAAAAATAATTACAAAGTTTACAATGCACTTCAGAGATCATATTATCTGCTATCCTACTATCATCTAAAATTTTCATATTTTAGATAAATCTTAAGAAAATTGGTAACTTATGAAGATAAAGCTAAATATTTACTCTTTAATGTTTATAGCTTTGCTTCCAAATTTTATGTTTATTCCAAGCATCACAGTACTAGCAGATCACTATGAAACGAACTTTTCCATCATGCAGCTCTCTGTTTCATTATACATGGTGGCATCTGCCTCGTTACAGGTTTTATTGGGCCCTTTATCAGACAAATATGGAAGGCGCCCGGTCCTTATAGCTTGCCTGTTAATTTTAATCATAGCTTCCATAGGTTGTGCCTTTTCACCTTCTACTGAAATTTTCTTTCTTTTCAGGATCCTGCAAGCGACTGCTGTATCAGGAATGGTCATAGGAAGAGCTATAGTGATTGATGTATTTGATCAGAAGGATACTGTTAAAATTCTGAGCCAAATAGCAATAGTTTTGGGCATTTCCTCAATTTTAGGTCCCGCAATTGGAGGACTTCTAATTGAGCTATATAGCTGGAAGGCAATATTTTACTTTATAATTGGAATTGGAATGTTTAGCTTTTTTTATAATTTTTTTGGCCTTGGAGAAACCAATAAATATCTAGTCAAAAATCTGTCTGATCAAATGAACAATTACAAAAAACTAATGTCTTCGAGTAGATTTTGGGTTTACTCTTTCATCGGCGGATTTTCTTCAAGTACCTTTTTTACTATCCTAATTTCTATTCCCTATATTGGTGAAATTATATATGGGTTAAGCTCTTTTCAAAGCTCATTGCTATTAATCATAATAACGTCAGGCTTTATTCTTGGAAGCTTAACTAGCCCCATTCTTTTAAACTTATTTTCCGAAAAAAGAGTACTTTACTTCAGTATGCTCTCAAGTATAGCAGGTGCTTTAATGTCATTTTTATTCTACATTATTTTTCCTCAGTATATTTTAAGTATATTTGCACCTTTCTTTCTTATCGGCCTATCAAACGGTTTCATCTCACCAATAGCATTGTCTAAGGTTCTAAGCATAAGAGAC
>CACAMI010000010.1 GCA_902533625.1 uncultured Alphaproteobacteria bacterium | reverse complement strand
TTGTGGATTTACAAATCAATACAAAGCTCTTCAAGAAGTTCATGATAAGTACGAGGGACAGGGATTTACTGTAATAGCAATTCCTTCGGGAGATTTCATGCAGGAGTATGAAGACAACAGCGAAGTTAAAAATTTTTGCAGAGTTGATTTTAGTCTTACTTTTCCTATAGCCGAAATAACAAAGATAATAGGAAATGAAGCACACCCTTTCTACAAATGGCTAGAAAAGAATAAAAATTACAAACCCAGGTGGAATTTTAACAAAATCCTCATCTCCCCATCTGGAAATATTGAAAAGTTTTTTGGCTCCATGAATAATCCAAATTCAGAAAAAATAACTAATGCTATTGAAGAAATATTACCATAATATTAATCTTAAATTCGAATCATGTTTAAAAAGGTAGAAAAATGAAAAAGATAATAATTTTAGGAATGTTGTTTTCACTTACAGCTTGTAGTGGATTCGATATACCCTTAATTCCATTTATTTAATAAATACGACTACAATAGTCTTAATTTAATGAAAGCCTAAATCCAAACCATTCTCGGGGTTAAGGATTGGAAGAGCTAGATATAGATATTATCAAAGAGAGAATATCTGATATATTCTCTGAACCAGGGACGATTTTAGTGGACCACAGGATAGTTGTGGATTCAATGTCCCTTAAGTCTGATGAATTAATATTAGTTCTGCAGTCGGGTCTTTTATCAGCGGAAATTCAGGGTGATGCAAAGGAATTTATTGAAAAAAGACTGTCTGAATTTCCCTCCTTAAAGTCAATTAAGATTATATTTACATCTCAAAAGGATCAATCGCCGTCAAAAACTGCTGCGCCTCCTAATCTAAAAATCGGCAATCACCCTAAAAATAAAGACGTTTCATTACGACCAGAATTAATAGGGAAAATTATTGCTATTGGATCAGGAAAAGGTGGTGTAGGAAAATCCACTTTTGTTTCAAACCTTGCAGTTGAGTTAGATAACAGGGGGTTTACTGTAGGGGTCATAGATGCTGACATGCACGGACCGTCACAGCCTACTCTTCTTGGCTCGACAGAAAAGCCACAAATCAATCCAGAAACTAAGAAAATTATACCAACAACTTCTAAAGGTATTAAATTTATTTCAATTGGCCTAATGGTACCTGAAAATCAGGCTGTAATTTGGAGGGGCCCTATGTTAATGGGTGCCTTGGAGCAATTCCTAAGAGATGTAGAATGGGGAGAGTTGGACTTCCTTCTTGTAGATCTTCCTCCGGGAACTGGGGACGTCCAGCTTACATTGTCTCAAAAAGCTCAGATTGATGGCTCTATTATAATATCTACACCTCAGGATGTAGCTCTGATTGATGCCAGAAAGGCAATTCAAATGTTCGATAGGCTTAAAGTAAAAATCTTTGGACTGGTTGAAAATATGTCTTCATTTGTTTGTAGTAATTGTGGACACAAAGATCACATTTTTGGGAATGCGGGCGTAAAGGCAGAAGCCAAAGCTCTCAAATTACCATTTCTTGGAGAAATTCCCCTCGACCGAAAAATTAGAGAATATAGTGACAAAGGCACCCCTTCAATATTGGCCAATCCTAGCATTGAATCATCCAAATCTTTTGCAATGATCACAGATACTTTGCTTAATCAAATTAACAAACTGTAGTATGATGGAATCTAAATATTTTTACATAAAAAAGCGAAGCTGAATTGACTAAAAAATTTTTAGATATAGGCCCTAACCCAGAAAGACAGCCTGGACTTACAGACACTTATTTTAAAAAAACCAGAGAAATTATACTTAAAACTGGGGATGTAAAGGTAACTTATGCTGTATTCATGCGTAGACCGGTCACATATGCTGGAGGTCTTGCCGTTCGATGGCTGAAGGCCATGGCAAAACATAGACAAGCAGAAATTCTCGTTCAGGAAAATCACCCAGAAGGGGCATGGATTGGAGCTGGGGAACCCATCTGCTATATATCAGGCCTATTTTCTGCACTAGTTGATTTAGAAACTATTTTTCTGCAGAAATTAGGGAGCGCCTGTGTTGCTGCATATAATGCATATAACATGTGCATTGAACTTCCAGAAGTTAGATTTTTAGCTATGGATGCTAGACATTGTGCTGGATCTGAAATGGCTGAGATAATGGCTTATGGTGCTTCAATAGGGTCAAATAAGGCCCAAAAAAAAGTAGGTGCAATCGGATTCATTGGTTCTTCTACAGACGCTACAGCTCATTTTTTTGGACAAAACCAGGGCATGGGAACGATGCCTCACGCTTTGATTGGATATGCCGGATCTACAATCAAGGCAGCAGAATCGTTTAGTAAAATTTTCCCCAATCAACCCATGACAGTTTTGGTTGATTATTTTGGTAAAGAAATCACTGACTCCCTAGAAGTTGCTAGAAATTTTCCTGAATTGATAAAAAGTGGATCTCTATCATTGAGGATAGATACTCACGGTGGAAGATTCGTAGAAGGCTTGGACACTCAAAAATCTTACGCTGTACTAGAGAGAAACGTACCTTCTGCCGTTCGGGGGTACAGAACCGAAAGTGAACTACGGGATCTTATTGGAACAGGTGTTAGTGCAGCTTCAATATGGCACCTTAGAGAAAATTTAGATAACAATGGTTTTCAAAAAGTAAAAATCACCGCATCAAGTGGCTTTGATCCCGACAAATGCAGAGTTTTTTCATTTGCTAAAACCCCAGTGGATACAATTGGAACTGGCTCTTATTTACCCAAAATATGGTCAGAAACATATGCCACCGCAGACATAATATCTTATGATGGCAAGGAAAAAGTTAAGGTTGGACGAGAATTTTTGCTAAAAAATTCTGAGTAATTTTGTTCCAGTTTTTAAATAAATTTACGTTTTTGCCTTTAATTAAACATATAAATTTGTATATGTATTTATAGCAAGTTGTACATTTTTTGCACTCGTGGTCTCGTAGCTCAGCTGGATAGAGCATCTGACTTCTAATCAGAGGGTCGCAGGTTCGAATCCTGCCGAGATCACCATTAAAAACAATGACTTAGCATATATGAACTCGGTCTTGTTTGTCTCTGAGGTTCCATATGGGTTCCAAAAAGACCTCTTTTACACAGGTACCCTAGTCCATTTTTTGAAAATTTTTTGCTCAAATATTTTGACCCTACCCTCTTTTTCCCCAAGATTGATTATATCGAGCTATACACCAGGTAGTACAGAAAGGTTAAGCTTTCCTGATTTAGACGTAAAAAATCACCAAAAAATACTATTAGCGGACAGCTAAGAAATATGTTCAAAACGCATAGAGGCCATCCGCCTGAAGACCACGATTCTAGTAACATTAAGCTAACGGCACTAGAGAAGAATGTTTTGGAATTTCACAAAGGCGGCATGACTCTGACAGCTATAGCAAAAGAGCTAGGTGTAACACGACAGTATATTTCCCAGACTGTTAAAACAGTAGAGGCTAAAAAATCCAAATTTGCCGAAAAAATGGATACTCTGAAACTAAGTGAAGCAGCAAAAGATTTTCTGAGTAGAAATAAAATAGATGACATGCCGATAAATGATTTTCTTAAAAATACTAAATATGAAGACTTAAAAAAGGCGGAAGGTTTCAGTATCTTTTACGGTATTGAATTGGTTTCAGCTTTTAATGGCACAAAATATCAAAAAGAAGCCCAGCACTTCAAAAGTTTAATACAACAAATTGCTGCCAGTATAGAAGCGCCTGAAGACCACTAGCCCATTTTTTGCCCTTTCAATATTCAATACTAGTGAAGAAATTTGAAATAAGCGGTAGCGACCATTCAACTTAATGTATCTTTATCCTAATCCTCAGGCATGAGCCCAGCATCTATAAGTAAGTTTTCGATCCTTTTGAGTCTAGCCCTGAGAATACAACATTTATATTATAAGCACACTATTTTTAGTGGAACAGATTATTGAATGCGATAGGTTAAATCATTGATAACCTTTTTTGCGGCATTATGACCTGAAAGTCCACTTATGAAGCCTCCTGGCCAAGTTCCAGCTCCCGAAAGGTAAAGTCCTGTAAATTCAGTATTATATTTTGAAATAGACGGTAACAATCTGTTGCCAAACATTTGCTCTGGGCCCATAGCTCCACAATGGGGATCACCTTCCAATAAATTATATTGTTTTTCCATATCAAGTGGTGAAAGGAAAACTTTATCAACAATTATGTCTTTCAGGTTGGGAATGTATCTTGCCATAGTGTCAATACATCTTTGCCCAAAAACATCCTTTCCTGTTTCCCAATCACCTTTTCTCAGTCTGTATGGAACGTTCCAAACATTTAAACTTAGAAAGTGATAACCTTTTGGGGCAAGGGATGGATCTCTTAATGTTGGAATTAAACCCCATATTACGGGTTTGTCAGGCATTTCTCCCATAATATGTTTACTCCATGCATCATCTAAGTAATCTAAAGTTGGCCCTATTCTTATTTGACATCCAGAAACTAGCTCTTCTAAACCTTTTGGCGCACAACTAAATTTTGGTATTGCGTCGACAACAACGAACGCTTTAAAAGAACCCACTTTGAGTTTTATGTTACTTACCTTTTCATAAAAACTTTTATCAAAATGAGCTTCATCCATAAGTTTAAGAAATGTAGTTTTAGGATTTATAGCAGATACAATAATTTTTGATGATAATTTTCGACCATCAATCAATACAACGCCAGTTATTTTATTTTTTTTCACTAATATTTCTTTTGCACCATTGCCCTTTATTATTTCAACTCCCAATTCTCGAAGAGACATTTCCATTGCGTCAATTATTGATCCCATTCCCCCCAATGGAAGACCTGTTGATCCCCGCAGTGGTTGCTTTCGGGGATCATTGATGACTATATTTTCTTTCTGGGGTTGAGAGTTCATCGATATTGGTCGATTAAGAAAACTCATATTTGAACCAGGTGTCGAAGGACCACCATTACCATTTAATTGACAAAGAAACCCATGAAGAGCCTGTATTTCGGAAGACTCAAACCATTCTTCCATTAAATCTCGTGTAGTGCCAAAGATGAGTTTTCTAAAATTATCAAAGTCATCATCTGATTTTAAATTTCTGGTTAACTCGTGTATATTTTTGGGAGGCTCAAATGATGAAACATTTAACTTTTTTGCAAAATTATTGAGAAATGCATAGAACTCTTCAGTAGCTGCTCCATCTTTCAATGAAAATTTCTTATATTCATTTTTTAAATCAGTTTTATTTCTCCATCCGAAAAATGCTCTGTCCTCCTCAAAAGGCATTATGAGTGACGGGTCAGAGGTTTGCATTTTTAGACCAAACTTTTCTAAGCGCATGTCCTGAATTATCATTGGCTCGAACGAACCTGGAGAATGAGGATTGGTACCCTTAAAGCCAGGAAGAAATTCATAAGTTTTGCATAAGCCCCCCAAATCATTCTTGTCTTCGATCAAGCAAACGTTTAGCCCAGATTTTTTGAGGTAAAATGCAGCTACAAGTCCATTATGGCCTCCGCCTATTACGATTGCGTCAAAATTTTCAGTCATAGCTAAAAAACTTCCATGTCTTTCGGTTTTAGAGGGTCTACTGGATGGACTGCAAGGGGGTGAACTTGGATATCCATATATGGAAAAACTGGTAGTCGGCTGAGAAAATTGTGTAACTCCGTCGCATCCTTAGCTTCCCACAAGCCCCAATTCTCTCTGCGACCCGGAACTCTCCACATTCGCTTCATAATTCCTTTTGCAATAACTCCTTTAATGTGCTCTCTCTCTTCTAGGGAAACTTTCTCAATTTGTGCAGGACTCCAATTTTCAGGCCATGTTATTTTAATATTCACTAGAAATTCCATGATTTCTCCCAAATTTTTATCAAGTTTAAAGTTAAAAGAATTTTGAAAAAAGATTTAGCCAATTTTGACCTATAATTTTTGAAATTTCATCTGGTTTAAATCCGCTTTTTTTAAGTGCTAATTCTAAATTTTGGAATTGAGATGGATTATTAAACCAAGTTGGCCATTTGCTAAATTTATTTGGTGAATTTAATGGACTTTCCCTTGACCATCTTCCAGCTCTCCACCACAAGACGGCTTCTTCGGTATAACCGGTATAAAAATCTGATCCTATGCCTACGTGATCAATACCAATTAAATCAACCGTGTAAGCTACCATATCACAAAAATCATTAATAGTTGCCTTACTACCATTCTTTAGAATTTTGGGATACATACTTAAGCCTACTACTCCACCTTGACTTGCCAGCAACTTTAAAAGCTCATCAGATTTATTTCGTTTGTTCAACTCTATATCAAAACCCACGTATCCCGAGGGGTTTGCATGAGTAAAGACAACAGGGTTTTGACTTAGCTCCATCGCTTCTATTGAACTTCTTTCGTTACAATGCGACAAGTCAATAATCATTCCAACCCGATCCATTTCTTTAATAAAATTTTTCCCTAAAAAGCCTGAAACACCTCCCTCATCTTCCCAACAGCCAGTAGCAACTAAATTTCTAATGTTATAAGTGAGTTGTGAAATCCTCACTCCCATTTGATGAAATATCTCGATTAGTTCTATGTCATCCTCAAAAGGAGAAGTGTTTTGAAATCCAAAAATAATTGCGGTTTTCTTATTTGCTACTATGTCAAGAATATCATGTTGGGATTTGGCCAAGCTAATTAAGTCAGAATTTTCTCGAAATAATTTATTCCATTCACTTATAACTTTAATAGTCTCAAGAGCGTTCTCCCATACCGCCAATGTGACGTGCACAACGTTTATATTTCCCTTTTTCCATTCCAGAAACCGTTCCCTAGACGGTTTGGAATATTGTAAACAATCTACATTTATTCGTTTATTGGCAAAAATATTCATATCTATAACACTCAGGCTCATAGCCTAAGCTAAAGAAAATTCAGATACAACATTAATCCTTAAGCATAAGCCCAGGGCATAAACTCAACTGAACCTATTTCCTCCACATGGAAACACTCGGGAAACATTTATTTCAAAATTAGATAAATTTTTGTCGATTTTATTTAGATATTTATCCTATGATTAAATTCTAATAATTATAAACAGCATGGGAGAAAAAAATGAGTGAAAAAACACTTGAATGGAATGGTAAAAATCCAGACCTATCTTTAACTCTTCCTTCCCGTTATTTCTTTGACAAAGACATCTTTAAAAGAGAAATTGAGGCAATATTTTATCCCTCGTGGCACTTTGTCTGCCATAAATCTGAGATCTCAAATATTGGAGATTTTGTCAAATTTGACATTCTTAAAGAGAGCACCTTAATCATTCGCGCCGAAGATGGCAGTGTTAATGCTATGCACAATGTATGCAAGCATAGGGGCACACAATTAATCCAAGATCGCAGAGGCAATATAAAGAATATGATAATCTGTCCATATCATGCCTGGAGTTATCACCTTGACGGAAATTTACGCCATGCTCCGCGCTCCGAAACTATGAAGGGATTTTTAAAAGATGACTGGGGCTTAAGTAAAATTCGAATTGAAGAGTTCTCGGGATTCTATTTTATTAATTTTGATAACAAAGCCTCATCCCTAGCAGATGACCTGCCCGGAGCATATGAAGCAATGTCCCCATATTTTCCTGATCTGGACGAAATAACCTTTATTGAAGAGATAGATATGATGGTGGATGCAAATTGGAAAGTAATTGTGGATAATGCTATTGAAGGATACCATTTCAAATTATCTGGACCGCATCATAAAGACTTAGCGGCTCTCATCGACTTTGATAAATATGAACTTAATGCTCATGGAAAATGGTGGGATTTTAAAGGACCGCCCGTTCCAACAAAAACAGCATTTGGAGAAATAGTTGAAGGCCAAACATATCAGACTGATTGGTTCTATAATATTCAATTATGGCCAATGACAACTATCTATGCGTTTCCTTATGCGGATGCAATTGGTACTTTTAATGAAATACCAATTGGACCTGAAAAGACGCTTTTAAGGTTTGGGCATTATATACCCAAAAACCGACCCCAGAATAAACTTAGTAAAGCAGCGATAAAGTGGTTTAATGAAAAATTAGGGCCAGAAGATATAGACTTAAATTTGTATGTTCAGAAGGGATTGCACTCATCAGGGTTTGACCAAGGACGATATATGATAGATACTGATCGATCTTCAAATAGTGAGCACCTATTACATCATTTTCATTCTTTAGTTTTTAAAGCTTTACACGGTGAAGTATAAAAGGTTTTAAGATAATTCGATTCTTTTAACCAATAGGTCAAGAGTTTCACTGGTATCCACATCTGAAATAATACAATCGGAATTAATTTCCACAGAATTGATTTCTTTCAAATACTTTCTGAATAATTTGCGCCCACCTAGTTCACCAGATAATTCCTTTAGTTGAGGTATATAAGACCTGCCCCATATCACGGGATTACCTTTCAATCCTTTATACTCAGGAATTGTTATAGTGAATTCCGAACTCATAATATCCGTATGGCTTTTAATTAGATAATTAAAATGTTCCGTTTTAACACTAGGCAAGTCGCCTAACATAATCATTAAGTCTCCTGAATCATTATTCAGCTTTGTTGCTACTTTACTAACTGAAGTGCCCTGTCCATTCTCCCATTCGGGATTCTTTATAATTTTAATGGGAAGACCTTCTAAGGCTTTAGCCACTCTTTCTGATTCATATCCAGTTACAGCAAAACAACTATCCAAATTACTTTTTAACATTTCAATTGCAACCTTACGGACCATAGGAACGCCCTTAATCTCAAATAGCAGCTTATTTATCTTCCCCATTCTTTGTGAACTGCCTGCAGCCAGCAAACCTCCAACAATTTTTTTATTAGAAGCTTTACCTGTCATTAATGCTCCAAACTCCTTCTACTTTTAATCAATTGAGCCAAAATAGAGACAGCAATCTCTGCAGGTGTTTTCGAACCTATATCAATCCCTGCTGGAGCATTGAGACGCTTTAATTCAGTGCCAGAGAAACCTTTTTTCATAAGCCTCTCCCTTCTTTTTGTATTTGTTCTTTTACTCCCCAAGCACGAAATACAGAACAATGATAATTTTAATGCAATTTCCAACGCAGCATCATCAATTTTTGGATCGTGAGTTAATGTAACGATAGAATCATTGACAGACAAATTCTCTTTTTCAAGCACCTCGTCAGGCCACTCAACATGCAAACAAGTATCTGGAAATCTTTTTTGATTGGCAAATTGACTTCTTGGATCAATTACAACAACCTCAAAACCCGACTCCTTAGCCATTGGAACCAAGTGCTGACTTATCTGCACTGCACCAATTATGAAAACTCTAGGCTTCGGAATTAGTGTAATCCTAAAGTTATCCATTATTTCTTTTGTATCATTTAAATCTTCTGAAAGCTCGTTAACTTGGCGAATTAACCCATTCTTAAGATCGCACTCTATGGTTATATTTTCCCCACCCTTGTCTGATTCTTTTATCTTCTCAAACAACCCCTTTTGCACAAAATTATTTGGGCAAACAAAAACAGTCATTTTACCACCACAAGATAAACCCACTTTCCATGCATCGTCGTCTGCTATACCAAAATTCAACACCTGAAATTTTTCAAGGTCCATTACTTCTTTAGCAGAAGTGACCACTTCCCCTTCTACACAACCACCTGAAACTGAACCAACTACATTACCACCCTTCTCTACCAGCATCATGCTTCCTGCTTGACGCGGCGATGAACCCCAGGTTTCCGTTACTACTGCAAGGGCGAAAGAACATTTTCCTTTTTCCAAGTCAAATGCAGCATTTATCACTCTAGTATCTTTTTCAGCTTCCACTAATCTTGACACCACTTTATTGTTTAGCAATTTTCAAAGCCTAAAATCTTTTAAAATACATTTTAGCTTTCACTAAGTAATCGGCTTAATGCGTCCAGGCCGTTTTTCTCTTGAATGAAAAATTTTCCCCATATCCACCACTTCTAATAATATGCTTTCGATTTTTTTGTTCTTCAACCTTGTAAGTCAAACCCAATCCTTCTGCATATTTTATAGCAGATTCTTTCGACTCAAAATCTATTGTGACAAGCCCTTGAGTGTCCTCTGTACCCACCCAACCCATTGTGGGGTCAATAAACTTTTTTGAGCTTTTTTCGTACTCCAGTCGCCATTTCTTTGTCTTTGCCAGACCTGACTGCATTGATGTCTTGGATGGCTTATAGATCTTTACCTGCATTAACTACCTTACCTTTAGATTTGCTTACTAGTTTATTATAGGGTTACCTTTTAAATTGGAAAAGAAAAATTTATATTGTTTAAATAATAAATGCACTCTTACCGCACATTATTTAAAGGTCTTACTTCATGAGTATAACAAATACTTACAAAAAATTGGAAGGCGGAAAAAAATTTACCCTTGATTCCTCTTTTGAACCGTCTGGGGATCAGCCAAGGGCAATTAAAGAACTCCTAGAAGGGTTGAAATCCTCGGAAAAAAGCCAGGTGCTACTTGGCGCAACTGGAACGGGGAAAACGTTTACAATGGCTAAGATAATTGAGCATACCCAGCGGCCTGCAATCGTTCTTGCGCCAAATAAAACTCTAGCTGCCCAACTTTACGGAGAGTTCAAAGCATTCTTTCCAGAAAATGCTGTTGAATATTTTGTTTCATATTATGACTACTACCAACCTGAGGCCTATGTGCCACGCTCCGACACATATATAGAAAAAGAGGCCCAAATAAATGAACAAATCGACAGAATGAGACATTCAGCGACAAGAGCACTTTTAGAGAGGGATGATGTCCTGATAGTTGCATCTGTATCATGCATTTACGGCATTGGCTCTGTAGAAACATATACAGAAATGACAAGAAACTTTTTTAGAGGCGAGAATTATATACAAAAAGACATATTACGAGATTTTGTAGCTCTACAATATAACAGAAATGATCACAGTTTTGTTCGAGGTACGTTCAGGGTAAGAGGAGATACTGTCGAAATCTGGCCGGCACACTTAGAAGATCGAGCCTGGAGAATGTCCTTTTTTGGAGATGAGCTGGAAGAGATTTTCGAAATTGATCCCTTAACAGGGCAAAAAGTTGGACCACTTGAGCAAGTAAGAATTTACGCCAATTCACATTACGTCACCCCAGGACCTACCTTAAAACAGGCTATAAAAAGCATTAGAGCAGAACTAACAGAAATAGTTAAGAGGTTTGAAAAAGAAGGAAAATTACTTGAGGCCCAAAGATTAGAGCAAAGAACAAATTTTGATCTTGAAATGCTTGACGCTACAGGAATTTGTAGTGGTATTGAAAACTACTCACGATATTTAACTGGTCGAAATCCGGGTGAGCCACCACCAACACTATTCGAATACATCCCAGACAATGCAATTGTATTTGCTGATGAAAGTCATGTCTCCGTCCCTCAACTTGGAGGAATGTACAAAGGCGATTTTAAAAGAAAATCTACATTAGCAGAACATGGCTTTCGCTTGCCATCATGTACAGATAATAGACCATTAAAATTTGAAGAATGGGATAAGATGAGGCCACAATCAATTTTTGTTTCTGCGACTCCAGGTAACTGGGAGATGAATGAAGCTGAGGGTATTTTTACAGAGCAAATCATTCGGCCAACAGGTCTAATTGACCCTGAAGTTGAAATTAGGCCAATAAAAACTCAAGTCGACGATCTGTTATATGAAATAAGAAAGGTTTCCAGAAATGGACACAGAACACTTGTTACTGTTTTGACAAAAAGAATGGCAGAAGATTTAACAGAATATTTGCACGAAAACGAAATAAAAGTACGCTATATGCATTCAGACATCGATACTATTGAACGGATTGAAATTCTTAGAGATTTGCGACTAGGTGCTTTTGATGTTTTAGTGGGAATAAACTTATTAAGAGAAGGCCTGGATATTCCTGAATGTGGCCTGGTTGCTATATTAGATGCTGACAAGGAAGGTTTCTTACGTTCTGAAACTTCATTAATACAAACAATAGGAAGAGCGGCTAGAAATATTGAGGGCAGAGTAATTCTTTATGCGGATAAAGAGACCAAAAGTATTAAAAATGCTTTAGTTGAAACGGACCGCAGAAGAGAAAGGCAACTAACCCACAATAAAGAAAACAATATAACTCCAGAAACAATAAAAAAGAATGTTAATGATGTCTTGGAAGGTGTTTTTGTAGCAGATACCGACTTTTCTCGTGTTACAGCAGCTTTAAAGAATGCACCTAAAGCTGGTGAAAACCTTGAGAAGCATCTTAAAAATTTAAGAAAGAAAATGTTTGAATTAGCTGAAAACCTAGATTTTGAGGAAGCTGCAAACATTAGAGATGAAATAAAAAGACTTGAAGATGTGGATTTGGAAATTGGAATAAACCCATTTATACGTCAGCATCATTTAGAAAACATCACGGAGCCAAGTAGTGCAAAAAAAGGTCTTTCAAAAATATCCCGCTCAAAAGGTGGCGCAGCTGGAACAAGGGTAGTAAGAGGTAAGGTGGTAAGAAAATAACTTTTATGCTCCAGCGCCACCCGCTTCTACCAGATAAACTCCATGTATGACCCAAGTCTCCTCTGACTTGATCATCAAATAATCAAAAAAGAATAAGCTGTCGTCTTCATCTGTAAAAACTACGCGCTGAATTATATTGCTAGCGTGCCCCCGTTGCTCAATAAATTTGAATTCCTGTGGATTCCAGATCATTGGATAGGACCCCTTTACCATGGCCATAAAACGCGAAGGTGAAGGAAATTTGGACTTGATAAAGCTTGACGCAAAAGCGTATGCCTCCTCAGCATTATTCTGCCGAAAAGCTAAAATCTGTTTAGATATAATTTCCTGAATTTCCTGTAATGGAGGGTCCAATGTTTTGATAAACTCGCTACTGTCTTCTGCAAAAACGTTAGTAAAACTTACTATAAAAATAGAAGATAACAAAGTTGCCAACCATCTGAACATTTAGGTCTCTCCTTTATGAAGCTTAAGCCCACATACAAGGGTTACATAACCAGAGCTGCTTTTCAATTAATTTCCTTTTTTAAGAGATCTCCAGCCAAGCACGAATTGATTAGATTTATTGTTTTGTCTATTCCGTATAGAGCTGTAAAACCTCCGAAACGCGGGCCCTCTGAAGAGCCTAAAAGAGTTTCATAAAGTGCCGTAAACCAATCTCTTAGTGGTTCGAACTCGTGATCCCTTCCAACCGCAAATATTATCTTTTGAAGTTCTGAAGGGTCGGGGTCACCGCTAAACAAACCTAGCCTACTTGCGAGATCTATCAAAGCCTTCTTCTCTTTATCATCAGGCTCTCGAAACTTTTTTTTAGGTTCCACAAAATCCTTAAAATATTTTACAGCAAATTTAACAGCTAGAGATAGGCTAGGGTTTTCATTGCTACTAAGTTTAGGATTGTATTTTTCTATAAAGCTCCACAGTTGATCCTCCGAAGATGAATTAGAAGCTGACACCAAGTTCAAAAGCATTGTAAAAGAAAAAGGCATTCCGTCGTTAGGCGGGTTCTGTCCATGAATGTGCCATATTGGATTTGACAACTGATCTAAATTAGTTTGTGAGGAAAATGTTTTTAGATGTTGGAAATATTCGTCTACAGCTCTTGGAATAACATCAAAATGCAACCTCTTTGCCGTCTTAGGTTTCTGGTACATAAAAAAACTTAGTGATTCCGGTCCAGCATATTTTAACCAATCTTCAATAGCCAACCCATTGCCTTTTGATTTCGAAATTTTCTGCCCTGCCTCATCAAGAAAAAGTTCATAACGAAATAAAGAAGGCCCGTTTGAGCCAAGTACTTTGCAAACTTTCTGTGCCAAATCAGCCGAAGGAATTAGGTCTTTTCCATGCATTTCATAATCTACTCCCAAGGCCCACCATCTCATCGCCCAATCAGGCTTCCATTGGAGCTTTACGTTACCTCCAGTAGCAGGAATTTCTATTTTTTCACCATCAGGCTCCACATAAATTATAGAGCCTTTTTTGGTATTTAGTTCGATGATCTCTGTTTGCAAAACTTGACCAGTTTTTGGACTGATTGGCAGAAAAGGAGAGTATGTCTTTTTCCGCTCATCACCCAAAGAAGGCAACATTATGTCCATTATCTTATCATACCTATCCAGAATTATAAGGAGTGCTTCATCAAATTTTCCTGATTTATAACATTCTGTTGAGGACAAAAATTGATAGGTAAAGTTAAAACTATCCAGGAACTCACATAACTTCGAATTATTATATTCAGCGAAGCTGCTTGCTACTCCAAATGGATCACGCACTTTAGATAGTGGCAGGTCTATATCTTGGTGAAGCATTTCGGCGTTTGGAACATTCGTAGGTACCTTTCTTAAGCCATCTAAATCATCTGAAAAACAAATTAATTTTGTTGGAATATCAGATATTAACTCAAATGCTCTTTGCACCATGACAGTTCGCGCAACTTCGCCAAAAGTTCCGATATGTGGCAAGCCCGATGGCCCATAGCCTGTTTCAAACACAATATAATCTTTGCTAAAATTTACCTTTTGAAGCCTTTTAAGTAAATTTTGTGCCTCAATGAAAGGCCATGCCTTACTATCCATTCCTAAATCAGTAAGCGCTTTTCCATGATTAGATGTTGACTGTTCCATCTTTTTTTACCCTTGATGTACTTTTTAACGTGTCATAGATAATAAACTTAGTTAGTATTGATAGTTGGTCAAACCGTCAATATGTTAGAGCAAAACTTTTGGAGAATTTATGGTTAATAAAATTAAAGATTTATCAATTATGAGTTCTCAAGATGCCTTGGTTTCTATAATGGTTGCAGTAAGTGCATCGGATGACAAGGTGTCAAAGCGTGAATTACTATCAATTATTCGCATTGTAGAACATCTTCCGATTTTTTCTGGATACGATAAGCGTAGAATAAAAATAATAGCTCAGACAGTTTTTGATATCTTTGAGGAAGAAGATGGTTTAGAAGCTCTTTTTGGATTAATAGAACAATCATTACCTCAAAGACTTTTTGAAACAGCTTATGCATTAGCATGTGATGTAGCAGCTGCTGATGGAATGCTTCAAGAGATTGAGCTAAGATTCTTACAAGAGATACGTTATGAATTAAATATTGATCGCCTCCATGGAGCCGCCATTGAAAGAGGCGCGAGAGCCAGGCACTTGCTGGACACCTAATTATCAGACCTTAACTGCGTTGAAGACATATTAACCTGAGGGCCAATTTGCATTGACCACCTTGGATTAACACCATTTAACAAATTCCTAGGATGGACTCTTTTCTTAAAGTATTTTTGTGCTGCTAATGACAACCCTGCCTTCAGTTGGTTATTAGGTCTAGCAAAAATAGCTATCGGAAGCTCTATAAAAATATTATCCCATTTCTCCCACTTATGAAAAGAATGCATATTGTCTGCCCCTATTAACCAAACAAATTGTACTCTTGGGTACTTCTTCTTTAATATTTTAATCGTATCACTTGAGTAATAACTTCCTGTTATTTTTTCTACCTCAGAAACTTTTATGTTCGACTTTTTTAAAAGCTTCCTGCAAGCCTCTAACCTTTTAGTATAATTAAAACTATAATCGGTCTTCAAAGGGTTTTTAGGAGAAATAATCCACCAAACTTCGTTCAAACCAATAATCTTTATAGCCTGGTTAGAGATATGAAGATGCCCTAAATGTGGTGGGTTGAATGACCCTCCTAGAAGCCCAATTCTCCTTTTTTGTATTTTTTTCTTTATTTGAAGTCTCCCATAAAATTTCCAGTCCAATAGATGGAACCAAACTTTCTTGGCAAAATTATTTTGTTGATGATAATACTTAATATCGATATGAATTTCAAAATTATTTCTATAAGGGCAACTCATGAGCAGTAATAAATTTGTTTTTCATATGGACGGTGTTTCGAAAACTTTTCCTGGCGGTAAGAAACTTTTCGAAAATATACGACTTTCATTTTTACCTGGAGTAAAGATTGGCGTGGTCGGTGTAAACGGAACCGGGAAATCAACTTTAATGAAAATAATGGCTGGCCTTGATAAAGAGTTTATAGGAGAAGCTTGGGCAGCAAAGGGCGTGAAAGTTGGATATTTACCGCAGGAACCAGAGTTGGATCCAAATTTAAATGTTAGAGACAATATTAACCAGGCTATAAAAGAAAAAAAAGCTTTGTTGGAAAAATTCAATGAAGTGGCAGTTCAAGTAGGCGAAAACTACACAGATGAATTAATGCAGCTCATGACTGAGCTACAAGACAAAATAGACGCTGATGATCTGTGGGAAATTGATAGTAAAGTTGATATAGCTATGGAAGCATTAAGATGCCCACCTTCAGATGCAAAAATTGATACCCTGTCTGGTGGTGAAAAAAGAAGGGTGGCTTTATGCAAATTATTACTAGAAGATCCAGAACTTCTACTTTTGGACGAACCTACTAACCATTTGGATGCTGAAACTGTAGCTTGGCTTCAAAATCACCTAATCAATTATAAAGGTACAATATTAATTGTTACTCACGACCGTTATTTTCTCGATAAAATAACAAGCTGGATTCTTGAGTTAGACAGAGGTAACGGAATACCATACGAAGGCAATTATTCCAGTTGGCTGGAGCAAAAAGCGAAGAGAATTGAGCAAGAAGATCGAGAGGAGAAAAACAGAAGTGGTACCTTGAATCGGGAACTTGAATGGATGCGTCAATCGGCAAAAGCTAGGCAAGTGAAGCAAAAAGCTAGAATTAGTGCATACCATGAAATGGCGTCCAGATCGGAGAAAGAAAAAGTTGGGACAGCTCAAATAGTAATACCAAACGGCCCAAGGTTGGGTCAAAAAGTAATTAATCTGGAAAAAATTTCAAAAAGCTACGGTGACAAAATTCTTTTGAGTGAATTATCATTTTCTCTTCCCCCGGGAGGCATAATAGGTGTAATCGGGGCAAATGGTGCTGGAAAATCCACTCTTTTTCGGATGATTACCGGATTGGAAAACCCAGACATGGGATCTATTGATATCGGCGAAACTGTTAAGCTTTCTTATGTTGACCAATCTAGAGATTCCCTTGAGGGTAGCAATTCAGTTTGGGAAGAAATATCTTGTGGCAACGATATAATTAAATTAGGCGATGCAGAAGTTAATTCTCGAGGTTATTGTAGTTCATTCAATTTCAAGGGTGGAGATCAGCAGAAAAAAATCCATTCCTTATCTGGAGGAGAGCGAAATCGGGTTCATCTGGCGAAGTTACTTAAGGATGGGGGCAACGTTCTCCTTCTGGATGAACCTACCAATGACTTAGATGTAGAGACATTGAGGGCCCTAGAAGACTCCTTAATTAATTTTTCTGGATGCGCAATGGTGATTAGCCATGACAGATTTTTTCTAGATAGAATTTGCACACATATTTTATCCTTTGAAGGAGAAGGAACCATAGATTGGTTTGAGGGGAATTTTGAATTATATGAAGAAGACAAGATAAAACGCTTGGGTGAAAATTATCTAAATAATAACGCCAAATATAAGAAATTTACTCGATAATTTGCAAATTATTTAAAAGCATTATAGGCAAGAGCTTATTCATATCTGGACCAGAAGTACTCCCAGTCAGAGCGTACCTTAATGGTAAATATAAATCTTTTCCCTTTCTTTGAGAAACTTTTTTGACCTTTTCGGTCCATAATTTCCAAGGTTCAGGTTCTTTATGAAGGTCTCTCAATAACGAAAATGCTTTCTGCAAGAATTCATAATCTGGATCTGCTTTATCTAACTCCACATCTCTTTTACAAATCTTCCAAAGTTCTTCCATATCGTTCTTTGTTGAAATATTTTCCTTGGCCATATCCCAGAAGTTTCTAGACAAACCTTTTGGGACTCCGATAGAAGAAATATAATCTTCTACTTCGTTAATAGAAAGTTCCTGAACAGCTTTTTGTGAAAGTGCATTAAGAGAAGATATATTAAGTTTGGCAGGTGCTTTGCTGAGAGAAGCCAAATCAAATGTATCAAAAATATCTTTAAAATTCTTATAAAGTTCAATAGAATGTGCTGAACCTAAAGAAACTAATAAGGATACAATGGCCATAGGCTCTATCCCACTATTTTTCAAAGTTTTCAAATTTAAAGATCCATCTCTCTTAGATAGCGCCTTACCATCAAGATCAATGAGTAATGAATGGTGTCCAAAATTTGGGACTGGCTTAGATAATGCTTTAAAGATTTGTATTTGAACTGCAGTATTAGTTACATGATCAGAACCTCTTATGATATCTGTAACACCATAATCAATATCATCTACAACTGAAGCTAGAGTATAGAGATATTGGCCATCTGCTTTAACTATAACTGGATCAGAAACTGACGAAGGATTTATAGACTGATTACCCAGAATTGAGTCCCTCCACTCTACAACTTCGTTATTCAATTTAAACCTCCAATAACTAGGCTTTTCGGATCTTAATTTTTCTTTCTCCTTCTCAGAAAGCAGCAATGAAGCCCTGTCATAAACTGGAGGCTTGCCCATGCTTAAAAGCTTCTTTTTTTTCAAATCTAATTCAGCTGGCGTCTCAAAACACTCATAAACTCTCCCCATTTCCACGAGCTCTTTCCTTATAGAATCATAACGTTTTATATGGTCAGATTGAGAAAATTCCTGGTCCCAACAAATTCCCAACCAATTTAGATCTTCTTTTACCTGGTCAACAAATTCCTTTTTTGATCTACTTGAGTCTGTATCATCTAATCGTAAGATAAATTTTCCACCTTCTTTTCTTGTCGCCAAAAAATTAAAAATAGCCGTTCTTAAATTTCCTATATGCAAAAACCCAGTTGGAGATGGGGCAAATCTAGTAATAATCATGACTTATCTCTCCATTTTTGTATTATGGGATATCTTCGGCCCAGCCAAAATGATTTGTCAGTCAAGTGTACACCAGGAGCAGCTTGATATCTCTTGTGCTCAGAACCATAAATTAATGATTCTATAGCCTTAACTGTCTCTTTATCAAATCCCCTATTCACCAAATCTCCAACTGATAAATCTTCTTCAATAAGCCCCTCTAAAATTGCGTCCAAAAGACTATATGGAGGCAGACTATCTTGATCTTTCTGATCAGGTCGCAGTTCGGCTGACGGAGCTTTGTTTATTATCGTATTTGGGATAACAATTCCCTTAGGCCCTTGCATCCAACTCAGATGATTTTTATTTCTCCATTTTGAGATATTATATACTCTGGTCTTATATAAATCTTTTATTGGATTATAGCCTCCGGCCATATCTCCATATATAGTGGAATACCCAACAGCAACTTCAGATTTATTTCCCGTAGTTAAAAGCAAACAATTAAACTTATTGGACATTGCCATTAGTAATAAGCCACGAATTCGGGCCTGAATATTTTCCTCTGCAAGTCCGTTTTTTGTGCCTTCAAAAAGCGGATTAAGTGCCCTTAAAATTTCCTCATTTATATCACCTATTGCAACAGTATCTAATCTGCAACCTAAGATCTCAGCCATAGCCTCAGCATCTATTAAAGATCCTTCTGATGAATAAATAGACGGTAGCCTTACACATAATACATTTTCCGCACCCAAAGCATCTACCGCAATGGCAGTAACCAGAGCCGAATCTATACCGCCAGAAAGTCCAATAAGGACTTTGGAGAACCCTGATTTTTTTACATAATCCTCCAATGCTAGGCACATTGCTCTATAGTCTTGAGAATTTTCATTCTCAATTATATTTGAAGTAACTTCTCCATCCAAATTATGAATTATACCGTTATTGAACTCAACGATAGAAGTCGCTTCCTCGAATTGGGGCATGGCGTATAAAATTTTCCCATTCTTCCCCACCACGAAGCTTCCCCCATCAAAAACTTGATCATCTTGTCCTCCAACAAGGTTTAAATATATAAGTGGGATTTTATTTTCTTTTGCTCTTAAAGCTGCGAGCTTATGCCTAAGTTGAACTTTTCCCCTACTGTATGGCGACCCATTGGGAGATATTATTATTGTGGCACCTTCGTTGACCATATATTCGATAACATCAGGGTACCAAATATCTTCACATATTGGCGTGCCGACATTAATGCCCAAAACCTTAATTGGTTTGGCTAAAGAGTCTTTATTGAAATAACGGCGCTCATCAAAAATATCTGTGTTCGGAAGGTGATATTTGCGGGCGGCTACAGAGATTGACCCATGATCCATACAAAAGTAACTGTTATATATTTTACCATTTTCAATCTCAGGAGCTCCTATTAGAACAGTAGGACCTTCTGAGACTTTATCACACATTTCTTTTAAGCAAAGTTTCACATCGCTAAGAAATTGCTCTTTCAGTACCAAGTCTTGCAACTGATAACCCGAAACAAACATTTCTGGGAAAACAACTAAATCAACATTTCTTTTTTTGGCCTTAAAAACTACCGCTAATGCCTTTTCAGTATTATACTCCAGATCACCAAGGGTCGGATTTAACTGGGCCAAGCATATTTTCAAGTTCATCACCTTATTCTAGATTGATATAGCCTTGAATCTAAAGCCAACTAATAAAAGATCCAAATCAACTAATGTTACTATATTATATTATACTCATTTAAGTTTCAAATAACCTATTCCAAATTTCAAGGTCAAATCTTTATTAAATTTTTTTCTTACCCTATTTAAAAAGATTGTGTCCTTTCTCTAATTGCATTATTGAGGCAAACAATGCTATAAAATGTGACAGCAAATTCAATGAGCTTTAAACCATAAAATGTATAAAATATTAATAACAGCTATAGGGCTAATTATTTGGACTTCTGAGGCCACCATAGCCTTTGGTGAAGTGATAGTAAAACAGTATGAAACTGGAGGCATATATGAAGGGGAGTTTCTAAATGGCAAACAGCATGGACAAGGAAAGTACAGGCTGCCTAATGGATATACATATGAAGGCTCCTGGATAGATGGAAGAATTGAAGGTGAAGGAAAAGCTGAATACCCAGACGGAGCTATATATGAAGGTGAATTCAAGAGCGGTCAGCCTTCTGGTTCGGGTTCAATAGTTTTCCCGGATGGCTCAACTTATGCAGGGGAGTGGCTTAACGGCAATTTCGAGGGCAAGGGCCTGATTATATATACAAATGGAATTAGTTTCGAGGGATATTTTAAAGCCGGGCTCCAGCATGGATTTGGTAAAATGATTAGCCCTAACGGCTATTCATATGAAGGTAATTGGGAAAATGGAGAAAAAGAAGGCTTTGGAAAAATAGTCTACACCGATAACGCTGTATATGAAGGAAATGTAAAGAAAGGAATAAGATTTGGATCTGGAACCCTCACAATGACCAATGGTATTATATTTAAAGGCGATTGGAAAGGCGGCAATATCAACGGGAAAGGGAATATTATTCAACCAAATGGCGACAGCTATGAAGGTGAACTCGTTGAAGGTAGGAGAAATGGGAAAGGAACCACACTATACGCTAACGGCGATAGTTACTCTGGATACTTTGAAGATGATAAAAGATCAGGTCAAGGTACTTTTCTCACAGAAAATGGCTATTCCTACACAGGGAATTGGAGCGAAGGCAAAATGGAGGGTAAAGGAAAAATTGTTTACCCAGACGGTTCGATTTATGAGGGAAGCCTAAAGGATGACCTGCAAGACGGTACTGGAAAAATTACTTATCCAAATGGGAGTGCTTATGAAGGCCAATGGGTTAATGGTATTATAGAGGGCAAAGGAATAGCAAAATATTCTAATGGCCTAATTTATGAAGGTGAATTTAAAGATGCCAAAAATCATGGTTTTGGAGTTATGAAATATGAAGATGGCTATACCTACTCAGGAGAATGGGCCAACGGAGTAAGAGAAGGTTATGGGAAAGCTAACTATTCAGACGGAACCATATATGAAGGAGAATTTTTGGCTGGCAGACGATCAGGACAAGGTAGATTTGTAACTGAAGATGGCTTTATTTATGAAGGTGAGTGGTTTGAAGGGGAAATCGAAGGTCTTGGAAAAGCTACATACCCCAATGGAAATATTTACGAAGGATATTTCAAAAAAGGTAAACGCCAAGGAACAGGTATAATGACATATTCAACGGGAGAGAAGTACGAAGGCTATTGGGCTAATGGGAAGAAAGCAACGGAAGAAGAATTAAAAGCAGCTGAGGAAGCAAACGGAGCTCTAGGTGAAGGTGATTAGGATTCATCTATTAGCCTTAGAATACTTAAAAGGGGTGAAATAAATGTTTGGAAAACTTGCAGGCGTAATATCGGCAGATATGGCAATAGATCTAGGAACGGCCAATACCTTAGTTTATGTTAAAGGTCGTGGGGTTATTCTCAATGAGCCTTCTGTTGTAGCATACCATACACGAGATGGGAAAAAGCAAGTTCTAGCAGTAGGTGAGGACGCAAAGTTAATGCTGGGTAGAACCCCTGGGTCTATTGAAGCAATTAGACCGATGCGAGACGGTGTGATTGCTGATTTTGATGTTGCTGAAGAAATGATTAAATATTTTATCCGAAAAGTTCACCGTCGTGGTGGATTTGCGAAACCGAAGATCATTGTTTGCGTACCCCATGGTGCCACTCCGGTTGAGAAAAGAGCTATAAGAGAATCTGTGCTTTCAGCAGGAGCAAGAAAAGCAGGTCTAATTGCTGAACCTATTGCGGCAGCAATTGGTGCAGGTATGCCAATAACAGATCCAACTGGCTCTATGGTAGTAGATATTGGGGGAGGAACCACAGAAGTAGCTGTATTAAGCCTTGGTGACATAGTTTATGCTCGGTCCGTTAGAGTAGGGGGAGATAGAATGGACGAAGCAATTATTTCATATTTGAGACGGCAGCATAATTTATTAGTAGGCGAGTCAACAGCGGAACGCATAAAAACACAAATTGGAACAGCAAGAATGCCTGAAGATGGTAGAGGTGCTTCTTTAGACATTAGAGGTAGAGATTTATTAAATGGAGTGCCAAAAGAAACTGAAGTTACGCAAGCGCAAGTTGCTGAGGCACTTTCTGAACCTGTTCAACAGATTTGTGAAGCTGTAATGACTGCTTTGGAAAGTACACCTCCTGATCTCGCAGCAGATATCGTTGATCGAGGAGTAATGTTAACTGGTGGCGGTGCTCTTCTTGGAGACTTAGACCTTGCCCTAAGAGAGCAAACTGGTTTGGCTATTTCTGTTGCAGAGGAATCATTAAATTGTGTTGCATTAGGGACCGGAAAATCACTTGAATACGAAAAACAACTCGCACATGTGATTGACTACGGAAGTTAATTCTTTAATAAAATTGTGGTAGGGTAATTTGGCACCTAAAACTAATTCTCTCGGATGGGCCACAGTCAAATTCGTCTTGTTAGTTCTGACAAGCATTATAATGGTAATTTGTGTTGTTCTTTGGCGGGTCGATAACCAAAGGATCGAACGTCTCAGAATGGATATTATAGATTCAACAGTACCAAATTTCAGTTTCTTACTGAAGCCAATAAGCAACCTTGGAAAGGTTATTACTGATTTTAAAGCCTACAATCGCGTATATAAACAAAATCAAGAGCTAAAGAGTGAATTACAGAAAATGGAGGGCTGGCGTGAAGTAGCACTTCAGCTGGACCAGGATAATGCAAAATTGCGGGCTCTAAGCAACCTGAAGCTAAACCCAAATTTGGTTTTTTTGACAGGAGAAGTTTTAGCAGACGTAGGTGGCCCCTTTAGTCAATCCGCCCTTATTAACGTTGGATTATTAGATGGAATAAAGGAAGGTGCGGCAGTTTTAGATGGTCTAGGTTTGGTTGGAAGAATAGCAACCATAGGAAAAGATACTTCAAGGATAATATATGTTACAGATTCGAACTTTAGTATTCCTGTAACAATTTTACCTATAAGGGCAAAAGCCATAATGAAAGGAAATAATTCTCTTTACCCTGAGTTGACATTTTTTGACTCTGAGGAAGATATTCAGCCGGGTTACCGAATTGTAACGAGCGGAACTGATGGGATTTTTATACCTGACTTACTAATTGGTAGCGTAATAAAAAGCAAAAATGGATTCTTAATTAAATTAGCAGCCGATTTTGCAAATATAGAATTTTTAAGAGTTTTACGGCCTCCAAAAAGTAAAAATTTAAGAAAAGATGTTGATCTACTTAAGAAAGAATGACAAATATGATTGGGAGCATATAATTGAATTCATTGTCTTTTTTCAGATTAACTCAGTTTTTTCTTATTGGCTTAACTTTGGCCGTACTACCACTTGCACCTGTTTATTTCATACCAAGAACTTTCCCCAGCCCCGATTTTTTGTTTTGTTTTATAGTTGCATGGCACTTAAGGGATCCACAGAGCTCACCCCTCCCTCTTATCTTATTTTTGACTCTTTTAGTTGATATAGTTCAATTTAGGCCAATTGGTCTTTGGCCTATATTTATGATTTTGTTGAGTAATTTAATCACTATTAATAGGAGATTATTTTTTAACGGACAATTTCTGAAGGAGCTATTATTCTTTTCCACTATTTTTTTCTGCAGTTTAATGTTTGAGTTGTTTTTCCTTACCATTACTTTTTCACCTAATAACGGCTTTGGGGTCGCAGCCCAACAAGTAATAATAACTTCCTTTGCATATCCGGTAGTAGTATTAATATTATATTTTTTATTGCGACTAAGGTATAAGACTAGTCGCTTCTTTTTTTCTGAAAGCCTATGAGAAAATTATTTAGCGAACAAAACATTGAAAAAGTCAGAAAATCTGTTTCCAGAAGAATTATCTTGTTGGGACTTGGAAAAATGACTCTAATAGGCATCCTTGCTTGGAGGATGCGTAAATTACAAATTGAGGATAGTGAAAAATACAGACTTCAAGCAGAAGAAAATAGAATAAATATGCGTTTGATACCGCCTGAACGAGGTTTAATTCTAGATACACGCAGAAAAGAATTGGCAGTTAATATTGGGAATTATAAACTAGTTATCACTAGGGAGGAGACTTCAAACCCTAAGGAAACACTAGTTAAATTATCAAAATTAATAGATTTGGATGATAAGGAAATAGAAAAAATCTTATCCAATATTAGCAAGATAAGTCCTTTTGTTCCTATAACAATCGCCGAACATCTATCATGGGAAAGTTTCTCCAAAGTTGTACTTAACTTACCAGCACTGCCAGGAATTTCACCAGAAATGGGGCTAACAAGACATTATAAAAAACCTACAAGCATAGCCCATGTAGTTGGCTATGTAGGTCCCGTATCAAAAAAAGATTTAGAGAAATTTGATAACCCAGATCCAGTACTTCAAATACCAAAATTTCAGATAGGAAAAACAGGTGTGGAGAGAGAGCTAGAGGAAACCTTAAGAGGAAAGGCCTCCTTGAGTAAGGTAGAAGTTAATGCAACTGGCCGTATAATAAGAGAGACGGAACGCATATCTGGATTCTCTGGAGCAACACTGCAGCTTACTTTGGATAATGAATTGCAGGAATACGCTTATCAGAGACTATCAGGACTTTGCGCCTCTTCAGTATTAATGGAAGTGAATTCTGGAAAAATAATGTCATTATCATCAGTGCCAACATTTGATCCGAATCAATTTGTACTAGGTATTTCACAAAAATATTGGGATAGCTTACTAAACAACAAATTGAGACCCTTGTCCAACAAAGCAGTTTCTGGAGCATACCCCCCAGCTTCTACCCTAAAAATGGCTGTTGCTCTTTCTGCCCTTGAAAGTGGAATCTTGTCCAAAAATGAAACCTTTGAATGCCCGGGGCATTTTGATTTGGGAGATCAAAGATTTCATTGCTGGAAAAAGAAAGGCGGTCATGGAAAAATGGACCTCAAGCAGGCAATTGCTCAATCTTGCGACGTGTATTTTTGGGAGCTTGCTCGAAAAGTGGGTATAGAAAGAATTGGTAATACTGCGAAAAGCCTTGGACTGGGAACCAAGTTTGACCTTCCACTTTCATCCATAACACAAGGGTTAATGCCAACCAAATCATGGAAAAAGAAAAAATTTGACCAGCCCTGGAGAGTTGGAGATACTCTCAATGCTGCTGTCGGGCAAGGATTTACCTTAGCAAGTCCTTTACAATTAGCAGTAATGACATCCAGAATAGCATCTGGAAAAGCAATTGAGCCTCAACTAATCAAATCAATAGACGGCATAAATAAAATACAAAAGGAATTCGCTGATTTAAATTATAATAAATCCTCTCTAGAAATTATTAGAAACGGAATGTTTTTATCTGTGAACAATGCTAAGGGAACAGCTTATAAATCTAGGATCATGGATGAAGAAACAGCTATGGCGGGGAAAACTGGAACCTCACAAGTAAGAAGAATATCAATGATAGAAAGGGAAACGGGTGTCCTAAAGAATGAAGACCTACCTTGGGAAAAAAGAGATCACGCTATATTTGTTGCCTACGCACCATTTAAGAATCCTAAGTACGCAGTTGCTATAATTATTGAGCATGGGGGAAGTGGAGCACAAGCTGCCGCTCCAATTGGACGGGACATTTTGCTAAACGCTTTTTACTACAATAGAAAATCAATCTCCTAAAAAAGAACAATTTATAAAATTGAAATAATGAACAATGTTTATATTTAAAAATGCTGACGAAGGTAATATAAACTTCATAAGAAAGTTACTATTCTTTCATTGGCCTTTGGCTATTTTAATTCTAGCTACTGGGGCTTTTGGCATCCTAATGTTATACTCTGTTGCAGGTGGAAGCATGTTACCTTGGGCAGAACCTCAACTTATAAGGTTTATCGTAGGCTTCGGTGGCATGATAATTATTGGCTTTATACACATAGATTTTTGGCGCTCCCTAACGATTCCTGCTTATATTGGATCGATATTATTATTAATAGCTGTAATGTTTTATGGAGAAGGAGCTGGCGCGCAACGCTGGATCGACCTTAAAGTAATTCGACTTCAACCTTCAGAAATTATGAAAGTTACCTTGATTATGGCTTTAACCCTATATTATTCTTTAATCCCTATTAGCCGAAAATCCAGTCCATTATGGTTAATTCCTCCTTTAGCATTAATATTTCTACCAACTTTCTTGGTATTTTCTCAGCCAGACCTTGGAACAAGTCTCCTTATATTGATTTCTGGATTTGCTGTTATGTTTTTAGCAGGAGTAAATATTTGGTATTTCATTGTTGGTGCCTTTGCTGGGGCAGGTTTGGTTTCAGCAGTATTTCTTAGCAGAAATACTAGCTGGCAATTCTTGACTGACTATCAAATGGGTAGAATAGATGTTTATCTAAACCCCTCCCTAGATCCTTTAGGTGCTGGTTACCATATTACTCAATCAAAAATTGCGTTAGGTTCAGGAGGTCTGTCTGGAAGAGGTTTTATGCAGGGAACTCAAAGTCAGTTAGACTTTTTACCTGAAAAACATACGGATTTCATTTTTACCACCTTAGCAGAAGAGTTTGGTTATTTTGGAAGCCTTGGACTTTTAATTATCTACGCCCTAATGGTAATTTTCTGTCTTTTGTCGGCAGCAAAAAATCAATACAAGTTCGGAGCACTTTTGACATCTGGACTAGCAGTGATGTTTTTTTTATACTTTTTCATTAATATGGCCATGGTTATGGGGCTTGCTCCAGTTGTGGGAGTTCCATTACCTCTAATATCTTGGGGAGGGTCCGCTATGCTTGTACTTCTTGGAGCATTTGGGTTAATTCAAAGTGCTCACGTCCATCAGCCAAGAGGTTAGATAAATGAAAATTTTATATTCTGCTAAAGAGGACGAATGGGAAATTTATCAAGAACTCTTAGATAGGAAGTTGAGCGATCATGGTTTCACAGGTTTTCAAATTTTTAGAGAAACTGATACTAAAATAGAAGATATTGATTTTGTAATCTACGCACCCAAAAATAAAAATGAAGATTTTTCAAGATACAAACATTTGAAAGCTATTTTTAGTCTTTGGGCTGGCATAGAAACAATCATAAGCAATGAAACCATAGATGTTCCATTAATAAAGATGGTGGACGAAGGGTTGACTAAGGGAATGATAGAGTGGTGTTCAGCTCATACTCTAAGATACCATCTGAACTTAGATCATCACATTAAAACTCAGGATGGAGCATGGTGCTTTAACAAAAATCAATTGCTAGCTTTCGAAAGAAATATTTCAGTTTTGGGCCTTGGAAACATAGGCATGGAAGTAGCTAAATCACTAAGAGACTTCGGCTTTTCAGTCTCAGGCTGGTCAGCCCAAAAGAAATTTGAACCAGGGATTAGATGCTATTCTGGGGAAGATGCCTTACGAGAAACTTTGGAGGGGGCAGATATAGTTATTTGCCTATTACCTGAAACAAAAAAAACTATAGGGCTACTCAATAAAGAAACATTTTCCTATTTTAAAGACGGCGCCAAAATAATTAATGCCGGCAGGGGAAGTCTAATTGATGATGATGCTCTCTTAAATTCTATTGAAAATGGCAAAATATCGCATGCAACTCTTGATGTTTTTAGCGAAGAACCTCTACCTCAAAAGCATCTTTTTTGGTCAAACAAAAACGTCACAGTAACACCACACATTGCAGCAATTTCAAGACCAGATACCTGCGTTGATTCCATTGCAATGAACATTGCAAGGTATAAAAAAGGAAAGGATTTTGTCGGTTTGGTGGACAACGATAAAGGTTATTAAAGATTTAAATTGTTAAATAATTTAAAATTAGAATCAATGACAAAACTATCGCTATCCACAAAACCATATTTCCAGTTGACCAAATTCTTGAAATACTACCATCAGATCCTATCAGCTTCTGCAGAATAGCAATGCTAATACGCCCAGATGAATTGCGGAGTTCTTTAATGGAACTGGCTATTTTCTTTAAGCCAGAGATAAGATAGGCCAAGCTTATAGGAAGAACTTTCCTATATATAATGTCTGAATCAAGATTAATTGACCTGATTTCTTTGGGAAGCATCTTAAACCATTTAATTAAGATAAACGACAGAATTGCAAAACAAAGTAGCTGAAGCTGGTTAATAACGTGGTATGAAGTATAGGGTTTGTAATTAACTTCATAGGGCAGGTAATCGTATAATAACACTGGTGCGACTCCAATTATAATGCACAATGCACTGGTTAATCCCATTGCCAGCAACATATGTTTTGGAGCCTCCCTGGGTCTTAAACCGCTATCATGTGAAAAAAAGGCAAAAAACGGTACCTTTATTCCTGAATGTGATAAAACACCAGCTGATGCAAAAACTAGTACAAACCAAATGAATTCGTAGTGCTGATTTGCAGTTTGATCCATAATCAAAGACTTAGTAACAAATCCTGAAAATAAGGGAAATGCCGATATAGATGCTGCGCCTACGAGACAGAATATAGCAGTCAAAGGCATAGTGCGATATAAGCCACCTAATTCTGAAGCCTTAGATGTCCCAGTACGAAAAAGAACAGCACCAACACTCATAAACAAAAGTGCTTTGTAAAGGATATGTGCAAAAGCATGAGAAGCGGTACCATTTAGAGCCATTTCAGTGCCTATACCAATACCAACCACCATAAATCCAAGTTGATTATTTAAACTATATGCTAGCACCCGACGAAGATCATTTTCAATCTCTGCAAAGAAGATAGGAAATAAAGTCATAGCTGCACCTATGTAAATCAATATTTCTGTTCCAGGGAAACTTCTCGCAAGGGCATAAACAGCTAGCTTAGTTGTAAAAGCAGAAAGTATTACAGTTCCTGTAACTGTGGCTGCAGGGTAAGAGTCTTGAAGCCAATTATGCAGAAGTGGAAATGCACATTTTATCCCAAAAGAAATAAAAATTAGCCATGATGCAAAAGATTGTAACTCAAATTGGATAAACGCAATAGATCCGGTTTCTTTATAATGTAGAACGGTTCCCATCAATAATATTAAGCCTGAGATAATTTGAATTATCAAATATCTCATACCTGTATAATAAGAACCTTCTGTTCTCCGTGCCCAAATTAAAAATACTGAAGCTACAGCGGTGCCTTCCCAAAAGAAAAATAGTGTCACCAGATCTCCGGCAAAAACAGCCCCTATTGCCGCTCCTGAATAAACTATAGATGCAACCTGTTGAACCTTATCCTTTACATGCCATGCATATAAATTTCCTAAAAAAGCCGCCAAACAAAATATTAAACTAAAAATCCGAGTTAACTTATCAAATCTGACAAGTTCTAAATTTAATCCCATAAAATTAATGGTATAAGATGACCCCAACTCCATATTCAGAATTTGATAAAAGCCGACTATAGGTATTGCCAAAAGAAACACCCGAATTATTTTCCATGGCATAATTAATGAAAATGGCATCATAAGAAAGAACAGGAGGAAAATGGGAATGGAGTTAAGAAACATTATCTTCCCCCATATTGATTTGTTCTTTGGGGTGCTCTTCAGAATCGACTGCTTTTTCCCCGTAAAAGTTTTCTGACCTTATTACGAAAAATCTCAAAACTTTTGATGCAAAAATTATGAAAGTGAACATTAAGAAACCATAAATTGCGTAAAAACCAAAAATTTTATCGGCACTAAAATGTGGATGTCTGTCATAAAAAAAATCAGCAAAAAAAAGGCCAGCACAAAATATAACAAATATTAGTATTAATATTTGAGTCTTCTTAGGATCTTCTAGCCAAGAAAAAAAATTCTTACTTTTATTCAGCTCTTTTTCTTCCAAGTCAGACCCCAGTGTAATTAAAAACAGGACTTAGGTAATTTATAATTCTACCCGCGAAGAAAAACAACAGTATTGAACCAGCTGCAGTCGCTATGGGTGGAATCAAACAAAGTATAGGGGCCTCCTTGATGACAACCTTTGATTTATCATCTCCCCCTCCATTTTTAAGGAAAAATCCCCGGCCAATTACTGATAAAAGGTAATAAACATTCATTAAAGAGCTAATAAGAAGAACAATAATTATAAGTAGTAAATCTGCATCCACTGCTCCTTCTAATAGATACCACTTACTCCAAGCACCACCTAACAATGGAATACCAATAATTGACAATGATCCAACAAAAAAGGCAAAAAATGTGATGGGCATAATTCTACCTAAACCAACCATATCACTGATTTCAGTTTTTTTAGTGGCGACATATATAGAACCAGCGGTCATAAATAGGGTAATTTTTCCAAAAGCATGCATGACTATATGTAAGGCTGCTCCCAAGGCTCCAATTGCAGTCGCCAATGCCAGACCCAGAATAATATAAGACAACTGACTAACGGTAGAGTAGGCCAATCTAGCCTTTAAGTTATCTTTTGATATAGCAACGGTTGATGCAAATAATATAGTGAATGCTGCCAGCCAAATAAGCCAGTTAGAAGCTTCAGTAGTAGCCAAATGATCAATGCCAAATATATAAACACCTATTTTTAATATAGAAAAAACTCCTGCCTTAACAACTGCTACAGCATGAAGGAGTGCACTTACCGGAGTAGGAGCCACCATTGCAGAAGGAAGCCATGAATGAAAAGGAAATAGTGCAGCCTTTCCTACACCAAAAGCAAAAAGCATTAATAATAAAATTGTTGAAAAATCCCCAAAGTAACTATGTATAATTCCTCCTAATCTAAAATCTAAAGTTCCAACAGTGGTAAAAACCCAAATTATCCCAGAGAGAAAAAATACAACCGAAGTACTTATTAATATTCCAAGGTAGATCCTAGATCCTCTGATAGCGTCACTGGTACCCTTATGAGCCACTAAAGGAAATGTTGACAAAGTAAGCATCTCGTAAAATATGAAAAGGGAAAATAAGTTTGCGGAAAAAGCTATTCCCAATGTTGCAGAAATAGCCAAACAAAAAAATGCGAAAAATCTTGTTTGATTTTTCTCAGAGTTTGCTCTCATATATCCGACACCATAAATGTGCGTCAATATCCAGAGCCCAGATGCTATTAATGCAAAAACTAATCCTAAGGGTTCAAGATGAAACCTTACATCTAAACCATCCATTACCGTGAAAAGAGCTGGAAGCTCCGTTGAATTACTACCATTATAAAAAGTAATTAATATAACTAGTAAAAATGTAATGCAGGCTACGATTAAAGTAGAGACATCTCTTAGGTTTGGATTTGGGGAAAATAAATAATTTAAACCAAATCCTAACAAAGGTACTAAAATAGCAGCATATGTTAATAAAATTAAGACCAAAACTCTACACCAACTAATCTGTTAAACTAAACTCATTTAAAAGAACCCGGGCGGCCTCACTTGAGTACTCCAAGGTAAAGCTTGTACTTAAACCAAAAAATATCGTCGCTACCGCCAATATCCATATTGTAATGTATGAAAATGGGCCAACAGAAATCTCGAATCCCTTTTTAGAACTATCACCAAAATACATGATCTCGGTAACTTGCCATACGTACAGAACTGCTATCAAAGATGATAGAAGAATTGCTAATGCTATTAGCCAACTTCCTTGCTCAAGAGCAGCTTGTACCAAGATCCATTTGCTTATAAAGCCAGCTGTCCCAGGTATGCCTATTAAACTTAGTCCTCCAATTAAAAAAGCTGCACTCGTCCAAGGCATTATTCTACCAAGTCCACTCATTTCTTTATAAAAACTAGCCTTGTATCTTAGGAAAATTACTCCAGCACACATGAACAATAAACCTTTGGTTATACCATGGTTAAACAGATGAATTATGGCGGCAGTAAGTCCTTTTGACGACATAAAACTCACACCCACTAATATATAGCCAATTTGAGAAACACTTGAGAAGGCAAGCATTCTTTTTAAATCCCTTTGGTAAAATGCTATTCCGCCGGCCACAAACATAGCCAAAATACCAAGAGGCATTACCACATTAACTAACACGGTTTCCAACATAGTTGGATGACTAAAGAAAACTGAAAATAGAAAGCGAACTATTGCATAAATAGCAACTTTGGTGGCTGTTGATGCCAAGAATATGGCAGCAGGTGTCGGTGAGAAGCTATAAGCTTTTGGTAACCAGGTGTGTAAAGGGAATAGCGCTCCTTTTAGTCCTAAGCCGACTAAAATAAATGCAAAAGCAACTTGAATAGTTCTATCTGGCAAATCACCCTGAATCCTTCCAGCAATATCATACATGTTTAATGTTCCAGTTGCCGCGTATAGAAACCCAAGGCCTATTACAAAAAAAGTTGCCCCTATCGTCCCCATAATTAAATAATCAAATGAAGCTGTTAGAGCCCGCCTATCTTTATTTGCTCCCTGAGCTACCAAAACATATGTCGACAAAGAAGAAATCTCTAAGAATACAAATAAATTAAATGCATCACCTGTTATCAGAACTCCTAAAAGGCCAGAAACACATAACAAGAGACAAGTTAAAAATAAAGTTTGATTACTTCTTTCAACCTCAAGATCAATTGTCCCCTTCAAATACACTGATGTTAAGAGTGCCATTCCAGACACCAACACAAGCAAAAATGCATTTAAAAAGTCTATTCTATATTCGATGCCAATTGGTGGAGGCCATCCACCAAGTGCATAGCTAATTGTCCCAAATTCTGCAACTTGGTTAAGAAGGAGTATCGAAACAATAAAGGATATGAAACAAGCCAGAAATGTTAAGTACCAAGCAAATTGCCTGTTTCCAAATAAAACACATAGAGGGGCAGATACGAAAGGAACTAGCACTTGATAAACAGGGAGATGCTCCATAAAAGATTTGGCTACAAAAGTTACGTCAGGGTTTGCCATTACTAAAAGAATCCTCCAAACTTTCGGTCCTCATTATTTTCATTTGAAAACTGAGATCTGTCTTCCTCTAAAAGATCGTGTTCTTCTATGCTATTATAGGCTTCTTTAATTCTAATAATTAAGGAAAGTCCTAATGCTGTAGTGGCAACACCCACAACAATAGCAGTGAGTATTAATACATGAGGCAATGGATTACTATAAACCGAAAAGTCATCTACTTTTAATTTCATAGGTAAGATCGGAGCGGTGCCGCCTGAAACTTTTCCAATAGAAATATAGAAAAGAAAAACCGATGTCTGAAACAAATTTAATCCAATTATCTTCTTTATTAAATTGCCACGAGACACAACTATATAAAATCCTGTCATCATAAGAATAATGAAAAGCCAATATATAGAGTGCCCTGTTAAAAGAATTTTTAGCTGATCCAAAGTTAGCCCTACCATTCTTCATCTTTCGACGTCGATGAACGGCTTACAAAAGCATAATAAATAGATATAACTACTCCTGCTACCGTAATCCCCACTCCCAATTCAACAAGAAGTATGCCGTAATGTTGTCCATGCTCAGGGTGCGAGGGTGTCAAAGCACCATAGTCTAGAAAATTAAACCCCAAGAAAAATGAATAAATTCCTACTAGCGTATAAATTAAAACTCCCAAGGCCATCATTTTATGTGTAACCCATGGAGGTAAAACTGCCTGTACACTTTCCAAGCCGAAAACAAGCCCATATAGTATGAAAGCAGCTGCAAAAATGACTCCTGCCTGAAATCCTCCGCCAGGTGAATAATCACCATGGAACTGAACATACAAAGCAAATAAGATGATAAAACCTACCATTAACTTGGTTACAACTCTTAAAACTAAGTGCTGGTTCATAACTCACCCTGATCTTTACGGCGTCTATTTCTCATAAACCCACCTAATAAAACCAAAACACCTACGCCAGCTGTGAAAACAACCGCCACTTCTCCAAGAGTATCAAAACCTCTATAGCTTGCCAAAACAGCAGTTACGACATTTGGAATTCCTATTTGTTCTGGAGTGGATTCTAAATAAGTCAGCCCTAGATGACTTTGGGCTGGAGTATTAGAAGATCCAAATTCAGGCATATCTAGTGAACCATATATCAAAATCATTCCCGTAAGAATAACTAGTATTAAAGGTCTTAAATTTTCTTTTACTTTCCGTTCTTGTTCTAGCCTTTTTGTCAACACAATTGTCCCTAAAACAAGGACCGTCGAGACCCCTGCTCCTACTGCCGCCTCGGTAAATGCAACATCTACAGCATCCAACATTACAAAAAGGAGAGCAGATAAAAAACTAAATATTCCTGAAAACATTGCAGCTGCAAAGAGATGCCTAACCCACACAACTCCTACAGCGCTTATTACAAGCATTATAAATAGTGCTAATATTATTACCGAGTCTATCTTTCTTCTCCCATCTAGAAAATTTAGTTACTCTCTTTCTTAGGCTTTGATCTATCCAAAAGAGCAGCGCTCGCCAGAGCATGTGTGGATGTTGGGCCGGTTATAAAAAGAAATAGCCCAATGAAGGCTAGCTTGAAAAATATAAGAAAATCTCCCGCCTGCAGACACATGCCAGCCAACAAAAATATCATACCACCTGATTCAATTACCGAAGCCGCATGCAATCTAGCCCAGAATCCATGAAATCTAAGTATACCAATTGCCCCCAGCACCATAAGAAATGAACCAACCAAAACAAAGATCCAAGACAATACATTTAAAAGTATTTCAAATATTTCCATCAGTTCTCTCCCGAAGAATTTTGAGAAATATCATTTATATCTCCAATTGAGCGATATCTGAAATATTTCAAAATCGCTATTGTTCCTAAAAAATTAATGAGAGCATAAAGAAGTGCAATATCAAGAAAGTCAGGTCTATTTGATAAAAAACCCACCACACCAATTAGAACAACGGCTATTGTTCCAAAAGCATTTACTGCCAACACTCTGTCAAAAAGTGTTTCGCTAAAATATAGTCGTAGCAATATAAAGATTATCGAAATCAGTAATGCTATAGTTGCAACCAAAAACATGCTACTTACTCACCTCAATATTTGTTATTCTCTTATCCATTTCAGAAAGACCATCTAAGTCAGTCTCTTTGAAATTAAGAGAATGGACTAAAATATCACCCCCCTCAATGCTGACTGATATAGTTCCTGGAGTTAAAGTAATAGAGTTTGCAAAAATAACTTTTCCAATATCCGATGCTTGAGTAGTCTTTTTATAAAACATCTTCTGATTAATATTCTTATCACCCTGCAAAATAGTTTTAATTACTTGAATATTTGATTTAGCAATTTCTCCCAATAACCAAATGAAGTAACCAATAAATTTGAAAAATCGAATATCGAATTTCACCTGATACCGATCAAATTTATCCATTCGCCTTACAAAAAATATTGTCAAAATTACTGAGAATAAGCCAAAAGCTATTATCAAAGTTTTATATACTCCTGACAAAAGAAGCCAAGTTCCTAGAAGGATCGTAAAGCTAAGAATGACATTTTTCATCGCACTCCCCAAAAACTACAGCAACTTAAAGATTTAAATAGAAAATCTTAACCCAAACTTCAATGACAAAAATTAAAATCTGAGTTAATATATCATTAAATAAATATAACTTACCACAAACTTAATATCGGATATCCCAATGACACAAAAGATAATTGATCTGAAAGATATAAGAATAGGCAATGAACTTCCTATGACCCTCATCGCTGGCCCTTGCCAGTTGGAAACGGAAGAGCATGCAGTTATGATTGCCTCAACTCTAAAAAAAATATGTAGAGAGGAAAAGATCAACTTTGTTTTTAAAGCATCCTTTGATAAAGCAAATCGAACATCAGTTAATGGAACTAGAGGAGTAGGACTTTCAAAAGGCTTACAAATATTAAGTGCAGTAAAAAATAAAATAGGCTGTACAATCCTTACTGACATCCACAATGCAGATCAATGTGAGGAAGTTTCAGATATAGTGGATATTCTCCAAATACCTGCATTTCTATGCCGTCAAACTGACATCATTTTGGCAGCCTCGAAGACCAGTAAAGTTATTAATATTAAGAAGGGGCAATTCTTAGCACCTTGGGATATGGAAAAAGTATTAGAGAAAGCATTATCAACTGGAAACCAAAAAATAATGCTATGCGAGCGCGGTTCATCTTTTGGTTACAATACGTTGGTGACGGACTTTAGAAGTTTACCAATAATGAAAAATACTGGACAGCCAGTTATAATGGATGCCACCCATTCAGTTCAAATTCCTGGAGGGAAAGGTGATAGTTCTGGTGGACAAAGAGAATATGCTCCCATAATGGCAAGTGCAGCTGCAGCTATAGGGGTCGCAGGAATTTTTATCGAAACCCATCAGGATCCCGACAACGCACCATCAGATGGTGCTAATATGGTAAGGCTGGATGATATGGCTAAACTAGTGAAGAAACTAAGAGAATTTGATAGACTTTCTAAAGGCCTATAAGTTTATGAAAAGAAATTTTGTAAATTAGTGTTAATTACCCTTGATAGGGCTATCATAAAAAAGTAGAAAGTTACTAGTTGGGGTGTAGCCAAGCGGTAAGGCATCGGTTTTTGGTATCGTCAGCAACCCTAGAAATGTTTCTTTTATTTCTCATTTACTAATAAAATAAGGTATCTGCTTTATTATACTTCTCATATGTTATCAGTAGTTGTGACTACTTTGTGACTACATTTCGAGTTACTTGAATTTCTTCAAAGTCCTCAACCATTCTACCTTCATCTATCTAGAAAAAATGTGAATAAATGCCCATTTGTTATTCCAATGGATGAATGGTCTAGAAAGGTTAAAACGTTTTATAATAAAAAATAACTTTGTCCAATATTCTTAATTTCAAAATGCTGCTTTAATTCCGATCGATACTCCAAATTTATGCGCAAATTGACTAGAATAACTTGCATCAATATTAGCATAAAAATAGGAATTTTTAGAAATATTAGATTTGTAACCTAAACTTGTTCCGAGAGTTAATTCTTTCACTAAATTTTCTTTCTGAGAATAGGTAGCAGATGTCTCGTTTATTTTATATTGTTGTTTTTTTCCGGCTATTATGGTTCTAAAATCTAGATCCCAACCAAACGAAAAACTAGAATCAAAAGTTTCAAACTTTTTTATATATTCATCAGTTACATATCCAGAAAATTGGACAAGATTCTTTTTGTCCCATTTAAAGTAATGACTTTCTTCATGTGATGGTAAATTTAAATAGTTAATAGTATATCCAAAGTTTGGGGAAAAATTTGTTTTTTCGTTTTTATTGTCACTCTTAATAAACTTTTTCCCTAACATTATTTCATAAGAATTGTATTGATCTGTTACATCAAGCTTACCTGTTAAAGTTGTATTTGTAAGAATTGTTCTTTTGCTATTATTTGATGTTAAACCAGCTAAAATAAAAGTTTCCTCTATTGTGTTGTTGTATTTATGATGATCATCATATAGAAATCCTATTAGCACATGATGCTTAGATATCTTGAAATCGCTTCCAAAATCTTGTTGACCTTTTTCATATGATACAATTAAACGTGTGTCTTCAAGAGATTTAAAAAGATTAACACCATAAGCATCGAATTCATATTCTGAAGTTCTGTTTTTCACACTGCTATTTCTTTTAATAGAATAATAGTAGGTTTCTCCCCAGTCAGAAGAAGTGTCATAAAAATGTTTTTCATCCTTATAACGATCTATTGAATTTCTAATTTGTCTTGTTTTGTATCCTAACATCTCATCAATAGTTTCTTGAGCTCCTTGATTTACTGATCCAGCTGAACCTTTAACAATCTGGTTCCCATCTAAATCTTCCAAATCAAAATCACCCTCAGTTTCATAAAAATATGTACTACCTATTCCATGATTTAATTGAAGTTTATTTCCTGAAGTACCAGCACCAATTTTTATTTTGCCAATTAAAATACTTTTATCTTTTAGAGTTATTGTGTTGTTATCACCACTTGTTTGAATAGCAATATCCGTAGGATCGGAATAAATAGCTATCACTCCACTATTTACTAGAGTAGATGAAGCACCTAATCTAATTGTTACCCCCTCACCCATAGTATAAATTTCACCCCCAGCGTGATTTGTAATTGTATTTGAAGCAGATGAAGCATTGAAATCTATTACATCATATGTTGAAGAACCAGAAGTTCCAGTACTATAAATCTTACCATAATTTTCGATTGTATTGTTAGAATTTGTACCAGAATTTGCCGCTATATTTCCTCTTAAAGTTTCAAGAACTCCATTTGAAAAATTATTTATTGATGTATTAGTTGTCCCATCCATAGAAATTGATACGCCTCTAGAGCTTTCAACGGTTCCATAATTGTTAATAGTGAATCCATCAGCACCATGTATATAAATTACTCTATCATTAGTACTAGTTTTAACTGTTGAACCTGAAAATATATTTAGTGTATTGTTATTAGTATTCTCACCTTGAATGGTTCTTGAGGGCTTATCCAGTATTGTATTACTAGAATTCCCTACATCTAAAGTTATGTTGTCTGCACCAAAAGTGACTCTACCTGTATTATCTGAATTGAGAGAAGTATTACTGTTTATTGTTTGGTCTGCTGCAAATGCATTATTATTAATCAAAACAACGGTAAGAAAAACAATAAATTTAAGAACAAACTTCATACCAAGTTTAATTTTATAGAAGCCTTTTAAAAAATAACTTCTAAGACAATCAATTTTAATATTATGATAATAATTCATTTTAAAGAAAAATATAAACATTTTTTTAATAGCTTACCATTGGCTTTTCTACAGAATAAGATAAAAACATATTTATAAGATCTTTAAATGAATTTATATCAAAAAAGAAATCTATTTTTATTGTCGGTATTTGTCACAAAAAAATACTTTTTCTATAAAAAAACTTACATCAAGGATGTTAAATCATACCAATGGCATGAATGTCAAAATCTGCCAATGAAATCCAATAATGTGAATACATGTGGGGTGTAATATCTATTTTATCCTTGCACACTAAATTAAAACAAAATAAAAAAAGGCTAGTTGGGGTGTAGCCAAGCGGTAAGGCATCGGTTTTTGGTATCGTGTACCGTAGGTTCGAATCCTACCACCCCAGCCACTCCTCAAAAAAAATATTTTTCCTTACCTCTTACATACGGACTTCTTTAAAGGTCTTTGCGGACTCATAAATGGCATCAACGATTATTTGCACAGCAAGTGCCTCCTCGCCAGTAACTTTAGGTTGCCTTCCATCTCGGACTGCCTGAATTACATCTAAAATCAGTGCTGCCACAGAAGGCGGGAAGGAAACATCGGAAAGTGTATCTTTCGATAAAACATCAATTATTTCTCCATTGTCCTCAGTCCTAATTGAAAGTGGATCAAACCTCACCTGACCAGTTTCTCCTATAGAATCAAGACTATAATCCCATGATGGCTGTCCATCTACACTGGGTTGGTTATCTATCCACGACCCTTCCAAATCTAACCAAAATCCATTGTCAAAGCGAATATGGGCGCTAATCAAATCTTCTGATGTATAAAGATTCGGGGACACCCCCTTTGGTATTGTTCCTCCTCTTTTCCGTGGAAATAAAGACGTTGAGCTGGCACTTACGCTAATTGGTTTTGGGAACCCTGAAAAATGTAGCGCAAGATCCAGAAAATGAACGGCAGTAGCCGCAAGTGCCCCTCCACCCGAAATTTCTCTCCGATAATGTTCACCCCACCAAGGAATTTGTGATGCATTTGCCCAAGCACGGGTTTTGATAGGCTTACCTAGTTTTCCCTTTTCGATGAAATCAGAAATTAATAATGCATTAGGAGTGAAACGCATATTATAACCAACTGCAAGAATTTTTCCCGCTTTCTTCGCGGCTAAAACCATTTCTTTACCTTCTTGGGCATTCATAGCGAGGGGTTTTTCACACAATACATGAGCGCCATTCTCTAGTGCTGCTATAGTCATTTCCGAATGAAAAACTGGCATAGTACAAATGGTTACTAAATCACAGCGGCAATCTTCAAGAAACTCACGATAATCATGATAGCGAGAATTTATATTAAAATCATTACCTAACTCATTCAGTCTATCAGTATTTGTATCCACTATTGCTATTACTTCTACATCCGAAATTTTTGTCAAACAGTCAACATGCAACCGACCCTGAAATCCACATCCTATTACTCCTACTTTAAGAGGCATAAATTTATCCTTTCATTTTTCTCAGTTATTTCTCTTTTTCTTACTATATCTTCTAAGAATTTCCTTTGAATTTTGATTAAACTTTCTTCCTGGATGGCGAAGATTTCCTGGACTTTTATATAGTTTGGCAACGAGATTTTGCATCTGCACACCTTCAACATCTGTTATCATATCGCGTGATAAGAAATGCTCGTCTGTGAAAATTTCTTCCATACTCATTACCTTTCCAACCGCAGCATCAGCTTCTCTAAATTTATCTAAGACTTCGCTGTAAGTTCGCTTTCCGACCCACTCTTTTACATAACCTTCAAGGAGTTCGCGATTTTTGGAACGGCTCTGAAAATTGACAAATCGCGGATCATCATTTAACCCCAAAAGATTGAGTACTCGGTCGGACACGCTATCACTAGAACATGAAATAGCTAACCATATATTGTCAACGGATTTATAAGTTCCTCTAGGAACTGTGTAGGGAATTCCAGATCCTAGTCTTGGTTGGAGATAACCCATATGAGCATACGCAGAGGGAAGAGCACCCATTATCTGGAACATGGAAGTCAACAAATTTACATCAACTTCTTGTCCTTCACCTCTTTTTTCAGCATGTCGTAACGCAAGCATAACAGAGAAAGCACCCACCAGAGCAGTAAGTTCGTCAGCAAGAGCAATTGGAGGAAGTGAAGGAGTCCCCTGCGGTTCACCAAGTAAATTAGAAAACCCACTCAAGGCATCTACTATTGTTGCGAAGCCTGGATATGAAGAATATGGACCGGTTTGACCAAATCCAGTCAACCTCAGGATTACCAATTTGGGGTTAGCTTTTAGCAATTCTTCACTACTAAAGCCTAATTTAGCAAGTTTTCCCGGTCTAAAGTTTTCAATTAATACATCAACATCTTTAATAATGGCCCATAATATTTCCTTATTTTCACTGATCTTTAGATCAAGAGAAATTACTGATTTGTTTCTATTTATTAATTTCCAGAAATATGAATCAGACTCATTAGTACCAGTCCATCCCATTCTTCGGGTAGGGTCACCTTCAGGACTCTCAACTTTTATTACTTCAGCTCCAAAATCTGCAAGATATCGGCCCACTCCCGGTCCCGCTAACACAGTAGCCAATTCAACGACCTTTATGTCGTTAAGCGGACCAATATTTTTGTTACCCATTTTTTTTCCCCGTGCTCAACCGCATTGGCAATAGAACTGAACGAGTAAAGGTACAAACCTTTGTTCCTTCCTGATTATATCCGTTTGTACAAACTGTTAGAATTCCCTGATTTATCTTTGAAACTGATCTTCGCAAGTTAATAATTTCAGTTGATCCATATAATGTGTCTCCATGGTACATCGGGGCTATGTGCTTTAGATCTTTCAAACCAAGGTTTGCAATTGCCCGTCCAGATATATCTGGAACACTCATTCCCAAAAGTAGTGAATATATGTAGGTACCCACAACCAAATTTTTTCCATTTAGAAGTTCAGTGCTCGCAAAATTTTGATCAATATGTATAGGACTTGCAGCCATTGTTAGAAGGCAGAAAAAGTGATTGTCACTCTCAGTAATTGTCTTCCCCGGCCAGTGCTTATAAACATCCCCAACATTGAAGTCTTCAAAAAAACCTCCAAATCGATTTTCCCTAGCATCATGTATTTTAGCTACCATTTTTAACTTTCTATAATTATGGTCTGATCACCAATATTTACTTCACCATTTTCGCTGACTAAGATTTCAAAGATTGTTCCATCAAAAGGTGATGGTATTTCAACTACTGACTTATCAGTTTCAACAGTAAAAAGTACTTGATCTTTTCGTATTTGTTCTCCTACCGACACTAAGACCTCCACAACAACCATCTCATTCGCTGTGTCACTGATTTTTGGCATTTTTAATTTTGTTTTCATCTATAAACCTTTATCTTTAGTCCGATACTATATCTCTCTATGATCCTATCTGCTCAGGAGTCGGATAATGAAGAGGAATACCTTTGACACCTAAGTTGCCTCTAGTGAGGTGCCATCTGCCTAAATTTGGAACGATCAGTGTCTCTAAGTTTGGGCCAGTAAAAGCAACATTGGTTGGAGCCGCAATTACAGTACCACGCGGGTCCAAAGCCAAAGTAGTCAAACCACTTTCAGCATGCCAATGCAAAATAATGTCAGGACGATAGCACGCTACAACAAAGCCCCCATCACTACAGCAAGCTACACCATCAGGAACAATGGATCCTAGTTCACACAGTACTTTTCGCCCGCCTGCCTGATCATTTTCTATGATTGGGATTTCTATTATTGCACCTGGTACACTTTCCACAATGATCAGTTTTGTGCCATCATGAGAAATACAGCAACCATTAGGAAATGCTTTAGATGCCTCGGACCAAATTTCTGGTTGCAACCCAGGTCTAATTATCCAAATTCGACCCTCATTTTCCATCCAACCTCCCGAGTCAGTTAAATAATAATTCCCTAAAGAATCAAAAGTTCCCCAGTTGGGCACTGAAAAAGGATTGCCATCCGGACCAATAGCAAAATCAGAAAGACTTTTGTCATTCTGATCATAACGCCACACCTTTTGATTTTTGACATCTATTGCATAAATTCGACCCAAAGAATCAGATGCCAAACCAAGTAAAAATCCCCCCGTATTTGCTACCTCTACGGGCTTTTCATCAATAATTTGATAAAGTTGCCCAGCCTCCCCACCAACAAAAAGATCACCATTTGGCGTAATAGCTATGCCTTCCGAATGATCCAAACCATCTGCAAATGTCTCTAATTTTTCAAGAGCTACGGGAGTATCTAAATTTAATTTTACCATTTGATTTCCTTTCCATAAGATTGACCAGTATTGGCGTTAAATAAATATAGTTTTTCTGGGGGCAACGAGATTAGTATAGAAGAATTTTTTTGAGGTAAATTTTCAGAACTCACACGAAAGGTAATTACTGGATCTTTCGTGCCACTGAATGTTTCTGAAGTTCCTTTCGAAAACTTTTCAAGGTCGTCGGAACTTAGTGTTTTGATTTCTTTATCGTCGAATATCGCTGTCACATACGACTCAGGCTCCAAGTTTTCAATGAATTCAACATTAGCCAGAAATCCATCTTCCAGCTCTAGTGAATGATTTCCCCAATTTATATGCTCTGGACGGATGCCAACTAATAGCTTTCCATCTTGATTAATATTAAATCTCTCCTGATAATTTTGGATACCAATTTTTCTTTTACCTACAGATATAGAAAGTTCTGAGGCTTTTCTGGTAGAGACAGCCTCAAAAAAGTTCATTGTTGGACTACCTATAAAACCAGCTACAAAAATACTATTTGGGCTTTTATATAAAGTCTCAGGAGTGTCATATTGAAATAAGTGCCCTACTGAAAATACGGCTACCCTTTGTCCTAAAGTCATAGCCTCAATTTGATCATGGGTTACATGGATCATTGTAACTCCTAGACGAGCATGCAATTTACTTAGCTCTTCCCTAAGTTGTGACCTAAGTTTTGCATCCAAATTTGATAATGGCTCATCGAGCAAATAGGCTTCAGCATTTCGAATTATGGCACGCCCCATTGCGACCCTTTGGCGTTGACCTCCTGAGAGTTCTTTAGGTTTGCGGTCCAGTAACTCAGAAATATTAAGAGTGCTAGCTGTTTCTAAAACTCGCTTCTCAATTTCTTCTCTAGGTAATTTACGCATTTCAAGTGCAAAACCGATATTTTGACGAGCTGTCATCTGAGGATAAAGGGCATAGTTTTGAAACACCATAGCTATGTCTCGATCCCGAGCAGGGACATTATTCATAACTTCATCATTAATGATGACTTCTCCAAAACTAATGTGTTCCAGCCCAGCAATCATACGCAATATCGTAGATTTTCCACATCCGGAGGGACCAACAAAAACAACAAATTCGCCATCTTTGATTTCCAAATTGACGTTGTGAACCGCAACAGTATCTTCTCCATAAACCTTTCCCAAATTGTTTAAAACTATGGAGCCCATCAAAAATTCTTCACTGCTGTAAATCCTCCATCAACCACGATATCTGTTCCAGTAACGTACGAAGCCATATCACTTGCTAGCCAAACCACTGCATCCCCGATTTCCTCAGAGGTACCAATCCTACCGAGTGCATTCGCATTTTTTACCTTCTGTAGAAAATCTTTTGAACTTTCAACGTCCATGTCTTCCAGATCACGAGTTAGCATTGGGGTATCAATTGTACCTGGAGATATAGAAGCAACCCTGATGTTATCTTTTCCAACTTCAAGCGCTAGTGTTCTAACCGCAGCATTAACCCCAGCCTTAGCAGCTGCATAGACTACACAGCCAGGCAAACTATGAGTTGCTTGCACAGAAGATGTTGCTATCAAAGATCCTCCACCTCGTTCCTTCAGAAAGGGAATAGCTTCTCGGAAACAGATTAAAACACCAATCAAATCAACCTCTATTAAACGATTTATATCGACATCCTTCATGACTTCCAGGTTCTCATATCTTTCAATCCCGGCATTAGCGTGCACAATGTCAAGACCGCCATATCGTTTTTTTGCTGATGATATTATTCTAGTAACCTCATTAGTTTTACTTATGTCGCCAAGGGCCGGGACAGCTATTCCTCCATTGGTAGATATTAATTCTACTGTCTTAGCCAACTCGTCCTTATTTATATCATTGCAAACTACAGATGCTCCAGCCTTAGCAAGCGCTATTGCAGAACCTCTTCCTAAACCAGATGCAGCTCCAGTAACCATTGCAACTTTCCCAGTTAACATTTTTTTTTCAATCATTTGTTTTACCTCCTAAGCTTTTAATGCCCCCTCTGCCACGCCCCGTTCGAATTGACTCTGAAGTCCAAGATAAACTATAAAAACCGGTACTGCCGCGATTATTGATGCCGCCGCAATCAAATGATAATCGCTGGTATACTGGCCTAACTGAGCATTAATGCCAATGGGAAGCGTGAAGTTTTCAGCATCTCTAAGTAGTACTAGTGCAAGAATAAATTCATTCCAATTCGCCAAAAATAACAATATCGTAACTGTAGCAATTGCTCCCTTGGAAACCGGAGCTAGTATTTTCCATAGAACTTGATACTCCGTGCATCCGTCAAGTCTAGCAGCTTCAATAATTTCGTCAGGAATGCCAGCAAAAAAACCTCGAAAAACAAGTATCGCAATTGGTAAGCCAAAGGCTATATAAAGAACAACTAATCCAGCTCTAGTATTGTACATTCCAAAGAACTTCATTTCGATTAAAAGTGGAACAACAAGTGCAGAAGGTGGAATAATTATAGCTATCACTAAAAGAGAAAATAGAAATTCACTACCTTTGAAAGGAATTTTAGTGAATGCGTAGGCTGCCGACATAGCTACAAAAACCGTCACCAGTACGGAAAGGCCTGTTACCAAAATACTGTTGAAAAAAAATTGCCCCAAATCATACTGTATCCAAGCCTCAACATAGTTTTCTGGTTGTGGAGATTTCGGTAAAAGCTTAGAGTTAAGTGTTTCCCTTCCGCTCTTTAACGACAATGAAAAAACCCAAAGTATGGGAGTTAAAATGACAATAGAGATGAAAAAAGCAACTATAGAGATCATAGGACGATCATAAATTTTACCTTTTTTGTTGACTGAAGTTTTTCTAAAATTAAACATGACGGAGTAACCTTAGTCGTATCACACTTGCAAATACCGCCAAAAGAATCATTATTACGGCAATTGCAGAAGCGACACCCATCGCATTGAGTTGAAATCCCTGTTCATACATATAAGTCGCTAAAACTTCTGTACTTCGGTTTGGTCCTCCTCGGGTCATCACATAAACTATATCAAAAATCCTTAATCCTCCAATAATGTTGAGTAAAAAAACTACTGACATAACATGATAAAGCGCAGGTAAAATAACGTGACGGAATTTATTCCATCCGTTAGCTCTATCTAACTCAGCTGCCTCGAGAAGTGAATTTGGCACGCTCTGTAAGCCAGCATAGTATAATAACATATTATAACCGGCAAACTGCCACACTGTAGCCATTATAATGGCAAACAAAGCATATTTTGGGTTCCCCAACCAAAAAATTGGCTGATCGATAATATTCATAAACTCAAGAAAAATATTAAGCCCACCACCAACGCCTCTCAGAAGCCCAGACCACATTAGACCAACTATAACAGGAGATAGGAGTACCGGCAAAAATAGTACTGCCTTTAAAAAATTTGTGCCAAAGGCTTTTGTATTAACAAGCAATGCTAAACCTAGGCCTACTGCGTTCAATAGTAATGTAGTGGCTAGAGTAAAAACTATCGTATGTGAAAAAGCTCTAATAAAAATTTTGTCATTAAACAAATCAATGTAGTTATTTAGACCAATCCAATCCAAATTACGAACATCGAATCCAGTCCATTTGGTAAGAGATGTCACAAGTACTGCCAAAACTGGAATAGAAATAAAACCAAGAAAAATCGATACGGCGGGTGCCATCAAAGAAATACTCACCAATAATGTTTTAGGAGGGCGCTTAAAGCGTCCTCCTAATTTTTTGTCTCCGGAAGATCTATTTGTTCCAAAATCAGGTTTAGAAATGATCATACCTTTTTTCATCTATTCCTAGATGCAAAATCTTAATTGTTGGCTGCAGCGTCCATTGAACCAGCTAACTGTTCTCCCGTTGTGCTACCATTAAATGCTGCTTGAATACCGTCAAGAAGTGCAGCATAAACTGGGGGGGTATAAATAGTTCGGCTACGAGCATTTAACTGCGCAGATGTAAAGTTTCCATACAGATCACTTGCACTTGCTGGAACATTTATAGGCCAGGAAGGAATGAAATTATACTTGACCAAAACTTCTTCGCCTTGCTTGTCCGTTAGCATTCTCAAAAAATCGGCGGCAAGTCCATTTTGATCTCCACCAGCTGGCAATGAAAACATTCTTGCTATGCCACCTGTGGCTGTAGGCTCATCTCCGGAGCCACCAGGAAAAGGAAACAAGCTCCACTCAAATTCGCCAGCCACTTTTGCATCAATTCCGCCAGAAATAAAATTACCAACAGGATAAAACATCGCCGCCTTTCCAGAAACAAAAAGATCTAGCGATTCATTAAATGCGCCCATAGAATTTGCTCCAGGTGCAAATACTCCGTTCTCTATTAAATTAATTACTTGACTTGCTGCTTCTGAAAATACTTTGTCGTCCCAACCAAGGGCACCCGAGTCTGCTTCAGCCAATTTCATGCCAGTTGGGTCAGTATATACAAGCTGTGCGAACCAAGTATCTCCTCCAGCCCATTTATCTTTAGTACCCAAAGCTATTCCAAAATAGTCTGCATCTTTTAAGCTTTTTGCTGTCGCAATAAGATCAGAATTGGTTTTAGGTACAGATAGGTTGAGTTCTTCGAAAGTATTTTTATTATATGCTATCTGAAGAGTATTTAAATCCAGAGGTAGTGCCCATGCTTTTCCATCCAAAGATACAAAACTTAATGCACTTTTGTTAATATCTGGGAACCCCTCTGAAAGGATACTTCCCATGGGTTCAAGTTTGCCACTCATAGCCAAATCTTTGAAGCCACTATTCCAAGGAACCTGAAATATGTCTGGTGGCTCATTAGCTGCTAATGCCGCCTTAAGCTTTGTCATATAATCACCATAAGACACATAGGTTACTTCGACTTTTACTCCTGGATTTGCAGCTTCAAACCGTGCAATTGCCGAGTCGTCAACTTTTACGTAATCGCCCTCATTATTCCATGTCCAATACTCTAGTTTTGAATCAGCCAAAGCCAACTGGGGCAAAAGAAAGCTAATGGCAGCCAAAACAAATGGAACTATTACAAAACGTGTTTTCCTATTCATTTTTCTCTCCTTTTGTAAATTTTTCTCAAATTCAGAAAATTCACCTTTATATATTAGCGACAAGATTCGCTAAAAACGATTTGGGTTAGCCTTCAAATGTAGCTTGGTATTGATTATGTGTCAAACGTTTGATTAAAAAGTCAATCGGTTGACTAAAATTACCTTTTTTGATAGTTTTAATTTAAAATTAACGGGAATAGCATTTACAAAAAATACCAAATTTTAATTAGAATTAGTAATGCCGAAAGACTCAGAAATTATCAGTATAGATACTGCAACAATACAGGGACAGCTCCCAGCACCCGTAATATTTGGAGACTGGATAATGAAGGTGAGGGAGTTCGTGGTGGTTCGTCTCACAACACGTTCTGGTCATCAAGGTTGGTCTTTTACTCTAACCAGAGATGGTTCCGTATCTGAACAGATAAATAAAAGCATTGCCCCTGTTTACATAGGAACCCACTTAGAAGACCGCGAGAAGTCATTTAAAGTTGCAAAAGGTAGGTCGTATGGGTCTCATAGTTCTGGTGTCGGCCTAAGGGCACTTTCACAAGTAGACTTGGCAGCATGGGATGCATCGGCAAAATTAGCTGAAAAATCCATAGCAGAATTTTTGGGAGGCAGTACAAAACCAATGCCTGCTACCGCGATAATTGGGTATCCTCCAGCATCGACACCACCAGATAAGGTTGGCAATCAAGTTAGAGACCTTTACAAAAAAGGCTGGCGAAGGTTTAAGGCACCCATGGGGTTAAATCTAGTTGAGTCAGAGAAGCGTTTAAGAGCGGCTCGCTCAGCTGCACCGGATGCGTGGATAGGAACTGATTTGGCCTGGATGTTTAAAACAGTTGATGAAGCAGAAACATACGCTAAAAGAATAGAAGATCTGGATCTAGGTTGCATTGAAGATGTTTTCCCACCTGGCAATGCAAATATGCTTGCCGAGTTAAGGGATAGAGTTTCGATGCCTGTTTGGCAAGGAGACGAACAGGGCGGTGCTTACTACCCAGAAGCTCTTATAATGGCTAAAGCAGTTGATAGGATCCGTATTGATTTAACTTGCATGGGTGGGATCACTGGAGGTAGAGAGATTATTGATGAATGTCTAGCTTCGAATGTAGATTTCTGCCCGCATATGTTTGCCCATATTCACAGTCAAGTTTTTAGCGCATGGGGCTTTGACTCCTTGCCTATTGAGTGGGGTATTCCCTGGACAGGTGTCGATCCTTACGCAGACAGTTTATATCAGCCGAAGATTTTAGAAGGTGGTTTGATGAAACCTCTTCCAAAGTTACACGGCTTCGGAAAGCTGTTGGATCGTGATTGGGCTAAAAGTCAGCCACATAATGATCCTAACAAGATCCTAAATTAGAAAGATTAATTGATTTAAAATAGAATTGGAGCTTAAAGGGAACTGAGATGAATGAAAAAGACATTATTCCTCAAAATTATGTAAAAAACTTATTTGATTTAACAGGTCGTGTCGCAGTTATTACTGGTGCCGGAAGTGGGTTAGGGGCTGCGATATCAGTTGGATTTTCTCAATTAGGCGTGACAACTATTTTAGCAGATGTGGATAAGTTAGCGGCAGAGAAAACATACAGAAGCATAAAAAGGCAAAATGGAAAAGCATTTATTAGTCACCTAGATGTTACAAGTAGAGAAGAATGCTTTCGATTAGCAGACGAAGTTGTAAAAGATTATGGAAAGGTTGATATCTTGGTCAATAGTGCTGGGTCAGCTTTTCGTTGTCCGGCAGAAGATTTTCCAGAGGACAAACTGGATTATATTCTGAATCTAAACCTTAAAGGAACTTATTTTTGTTGTCAGGCTTTTGGAAAGAAAATGCTCCAACGTAAGAAAGGTAGTATAATAAATATGGCCTCAATCGGCTCTTTTAATGCCTATCCGCTGGCGAGTGCGTATCTCGCCTCCAAGGGTGGAGTATTGCAAATTACACGCTCATTTGCATTAGAGTGGCGGACTCGGGGTGTAAGAGTTAATGGAATTGGGCCAACTCTTATGGAGTCACCTTTGACTGCAAAGGCTGCAAAATCAACTTCAGAAACAGCAGACTTTATAAAAGCACGTATGCTAAGACCTAGGTTAGGGCTCCCCGAAGAATTAATTGGTACTGCAGTATTCCTCGCAAGTGATGCTTCACAGCTAGTAACTGGAGAGATAGTAATGTGCGACGACGGTTATTTAAAGGCTTGAGAATTTTTTGTAAAATTAACACAAAAAGATTAAAGGAATATTATGATTGAAATCACTGGCACACATCATTACGGACTAACAGTAACATCAATCGATATATCTTCACGCTTTTACCAAGATACGCTTGGATTTGAAAAAGTATTCAGCTGGAATCCGAAAGCAGCCTACATTAGCAAACTAGTAGGCTACAAAACTGTTGATCTACATGGTGAAATACTTAAGTTGCCTTGTTCTAATTTTTTCTTAGAGCTACTAGAATACAAAAATATTAAGAACCAACATTTGGAAATGTCTAACGGAAATATTGGAAGTGCTCATCTGGCCCTGAAAGTCAAAGGCCTGGAAGGCATTTACACTAATCTCTTAGCATCTGGGGTAAAATTTGTTTCTCCACCAGTAACACCAACAATAGGACCAAATAAAGGAGGAAAGGCAGTTTATATGATAGATCCAGATGGTTTCAGAATTGAATTGATTGAGTCTGCGAAAAACTTTTCTGATTTTAGTATGGAAAAAAGTAGGGACGATGGATAAGATTAATGGGCTTTATAGATGGGTTTAATTTTTCAGACTGATAGAACCTTTTCTTTGTATTTTATAGATCTGGAGGTGAAGTAATGAAACTTCGAATGCGGCAGGCAGTTCAAAAAGCATTAGATGACTCACTTGCTAGCGATGAAAATGTTATAATCCTTGGAGAGGACATCGGTGCAGCAGGGGGAGCATTTAAGGCTACAGAAGGACTAATGGAGAAATATGGTTCGCTGCGAGTCATGGATACTCCGATTTCAGAAATGGGTTTCCTGGGAGCTGGCGTTGGAGCTGCCATAATGGGTCTAAAGCCCGTAGTAGAAATGATGTTCATCGAATTTGTTGGTGTTGCATTAGATCAATTGACTACTCAAGCAGCAACAATGAGATACCTATCTAGAGGAAAATTCAGCGTACCCTTGGTAATGCGGGCTTCTGCTAGTGCTGGACAAGGATTTGGTTGCCAACACTCTCAAACCCTAGATCATTGGTTTCGCGGGACTCCTGGACTTAAAGTTGTTATGCCGAGTGGATCACGTTCAGCTTATGGATTGTTAAGAGCAGCTATAGAGGATCCTGATCCAGTTATAGTCCTTGAACCAAGGATTTTATATGGTGTTCGGGAAGAATTCGATGTTGACGAAAACTATCGCCAACCCCTCGGAAAGGCAGAAATTATAAGAAATGGAGAAGACGTAACACTGGTAACAGCTGGAGCTATGACATCCATTGCAAAGGCAGCTGCTGAAATTTGTCCTGCAAAAATAGAAATTATAGACTTATTATCTATTTGGCCTTGGGATAGTAAAACAATTTTTGAATCAGCAAGAAAGACTGGGCGCATAGTTACTCTAGAAGAATCTCAGGCCGCAAGTGGCTGGGGCGGAGATATTATTTCGAAAGTATTAGAACAGGGGCTGGATTTTTTAAAAGCTCCGCCTCATCGTATTACATTGCCTGATGCACCGATACCATATAATGGAAAACTTGAAGCAAAATATCTGCCAAGTCCTAACTACGTATCAAAGCAAATAGCTGCATTAGTGTCCACAAATGTAGCACCAAAAAACTGGTGGAATGAGAAACTATGAATATTAAGAATGAACCCGAAGCAGTTAGACGGCGCGAAGCCTTAAAAGATCGAATTGAACAACTAAGGAGGATGATTGAAATACGAGCCGTGGAAGAGCGAATTCAAGCACTATTTTCAGAAGGTCACATTAGGGGCAGCACCCATCTGGCCAATGGTCAGGAGGCTGTAGCTGTTGGAATAGCAAAGGAAATCAATTTTAGAGATGTAGTTACTTGTACATACCGTGGGCATAGTCATGCTTTAGCATTAGGAGCATCTCCAGAAAGTATAATAGGAGAAATATGCGGGCGCTCGATTGGTTGTGCAAGAGGAATAGGAGGTTCTATGCATCTGATGGCGCCTGAGGTTGGGCTACTCCCTACATTTGCAATTGTTGGCGCGGGTATTCCAGTTGCATGCGGAGCAGCACTAGCAGCAAAAGTAAAAAAAACTGGAGCAATCGCAGTTGCAATTTTTGGTGACGGTGCTACTAATATCGGAGCATTCCACGAGTCTCTAAATTTTGCATCAATAAAAAAATTGCCCGTAATTTTTATTTGTGAAAATAATCTTTATGGTGAGTACACTCCGATACAACTTTCTACTCCCATAGAAAATATTGCAATTAGAGGAAGTAGTTACGGGATTGAAGGAAGAATTGTTGATGGACAGGATATTGATGCCGTTGCCACATCCATTTCGGATGCAGCCCAAAAAGCGCGAGAAGGTGAAGGTCCTACCCTATTAGAAATGAAAACGTACAGATTTTCTGGGCATTCTCGTTCTGATCCTGCGACTTACAGACCTCCAGGAGAATTAGAAAATTGGCTAAAAAAGGATCCAATTAAGTTATTTTCTTCAAATCTAATAAAAGAAAATTTAGCCAGCCTAGAATTATTAGAGCAAATTAAAATTGAAGTTACTAGAAAAGTGGAAAAGGCTACACAAAAGGTATTGGCTTCATCTGAGCCTTTGGAATCGGAGATCCTTAATCATGTTTATGAAAATGCTGAAACTAAGTTATAAATGATGGAATTTTTAGTTGAAATTGAGGTCAACTGGCCAAACGATTCTGATGAAGAACTTAAACAGGATTTGATTAGAGATGAAGCGATCCGAGCGAAGGAATTAATTGAAGAAGGGTATATAATAAGACTCTGGAGAATTCCGGGACGGTGGGCCAATGTGGGTTTATGGAGAGCTAAAAATGCTAGCATATTACATGAGGCACTTTCTTCTTTACCCTTTTTCCCCTGGTTAGATATTAGCGTCCGACCCTTAGCTGAGCACCCAAGTGACCCAGAAAAAAACTAATAGTTAACTTACGAAATATTGGCAAGTTGAGCCTTCAATAATAGTCCTATTTATCGTAGAAATCTCTAACCTAAGTCGGGCCATGAGATAATTGCTAGCACCTATCAAGATGTCCCGTGTTCTCGAGAAAAGTAGCAAAAATATTGTCGAATATTAATTACTGAATTGGCTAAACTGGAGGCACAGCCAGTGATCCTCTGATAACGACCTTAGGTGAGTCACTAATTAAAAAATTCCTAGGTTCATTTCCATCCAAAATTGACTTGATAGCATCAACACTTTTAGAACCCATCTTTTCAAGAGGTGTATCAATTGTTGTTAAAGGAGGAGAAGTATATTGAGCATATTCGTTCTCTAGAGATATAATTGACATTTGACTTGGGATAGAAATCCCCTGCTCCGCAGCCGCTGCCACAGCTCCAATTCCAACCAACAGGTTTGAAGCAAATATAGCAGTAGGTAGTGGTTTTTTTTTCAAAATATTTAAGAAAGAATTGTAACCGCCCTCTTTGGTGTATGGCCCGACAACATCAACGAAAGAATCTATCTTAGCACTAGAGCAACCAGTAGCAAAGCCAGCACGGCGTCTTTTAGCAGTATCCAATGTGTCAGATTCACCGAGGAACCCGAGAAACTTGTGTCCTTTGCTTATAAGACAGGTGGCAGCCAATCGTCCGGTCTCAAAGTCATCTAAGATGACGCTATGACCACATGAGGTCTTTCTATTAACGAAGATATGGGGAAACGGGTACTCTTTTAACGCAGAATTGGTTTCATTACAGTTTGCCGAACTTGCGATAATTATTCCATCTACGCGCCTTTCATCTATGAGTTTCTTACAAACTTGAGAAGAGCCGTTTGCATTAAAACCGTCCGAAACAAGCATAGCATAACCAAGTTCATCCGCCCTTCTTATTGCCCCACGGACAATAGAAGCATATACAGGGTTTGTAAGGTTTGGCAACAATATCCCCAGAGCACCGGTTATATTGGTTTTAAGATTTCTTGCTATAGCGTTTGGACTATAATTAACTCTTCTCGCTTCTTCGATTATTTTTTCTCGAGTTTCATTTCGCACACTAATCTCACCATTTCCGAGAACTTTTGAAATGGTTGATATGTCAAAAGCTGTTGCCTTAGCGATATCCTTTAAAGTAGCAGGCTTATTTGTCATAGATACTTTTTTCAAAAAAAATACTTTTCTGTTCATAAAAGAAATTCGGTAACTCCGCTTTATGCAATAAATTAAGAAAAGGTCAACCTCTTAGCGAAACTTTTTAGTAATACAAAATATGTATTGAACCTTTTTAGAACGCATACCGATACTACGGAAAATGGCCTGAGAATATTAGGTGATTGATTTTTAGTCCCTATGACAATACGGTGACAATACATTTGCTTCTAACTGGAGTTAACCAAAGAATAGCATGAATAACATGAGACCTTATTTTGTTGATTTATGTAACTGCTGATTACCTATGAATTAGATAGCACCGATTTTTGGTATCGTGTACCGTAGGTTCGAATCCTACCACCCCAGCCATCTCCTAAAAGAAGATAACTTTGCTGTTTCTTTAAAATATTCTTCAATTTACTATCACTATGAAAAGTTTTTGAATAATGCTCGAGTTCTTGTTTAAATCAATGAAATTTTATTACAAGTCGGCCTCTGACCCCACCACCTTCCAATCGTTTATGTGCTTCCGACACTTGAGATGGACTAAATGTATCGGCTAACCTCAATGAAACTTTGTTTGCGTTGACAATCTTTCTTAAATCATCCAATTTTTCGTACATGCAATCTTGAGTTCTAACCCATGTTTGCGTGAAATTTATATCACGCTCACCTGTACCCTGATAACCTCGTACTGCGGTAAAGGAGCCACCGTTTTTGACTGCAGCAACTGCTTTTTCATTTAATAAAGCACCGTCTGCTAAGCCATCTACGCCTTCGGGAAACCGTTTCAATATATGTTTAATAAATTCTTCTCCCCTTGGAAGTATTAGATCTGCACCAAGTGATTTAATTAAATTTTGATCTTTTTCTGACGTGTCTGCTATTACATATAAACCTAAAGTTTTTGCAATTTGAATCATGTAACCTCCGTAGGCTCCTGCAGAGCCAGTAACTGCTAACTTATTGCCAGAGTTTAAATTCAAGAGTTCTAGGGAAAGCTTCGCCGTTAATCCATTCATTGGTAATGTACATGCTTCTTCAAAACTGACCCCTTCAGGAATTGGAACCACTGCTCCTGATTTGAGAGCAATTTGTTCTCGGTATGCCCCGTGTTGACCATTTGGTATGACCATAGCCATAACCGAGTCGCCTTCTTTGAGATGAGTTTTGACGTTTTCTCCAATCTCTACTACTTTCCCAGAAATATCCATTCCTGGAACATACGGAGGATCATAAAGTTTCTGTCTTTCTGCTATACCTCCATTACGAGCTAAAATATCTGTTGGATTTATAGCTGCACAAAACACCTGCACAAGTATTTCATCGGCTTTAGCTTTTACCTCGGGTACTTCAATGAGTTCTAGTACTTCAGGTCCGCCGTGCTTCATTAAACCAATCGCAAGCATATTTACTCCTTAATAATTACAATAGGTAGCTGAGTGTTAGATTATAATATTAGAAAAGGAAATCAAAATATGTGTAATGTTAGATTTTTTAACAATACTTTTGACAACAGTTTTCGTGATTTTCCTGATAACGCATAAGAAGTATAAGAAGGATAAGGACTATTTTAAAGGCCTAGGAGAATCCTGATAAAACCTGATAACAATATCCAAGGGTTTTGGTATCGTGTACCGTAGGTTCGAATCCTACCACCCCAGCCACTCCTCAAAATAGTTGATAAGTCTTTATTTATGTGCGTTGTCTAAAGTTGACCTTTTCCACACAGTTTTATTAAAAAGTTAACTTTTTGCGTCCGTGATAATACCGGTGACAATACATTTTTTCTTTTTTTAGATATCAACCAGGCTTCATAGGCCAAATCATTTTCCGCAGTTACAAAAACTTCATTTAAAAGGTTTGACGCATCATAATAACCGATAGGTTTGTCAAAACTACCAGCATATCTTTCATCTACAGCATTTAAATAAGTCATTATTCAAGCAAAACCTGATTAAAAGTATATTAAGATTTTACAACCACTAAGCATAGAACTTTAGATTAATTATTATTATTTTATACTATTTATATTTAATAGTAATTATATGAAAATCTGTACTATACTAAGATGATTAAACTTTATTGAGAATTTGCAAATTGAAACAGTATAGCAAAAAATTAGAACTTTTTACCTCTGATATGATAGATTTTTCTACCGATAGCGTCACTGTTAGGTTTGTATACCAAAGCAAATCAAATTTTCTTTTATCCGCATTGATTGGTTCCAAAGAAAATGGCTTGTCCTTTGAGGAGATTTGTCAAAATGTAAATTCTAATATTTGCAGTCGCTCAACAATACAAAAAGTCTTAAAAACGGGAGAAACATTAGGAATTTTCAAAAAGAAAATAAATTCAAATGACAGGCGAATTCATCAATATTTTTTGTCAGTTGCCGCTGAAAAATTTTTTGAAGACTGGGTAACCCGACAAACACAAATATTTTGCTCCAAAAAATGATAGTAGCTTAAATTGAAAGCTGATTTTATTCCTTTTTATTTACCTTTTTTTGACAAGCATTCTTAAAAAAATGGCACCTTTAAATCAAATTATTATCGTTTACTTTCAATACCCAATAAACTAGCGTCCGTATAATAATAAAAATGTACTGTATTATAAATGGATAAAGTCTTTGTTTCTTCAGAATGGGGCGAACTCAGGGAATGTATTTATGGTGCACCAAATGACCTTGTATTTGCAAAGTGGTTGCTTGATGCAGATTGTAGACCGTGGGGAGAGTTTCGAACTCTATGGAAAGAGAACCAAGGCAAAAGCCTCAAAGAGGTTGATCCCGACAGGTTTGAAAGATTCCGATCACAAATAAAAGGAGCAATTGAATTTCTGAGATCCAGTGGTATTGTAGTACATATCCCAGAACCACACAATGAATGGACAATGAAATTTCCACGTGGAGAGAACCACGGAGATATGACAGCTTGGATGCGTGATCCATTTGTGACTATAGACAATCACGTTATAGAATTAGCACCCCGGTCACTTTTTCATCGCAGACAGAGATATCCAATCCGATCTATTTTAGCCCAAACCATGCAGAGAGGTGCTCGATACTACTCGCAACCAGACCCTGGCCCAGAAGAAGATAATCATGGAAAACCTGGATGGGGCTATCTTGAAGGTGGAGACATTTTACATCTTGGTAAAAAAATCTTAGTTGGACACTCTGGAAATTGCTCTAATCTTGAGGGTGTAAATTGGTTGCAGCATATGCTTGGCGATGATTACCATGTAGAGCAAGTTAACATTGATAACAGATTTTCTCATCTTGACTGTGTATTACTCACACCACGTGAAGGTGTGGCAATAGCATGTTTAGAAGCATTTCCAGATGGTTTGCCAACATATTTAAAGAATTGGGATATTATTGATATACCATTTGAAGTTACCAAGGCGCATATGGGATGTAATAACTTAACTCTTAATGACCATTGTGTTGTCATTCCTTCGGGTGAAATCCATGACCCTCTCGAAAAACAATTAAAGGCTCGTAAGTTTGAAGTCACTCGCTTACCCTATGAATCTGTATATTGGGTGGGCGGCTCGTTTCGTTGTGCCCATCAACCTTTGATACGAGTTTAAATAAATCATCATAGAAAAATATTCGTGACAATACGGTGACAATACATTTGTCTCAAAATGGAGTTAACTCAAGAATTACCTGAATAGCATGAAATCTTATTTTGTTGATTTATGTAACTCCTGATAACCTATGAATTAGATAGCACCAATTTTTGGTATCGTGTACCGTAGGTTCGAATCCTACCACCCCAGCCACTCCTCAAAATAGCTAGAGTATATTTTTTTATTGGATATTGCTGATTAGCTCCCTGCCCGATCAAAGTCTATAGTTTGAAGCAAAATCCGTTTTTGACAATACTTTGACAACATTTACCTGTGATCAGGAGATTTCGTTTCTACTTGTCCCGAGAGCGTGTTAACCTACTGAAGCATTTTTAGAAAACGATTAGGATAGCACTAGGTACAACATGAAGGCATCAAACATTCTAGTAATTATGACTGATGAATTACGTCGAGATACTTTAGGATGTTACGGCAATAAATATGTGAAAACCCCACACATTGATAAATTAGCTAAAGAAGGTATTAGGTTTGATAATGCTTATACACCTTCTCCTATCTGCGTACCTGCCAGGGCTTCGATCGCAACAGGAAAATATGTGCATGAGCATCGCTGCTGGGCTAACGCGATACCATATTGTGGCGAGATAGACAGTTGGCACCATACGCTTCGAGCCTCAGGACATAGGACCACTTCAATTGGTAAACTTCATTTTAGAAGTGATAAAGACGATAATGGATTTACGGAGGAGATTAAGCCTTTACATGTTAAAGATGGAAAAGGTTGGATCCACGGGCTTTTACGCGAGAGAACGGATTTATTCGATGCGTCGGGTTTTGCCAAACATATAGGACCTGGGGAAGATCCTTATACCCAATATGATAGAAATGTTTGCGAATTAACTCTCGAATGGCTGAAAGCTCGTTCAGAAAATCCCGATCCTAAAGGTTGGGCTGGATTTGTGTCATTTCTTCGTCCTCACTACCCCTTAACTTGTCCTTCAAAATTCTATGATCTGTATGAAAATTCAGAACTTCCAAGTCCAATAAGTCCATTAAAGCCTGAGAAAAATGATCATCCGGTTCTCAAAAACCTAAGAAAGTCATGTGATTATGATAATTTTTTTACGAAAGAAACCAGGCAAATTGCTGTCGCATCTTATTATGGCCTATGTAGTTTTGTTGATGATATAGTAGGACAAATTATGCGGACTCTTCAGGAGACTGGTCTGGAAAAATCTACCACTGTTATATTTTCAAGTGACCACGGTGAATGCCTTGGAGATCGGGGGTTTTGGACCAAAATGGTTATGTACGAAGAAGCTTCCGCAGTACCACTTATAATTGCAGGGCCAGACATTAAATCCAAAGTTGAAAAAGCGCCCGTGTCACTGATAGATATATATCCGACGATGCTTGATATAGCGAAAGCAAAGACTAAATACCCAACTCCAAAGCATGCAAAGTCTCTCATTAGCACAGCCCTCAAACCTGATATGAAAAGAGTAATCTTATCTGAGTTTCATGACTATGGTGCTCAAACAGGAATGTTTATGTTAAGAAAGGAAAACTGGAAACTTATTTTGTACCCTGGATTTCAATCCCAACTATTTAATCTTGCAGTAGACCCAAATGAAATTGAAGATTTAGCTGGTGACAAAAGTTATGCAGAAAAGATATCTGAGCTCAAGTCCGAAATACTTAAAATTGCAGACCCAAAAAAAATTAATAAGAATGCCTTTCAGGATCAGGAAGCGATGATACAGCACCTTGGTGGACGAAAAGCTATTTTAGCACATGAAAATTTTGACTATACTCCCGTGGAGACTAGCTAGAGTATATTTTTTTAATTTTAATAATATCGTTGACACTATCAGCTTAATAATAGCAAATATTGTGATATGAAGAGTCGTCTCGGAAGCATAGAGGTTTTTCCTCCTGCTGATAAATATATCTATATGGACGCCGCATCGGTTGGCCTGACACACAGTAAAGGAGCAACCGCTATTTCTAATTGGCAGAAAGACCTTGCCGAAAAGGGTACCGTTGCCTTCACCGAGAAAGATGAAGTGAAGTGCCTAGACAACCTAAATAATGCTACTGCAAAACTTTTCAACACTAGTGTCAGCGATATTGCTACTGCATCAAGTGAAACAGTACTAATGTCATCTCTCGCCTGGGCGGTAATGCCGCCAAAGGGGAGTAATATCGTTGCAACTGAAACTAGTCACCCCAGTACCACATATCCGTGGATGAGAGTAGCCGAACACTCAGGATCTGAGATGCGCTGGGCCAAGGCAGATCAGTCTTTATCTATTGATCCTGATGAAATTGAACACCTAATAGATGAAAATACGTCTGTAGTTTGTTTGTCCCATGTTGAATGGGGAACAGGCCAAGTATTTGACTTAAAAAGGTTTGCCGATGCTGCTCATAAAAATGGAGCAATATGCGTCGTAGATGCTACTCAGTCTGCTGGGCAAATTCCAATAGATATTCGCATTAGTGGGGTCGATGCCATAGCGACATCAACTTATAAGTGGCTTTGTGGGCCATTTGGTACTGGAATGATGTACTTATCGCCAGAATTACAAAAATTAAGCCCAGGAATTATTGGTTGGCGTTCACATCGTGATATGTGGGATTTTCAGGCAGATAGATTGGAATATGTCGACAGTGCCAAGCGATATGAATTTGGAACCATGGCATATGGGACAGCATTTGGAGCTACAGTTTCAACTAATTATCTATTAGAAATTTCCATTGAAAAAATCGCAGAGCATAACCGAAAAATCTCCATGCACCTGCTAGATGGTTTGCAAGATTTAGGAGCAATAATTCTTGGACCAAAAGATCCAAATAACCGTTCTGCGATAGTGGCTGCACGCTTCCCAAATAAGGATAGTGCAGATTTTGCCTCGACTCTTGAAAAAGCAAACGTAATTGCCTCTTTACGTCGAGACTTCATACGTTTTTCACCACACCTATATAACTCAATACAAGATATCGACAAAGGACTGGAAGCAATAAAGGCTGTCATTTAAAAAGAAAAATCAGAAAAAGACTGATTATTCCTTAAAAGCAGGGAAGGCATAAACTTTTTGACAACAAATTTTTAGATTCTACTGATAACTCCTGCAACTTATATTACTGAATTAGCTTGTTTGCAGAACTCCGGCGACAGGAGTTTACTAAAGTTATCTAGGTCATAGTTTTTTGGTATCGTGTACCGTAGGTTCGAATCCTACCACCCCAGCCACTCCTAAATTTATCTAGTTAACTTTGGTCGTATCAAAACTGCACAAATTATCCAAAGCATAGGCAATGCAAACATGCACCACGTAAGCCCATAGTGTTCTCCAATAAAACCTATTATCGGTGGCCCTATTATGAACCCAGAAAATGACATAAGATTAACATCACTTATTGCATCTTCCTGATTTGCAACCTCAAGCCGACCAGTAATGCGCATAAGAATAGGATGAAAATTTGCTGTAAAAAATCCAAAAATGCCAAAGGCTAATCCTATCAGGAATACATTGCCAAAAATCAGGCATGTTAACAGCGTAAAGCAACCAAATAACATTCCGTAAAATGCTATCATCTTCTCACCATAATTCCTCAAAAGTTTGGAACCTAAAAATAAAGCTAAAAGCTCTGTCCCAGAAAAAAAATAAATGATAATCCCAGCAATAAAAGCTGATACTTTATATTCAGTGGAAAGCCAATGAGCAGACCAATCGACAATTATTCCATAGGTAGCGTAGACCAATGCTGCAATAATGCCAGGTAAAATCACTGCCTTATCTGGAAATTTAAGTTTGGTTTGCACGGTAGGAATAATTGTGAACTTAAGACTGGTGACGATGATTAAAAAAATACATATGAGACCAACAATTAATGAAACAGAAGAAAAAATTGCTTCAGGCTGGATACTCTGCGCGAGAAGAAAGCCACTTGTCAGAGCTCCCATTAAAATTCCTAGGGACATAAATGCCTCAAAAATTGGAAATAATATTTTACCAGTTTCTTCCTCTAGCCTGAATGTTTCAACATTGGCTGGAGGTGACACTAAGCCAAAAAACATACCAGCCGGAAATGCCAACAGCAAAAAAGTCAAATACTCATTTGACGACGTCCAAAAGTAAAAATTAATGCTAAATAATAA
>CACAMI010000009.1 GCA_902533625.1 uncultured Alphaproteobacteria bacterium | reverse complement strand
TATGTAGAAAAACTTGAACCTCGTTTTCATGCCTTAGCAGATCAAGTCTGGTCAACACCAGAGACTTGCTATGGTGAGCACCTCTCTATGGCAGCGCATTATAGTGAACTTATACACCACGGCTTTAAAGTCAAACAAGGTATAGCTGGAATTCCTACTGCATTAATTGCTGAAGCAGGAACCAAAGGTCCAGTAATCGCATTTCTTGGGGAATATGATGCCTTAGCTGGATTGAGCCAACAGTCGGATATCTTTGAAGAAAAGCCAATCAAAAAAAATGGAAACGGTCATGGCTGTGGTCATAACCTGTTAGGATCCGCTGCTATGCAAGCTGCTACCTCTCTAAAAAACTGGATGACAGAAACTGGAACTGAAGGAATAATTCGATACTATGGATGTCCAGCTGAGGAAGGAGGTGCTGCTAAAACATTTATGGTAAGGGAAAAAGCCTTTGAGGACGTTGATATTGCTATAACTTGGCACCCAGGTTCATTAACTGGAGTTGTCACAGGTTCTAGTTTAGCAAATTGCAGAGTTGACTTTATGTTTGAAGGTCGAGCCAGTCATGCTGCAGGCGCGCCTCATCTTGGGAGATCTGCTCTTGATGCAATTGAACTAATGAATGTTGGCGTAAATTATATGCGTGAGCACATGCCAGATAAAGCACGGATACATTATGCTATAATTGATGGTGGAGGCATCTCTCCAAATGTAGTTCAGTCTAAAGGTCGGGTACGTTATGTTGTAAGGGACGAAAACACCCCGAAAATGCTGAAACTTTTAAAAAGAGTAAAAAAAATTGCTCGTGGAGCAGCAATGATGACCGAAACAAAAGTTAAAATAAAGATGTTAGCTGGTGTCTCAAACCTTATTTATAATAAAACTCTTGGTGAAGTAATGCAGCGGAACTTGGATTTGCTTGGCCCACCAGTGTTCACAAATAAGGAACGTCAGTACGCAAAAAAAATGCAATCTACCATGTCATATAACGATATAGAAACTGCATATTTACAGGCTGGTATCTCTGAGGTTAAAGATCAAGTTTTGGCGGAATCTATTATACCCCCTAATGCAAAAGAAATTGGTATGTCAGGATCTACAGATGTCGCTGACGTCAGCTGGGTAGTCCCAACTGTTCAATTATGGGGTGCAAATTATACGATAGGCACTCCTTTTCATTCATGGCAAATGACAGCTCAAGGAAAATCTAGCATAGCTATAAAAGGAATGACCCATGCTGCTACAGCAATGGCAGCAACTGGCGTTGACGTATTGCTTGACAAAAAACTTAGGGAAGATGCATGGCTGGATCTTCAAAAATTACTTGATCAAAATGCCTACGTCTCTCCTCTTTTAGATAATGCTAAGCCACCAATTAAAGATATGGCTCCTTAAAATCGAGAGATAAAGGTGAATTGCACAATTTTGTCTAGGTAAGGTGAGCCGCTACAAAAAGATTTTTTTATACGCTTAAACCGCTAACCCAAGTTCTAACTATATTAGATCTAGTGGCCAACATGACCATTTTTTGAATTACATCTTGATCGTTATCTACATCTTCGTGGATTGAAATTTTGGCATTATCTACCTGAGTGTCGATTAAAAGTGCATCAAAGTGCTTTTCTTTCTCAAAGCTTCCAGTTGGAATGTTTAAAACGTCAGCACCACCTTTTGTGGCTAAATAAAATGCGTCAGAAAAATCTATTCTACTATCCTTACGGCCTCTTTGATCTCTATTAATACTTGGATCAACACCATTTTCCAGAGCACGGGCAGAAGAAATAGCTGATCTTCCGGAATCAAAGATTGAAGGGCTTGGGCCACCAGCAATGTCCGTTCCCAACCCTACTCTTAACCCTTTTTCAAGAGCTCGCCTTAGTGGGAATACCGCATCAGAGAAAAAGAAATTTGATAGTGGGCAGTGTGCAATGCCAGCTCCCTCCTCTTTTATTAACTCCATATCGTTTTCTGAAATAAAATTTGCATGAGCCAATATAGTTGATTGGTTTAAAAGTCCGTAATCCATTAACGCTTCCGTATCAGATTTTCCACAACGATTAATTACATAATTATGCTCCCAGTCACTCTCGGAACAATGTGTTTGAACATAGGTGGAATTCCCTTTTGCAAGTTTACCCAATTCCTGTAATACTTCATCAGTACAACTTGGGATAAATCTGGGTGTTACCGCAACATCAACCTTATGATCAATGTTTTTCGGGTGGTTTTTTACATAATTCAAAAAATTGGAAGTTCCTTCCAATGCAGATTGAGTGGAACTATCTCTATAGTACTCGGGGCACTCCTCTGGGTTATCCATTACAACCTTTCCTATTATTGCTCTCTGACCCTTATTTAAACATATATCGGCTAATATTTGGTTGGCCTTTTGGTGAATGGTCCCATAGTAAACTGCTGTTGTAGTTCCTGATTTTAAAAGTGTGGCAACTAAGTCCGAGTAAACCATTCTCGCAAAATTTTCATCACAATATTTTGCTTCTAAAGGAAATGTGTATTTCTGAAGCCATACCTCCAAAGGCACATCAAGCGCTTTACCCAATTGAGGCCATTGAGGTGCGTGTATATGCAAATCAGTAAAACCGGGAACAATATATTGATGACTTGAAATCTCATAAAGCGAATTTGAAGATTGTGACTTCTTCAAAGCGCTAGAATAACCGGGTTCACTGCTCTCTATTAACTCGATGATCTTTCCATCTGTATTAATTAATACCAGAGCGTTCTTTAAAAGTTCGACCTTACCACGATTGGTCGAATGTATAAAGGAGCCTAGAATTACTTTTCCTCGAACATTATTCATTCTAGAAATCTCCTACTATTAGGGTATTAATAAATTAATGGGCCTTACGGAATATTCTATATTTTTCATAATGTAGCACCGTTATTATATGGTTAAAATTACTATTAGTCGATAAAAAGGGTTAAGAGGAAAGTTATATTCTTTTGTCTGTAGTTTAAAGGTATCAAAATATGTACAGATACATAAATAATTTTTTAATTCAGTTAGTTAAGTCAAATACCTGGACCTGCAGGAAAAACCCCAGACATGACAGAGAACCGTTCAATTCGTTTAAATCGGTCTAACCAGCGCCTAATTGCCGGATAGGATATTCGAGAGATCCCTCCATCCTCTGAAAGGGCTATATACGGAAAGCAAGCTATATCAGCTATTGTTGGCTTTACTCCATCACATATCCAATCATTACCTAACTCTTCTTGAAAAAATAAATGCTCATCTAATATTCTAAATTGTGAGTGAGCCGCTGACCTGCATTTTTCAATATTAAAATGATGATAGCATAGCGTGTCGTGCAAGCGGGCAGCTGAGGCACTTCCGGTCAAAGAATCCCCAAAAGCCAACCATTGAGAAATCATTCCAATTTTTTCAGGGTTCTCTACTGGATACCATGTTCCACCTTTATCATATTTTGACACGAGATAAACCAGAATTGCCTGTGCATCTCTCAAAATAAAACCATCATCTGAGATTACGGGAAGTTGCCCTAAAGGATTGATTTGTAGAAAATGTTCAGATTTGTGTTCTTCACTAGGGTAAAATTCTATATGAATTTTTTCATAACTCAAGTTAAGAAACGATAGGATTAAACGTATTTTGTAGCAGTTTCCCGATAATTCATAATCATAGAGTTTAATCATCTTTAAATCCTATATATCTAATATTAAGCGATTTGAAAGAGATCTTGAGATACAAGTCATCATTACATTATTCTTTGCTCTCTCAGTTGCATTTAAGTAAACATCTTGATGGTCAATATCACCCCTAATTACGTTTACCTTACAAGTACCACATGCAACAATGTAAAGAATTAATAGACAATCGGCAAGGAAAGAGACAGATTTTTTAAACACAAAGAACGTATAATCTTTTTCTAACTTGGCAAACCAGCTTTCTTTAAGCCTTCTAAAAGAATATCCTTTATGATCGTTGGAGCCACTTTTTCATAATCAGAAGTTGTTTTGACTTCAGGGCGTTCATTTTGATATTTTAATAAATATTCCTTTGCTTCATCAGTATTGCCTTTCATGGCCAAAATTGCTGCTCTCCATCCTAAAAACCGTGAGTGAGGGTCTCTCTCATTAAGCACGTCGCACCAATTTAAGGCGTTATCCCAATCTTTTAAGGCAATATAAAGTAAAACTAAAAATCCTTCGTAGTTTCTTTTTGATATTGGATCTAATTCAATAGCCTTGTTTACGTGCTGTAGAGTTTCTTCAAATCTTCCAAAATTAGATAAAGCTTGCCCGTATTGGAAATTAGTTCTCGGATGATTTGGATTTATCTCTAGGGCTTTTTCAGCGAGCTCCAAACGTTTTTCGAAGTCCTTTTTTATACTGTATGATAAGCTCAATGTTGATAATGCATCTGGATTTTCTGGATCCAAATCAACAGCCTTTTGCGCTAACTTGTGAAAAAGACGTTCATTTTCTGCTCTTTCATTTTGTTTTTCATGATTGTAGATCGATGGTTGTAAGGCTGTACAATATAAAACATATGCGTCGCAAAAATTTGCGTCTAATTCTATTGCCCTTTTGCAGTGTTCAATGACAGTACCAGAATGCTCCGTAAAAGCTTGACCATTATAAATACTTAAGCCCTGAAGATACTCATCCCAAGCACCAAAATTTTTCTTAGGTTTTGTAGATAATTTCGCTCTTTCTTGATCTTTGAGGGCTGGGGATATTAGGGCAGCAACATCTTGAGAAACTTCATCTTGAACTTCAAAAATGTCTTCAAGTGACCTATCCCACCTCTTTGACCATATCTGCTTTTCCTCCGGAGCAAAAGTTAGCTGAGCTGTTATTCGGACTTTATTCCCTCCCTTTCTAACACTGCCTTCAACAAGATAATCAGCGCCCAATTTTTTTGCTACTTCAGCAGACCTTTCCTTAACACCTTTGAAACTAAATGAGGAATTTCTAGAAATAACTGGAAAGGTTTTCCATAGCGATAAATTTGATATAATATCTTCGGTGATCCCATCCGCAAAATACTCTTGTTCATCATCGTTGCTCAAATTTAGAAATGGCAACACCGCTATAGAAGGCGGCTTGCTCTCTTGTTCTGATTCTTGAGAGCTAGAATTCCCAATTTCTCTCTTTTCAAGATCTGTTACGGAGAGATCGAATGCATGTACTTCAGTGTTTTTTACTTTTTGACCCCCAATATCATTAAAAATAAGATCTGTTTTTTGTGCAACAAAATCATGGATACTTTTTGACAGACAGACGCCATTAGGTTGTGATAGTGCTTCAAGCCTGGCTGCTACGTTAACTCCGTCACCGTAGAGGTTATCTCCTTCAACTATGACGTCACCCATATTCAGTCCAATTCTAAAATGCATTTGAGAAACCTCAGAGACATTAGAGTTTCTTTCTTTTACAAGTTTTTGAAACTCTGAAGCACAAATTACAGCGGATACGGCGCTTTGAAATTCTGCTAAGACCGAGTCTCCGGCAGTATTAAATATCCGTCCCCCATGTTCCTGGAAAAGGTTGTCTAATAATTCCTTACATGCCCTAAAGCTTTGAAGGGTCTCGTCCTCATTTTTTTCCATAAGCTTACTAAAACCGACTACGTCAGTTACAAATATAACAGCGATTTTTCTATCTATTTTTTTTTCAGACATAATTAGAATCAGCTTATTAAGAGGAAAGATAACTCTAGTTCTCATTGCACTAAAAGTATAGAAGTAATGACATTGCAATTATAGAAAAAAGATAGGTAAAATCTAATTTTGGATTATAGTAAAAATAATAAGAGGTAGCGCGGCAATGAGGAAAAATGCTTAAAAAGGAAAGGGTAGAGATTATTCAGACCACATTAGGAAAACTATATCCTAATCCCCCAATCCCTTTACATCATAGCAATAAGTTCGAGTTATTAGTGGCAGTGCTACTTAGCGCGCAGTGCACTGATGAAAGAGTTAATAAGGTTACTCCAAATTTGTTTGCCAAAGCAAACAGCCCGTGTGAAATGATGAAAATCTCGGAAGAGGATATCTATAAAATTATAAGGCCATGTGGACTTGCTCCACAAAAGTCAAACGCAATTTCAAAATTATCAATTATATTGTGTAAAGATCACTTGGGCAGCGTACCTGATAGCTTTGAAAGTTTAGAAAAGTTACCTGGAGTGGGTCACAAAACTGCTGGAGTGGTAATGGCACAAGCCTTTGGGCATCCAGCGTTTCCAGTCGATACGCATATTCATAGACTGGCACAAAGATGGGGATTAACAAATGGAAAAAATGTGACTCAAACAGAAAAAGATTTGAAAAAGTCTTTTCCAAAAAGCCTCTGGAATAAACTACATCTTCAAATTATTTATTACGGGAGAGAATTTTGTACTGCCAGAGGATGTGATGGAACAGTATGTGAAATATGCACTGCCTGTTATCCCTTGAGAAAAAGATCGTTTAAAACAAAAAAGCCTTAGTTTTAATTAAAATTTTTGAACTGCCTTTATAAGCCTACGGTTTATTAGATACGATTTTTATTTGAAAATTAAATTAACTATATTACAAAAAGTACACCTACGTCCTTTGAGATGGAAACATAGAGGCTATTCTGGATAAAGATGTTCTGACTTACTGCAGCATTTTAAAAGGGGCGGGAATGGAGAACCTATCAAGGTGGCAATTAAGGTATAAGCATTGAATAATCATTTGGGAAAAAAATTAGCTGCTGTGTCTGGAAAGAATGTGAGCATAGATCCTGAGGAACACTATGATTTGTGGGCAAAACAATATGAAAAAGAATTGCTGCATGATTATGGGTATTGTGCGCACATCATTGGATCTAAGGCATTTTCAACATATGAATTACGAAAATCTTGCAATATTATTGATATAGGGTGCGGAACCGGACTTGTCGGTGAGGAATTAAAGTCATCTGGTTTTTTGAATATTTGGGGGCTAGATGTTTCGTCAAAAATGATAGCTATAGCTAAAAAGAAGCAAATATATAGGGAATTTTACCAGAAAAAGATTGAAAATTTGGAAGGAATTATTTCAAAACCTTTCGAAGCACTGATTTGCGTGGGTAGCTTTGGGTTGGGGCATATTGGGCCTGAATCTCTTGAACTTCTCGTTAAATTGGTGGAAAAAAATTCCCTTATAATAATATTTATGAATGCCGAACCTTTTAATTTAGAAAACTATATGGATTACATCGAAGATCTTAAGAAACAAAATTTAATCAATATAGTTGATATTCAGGACCATAACTATATGACCAAGTTAGATAGGCCGGGTAAATTACTAATTTTTAGAAGAAATTAAGGCTAAACTTTTGTTTTTATAGCCTCTATTTGAATGTCTTCGAAAGCCAATAAATATTCTTCTCCCTCATGCACGTCGTATGCATTTGTTATTGTTCCCGTAGTGATTGGTTTATCAAGCAACAGCCAGTCCTTAATATACTTCTCACAAAATAAAACATAAGCCCTTAAAGATTCCACAGGACCTTTTCCTAGAATATTTCTAGCATGGCCTTTTTCAACCACTTCACCATTTCTAACCAATGTTAATGAAAAATTTGAAAGGCTTCTTCCTAATGCTTCAATGCCTTCTGAGTATCCGGCTAGGTTTATCTCTTTAAGCTTTTTAAATTGTCCGTGAAGCCCAAATGCAGCGATTGCGTCCGGTGCGGAAAATTTCCACCCTTCAAAAATTGATTGCACTATTTCTATTCCAACTCCAAAATGAGAACAGCAATCTAGCAGTTCTAAGTCGGTCATTTTTGAGTTCGGATATTTTTTTAACTTAAAATAAATTTCTGGTTCAAATTTTGGCTCTAAATATCTGTTTACATTAAATTTATTATTATAATTTATGACAGTGGAGCTGTACATAGGGCCAAAGATAGGAACATTTACATTGTATTGTTTCCAAATGTTCATATTTGTGAATCCAACCTTAATCCCCTCAAGCTTCTCTCCCTGAAGGTCTCTAGCTTCACAAATTTCCATTGCTACTTGATAAGCAATCTTAATATCGAACTTCCCATCAAGGGACGAGGGCAATTCAGCATATTTTTTTTCATACAGACATTTTAGTAGTGTTTTGCTAATACTCATATTTTTCATTTTAAAGGGAAGTGAACTTCTAAATCAGCAGGATGCCACTGTTTAAATTTATGCTGACACTCAATGAAAAGCTTAGACTCTATAAAGCTGTCCAACCAGGCACTTAACTTTCTCCAGCCTAAATTATCGAAAAAAGCCTTATCAATAAATGCAAACTGTCTTACAAATGGAAAGATAGCTATGTCACATAATGATGGCTCATCACCAAATAGATACTTTCCGCGCATACTTTCTTCTAATTTAATCAAGATATTTACTGCAAATTTCCGATTTTCAGTTACATCTTCATTGGCGTACCTTGTCGAATATTTTGTTTTATCCAACAAATCCTTAAATTCATTGTCTATCATTTTAATTATCTCGTAGCCATTATCCGGCATTTTTAGCCAATTTTTTGGGTCTTTCATTTTCAAGGCCCAAATCATAATATCTAGGCTTTCATCAATTACTTCATCCTTTAAAACGAGGCAGGGCACCGTTTCGCTTGGCGAAGTATTTAGAAATTCTTTAGGCTTATCTCTCAAGACAATTTCTCTCAACACGACAGTCTGTTGAGCCACTAATAGAGCCAAACGCGCTCTTATTGCATAAGGACATCGTCTAAAGCTATAAAGTATTGGCATCTCGCTCTTTTTCATACAAACCACTCTTAAACAATTCCTTGCCGGTTATAACCTGAAATAGATATCGCAAAATCTCTATGACTTATCAAATTTTGATAGCATATTAAGATTTAGATTACTATAATATCCTTATTGTCCCCAAAGTTTACAGGTGAAATAATGGTTTCAGATTTGTCAAAAGTTGACTTGCCAATTTCTAAAGCTAATGGATTGCCTAATTCCCATTACGTTGACGAGAGTATTTTTCAAAAGGAAAAGGAAATTCTGCTTTTCAATAAATGGTCGGGAGTTGCTTTCTCAAAGGATATCCCAAACAACGGAGATGCATTACCGATCAATTTTCTAGGGTTTCCACTATTAGTTGTCAGAAATCAAGACGGCGAAGTGGTAGTTTTCCAAAATATTTGTCGACATAGAGGCATGATTTTAGTTAATGAGAAAAAAAATATTAGAGGTACAATTAGATGCCCTTACCATTCCTGGAGCTATAACCTTGATGGAAATTTACGAGCTACTCCTCATGTAGGTGGACCTGGTCAAAATGCACACGAAGATATTAATAAAAAAGAACTTGGGCTTACAAAAATTAATTCGACCGTTTATTTGGGTGTTATTTTTGTAAATATTTCCGGTAATGCTGAACCATTTGAAAAGGTTAATAGAAATCTTCTTTCTAGATGGTGCGAATTTGATAAATCTCTTTTTTATTCAAATACTGATAGTTCATTCATATTAGAGCTAAATTGTAATTGGAAATTAGCTGTTGAAAATTATTGTGAAAGCTACCATCTTCCGTGGGTCCATCCAGAATTAAATATAATTTCCAAGTTAGAAGACCATTATAATATTCAGGAAAAAAACGAATTCTCTGGTCAAGGATCTTACGTTTACCGACAAATTGAAGATGAAGGTAAGGTATTTTATGATTTTGATGGTCTTTCAAGCAAGTGGAATGAGGGCGCTGAATACATTGCAGTGTACCCAAATGTATTATTGGGTGTTCATAGGGACCATATATTTTCTATTATTTTAGAGCCTATAAATAAGGAATTTACTCGGGAGCACGTTGCAATTTATTATGCAAAGAAAGAATCCACAGAAGCTACATTTTCCCAACTAAGGAAGCAAAATTTTTCATGGTGGAAATCTGTGCTAAAGGAGGATATTTTTGTTGTCGAAGGTATGCAAAGAGGGCGGCACGGTAAATTTTTTGATGGAGGAAGATTTTCTCCTATTATGGATGGTCCTACACATAATTTCCATAATTGGGTTGCTAAAGAATTTATCTAATGAGGTTGAGGGATGATTACGAGCTATTCCAACGATGACTTGGATATCGCAAATTTTGAGCTTCAAAAGGCATTTTCAGAAAACGATTTAGAAACTGTCGTTAACATATATAGGAGTAAGGCGGAATTTGATCTCAAAGCGGGTGATGAGAAAAGCGCATATTTTTTGATGACTCAGGCGTATATTTACGCTCTTGAAGGAGGATTTTCAGTTGCAAAAGAGCTTAAAAAAATCTTAATTTTAGCTGGAAGAGAAGCCCTATAAAACTGCTTCTAGATTATGTTACTTGATATAAAAATTAGTTGCTTGGAACATTTCTTAGTAAAACCGGCTCGGAGATAAAGAGTTAGATACATCTTTTCCAATGCACGGACTAATTCCTAAAATTAACTCTGAAGCCAACTCACTTGCGGCAGCTGAAGTTTGGAAGCCATAACCTCCCTGCCCAGCAAACCAGAAAAATTCTGAATTAATTTTATCATGTCCAATGACTAATGCTTTATCTGGTGAAAATGTTCGCAAACCTGCCCAGCTTGAGGTAATCCTATCTACCGATATCTCTGCAATTTGGCTTAAAAAATCGATACCTGTGGCCAAATCTTCCTCGGTCGGCCAAGCATCGTGTGGGTTTGTGGCTGTTTCATCAGCTGGTGAAACAATTATCTGTCCAGCATCCGGTTTGGCGTAAAACTCCTCATTTACACCCGTTACCATGGGCCAACCTTTAACAGTATCAGTGTCTGAAATCTTTATGCGCGCAATAGACCTCCTATAGGGAGTGAAGTTAAGAGGTTCTATCCCAGCCATTTTTGCTACTTCATCGACCCATGCTCCTGATGCGTTTATTAATAGCTTCGCTTCAAATTCTTCCTTTGAGGTCTTAACGACCCACTTATTGTTACCGTAACTTATGCTCAAAACTTTCGAATTGGTGTATACATGTCCACCATTTTTTTTAAACCTTTTTAGAAAATTTTGAAAAAAAAGATCAGTATCAAGGTCGAAGACATCAGCTCTATAACTAACCTTGGTGACATTTTCTGGATCTAGTATGTCAAATTTCTTTTTTGCTTCATGGATTGACATTTCGGTTAAACCAAAAGTTTCAGAATCTCTTAAGAAATGATTTTCCTGACCCTTTTTCCCAACAAGCATCATCCCACGCGGAGACAAAACACCGCCATTATCATTCTCTAAATAATGCTTACTTGCTGTGTTTAAACTTCTTACTACGTCATTTCCATAGTTTTCAATAAATGTTGCTGCGGATCTGCTAGAAGCATGGTAAGCAAGTTCTTTTTCTGCCTCCAAAATTATTACTTTAGATGTTTCCGATAATCTCGAACCGATTGAGATTCCCGCTATACCACCACCTATTACCAAAACATCTATCATTTAGTTTAATCAATTCTTTATATGCGACTTAACTGGCTTAAAATGTGGATCTCTCTGTCCAAAATTTGCTGATATCGCTTCTATTTGGTTTTCGCCACCCATTAAAGTTGTTTGCAAATTAGCTTCTAACTTCAACAATTGACCTCTTTCGGTAGACCAAGCCTTTTTATACAGCTTTTTTAGCTGGATAATGGCGTCAGGTGACTTATTTAAGATATTTTTTGCAATGGCTTTACAGTCGTTTTTAGGATCATTAGAAATTTTAGTGACAATACCAAGGTCGAAGGCTTCCTTAGCTAGAAATTCTCTATTCGTCATGGTAAGTTCCATTGCTTTATCATAACTGGTTAGTCTCGGAAGGGTTGTTGATATACCCATATCAGGTATAATTCCCCATTTTAATTCCATTATTGAAAATCTTGTATCAGGGTGCGCTACTCGTATGTCTGAGCCTAGACAAATCTGAGTTCCTCCTCCAAAACAGATTCCATGCACTGATGAAATTACCGGAACAGGAATATCATACCATATTGTAGCAGCCCTTTGAAAAAAATTTGACTCAGAACCGGGCAGGGGAGTTAATGCCATTTCATCAAAAGATCCGTCCTTAGTGAGTTTACCCATTTCGGATAGGTCTATGCCGGCACAAAATGATTTTCCTTTTCCAGAAAGTATAACGGCTCTTACCTCATTATTAGATTTTAAATGTTCGCCAACCTCTCCAAGTTCACGAAACATATCAAAATTTATTGCATTATGTTTTTCTGGTCTATTTAAAGAAACTGCTGCAATGCCATCAGTTATATCTAGTTCTAAAGTTTTATACATATTTTTTCTCTCAATGTAGTCTACACAATCCAAATTAAACTTCAAAAATAATCTGAATTATTAAATTTGATCTAAGTTTCAAGTATTAAGCATTCTCGCCCTGAAATTTAGCAAATGAAATTTCTTGTTAACCAACTATCCCTCTTGACCGTTATTGTATTTAAGCCTCTTTAACATAAAGAGCATTATAAGTAATAGCACAAAGTAAAATGGAACCTCCTATAAACGTATTTAGAGAAACCACTTCTCCCAAAAAGATCCAGACCCACACTGGACCAAGCAAAACTTCACCCATTGCAAGTATGGTTAGTTGGGCTGCCGGTACAGATTTTGACCCAATAGTGTACAGTACTAAACCACTTCCTACCTGGAATACTCCCATGCAAATCGCAATCGTGACATCACCTTGAGGAAGATTAACTCCAGAGCCATCGTAGTAGATAATTATTGAAGTAAGCATTATACCAACCAAACCAGACATAAAAATACAAGGAAGCATTTCTATGTTTTTTTGATACCTTAAGTTAATTGTGAATAAGGAAAATGCAAATGCAGAAGCTAAGGCTGCTAAGTTTCCTTTCAAACTGTTTCCAGAACTTTCTTGGATAACCATGATTAATATACCAATAAATGCCGCCCCTATTGATAATGCTGTGGAAATCCCGATGCGCTCTTTAATAAATAAACTCGCTAGAATTGCAGTCATGATTGGTGCTGATCCAAAAAGGAGCATAGCGTTAGCTACTGAAGTATGTTGAATAGAATAAATTCCACCCGAATAAGCAAAAAATAAGGCGGTCCCACCGTAAAGATAAGTTAGGATATTTTCTTTCAGTAATCGTAAAACATTAGCCTTGTGAAAAAAATTGATCACAATAAGTAAGAAAATAGATAAACTTCCAGAGCGATAAAATAGGATTTGCCAAACCGAAGCCTCTTCAATTAATCTTACCGCTATCCCTACAGTGGACCACAGAATTCCTGCTAAAAGAACTAAAACAACACCAAAATATTTATTTTCTCTAATGTTTACACTCCTGTGAGCCAATTAACCATCATAGTCTCATCTTTCCTAGCCCAAATAATCCTATTTTGCCAGAAGCATTTCTAGGCAGACAATTAAGGATTTTTACTAAAGATGTTCATCACCCTAGTACCGTGAGTATTTTCTGCTTATTCTTTTTTATCGGAGCTGCTAGAGCAACTTTTGTAGTTTTATCGGCGTGCCCAACTACTAATATCGCAACAAGTTTATATGAAGTAGGTCTATCAGTTATTCCAGCTCAAAACAGCTCTATACCTAATCTTACCGTCCTTAAGTCTGCTGATAGCTTTATTAATATCAGAAAAATGAAAATGTTCGGTTTCTGGTGAAATGCCGTTCTTTGAAGCAAAGTTAAGCATATTTGAAATTCTAGATGGGCTACCAACTATTGAAGCCGAGATAGTTTTTTGGAATCTAAGTAGATTTATGATGTCAAAAGATATCTTATTTCTTGGCAGTCCCAGAAAATGAAGCCTTCCATTTGGCTTCAAAAGATTTAATAGCTCATTCCAGTTTAAATCTTCTTCAATAGTATTAAAGATAAGATCAAAATATTCGTTATAATGGGTCTTTTGATCAGTGTCATAGGTTCCAATTGCCCTATCTGCTCCAAAGTGTAAGGCATCAGCCTTTTTAGACTCTGTACTTGTGAAAGCTGTAACCTCGCAACCCCACTTCTTTAGGAACATAATAGCTATGTGGCCCAAGCCTCCAATACCAATAACTGCAACTTTACTACTTTGGGAAACATTATACTCAACTAACGGACTATATACTGTTATGCCTGCACATAGCAATGGCGACACATTTTTATAATTCATGGTGTCTGGTATTTTAATACATGCTTTTCCTTGTACTCTTATTTTATCGGAAAAGCCGCCATGAGACGCTATAGTAGATTCTTTTGAGGAGCATAAATTTTCATTTCCACTGTTGCAAAAGGAACATGAGTTACAAAACCCACGATAAAATCCAATACCTACTTTTTGATCTAATGATAAATCAGTGACATTGGTTCCTAATTTTACTACTCTACCAACAATCTCATGACCGCCTATAAAAGGGTACTCAGTTATCTGAAATTTATCCTTTATGTAACTCAAGTCAGTTCCGCATAATCCACAATGATCTATCGCAACTTCCACTTCATCAGGCAAAAGGTCTTTTAGTCTGAATTTTATCAAGGTTAAAGCATCGGTGCTACTCGATGCAGCGTATCCTTTTGCTGAGGAAGACATCACTATTTCAACTTTCGATTGTTCTTAAGGATCTTATAAGTAATACTATAAAAAAAAGGAAATTAAATTTTAAGAGGACAAGAAATGCCTAAGTATCAAGGATCATGTCATTGCCAAGCTGTAATTTTTGAAGTGGAATCTGATTTTAAGAAGACAGTCAGATGTGATTGCTCCCTTTGCAAAAGAAAGGGAACTGTAATTAATCTAATAGAAACTGAGGAGTTTAAACTTTTAAAAGGTAAAGAGCACATCATCCTTTATGAATGGAACACAAAGGTAGCTAAACATTATTTTTGCAAAACCTGTGGAATTTACACGCACCACAAAAGGCGATCTGCAGATGCAATGGGAGTAAATGTAGGATGCTTTGATCATCTAACTCTTGATGATCTTGAAAAAATTGGAAAAGTTGAAGGAAGCTCCCTAACTTTAATTGAGAAAAGATAATAGTTATCATGCGAATTTTAGATAAAAACGATATTCAAAATAACTTTGACTTTGATAAGGCTGTTGAGGCCATAAGAATGGCATATATATCTGCATCTACAGATAACGCCAGTATAGCTCCTGTTGGCCATCTTTCATTCCCAGATAACAATGGGGATTGCCATATTAAGTCTGGACATATCAAAGGTGATGATTTTTTTGTTATTAAGATTGCAACAGGTTTTTATGACAACCCCAGCCTTGGAAGACCATCATCCAATGGAGTTATGGTAGTTTTTAGCGCTACTTCGGGCGAGCCTGTAGCACTACTCAAAGATGAAGGATGGTTGACAGATATGCGAACTGGTATTGGGGGTGCGATTACTACTATTGAGCTTGCTCCTAATAATGCAAAGAATGTATTACTTATTGGTACAGGACTTCAATGCAGGTTTCAGGCTGAATGCTTGTCACGCCTAAGCCCAGATATCTACCAATATTCGGTATGGGGCAGATCTTTGAGGAACGCTAAGAAGGCTTGCGAAGACCTTTCTTCTAAAGGTTTGGAAATAAAGCCTGCTACGGACCTCGAAGAAGGAGTAAAAAAAGCTGATATAATAATAACCACGACACCTTCAACAGAACATATAGTTAGAAATTCATGGGTATCAGCTTCAACCCATATAACTTCAATTGGGGCAGATAGTTTAGGAAAACAAGAGTTGGACACTGATCTTCTGCATAGAGCAGATCTCCTGGTTTCTGATTTAAATTCCCAATCTCTGGATCATGGAGAGTTTCAATCAATAAAAGAAACGCGCTCTGCCTTAAGGCCCATAGAAATTGGTAATATTTTTAATAAGACCGAAGGTGGAAGACTTTCTGAGGAATCCGTTACTATAGCGGATCTTACAGGTATTGCACCTCAAGATATTGCAATATCTGGAACAGTTCTGTTGTAGGCAAGTATTAAGGAAGAATAAATGGCTGCATCCAAACTAATTTCGTCATTGGCAAATGATTGTATCGAAGCGCGAAATCGGGTTAGCGTTGATATAATTAAAACACCCCTTATACGATCCAAATTGGAGTTATCTGAGAAAACTCAAGTTTTCTATAAATCTGAAAATTTTCAAATTACTGGCTCATTTAAGGTGAGGGGAGCTTTGTCAAAACTTTCAAAACTACCTACCTTCAGCCCTGTTATCACAGCTTCTTCAGGAAACCATGGGATAGCATGCTCTTACGCAGCAAAAACAACCGGTCACAAGCTGACAGTTGTATTACCAGAAAATGTATCAAGGGCAAAATTATCTAAAATTGAGAGCTATGGAACAAAAACTATATTAAATCCTGGAGATTCAGGCTTGGCAGAGAGGAAAGCTCGTGAATTAGCTTCTTCTGGAAATTACACCTATGTTTCGCCTTATAACGATAATTTAATAATGGCTGGACAGGGAACAATCGCACTGGAGATCCTTGAGCAGCAACCTAAAGTGGATAATATCTTTGTTTCAATGGGCGGAGGAGGGCTGATTTCGGGCATTGGTTCCGTAATAAAGAGTTTTTCAGCTAATACTAAAATTATTGGAGTTAGTGCCATTCATTCTGCAGCGCTTGCTGCAAGTATAAGTGCCGGAACTGTTGTTGAAACTGAGCATTTAGAAACCTTAGCGGATGGCTGCGCAGGTGGAGTAGATGAGGATTCCCTAACCCTTCCAATAGCAACTGAAGTTATTGACAAAATTATTCACTGCTCAGAGGTTGAAATCTTGGAGTCGCTTCAAATATTAGCTTGGAAGGAAAAAGTTTTAGTGGAAGGCGCTGCCGCATTAGCTTTAGCTGGGTATCTAAAGAATAAAAAGGAATACGAGGGAAAGAATAACGTTATTTTGCTTTGCGGCGCAAACTTTGATAAAGATCTGATATTAGAGAAGATATCTTGAAACTCTTATTTTAGAAAAATTAATGTTTCTTATCTTGCCACTCTTTAATTCTAGAAATTTTAGAAACACCATTAAATATACCGTTTAGATGAGAATAATTGTCTATTAACGATGTTGGAATAAAATCTACCACTCCTGATTTTAACCACTTAACAATACCCCAAATAGCCAAATCTCCTAATGAAAGATTGTCATCAATAAAAAAAAGTGAGTCTTTAGTTGTGCAATTTTGCCTCTCGACAACTGAGTTTAGTGATTCTAAGTTTTTTGATAATTTTCCATCTTTTTCAAAAAGAGATTCTCTGAAACTCTTTCGGTTGGCCTCACCCTCAGTATTTATTGGGTAGGAAATGCAATTTGTCATATCAGTACAAATATCAATGACCTGGTCAATTAGGGCGCAATTAACATTGTTTTCACTTGGATATAAGCCACTTAGCTTTCCACAGAATCTAGCTATTGCACCCGTTTGGCAAAAACTCACACCATCCACTGAAAGACAGGGCAAAGCTTTAGTTGGTATAACCGTGCCATCTGGCAGGGTACCAGTTGCCTTTATGTGTGAAAAGTCATCTGATGATATTCGGACATCTTCAAAGGGAATATTTCCATAAAATAGAGAGATTCTGGAAATTTCAGCTCTCCAAAATGGAAAATTAAAATAGATGAGTTTGATCTTCATTATTTCTCTCAAAAAAGTTGTTGACGTTGTAATGAATTTTAATTTATCCGATAAGCCAGTTCAATAACTTATTAGCAAGATGGGGTAAAATATGTTTGTAACCAACGTAAAAGACGTAGAGTGGAGTAGTAATGAGAATTACGCTCCTTTAAGGTGGAAGTTGTTGGTAGATTCAAAGGTAGTTTTAAGTAGTGGAATATCATGTGGAATTCTTGAAATTCCGGCTCAATCATCACTAGAACTTCATAATCATTTGCCTCAGGAAATATATTTAATTAGGAGTGGTGAGGGGTTACTTCTGAAAAAGGATGGTGAAGAAAGAATTATCGAAAATACGGTAATATATATCCATAAAGAGGAACCTCATGGTCTTAAAAATACTGGAAATTGTCCCTTGGAGGTCCTTTGGATTTTTCCCACAAACTGTTGGGAGGAAGTAAAATATAATTTTTATACCTAGTCATCCAAGGATCTTGCAATAAGTTCTTTCATTATTTCATTTGTGCCACCATAAATTTTTTGAACTCTAGCGTCGGTCCACATTCTTGCCACTGGATATTCGGCCATAAAACCATATCCGCCATGCAGTTGAACACATTCGTCTAGTATTTCACCTTGAATTTGACTTCCCCAGTACTTTGCCATCGATGCCGTCGCTGCATCCAAATCACCCGCTACCAACTTTTGAATACAGTCATTGATAAAAGATCGTGTAACTTCCGTTTTTGTCTTCAGCTCTGCTAATTTAAATTTCGTATTTTGAAAATCAAAAACTCTCTGACCGAAGGCCTTTCTTTCTTTCACATACTTTAAAGTTTCTTCTAATGCACAATCAGCTGCTCCTAACCCAGCTATTCCGATATAAAGTCTTTCCCAAGGCAATTGTTTCATGAGCTGGTAAAAGCCTTTGCCTTCCTCTGACCCGAGCAAATTTGTTTGAGGAATTTTGACGTTTTCAAAAAATAACTCCGCAGTATCATTGCCCTTCATCCCAACTTTCTTTAAGGGTTTGCCGCGCCTAAAACCTTCAAGGTCATCTGTTTCAATCATTAGCAGGGATATTCCTTTAGACCCTTGCTTTGGGTCAGTTTTCGCAGCCAAGCATATAAGGTCCGCACTTCCACCGTTAGTAATAAATGTTTTTGAACCATTTATTTTGTATTGATTACCGTCTTTTTCAGCATGAGTTTTTATAGATTGTAAGTCAGAACCGCAATTTGGTTCGGTCATTGCAAGTGCAGCAATCCTCTTACCACTAACCAGTTGAGGCAACCACTTTGCTTTTTGCTCATTTGAACCGTAAGAATTTAAGTAATGTATCACGATGCTTTGAATGCCATATCCCCAACCAGCGTCTCCTTTTGCGGCTTGAAGGTATGCCGTTATTGCATCATATGAAATATCACCTCCAGAGCCCCCAAAAGTTTCATCCACGCTTCCTCCCATAAGGCCCATAGCCCCTGCCTTTTCCCAGAAGCCCTTTTCAACTAACCCTTCGTCAGCCCATTTTTCGATATTTGGCCTCAGTTCAATCTCTAAAAACTTTGAAGCTGATTCAGCAAACATTCTATGTTCCTCATCGGCCCAGGAAGCTGTAGTAGATAATAAAGTCATATCATTTTCCTTTATCTTTTAGCGGTTAAAATATTATATTTTACGTTTTAAATTTAACTATATCAGGTCTTTATGCGAGATCTAGACCAGACCCAGTAAAAAACTCGAATTGCATATATCTCAGATAAAATTGGGTAGTACACATAAGGCCGTCGTTCCAGACTTGAAATGTATTCGGCACTAAGCCCTGAAGACTTGGCGGCTTTAATAAGAATTCTCATATATCGTCGAGAAGGGGGGGTATCAATACTAGAGGAGGTTTTATAAATTAATGTCCTGGCATCTACTTTTTTGCCGTTAAGTTTCACTGATAGCTCTGTCAATTCATAATTTTCACCCTCAGTATTAATAATTTTCTGCAATTCATTTTTCGTTATTAGATGAAGCACCCCTTCAACTGATCCTTGTTCATTCTTGATAATATTTGCAAAACTCGGTTCTACAAAAATTGGACCTTCCATATTCATTATAAGGCTGAAGCCTTTAAGCACCCCAGGATAACTCTCCACTGGGTAAACCCCGCGCCTGCCTTGAAGGTATTTCAAAGACATGTTTGAACCATAACCAAAATAAAAAATTAACTTTTCTTTTGACATCTTAGAGATTTCTCACTTATGTACTCCAAATATTTTCTAATTTGAATTAATAGACGGCAATGGACCAAATTTTAAAACACCATTCATTAAATGAACTTAGAAATCAAGGATTACCGTACGATGAAAAGCTTTTCCTTGATATAAGTGTGAATATGAGTGCTATAGAAAGGCGTTGCGCTACAGCAGTAAAGAGAAGGACAGTAAAAAAGGAAAGCCAGGTAGCGTGGCTTTTGAAGGCTATTTCCTGTATCGACCTAACAACTTTATCTGGAGACGATACACCAGGAAGAGTTAGGCGCCTGTGCGCAAAAGCGAAATCGCCAATAAAGCGAGACCTCGTTGATTCATTGGATATAGAGGAATTAAATTTAAATGTGGGTGCCGTTTGTGTTTATCATGATATGATTACACACGCAAAAGCCGCTTTAGCAGAATCTGAAATACCGATAGCAGCTGTTTCAACAGGCTTTCCAGCCGGATTAACTCCGTTCAAGCTTAAAGTATTAGAGATACATGAATCTGTAGCTGCCGGAGCAGACGAGATAGATGTTGTTATATCCAGAAAGCACGTCCTAAATGGTGATTGGAAAAAGCTTTACGACGAAGTGAAGGAATATAAAGCTGCATGTGGGTCAAGCCATTTAAAAACTATTCTTGCCACTGGTGAGCTTGGAACATTAAGAAATGTAGCAAAAGCTTCATGGGTTTGTATGATGGCTGGAGCAGATTTTATTAAAACCTCTACTGGAAAAGAGAGTATTAATGCCACTTTGCCTGTCACGCTAGTTATGCTTCGTGCTATAAGGGATTTTTATGAACTTACTGGCCAGAGAATTGGCTATAAACCAGCAGGAGGTATCTCAAAAGCTAAAGATAGTATAAACTATCTCATTTTAGTTAAAGAAGAACTTGGGAGAAATTGGCTGACCCCTAATTTATTTAGATTTGGGGCGTCTTCTCTTTTAGCAGACATTGAGAGGCAATTAGAATTTTATGCTACTGGAAATTATTCCGCCTTTAACCGACACGGAATTGCATGAGAGGTCAAGATTTGAGCATTGCAAAAAAATTTAAAGAAATGGGTTATGGAGAAGCTTTAGAAAGTGATGCTGCCGCTTTGGAATGGCTTGAAAAAAATAAAAGAAAATTTGGGCATTTTATTAATGGTAAATTTACGAAACCGTCCAACACTTTTAAAACAACCAATCCGGCAAATGGAAAATTTCTCGCAGAGATTTCGAAAGGAAATCTTTCAGATATTAAATTGGCAGTCACTTCTGCTGTAGCCGCTCAAAAACGTTGGTCTTCCCTAAACTCCCATGAAAGGGCAAAGTATCTCTATGCTTTGGCTCGAGTTATCCAAAAAAACTCACGTTTATTGGCTGTCTTAGAGACATTGGAAAATGGAAAATCTATAAGAGAAACTAGAGATATAGATGTCCCGTTAGTTGTTAGACATTTTTACCATCACGCTGGTTGGGCAGAAATATTACACGAGGAGTTTAAAGATTATGAGCCAGTTGGTGTCGCTGGACAGATAATTCCATGGAATTTTCCTCTTTTGATGCTTTCATGGAAGATTGCTCCAGCATTAGCAGCTGGGAATTCGGTCATATTAAAGCCTGCTGAAACAACATCCTTGACTGCCATTTATTTCGCAAAACTTTGTGAAATGATTGGACTTCCAAAAGGTGTGGTAAATATAGTTACCGGTGACGGAGAAACTGGTGAACATCTTATATCTCAGGATAAAATTGGTAAGATTGCATTTACGGGATCAACTGAAGTTGGGAAAAGAATTAGAAAAAAGACGGCTGGAAAAGGAAAAAAGCTTACTCTCGAGCTTGGTGGCAAATCACCCTTTATTATTTTTGATGATGCTGACATTGATAGTGCAGTCGAGGGATTGGTTGATGCAATCTGGCTTAATCAGGGCGAAGTATGCTGCGCAGGATCAAGATTACTAGTTCAAGAAAGTGTCAGTGAGAAGGTTAAAAGGAAAATAGTTGCTCGAATGAAGAAATTGAGGGTAGGAAATCCTTTAGATAAATCCGTAGATATGGGAGCTATAATTAATCAATCTCAATTAAAAAAGATTAGCCAGATGGTTTCTGAAAGTGAGAAAGAAGGTGCTAAAGTCTTTCAAACTAATATTAAGTGTGATGTAAAAGGTTGTTTTTATCCACCAACACTAATTACAGATACTGAACCTTCGATGGAAATTGTTAGGGAAGAAGTATTTGGCCCTGTATTGGTTTTTTTAACGTTTAGAACCCCCAAGGAGGCCGTTGAAATTGCAAATAACACCCAATATGGACTTGCTGCAAGTATCTGGACTGAGAATATAAATCTTGCATTGGATATGGCTCCAAAGATAAAGGCAGGCGTTATTTGGATAAACTCATCTAATATGTTCGACGCAGCAGTTGGTTTTGGAGGGTATCGCGAGAGTGGGTATGGACGAGAAGGAGGGAAGGAGGGGATATTTGAGTATCTTAAGCCTAAAGGTCATAATTCACCTAAAAAAGTAAATCAACTTAAAGAATCCAGAAAAGTTAAAACTTTGGGAAAAGCTGCCAATAGCTCAATCGATCAAACAAGAAAGTTTTATATTGGAGGAAAGCAAGTTAGGCCTGATGGGGGATATAGTAGCAAGCTAATTGATAAAAATGGAAATTTTGTCACTGAAGTAGGGCTTGGAAATAGGAAAGACATAAGGGATGCTGTAGAATCAGCTAACCTATCTAGCTCCTGGTCAACTACCACTTCGCACAATCGTAGCCAAGTAATGTATTACCTTGCCGAAAATCTTTCAAAAAGAAAGGCTGAATTTTCAGAGAAGCTTGAATTGTTTTTGGAGCCAAAAGATGCAGAAATTGAAGTAAATTTAGCAATTGAACGTCTGTTTTATTATGCTGCTTGGACTGACAAACTTGACGGCGCCGTTCATCAAGCTCCTATTAGGGCAAATACGCTTGCAATCAATGAACCTTTGGGTGTAATTGGCGCAATTTCATCAGAGACTGAACCGTTTTTGTCATTTATAACTATCCTTGGACTGGCTTTGTCGCAGGGAAATAGAGTGATTATTATTCCTTCCAAAGCAAATCCACTTGCATGCCTTGATTTTTATCAAGTTATTGATACCTCGGATGTTCCGGGAGGGGTTGTAAATATTATTAGCGGCAGTCCCGGTGAGCTGGGGAAGGTACTTTCCGAGCATTCAGGGGTTGATGCTATTTGGCATTTCGGAAGCAAGAGATTTTTTGCAGAGGTAGAAAGTTTATCTATTAGCAATCTGAAGCAAACCTATGTCAGTGATGGTGAAAGTATGGATTGGTCAAACACACAAAGTCCCGCCCTTAAGGAGTTGCTAAGGCGATCAGTTCAGGTAAAAAATATTTGGATTCCCTATGGCGAGTGATCTATTACTAAGTAAACGATCGAATCCTAATCGCCCAACTTTTTACTAAGAAACTTTTCTTTCCATAACACAATCTATCACTCTGACTGAACTTTCATAAACAAAAAGTGGATTAATCTCCAATGAGACGCATTCATTTGTTTCATCTAAAAAAAAGTCAACTAGATTAAAAAGATTGTTTAAAAGTTTGTTTTTATTAACTTTTATTTTATTACGATAACCTAAAATAATTTCATATCCCTTTAGTTCAGTCAAATGGTAAAGTAATTCCTGCCGGGATACTGGAAGTATAAGGGTCTTAGTATCATTAAAAATCTCAGTATATATGCCCCCCATTCCCACAACCATTACCTTCCCAAAAACCGGGTCACTTCTAAAACTTAGGAATAATTCTGCGATTGGGGCGTCAGCCATTTCTTCACAGAAATAGACCCCGGTGGATTCAAATGCCTCAGCTTTTTCGATAAGTTTTTTCATATTTTGGAATTCAAGGTTTAATTCTTTGATACTTTTTATATTGGTGCGTACAGCCCCAAGTTCCGTTTTGTGTAGAAGGTGAGGGCTTGAATATTTTAGCACAACTGGAAATGAAATATTTTTTAAAGCTTTAGACTCAATAGGTTGTTGAATTTTTATTGAATCTGGAGCAGAAATGTCTTTCTTCTTTAGACTTTCCTTGCCAGCGTATTCATTCAAAAAGATCGATTCCTTAAATTCAATACTTCTGGAAATTTTAGAGATTGGATTTTTAGATTTTCTTTTAATATAGTACTCATATGCGCTCCGAACCGCTAATAAGGTTTCTTTTATGCCTTGCATCGGAGCTGAGCCGTTTCTTATAAGTTTTTGCCTTATTTTCTTATTAATGTTTTCTGGAAAGGTTGAGCAAACCACTTTAGGAATGTTGTACTCGCTTGCTGCCTTAATAAACGAAAGGCTGTCATTCCAATAGTAATTCTCTGATTCATCAAGACCCTCACTTGGAAAATCTTGAACTATAATTGCTGTATCAGCCTTATTTAATTCCAATGATTTCGAAAAAACAGGCAATGTTTTATCTAAAACCCCCCAGATTGGAGTTGTATAATCTAATGGATTGGAAACCGTTGCTATACTTGGCAGCAGCTTATTTAATTCAGCCTTAGCCTTTCTAGAAAAGTTAGGAAATTCGAGTTTTATGGATTCAGCATAATCTGCGAGCATTGTTGCGCCGCCACCAGAGCAGGTAAATCCCAAAATCCTTTTACTCTTTACAGGGCCGCAGATACTCATAAATTTTAAGGTTTCAAGAAATTGAACTGCGTCATCTACTTCTATAATTCCTAGTTTTTTGCATAAAGCTGAAAATGCCTCATTATCACCAGAAAGAGAGCCAGTGTGGCTCTCGGTTAATCGCTTTCCTATCTTTGATTTTCCAGTTTTAAACATCACTATTGGTTTTCCGAGCTTCAAAGCATAAATTGCTGCAGAACAGAATTCCTCAATATCATTAATTCCCTCGACATGGATACCTAAAGCCGTAACGGAATTTTTCTCAGAAAAGTAACGAATTAGATGCTCCATTCCTAATACTGCCTGGTTTCCAAGGGAAACCATGTAGCTTAAGGGGATGGACCTTTGCGTCATAGTAATATCAGAGGAAAGCATACCGCTTTGAGTAATAATTGCGGCTCCCCATCCTGGAGAATATCCTCCATGAGCAAATGGCCATAATGCTAAATTATCTACATAATTAATAAGGCCGTAACAATTTGGACCAATAATAGGCATTTGGCCAGCTGCCAAAACTAATCTTTTCTCTAACTTTTTACCTTTAATTCCAATTTCTTTAAACCCAGCAGAATAACATACCACCCCGCCACAGTTTCTTTTATTTAAGTCTGTTATCACCTGAATAACATTTGCTGCAGGAACTGCTAGAAAGGCTGCATCTGGAGTATTGGGCAATTCCTGAACAGTTTTATAACATTTGTAACCCAAGAGCTTACTTCTGTTGGGATTAATTACCCAAAGATCTCCCTTAAATCCCCGTCGCTTTATCTCGTTAATTGGGGTAAAAATATCTTTTCCGCCAATAAAGACGACACTTTTAGCCTTAAACAATCTATCAAGACGGCTGAAATTATTTTGCTTCATGCGCCTAAAGGTCTAAGCATGGAACGAGTAATAATATGCCTTTGTATTTCAGAGGTGCCGTCCCAAATTCTCTCTAACCTCGAATCTCTCCAAAGTCTTTCTATCGGCATTTCTTCCATGAGGCCCATTCCCCCAAAAATTTGAACCGTATCATCTGCAACCTTATTCAACATCTCTGAGCAGAACACTTTTACAATTGCTGCATCTTGATCTTCCATAATTCCGTCAACAGCTTTTGTTACAGCGTCTCTTACAAGCAAATCAGCAGCACGAAGGTTCATCTTCATATCGGCCAGTTTAAATCCCGTAGCCTGAAAAGACCCAATAGGCTTTCCAAATTGTTTTCGGCTTGAGGCCCAGTCTAAAGCTAAATCTAAAATTCTTTCAGCTTTGCCACAACATGTAGCTCCGACCCAAATTCTACCCATTCCAAGCCATTTTCCTGAGAGCGAAAGTCCGTTACCTTCTTGTCCTAAAATCTTATCTTCTGACAGGCGGACATCATTAAAACTTAGCTGAAAATTCTTATATCCCTTGTAGCTTATACATTTTGTACCCTCGCGAATATCAAAGCCTTCAATTCCAACATCAACCAAGAAGGCGGTAATTCTTTTACGTTTTCCACGAGGAGTGTCATCCTCACCTGTTACTGCGAAAACAATTGCAAAATCAGGCAAACAGGGCCCTGATATAAAGTGCTTTGAACCATTTAAAATCCAATCGTTTCCATCCTTGACGGCATTTGACTTCATACTCATGATGTCTGAACCTGCATCTGGTTCAGTTAGAGCAAATAATTCTCTTTTTTCACCCTTTACGCAGGGGTAGAGATATTCCTCCTTCTGCGCATCATTGCAGGCTAATAAGATTTCTGTTGGCCGCGCTATCCATGAGTGAAGCGCATGCGAGGTCTTGCCGTATTCCCTTTCTAGAAGAACCATGGATCCATAATCAAGACCTCCACCTCCAACTTCCTGAGGAAGGTTTGCTGAAAAAAGCCCAATCTCAATGGATTTTTTCTCTATTTGCTTTCCTATCTCCTCTGGAACATAGCCAAGTTTGTCTACTTTTTCCTCATGGGGATAGATCTCATCTGCCATAAATTTTTGAACGGTTTCAAGTAAAAGCCTTTGATCATCAGTGTAATTATTCATTCCTAAACTCAATCAATTATTGTTTTATTAAACCTAGTTTATTTCTGGCTTCCTCTGGTGTCAAAACTCTGCCACCCATTAAATCTATAATATTTACAATCTTTTCTACTAATTGACCGTTAGTAGCCAAGACACCTCTAGATAAATAAAGATTATCTTCTAAACCAACTCTTACATTGCCACCAAGAGTAACAGCAGCGGCAGCCATAGGAATTTGCATACGTGAAATTCCAAATCCGGACCAATGAGCATTCTCTGGCAAATGATCTTTCATCGCCTTCATGGTATCTGCACTTTGATCAGCTCCCCATGGAATACCCAGACAAATTTGAAACATAGGAGGCTCATTGATTAGACCTTCCTTAATTAACTCTTTAGCTAATCGAATGTGACCTAAATCAAAAACTTCCAACTCCGGTTTTACACCCCACTTCTGGGTCAATTCTGCCATTCTCTTTAGTATAGGAAGGGTAGATATATAAATTAAATTATCGCTTAAACCAAAATTTAATGTACCACAATCTAAAGAGCAGATTTCAGGTTTGCAAACCTCTACATGGGCCAATCTCTCATCTGGACCAATCATATCAGTTCCTTCGCCTGGCATAGCCATGTTGCTCTCATCGGGAATCCAGTCGCCCCCCATTCCAGCCGTTAAGTTAACCACAATATCAGTCTTACTATCTCTTATCCTATCAACGGCCTCTTTAAAAAGTTTAACATCCCTTGATCCTTTTCCAGTTTTTGGATCCCTGACGTGAACATGCGCCACGGATGCACCAGCTTTTGCAGCCTCTATGGCCGCATTTGCCACTTCCTCAGGTGTTACAGGTACATGGGGACTCTTATCGGTTGTTTCTCCTGCTCCCGTGACCGCACAAGTCAAGATTACTTCAAAATTCATTCGTCACTCCTAAAATATTCAATTTTGCTTCAATGCGTTAAGAACTGCTACTATTGCCTTATCTCGCTTATCGGCGAGGGTCTTAAAATCTTGACCCTTTGCCATTTTGTTACAGCCATCTACCATCTTATTTCGAAGAGATTTGTCAAGCTGTGGAGCCTTAAGTCTAGTCCATGGCAGCTCAAGGGCGGGACCAAATTGATCGAGATTTGTTGCCATTCCTCCAGCTCCACATGCAACATGGAAGGCCATACATTGTCCTTGATGGGCCATTCTTGGGGCTGGCCCATTGATTAAAGCCAAGTCAATCTGTTCGGGAGTCGCCTCGTTGTTCTTTACCATGTGGAGAGCCTCTCTCCAAAGCGCTTCCTGCAGTCGGGTGGCTATAAAACCAGGAATTTCTTTATTTAAAACTAAGGGAACCTTCTCAAAGTAGGTATAAAATTCCTTCACCCAATCAATAATTTGTGGCTTAGTTTTTGAACTTCCGACAACCTCTACCAAAGGTAGTAAATATGGAGGGTTAAAGGGGTGTCCAACTACAGCCCTATATGCAGTCTTACAGTTCACAGTAATATCAGAAATTAACAAGCCCGAAGTGGATGATGAAATTACAATATTATTGTCTAATAGGTGATCTATCTTTTCATAAAACTGTTGCTTAATATTTAAAACTTCTGGGACACTTTCTTGTACAAAATCTACCTCACTAAGAGTTTCTGCTAAATCAAAACTAATCTTCATATTTTTTAAGGAAGCCCCTTCTGTTAAACCTAATTGAATAAGACTATCCCAAGCAGTCTCTATAATATCCACAAACTGTTGATGCTCACTCTTATCGTGAAGATAACACTTTACTTTTAATCCTTTTGCTAAAAAATGTGCGGCCCATCCTCCGCCTATAGGACCACCTCCAATACTGGCGACTGTAGTTATCTCATCAAGCCTTTTCAATCTTATTTACCTTTAAAGTTAGGGTCACGCTTTTCCACAAAAGCTGCGACACCTTCAGCAGCATCTTCTGATTTTAGCATCTTGCCATATGTCACCAAATCTCCCGATCTCATTTTGGCAAACGCATTCTTTAGTGGGACACATTCTATTGAACGTTGAACTTCCTTTACGCTTTGCATAGCTAGGGGGGCATAGGAGGCAATTTGAGTAGCCCATTCTCTTGCTTGATCCATCAAATCCTCCATTTTCACTACCTTATTAACAAGTCCGAAGTGATGAGCCTCCAGCGCAGACATTCGTCTTCCAAGAAAAAACATTTCCATGGCTATATTGTGGGGAATTCTTCTTGGGAGTCTCTGCAATGCTCCTGCGTCTGGAACAATTCCTAAAGGCATTTCTGGCAAGCCAAACTCTACATGCTCTGCTGCAATAATGAGATCACAAGAAAGTGCTAATTCAAAACCTCCACCGATTGCTAAACCATTTAAAGCACATATAACGGGCTTATTTAAATTCCAATTCTCCGTTAAACCCGCAAACCCCCCGTCTCCATAATCAGCCTTTTCCCACCAGTTATCCATTTCCATCTCTCCTGAGTTGACAGCCTTAAGGTCCCAGCCCGCTGAGAAAATTTTTTCGCCAGCCCCAGTTACTATTCCCACTCTCAATTCATCATTATCACGAAGTTCAGCAAAGGCATCACCTAATGCACGACTAAGCTCTAGATCAATTGCGTTTACCTTAGGTTTATTAAGTTTTACCTCTAAAACCTTATTATTTTTCACTATTTCTATACTGTCCGTCATTCAACTTACTCTTCCTATTGCTTAAACGCAGGTATTACTTCATTGCAAAAAAGCTTCAGAGACTTTTTCTGTTCTTTATGTCCAAGTCCCATAGAAGCATAATAAATAAAGTTATCAACTCCAAGATTTTTATACCTCTTTAATTTACTTATGACATCATCGGGAGTTCCAAACATAAGATTTTCTTGAAGCATTAAAGGGTCATACTCATCTCTATTCTGTAGATCTTTAAGGTCAATACCTTTTGGAAATCCGTTCTTCACATCATCTAAATTTTTAAATAAATTTTCAAATTGGCCAAGTATTTTCTGTATTGCACTTACGTAAATCTCTGCCTCTGATTTGGTTTCATAAACGGCTGCATGCCTCATCATAGCAAAGGTAGGACTGAAATTGCTTTCAGAAGCACTCATAGCATCTTTAAGCCTTTGGTTGTAAAGCTCTGCTTCTGAAAATGATCGTGTAAGAGGCCAAGACATTACGTGGCAATTGTTCTTAACGGCATATTCAAAGGTGATTGGCGCGCGTGCAGCAACCCAAATAGGCGGACCATTTTCTTGCACAGGCTTTGGCACTGATGTCGCTTTAGGGAAAGACCAAAACTCTCCATCATGCTCACAATCACCCTGCCAAAGCTTTCGAATTACAGGCAATGTTTCCTGCATATACTTCCAAGCATCAGATTGTTTGAGTCCAGGGTGCATTCTGTCAAATTCTCTTTGATAGGCACCTGAGCCGATTCCAAATTCAAGCCTGCCCTCAGTAATGAGGTCTGTAAAAGCTGCTTCACCTGCAAGTTTGATTGGATGCCAGTAGGCCGCTGCGGCAACAGCTGTACCAAGCCTTACATTATTAGTATGAGCTGCCCACCATGTTAGAATCTGAAAAGGGTTTGGAGCAATAGTCATTTCGAGAGCGTGATGTTCGGCAGCCCAAACTATATTAAATCCTGCAGCATCAGCAATTTGAACCATTTCCAAGGTGTGATTTTTTACATCTTTCATGCTAATGGAGTCATCCACCCGCTCAAGATTAATTGCTAGATCAAATTTCAAGTAAAATTTCCTTTCTTTTAGCTAACCAGAATATTTAAACTACCTCATGACAAACGGGTTTGCCGCCGGCTCATCGGACATATTCATCCAGATAGTTTTTGGCCTTGTGTAGTCATAAATTGCTTGAAACCCACTTTCTCGCCCATAACCCGAATTCTTAAAACCTCCAAATTCTGCAATTGGAGAGACTACTCGATAGGTATTTACCCACACAATTCCAGCACGAACAGATCTGCTCATCCTTAGGCATCTTGCACTATTTGAACTAAATATACCAGCTGCCAAACCATGTTTTGTATCATTAGCAAGTCTCAACACCTCTTCTTCATCCTTAAATTTAATTACTGTTAACACAGGTCCGAATAGCTCGGTATCCACAATTTTCAGTTTTTGGTTTGGGCAGGCAATAATAGTAGGTTCAAAGAATAATTCTCCTAAACCCTCAGGAGATTTGCCTCCACATAAAATTTCTCCACCCTCTGATAGAGCAAAATTAAGTTCTGCTTTAATATTGGAAAGCTGCCCCTCAGTGCAAAGCGGACCCATTTGAGTGTCATCAAGAAGAGGGTCTCCAATTACTATTTCTTTAGCCTGAGCGACAATTTTATCTAAAAATTCATCTGCAATATTTTCTTGTAAATAAACTCTTGAGCCTGCTACGCAACTCTGACCCGTGGCTCCAAAAATTCCCGCAATAGAACAATTTACAGCATTTTCTATATTTGCGTCATCAAAAACGATAAAAGGAGACTTGCCACCCAATTCAAGAGATACTTCCGCAAAATTCTCTGCAGAATTTTTTACAACATGTCTTGCTGAATTAGGTCCACCGGTGAAAGAGATTCGTGAGACCTTTGGATGGGAAGTTAAAACCTTTCCACACGGGTCCCCATGACCCGTAATAATATTAACCACCCCCGGTGGAATTCCAGCTTCTTCTATACATTTTCCAAATTCTAACATTGCCGCAGATGCATGTTCAGAAGCTTTTAAAACTACTGTATTGCCCGCAGCTAAAGCCGGACCTATCTTTACAGCAACTAGAAAGAGTTGTGAATTCCAAGGAACGACTGCTGCCACAACGCCAAGGGGCTCCCTATTAGTAAAAACGAATAAGTCGGGCTTATCTATAGGAAGAGTATCGCCACTCACCTTATCAGCGCATCCAGCATAAAAGTTAAAGAATTGTGAAATGTACTTGGCTTGCCATTTTGTTTCTTTCAGCATTTTTCCTGTATCTACAGTCTCAACTCTTCCAAGGTCCTCTGATTTATTTGCCAAAACTTCGGCAAGACGTCGAAGGCAGTCTCCTCTTTGTGTGGGCGTCATTTTTGACCAAGGACCCTCGCTGAAAGCCGAGTATGCAGATTCAACCGCATTATTCACATCGGCTTCAGTAGATTCTGGTATTGAGCACCAAATTTCACCTGTCGTAGGATTGGTACTATTAAATGTCTTTTCATTAGATGCATTTACCCAAGCACCATTTATCAACATTTTGTAATTTATTAAGTTTGCCATAAAAACTCCAATAGTGTCGTATCAATATAAGTATGCCTCATCAAATTTAGAAATAAACGAGCAACATATCTTTGATAACATTATACATTAGTTTATAGTCCAGCAAATAGTTTTGATTATTAATTAGTAAATCAATAGGTATATTCTTCTAACAAACGTTAAAGAGGTAAAAATGGGGAAAAAAAAGATTATTGGTGGCCCAATCATAATAAATGGCCGTGAACTTTCGCTATCAAAGGCGGTAAGGGCAGGAGATTTTATATTTCTAACTGGCCAGATACCAATGATAAATGGAAAAGTTATGACTGAAGGTACAATCGAAGAACAAACCACAGTTGTTCTGGAAGAAATTAAAGCTACTCTATCGGAGGCGGGTTGTGACTTTTCGAACGTAGTAAAAGCAATGGTTTGGCTAAAGGATAGACAAGATTTTCCTGGTTTCAACGAGGTATATGGAACATACTTTCCGAAAGAGCCTCCTGCAAGATCAGCTATCTTAAATGAATTGCTTGTAGATGTGAAGGTTGAAATAGAGGTCGTCGCTTATGATCCAGAGTAAACCTTGCTTAAGGAGTTAAAAAGGCAAAAACAATGAAGAGACAATATGTTGATGGTACCTGCTTTAAAGTAATCAAGAGCAATTTATCTAATAATTATTTAGTCTTAGTCCACGGTCTTGGCTTGAATCTAGATGTTTGGACTTGGCAAATACCCTTGCTTAAATCGTATAATATTATTTTATATGACTTAAAAGGTCATGGTGAAAGTGATCCCACTAACTTAAAACCCTCCTTACAAGACTTTGCAAATCAACTTAATGATTTACTGGAGCATTTAAACCTAAATGAGGTAACGTTAATAGGTTTTTCTCTGGGTGCGATGATAGCTCGCAAGTTCTCAATCATATTTCCAAAAAAAGTTAAGTCATTGGTTCTTCTAAATTCTCCAAATAAATCTTCTGAAAAAGAAAAAATTGAAGTTGAATCTAGAGCTAACTTGGTTAAAAACAAAGGTGCAGATGCAACGGTGGATGCCGCATTACATAGATGGTTTAGCGATGACTTTAGAAAAAATAATACTCAAATTATGGAATTGACTCGTCATTGGATAAGATCAAATGATAAAAATGTTTATTCTGAAATATATCCATTACTTTATTTTGGTTCAATCGAATTAAGCGGGAATCCATGTTCAACCCGCGCACTTATTTTGACTTGCGACGAAGATTTTGCAAATGGCCCAGGAGTAGCTCATAAAATTTCAAACGATTTGCCAAATTCAAAAGTTGTGATCCTAAAAAAGTTACGCCATATGGCACTTGTTGAGGACCCAAAATCTGTTAATGATAAAATTTTAAGTTTCTTAGATAGTTGATAGAATGCACAAAAAAGAAAGCCAAGGAAAAAATAATTCCAAAGGAATACTTTTCGGGATAAGGGTTTTGGATCTAACTCGAATGCTTTCAGGGCCCTATTGCAGTATGATGTTAGCTGATAACGGAGCTGAGGTTATAAAGATAGAGGATGAAAAAGGAGATTCCAGTAGAGGGAATGGACCTTATAGGAAAGATGATAGTGAGAAGAAATGGGCCGGTTACTTTGTTAGCTTAAATAGGAATAAAAAAAGTATTTGTCTTAATTTAAAAGTTAAGAAGGATAATCAATCGTTTTTAGACCTTGTAAAGACTGCTGATATCTTGATAGAAAATTTCAGGCCAGGAGTGATGGAACGACTGGGTTTAGGCTACGAAGCTCTGTCTGAAATAAATCCAAGGTTAGTATATGGGGCTATAAGAGGTTTTGGAGATTTTAGATCTGGAGGTAGTCCATACTTAAATTGGCCTTCCTATGATGTCGTAGCTCAGGCTATGGGTGGACCCATTGGTCTTACTGGTGTGGATGAGGATAGTCCCTTAAAAATTGGACCTGGAATTGGCGATATATTTAGCGGCCTTATGCTATCGTTTGGCATTATGTCCGCTTTAAGGCATGCGGAAAAGACTGGAAATGGCCAATTTGTTGATTTAGCTATGTATGACGCAATGATCAGCCTTTGTGAGCGAGCTATTTACCAATATGGCTATACCAATGAGATCCCTAAACCTTCTGGAAACTTTCATCCTTTCATTGCACCTTTTGGGATTTTTCCTGCAAAAGACGGAAATATTGCCTTGGCTGTAGTCGAAAACCACTTTTGGATTGAATTAGCGACCCTATTTAATAAAGATGAATTTATTAGTATGAAAAATTTTTCCTCCTCTGAGGAGAGGCGAAACAATATCGATCTTGTCAATTCTACAGTTGCCACATGGACAGAAGAGTACACAAAAAGTGAATTGAGCACCTTATTAGGAGGAAAGGTGCCATTTGGTCCTGTTAACAATGTAAAGGAAATTCTTGACGACCCACATGTGAAAAGCAGAAGGATTATTGAAGAAATAAGTCATCCAGATTCGTTACCTTCATGGCGTGTTGCGGGCAATCCTTTAAATTTTAGTTCTTTCAAAAAAACTGAATTTAATTCTCCTCCCATTTTAGGTCAACATAACTCTTTTTATCTAAAAAACAAAGTTTTAGATGATAAAATTGATCCAAATGATCTAAGAAAGGCCTTTGGAACTTTCGCCACTGGAGTAACTATTATTACGACTAAGCAAGGCGACGGCATCCCCAGAGGATTTACTGCAAACTCATTTTCATCTGTATCACTTGATCCACCGCTCTTATTAATTTGTGTTAGCAAAAAGGCAAAGAGTTTAGATGTCTTTTTAGACTCAGAGCATTTCTGCGTAAATGTTCTTTCAGAAGAACAAAAAAGTACTGCAAGTATTTTTGCTACTCAGAGAGAGGATAAATTTGAGGTCTTGAAATGGAAGAATGACATGAATCAAATGCCTATTATAGAAGATTGTTTAGCTTATTTTACTTGCAAAACAAAGAATTCTTTTGATGCTGGTGATCATATTATTCTACTTGGAGAAGTTGAAAATTTCTCGTCAACCGTTGGTAGTCCGTTATGTTATTTCCGTGGTGAATATATATCTCTAGGTCATGAAAAATCTTTAGCAAACATTGCTTCAAAAACAGGACTAACTTCACTTGGGGTCATATTAGTAAACAAGAATTCTGAAATGCTGCTAACAAGATTTAATTCTACTTACTGCCTTCCTAGAGCCGACAACCCAAAGAATGGTGTTGAAGGCCTTATAGAATATTTGATTAGGATTGGTATTTCGTGTCAAATTGAGAGTTTATATTCCGTATATCACGATAAACCTAAACAAAAATATGCTATTTTTTATCGTGGAGACGGGTCCTTGATTCCAAATAAAGTAGATTCTGAAATCAATCTGGAATTCATTTCTCTTGATCGTATTAAGGGTTTAAAATTTTCAGATGAAGCTGAAGAGATCATGGTCAATAGATATATAATAGAGCACAAAAACAATTCATTTGGTCTATATGAAGGAGATCATAATGAAGGAATAGTTAGAAATTTTAAAGAATGAGGAGAAAAGTATGATCGATGAATTAAGAAAAATAGTTACTTTTGACGAAGATATTTATAAAGAAGGCAACAAAAATGCAAATCCTGTTTTGAGAATAATAGGTGTGGCTGCAGTTTTAACCAATCCGTGGAAGGGAATGGGTTTTGTAGAGGATCTTTCTCCCAAAATTGACCGAATAGCACCAGTAATGGGAAGAGCTCTTACAGATCGATTAATTTCTTTGGTGGGTTCAGGAGAAAAAATCGAGGCTTATGGAAAGGCGGCTGTTTCAGGTTCAAGCTGTGAGATTGAACATGCATCGGCCATTATTCACACTTTGAAATTTGGAAATTTTTATAGAGAGGCTGTAAATGCAAAAAGTTATCTTGGTTTCACTAACACCAGAGGTCCAGCAAATACTCAGATTAATATACCGCTAATGGACAAGCATGATACGGGTAGAAGGTCGCATTATATCACAGTACAATTTTCGATATATGATGCTCCGGATGTCGATGAGATAGTTGTTGCACTTGGGGCTGCCACAAGTGGCCGACCTCACCATAGAATAGGGGATCGTTATTCAGATTTAGAGAGATTAGGAAAGAGCGTAGACAATCCTGCTGGAGTTTAATCTATCTAGACCTTTTGTTCATAAGTGAAAAAATAATTATTGAGAATAGTATTAAACAAGACCCAATGATCTCCATAAAGGTCATTTGTTCACTCAGGAATATCCAAGGCCAAATGCTTCCCAATACACTTTCAAGTAAGACTAATAAACAAACCTCAGATGTTGGAACAAAGGGTGTACCCCATGTAACCAGCATTATCCCAATTCCTATAGTTAAGCTTCCCATAAAAATAAGAAGAACGAAATCATAAAGAGATATTTGAAAGCCAAAACCGCCATAAAAACAAGCTATAAACCCAACTAAAATACAAAATACGCCCCCAAGGAAAGTTCCACCAAGCACGTCATCCTTCCGACCTAATCTTGCTAACAAAATTGCAATTGAAAATGAAAAACCTGAAATGAGAGCAAATATGTTTCCTAATGTTCGCTCAAGCTCCAGGCCATCGAAAATCATTATTACTACTCCCAGACAAGCAATTGCTATAGAAATTAGTGTTCCAATACTTAAGCGCTCGTTTAGAAAAACCCATCCGAGAAAGGCCGCTATAAATGGTGTAATACTTAAGATAAAAAGTGTTGAAGCTACAGAACTATTAAACATGGCAAATACATACATTGAAAAAGCTATTGATAGATTTACTCCAATCCAAAAATCATTCCAGTCAAGGGTTCTAAGACAAGTTATAGGACCGATTCTACGTCTAATGCATATAAAGATTAGTATTATTAGAGCTATTCCAAATGATCGGTAAAAAAGAACCTGAAACCCATTTGCTTCTTCAATTAATCTCAAAAGCAATCCAACGAAACTCATAAAAATACTACCTGAGAGGATTGTGATAATTGCAGATGATTTTTTCATTATATTGCATTATTTAAGAAAAGGCGCTGTATATTAAGCTCGACAAGGAGACTTAATGGCTTAAAATAATATTCTTAACTAGTAAAGGAATATAAATGCAAGAAAACCAGATTACAATTTCCTGGCTTGGCCATAGCGGATTTAAGATTAAATATAAGGATACAACATTACTTGTTGATCCTTGGTTTGAGGGAAACCCTATGTTTCCTGAAAGGGAGAAAGTCGATGTTATTTCAGATTGCAAATTTATTTTGTTAAGTCATGCCCACTCTGATCACGCTTCAGATTCCATAAAAATTGCTAAGGAGAGAGATATTCCAATTGTTGGTATGTATGACTTAATGCAATTTTATGAAGCTGAGCACAAGGTTTCATCCGTGGGCTTTAATAAAGGAGGCACAGTTCAGATTGGTGACTTTTCCATTACAATGGTATCTGCATCCCACTCCTCCTCCTTTCATCATAAAGACAATTTCTATTATGGAGGTGCTGAGGTTGGGTATATGATTACCACTCCAGAAAAAACTATATATTTCTCTGGAGATACAGATGTCATGGCTGACATGCAGATTTTTGGCGAACTACACAAACCAGAGATTGGAATTCTATGCTGTGGCGGACATTTTACTATGGACATGAAAAGAGCCGCATATGCGGCAGAAAGATTTTTTAATTTTAAAACTATTTTTCCTTGTCATTACAAAACTTTTCCCCTCCTTGAACAAAAGGTAGATGTTTTGAGGGATAGCTTGCCGGGTGTGGAAATTATCGAAGCTGACGTATTAAAGGAATACCTTCTATAATAATGTTGCGGAAAATTTTATGAAAATTCTTATAATTGGAGCCGGTGCCTTAGGTTCATACTTTGGAGGTTGCTTACAAAAAGGCGGAAATGATGTGACTTTAGTTTGTCGGAACAGAGGGCATCGAGAGGCTATCTTGTCAAATGGCTTGTGCTTAGAAACGAATGGTGAGACGGAAAATGTTTCAATTAATTGTGTTAGTGAAATAGATCTAAAGAATTTAAATACAGAATTTGACATGGTTTTTATCTTTACTAAATCAAAAGATACTTATAACGCTTTGAAAGGTTCAGAAAAACTGATCAAAAAGTCCACTCCGTTAATTTCCCTTCAGAATGGAATCGGTAATGAAGAAATATTGCAACATTTCTCGAGTAAAGTGATTTATGGCTGCACAACCTTGCCTTCAGATCTTAAGGCGTCAGGTCTTGTTTCCTCTTCTGGCACTCATCTTACCAATTTTAATTCCATTTCAACTGCAGACAATAAACTGGTATTAAAGTTGAAAGACGTCTTAAGTAGCTGCGGAATATACAGCGAAATAAGTTCTAACATCTCTGAATCTATTTGGAAAAAAGCTATTTTTAATTCTGCAGTCAATGTGATTTGTGCTCTAATTAGAGGAACTCCTGGCGAAATAGCGAAATCAAATGAACTTATTAGTTTGGCCAACAGTGTTGCTAATGAGGGATGCGAAGTTGCACAAAACTTAGGCATTAAAGTGAGCACAAAAGAGGTTAAGAGCATTATTTTTATGTCAACTACCGAGCACCCCAATCATAAACCATCGATGCTAGTAGATATATTAAATCATAAGAAAACTGAAATTGATTCCATAACCGGTCAGATTATTCGGTTTGGAAAAAAAGGCAATGTACAGACCCCCCATAATAACGTATTGTTTTCCCTGATTAAGGCATTAGAAAAATGATTTTTTTGGAAAATTACCAATAGGTGACACGATATGAATATTAATGATTTATCTGTTCAATACCCAAAAGCACCAAAAAACTTCACTCAAGATGAGTGGAGAGCTAGGGTTGAGTTAGCTGCAGTTTATAGGTTAACCGATTATTATGGGTGGACCAGTGTGGTCTATAATCATATAACGTTAAGAATTCCCAGTACGGACACATTTCTAATCAACCCTTTTGGGCTTAGGTATGACGAAATTACAGCCTCAAACCTGGTAAAATTAGATTTGGACGGTAATAAAATAGATAATGTTGAATGGCCTGTAAATCAAGCTGGATACAATATCCATTCTGCAATCCATCAAGCTAGGCCTAACGATTTACATTGTGTAATGCACACCCACGAACCCATTAGTCAAACGATGTCCACCCTAAATATAAAGGCTTTTCCAATGGTTCAGGAAGGCTGTCAATTATACGAAAGAGTTGGATATCATGATTTTGAAGGCATAGTTTTAAACAGTTCAGAGAAAAAGCGTTTAATAAAATCCCTTGGGACAAAAAATCATACACTTGTATTAAAAAATCATGGCCTTCTTACTGCGGGACCTAGCCCTATATGGGCTTTTGTTAGGCATCAGGTATTTATCAGAAACAGCGATATTCAATTGAGAGCATTGGCATCTGGAAATAACCTGAATACGATTCCAAAAAAGGTAATTGTTCATACAAGAGAACAATTTGAAGGTGGTAGTGCTCAAGGAGGAGCTGCCGTCAGACATCCTGAATGGCCAGCTTTTTTAAGGCTATTAGATAAAATTGATCCGTCTTGGAAAACCTAATTTAAACTAAAAAAATTTTTATCACGGATGCATAATGGAAATTATTTCCAAAACAAAAGACTTAGAGACTTTTTGCAAGGTAGCATCTGAAAAGGATTTTGTTACCATAGATACAGAGTTTATTAGAGAAAAAACCTACTACGCAGACCTGTGTCTCATCCAGATGGCTTTTATAGCTGACAATAATGAAACAGACGCAATTTTAATAGATCCATTAAGTTCTCAAATTAGCTTATCTCCACTTTTTGATCTAATGGGAAACAATAAAGTTTTGAAGGTATTTCATGCTGCTAGGCAAGATTTGGAAATTTTTTTTTCATTAAGTGGATTCATTCCAAAACCATTTTTTGATACTCAAGTGGCCGCAATGGTTTGTGGCTTTGGAGATCAAATAAGCTACGAAAAGTTAGTCAAAGAGTTCTCTGGGGTCACTTTGGATAAGTCAAACCGGTTTTCAAATTGGGCTAGTCGCCCACTTTCAGAAGAACAATGCGCCTATGCATTAGGAGATGTCACTTTCCTAAGAGAGGTGTATTTGGGGTTAAAAGGTCTTCTGCAATCAAATGGCAGGGAAGCGTGGGTTAGAGAGGAGATTGAAAGATTAGCCGATACAACTAATTATTTTACAGATCCTGATCAAGCTTGGAAAAAAATAAAGATGAGCGGTGGTAGTAAAGTATTTTTGGCATTAATTAAAGATTTGGCAGAGTTTAGGGAGAGAGAGGCTCAAGATCGAAATCTTATAAGGCGTAAAATATTTAGAGATGATGCTCTTTTAGAAATTGCAGCAAAAAAACCCACTAATTTTGGTGATATTAATAAACTGAGATTCTTACCTAAAGACTCACAAAAAAATTGGATCGGAAAGAAAATTCTGGAAATTGTTGAAAATGTAGACCCAAGTACAGCTCCAATAATAGAAAGTAAAAGTACTTCCAAAGATGACAAGTCGAGCCAAACCTTAATAGAGCTATTAAAAGTTCTCCTTACTCATTGCTCAGAAATTTCCGGTGTGGCCCAAAAAATTATCGCCACGAGTAGCGATTTAAGAGAAATTGCAGTGGAAGAAATTCCTAATTCAAGGACACTCAGTGGATGGCGAAAGGAAATTTTCGGATCTAACGCCTTGAAGTTGAAAAATGGAGAAATAGGCTTATCTGTAAATGGGAAGGATGTAACTATCGTTAATACTAATAGATTAAAGATATGAGCTTTAAAGAATTTGATTTAATAAACGCCGATTTTGAATTTCTAGAGAACTGGGAAGATAGATATTCCTATATTATCGATCTTGGTAGAGAAATGCCTAAGTTAGAAGAGTCTCTAAAATCTGAATATAATAAGTTATCAGGGTGTGCGTCTCAAGTTTGGCTAATATTAGGAACATACAAAAAAGACGGAGTGGAGAGGCTTTCTTTCCTTGGAGATTCTGATGCTTTAATAGTTAAGGGCTTAATTGCAATTGTTGGATCTATATATGACAATATGCCTTTGAATGATATCTCTAATGCTGATCCCTATAAAATGTTCGAAAGCCTTGAATTACTTGGCCATTTGTCTTCCCAACGTGCGAATGGACTCAATTCAATGATAAAGAAAATTCAAGATTTTCCCAATGTCTAAATTTATTGACAGTTTAAATTATATTTATTATCAAAAGTAGTCGAAATTAATCGATCCATAGTCGTTTATCGAGCTAAGTTAAATAAAAAATTTAAGATAACTTAATAAAATAAAAAGAGGTGAGTATGAGCGACGAAGAAGATGAAATAGTTCTAGACCAACTGAATGATGAAGACCTCGTTCTGCAAATGCACGATGACTTATATGATGGTTTAAAGGAAGAAATAGAGGAGGGTGTCAATATTCTTCTTGGAAGAAAGTGGACACCATACGATGTTCTGACTAAGGCCCTGGTTGAAGGCATGAGAATTGTGGGAATAGATTTTAGGGATGGAATCTTATTTGTACCAGAAGTCTTGCTTGCTGCTAATGCGATGAAGGCAGGGATGGCAATACTAAAACCTCTTTTGGCTGAAACTGGTGCCCCTAGACTTGGCAAAATGGTTATTGGTACGGTTAAGGGGGATATCCACGATATCGGCAAAAACTTAGTTTGCATGATGATGGAAGGGGCCGGATTTGAGGTTGTCGATTTAGGAATAAATAATCCGGTAGAGAATTACCTAGAGGCTATTGACAAAGAACAAGCAGATATTTTGGGAATGTCCGCTCTTCTAACTACGACTATGCCTTATATGAAAGTTGTTATTGACACACTTGTGCAACAAGGAATTCGGGATGATTATGTAATTCTGGTGGGTGGTGCACCATTAAATGAAGAATTCAGCAAATCAATAGGTGCAGACGCATATTGCAGGGACGCCGCTGTCGCAGTTGAAACAGCAAAAGAATTAATGAAAAAGAAACATAATCAAATGATTGCTTAGTGTGGTCTAGGAAATAAATAGCTGTCTATTAATTTTATATTTAGCCATCTTCTCATTTAGAGTTCTCCTAGGAAGTTTTAATTCCTTCATTACAGATAATATTGATCCTTCATGTTTTTCCAATGAATAACAAATTCGATTTTTTTCGAAATCGTCAGTCATTTTTTTAAGTGATGAGGTTTCTAAACCCTTGTAAGATTCGATAACGGCTTGCCGCTGACTGGATAAAACTTTAACTTGATTTACTAAATCATTAGGATTAAATGGTTTTTCCAGAAAATCTGTGGCACCTAATTTTATTGACTTGACTGCCAACTTGATGTCACCATGACCTGTTATCAAAATAACGGGCAGCAGTTTATTTAATTTTTTTACCTCTTTAAGAAAAGTGAGACCATCCATCTCTGGCATCCTAATATCCGAAATAATTACACCATGAAACTTTGTAGAAATAAACCCCAATGCTTCCTTAGCATCAGCCATTGCATAAACTTTAAATCCTTCCAGAGAAAAAAGCTGTTTAAGGCTCTCCCGAACATCCTCTTCATCATCAATGACAATTATGTCACATTTAGATTCATCTACCATATCTGCTTACCCATTTCTTAAGGTTAAAGTGAATTCGGAGCCAGACGGCTTAATGTTATTAGCTTTCAAGTTTCCACCAAATTTCATAGCAAGATCGTAAGAAATGGAAAGGCCCAAACCAACGCCCTTTCCATGAGCCTTGGTAGTAAAGAATGGATCAAATACTGAATTGGGCTCATCCATTCCAATTCCATTATCAGAAATTTTTACTTGGGTCTTATCCTTTTCACAGACAACTTCTATTGTTATAAGTGCGCCTCTTATATTTTCCAAAGCATCAACAGCGTTATTTAGCAAATTTATTATTATTTGCTGAATCTTTATCTGATCTCCGATTACTACAAGTTTTTCTTTAGGCGATTGATATTTAATCCGAATTCTTTTGTCAATTAACTGAGGGGCTATTAAACTGAGACTAGCATCAACAGAATCTAAAAGATTTATTTTTTCTGTCAAATCATCACTTTTTCTTGAAAACAACTTCAACTGAGTTGTAATTTTTTCCATTCTATCAATTAAATCATCAACTCTACTAAAATTTGATCTAGCCTCCAAAATCTTCTTTCTATCAATAAGAATTTTCATGCTGCTTAAATAAGTTTTAAGAGCTGAAAGAGGTTGACTAATCTCATGATTAATAGCTGCAGACATCTGGCCGATTTCAGCCAATTTTGAAGATTGTTCTAGGCTTTGCTCGGCAAGCTTGAGAGACCTTTCAGTTTTCTCTCTTTTCTCAATCTCGGCCACATATCTAGAATTAAGTAAAATTAATTCATCACGCTCAGCCTTAATAATATTGTTTTTTTTATTTAAATTATTCGATATGAGTATAATTGTTATGAGATAGATTGCCAAACCAGACACTATACTCAGAGGAGCATAATCCAAGTTTTTAAAATTATATAAATAATAAAAAAGTGTGGAGAAGAAATCAGTTGCAAAAAAGTAAAGTCCAATGCCTATTATGCAAAGTAAAGCTAAGGCAATAATTAAATAATAAACTTGATAGAGCCAAATCCGATCTAGTAAAATTTGATTTATTTTACTGTAAAGGATAGAAATAAACCTCAAAATCTTAACTCCTAAATAATTTATTAAAAGAGTACCAAATATGCACCTTATCACAAAACCAAACTGGGCAATAAGTGAAAATAAAGTTATCGACGAAGTTACATTCTTAAATCGTCGAAATATTTTAGCTTCAGGCTTAGGTCTCGCGATGTCGGGAACATTCGGCAATTCTCTTTTTGCCTCTAATTCAATAACCAGTCATATTACAGATGCTTCTAAGAACTTTAAATTCACTGAAATGGAACGCAAAATAACAGATGAAAATATCAGTTCCAAATATAACAATTTTTATGAATTTGGATCTACAAAATATATTGCAAAAGAGGCTGAGGCGCTTGAAACAGAAGGCTGGACCATAAAAGTTGATGGCTTAGTGGAAAAACCTTTCAAAATTTCTGTCGACAAATTAATCACTACTATGGCTCTGGAAGAACGAATTTATCGTCACAGATGTGTAGAGGCATGGTCAATGGTAGTTCCCTGGACTGGTTTTGAACTATCTAATCTCCTTAAAATATCAAAACCTCTATCTTCAGCAAAGTTTATTAAATTTTATACGTTCTATGATCCAAAGGTAGCAACTGAACAAAAGGCACGGTGGTATCCCTGGCCTTATACTGAAGGCTTAACAATTGAAGAGGCCTCAAACCCTCTTTCCTTTTTAGTGGTAGGTGCCTATGGAAAAATTTTACATAAGCCGTTTGGAGCTCCCATCAGACTTCATTTACCTTGGAAATATGGCTTTAAATCAATAAAATCTATTGTAAGGATTGAATTTACTGAAAATAGACCCATCAGCTTCTGGGAGGAATTAAATCCTAATGAGTACGGCTTTTGGGCAAATGTAAATCCAAAAGTAAATCACCCAAGGTGGTCACAGGAAAGAGAGCGTGTTTTAGGTGGGGCAGGGGAGACTATACCAACAAAAATTTTTAATGGCTACGGAGCTGAAGTAGCACACTTATATAAAAAATTAGAATCTTCTGAAGGTTTGAGACTTTATAGGTAACACCTAGTTCATTAAGCAGAATATCTCTGAAGATCTATATCCAGAGGATTATCAACCTGTTCCATTATGCTCCAAAGAGAATATCAATTGAATAACTGTAAAAATCTAAAAATTTTCAATAATTGAATTAAAAAATTTAAACCCGTCACTTCCTCCATTTTCCTCAAAAACCACACGCTCCGGATGTGGCATAAGCCCTAAAATTCTCTTATTTAAGGAACAAATTCCTGCTATGCTAGCCTTGGAACCATTTGGATTTTCTTTATAGGAAAAAGGTATCTGATCGTTATCAATTAAACTCTTCAATGATTTGTCTGTACAGAAATAACTACCGTCATTGTGGGCGATTGGAAAGTTTACCAGTTCTCCAGAGGTGAAGTTCTTGGTAAAAATAGAGTCACAGGCACCGATAATAATTTTTTCATCTTTGCAGATAAATTTTTGATTTTTATTCCTAAGTAGAGCACCAGTCAAAAGGTCAGATTCCAGTAAAACTTGAAAACCGTTGCAAATTCCAACAATATATCCTCCAGCTTTTCCAAATGAAATTATCGAATTTAGGATAGGGGACTTTGCAGCTATAGCACCGGGCCTAAGATAATCCCCAAACGAAAATCCTCCTGGAAGGAAAATTATGTCAATATTTTTAGGTAAATTAACTTCTTTATGCCATACTCTAATCACTGAACTTCCAACACTCTCAAGCGCTTTTTGAAGTTCATTATCGCAATTTGATCCTGGAAATATAATTATACCACTTTTCAAAAATAAGCTCCCAAATATCACCCCATCGAGATAATATATGTTTCCATTATAGGGTTGACCAATAACTCTTCAGCCATCTTTTTAACTAAATTGTGTGCTTCTTCCTGGTTAGATGCTTTTACATCCAGCTCAATTAACTTCCCCTGCCTTACCGATGAAACACTTTTAAAATTCATTTGCTGAAGAGCATTATTAATCGCATCCCCTTGAGGGTCCAGAATATCCGAATTAAGTCTAATTTCTAACCTTACCTTCATTCCTTTACTCCAAACTAAATATATTATTTTTCATCTTGTTATTCTGCACAGAAACCCTTTTTGGCAGTAAGTTAAATCGTTGTGCGACTTCTTCGTAAGCTTCAGAAATATTGCCTATATCCAACCTGAAAACATCCTTATCCAGTCTCTTATTGTTCTTCTTGTCCCATAACCTGCATGAATCTGGGCTAATCTCGTCAGCCAGAATAACTTTCGAATTAGATTTATCCAAAGGTCTTCCAAACTCTAACTTAAAGTCTACCAAAACTATTTCTGCACCAAAAAATAATCCACTTAAAAAATCATTAACCCTAAATGCAATACTTGAAATCTCTTCAAGCTCTTGAACAGTCGCCCACTCAAACTCTAAAATATGATCTTCATTTACAAGTGGATCATTTAATTTATCGTCTTTATAATAAAATTCTAATATCGGCCTTGAGAAAACATGACCTTCCTTTATGCCAAGTCGCTTTGAAATAGACCCAGTAGAAATGTTTCTCACGACGACCTCTAGTGGAATTATTTCACAAGCCATTACCAGCTGTTCTCTCATATTTATTCTTCTTATAAGGTGATTGTTTATACCTATTTCACTTAGCCCTTTCATAAAAAACTCAGAAAAAATATTATTTAGCACACCTTTACCCTCATAAGTGTCTTTTTTTTCTGCATTAAATGCCGTTACATCATCCTTAAAATGCTGAATAAAAGTAAATGGCTCAGTACCCCTGTAAAGTACCTTAGCTTTTCCTTCATATATTTTTTGTCTCTTGACCATTGCTTTTAGTAATAATTCCTAAATTCTATCCAAATACTCTGTCAAAGATAATGTCGACATTCTTAAGGTGAAAATTTTCATCGAAGCAGCCCTCTAATTGCTCCGTAGACAAAAGCAAACTTACCTCATTGTCATTGGCTAAAATTTCAAAAAATTCCTCTTTTGTATCCCATGCAGTCATAGCACACCTCTGAACGATTTCGTAAGCCTTTTCACGCGATTCTCCTTCCTGAATCAAAGCCAACAAAACCCTTTGAGAATTAACTAAACCAGATAATTTATTTAAGTTCGTACGCATGTTTTCCGGATAGACTACAAGGTTACTTATTAGTCCAGAAAGTCGGTTCAAGGAAAAATCCAATAAAATATTTGCATCTGGTCCAATATTTCTTTCGACTGATGAATGGGAGATGTCTCTCTCGTGCCATAAACAAATATTTTCCAGGGAAGGAATTACATTCATCCTAACTAATCTTGAAAGACCTGTTAAATTTTCACTTAATACTGGATTCCTTTTGTGTGGCATCGCAGAAGATCCTTTTTGACCATGAGAAAAAAACTCTTCGGCTTCTAACACTTCAGATCTCTGTAAGTGACGAATTTCTACAGATAACCTTTCTATGGAGCTTGCAATTATCGCTAAAATTGAGAAATAAAAGGCATGTCGATCCCTGGGAATAACTTGAGACGAAACTGGCTCTGGAATTAAACCCATTTTTTCGCAGACGTATTTTTCGACATAAGGGTCTATAGTTGAAAAAGTACCTACAGCCCCTGATATTGCTCCATAGGATATCTCTTTTTGGGCATCAACTAATCTGTCTCTATTCCTCTTCATCTCAGCATAAGCCTGAGCCATTTTTATTCCAAAGGTAGTTGGCTCTGCGTGAATTCCATGGCTCCGCCCTATACAAATTGTTTTTTTATGCTTAAAGGCAAGGTTTTTTAGTGACTGCAGTAATTTGTCCATTTCTGACAACAATAGGTCACAAGACTGCTTTAACTGAATATTAAAGCATGTGTCCAAAACGTCAGATGAGGTCATCCCCTGATGAATGAATTTAGCGTCTTCCCCAACAAATTCAGCAAGATGAGTAAGAAACGCAATGACGTCATGTTTTGTGACACTCTCTATTTCAGCTATCTTCTCAGAGTTAAACTTTAAATCTTTAGCTCTCCAAACACGTTCTGCTGTTCCAGATGGTATAGCTCCTAAAATTTCCTGAGCTGAACAAGCATGAGCCTCTATCATATACCAAATTTTATATTTATTATCTTCAGACCAAATTTTCACCATTTCAGGCCTGGAATATCTTGGAATCATAGCTTTCCTTAAAGTTTACCAATACTAGTTATAATTTTTTTTGAGATTTGTGAATGATTTAATTCATCAAGGCTGAAACATTTCCAATCTGAAAAGTTATTCCGAAACCAAGTAACTTGCCGTTTTGAATATTGTCTGGTTCTGGTAATAGCCTTCTTTTCAGAATCCTCAAGTTTCACAACTCCATCTAAAAAATTGACAATCTCAGAGACTCCAATAGCTTTAAAACTTTGAGACAGGGGCCCCATTCCATTTCTACGTGCCAGTTCGCATTCTTCAATAGCACCCGCGCTCAACATTCCTCTAAATCTTTCAGCATTTAAATGGTCAAGTGTGGGTTTCTTCAATTTGAGCACACATTTAACGGATTCCTTTTCAGAAATTAACGAAGGCATTCTATTTTGGTGAAAGTAGCTGATTGGTTTTCCACTTGCTTTAAGTACTTCCCAAGCGCGCAATACTCTTCTAGGATTGCTCTTATCAATACTTGAGAAAGTAATTTGATCAAATTTTTCCAATTCATTTAAGAAAAATTTTATTCCATGTTCCCGAAATAATTCAGAAGATTTATTCTTTATCTCCGGAGTTACATCAGGAATATAAGAAATTCCGTTAAGCAAGCTATTAAAATATAAACCTGTTCCACCGACAAAAATTAGAACTTTGTCGGGACTATTTTTGGAAAGCTCCTTGATAATGTGAGCCACATCTTCCAACCAATTCCCAACACTATAGCTAACATTATCCTCAACATGACCATACAGATAATAATTAGGGTTATCAGGGGGACGAGCAGTAATAATTCTGAGAGAGGTATAAACTTGCATTGCATCTGCATTTATTACCACTGAATTTATTTCATTCTCTAATAAACTAACTAGTTTTGATTTTCCTATGCCTGTTGGTCCTGCAATTAATACCGCTTTCAAAACAACCTCTTATCAATTAAATTTAATCTTAAAAAGTCACATAATATTTATTATGCGAATAAAAGATTTGAGTCTGCTAAATTTTATGATAACCAATTTCTCCCCTCCTATGCAAATCTATATGAAGCAAAGCAGTAAAGAAATTTATTTTTAATTTGTGTGTCTCAGATATGTATATGACCTTAATTAATTTGGCTATGGAAAAAATTTAAAAAATATCCCACTTTATTAAAAACTTTTTAAATTGTACTTTTAATTCTTCAAATTTCTGCTAAATACTTCTAGAGAGGTTCGCCACTAGCCCTCTTCAAAAAAGGCTCGCTAAATATGGAGCCTCATGCATATAAAAAAATTATTGAAGTCATTCTACAGAGTAAAATATAAATCATTTACTGTGGGACAACGTTTGGCGTCAAAAAACTCAAGGAATATACTTATTATAAAAAGGGAAGTTTTTATAAGTGGAATAAAACATTATAGTATTTCAATCGAAGCTGAGCCGTGGAAAAAAACAACCTTATTGAGTGAATCTGCACTGCAGGACCTTCAATACGTTCCTTTACCATAAGAATTAACGCTAGATCGAAAACTTTTATTACTAAGTGTTAACCTCTTTAAATCGTTCCATCAGATAAGGTCCTGATCGAAAAGTTTTAAAATTTGCATTACTAAATATGGGATTTATTTCCGCATCCCAATCAGGCTGATGAAAAAACATAAGGCTTTTTCTAGAAGGTTGGTTTGATAAGGCAACAAAACGTTGTAATGTTAATTGCCAGCGGCCAGAAGTCCAGAGAGCCATCAAATCACCTAAATTTATAACAAAGCTGTTGTCTGGATTTGGGACAGTAATCCATTCCTTATTGTGAAAAACTTGGAGACCGCTTGTTTCTGGTTGCGGAAGCAAAATAGTTAAAGATCCATAATCCGTATGGGCTCCTGCTCTTTGCTGTTCCAACTCTTTATTTTTTTCAGTTGCCGGATGATAAATTACTCTTAATGCCGAGATCGGACTCTTTATGACTGGATTGAAATATTCTCTTTCTAACCCTAACGCTTCAGCAAAAACTTTCATCAACCTTTCAGCCAACAATTCCATTGCCCAATAATAAGCCTGCCATGCATCCTTAAACCCCTCCAAATCGGGCCATAGGGTTGGCTGATAGCAAAATTTATACGCTTCTGCATCGACCAGATCTTTTGGCACTTTTAGCGGGCCACCGTTAAAACTCTCTTTTAAATCAGGGGATGATTTTTTATCCAAGGCCCTACCTAAAGATTCTCTCTCAGGCGGAATTCATCCATATGGATATCCTGGAAAAGGCATTTCTACCTTTATTTTCATTTCTGTTTTTTGTGAAAAAAAATTAGCTACTACCCTCCACTAATTGCAAAAATTTTCTTTGGATATCTGATGATCTGCAATTATTAGAAAACCTAAATTCTTGCATAAAAGATCCAAATTGGCAGCAATTTTTTTCTTTTAAAACCAGTTTCTTGCTCAAATTCATTCAAGTTAAATATTGGAAAATCCACATATGTACATTCTCAATTTTTAAGTTAATTTACTTTAAGTTAGAAATTACAGAATTGAAATGTGATGATTAATTCACCATTAGCTTATCAATTATCTCTATCTAAGTTTAGAAATTTACCCTTTTGCCTCGCCGACCACCTTACATCAAGCTTTATCCCAGTTGACAAATAACGTTCACCTTGGACTAAGTTATTTTCCATCAGCCAGGACCTTTTTCGCCCTTCACAAAACTTTAAAATCATAGATTCTTTTTGTAGCTCTTCAGCAAGATTTAAATCAATTAAACGTAATAACTCCTCAAAATGAATATCATTCTTTGCCGAAACAGTTAAACCAATTTCACTGTTCTTTAGAGCATCACTGTCCGAATTCAGTAAGTCCTGCTTGTTGCCAATTTCTATTATTTTCGTCTTATTCCAATCAATATTCAACTCATCTAGAATTTTTTTTACTTCCTGCCTTTCGTTAGAGGCAAACGGGCTGGACAAATCTATTACATGAATAATTAAATCGGAACTTATCACCTCCTCAAGGGACGACTTAAAGGACTTAATTAATTGAGTTGGAAGATTAGAAATAAAACCAACGGTATCAGATATTATTATATCCTTAGAACTAGGAAGAGATACACGCCTCGCGCTTGCGTCCAAAGTGGCGAATAGCATGTCTTTCTCTAAATTTGAAGAACTTGTTAATCTATTAAATAATGATGATTTTCCAACGTTTGTATACCCAACCAAAGTTACAAATGGAAATTGAAGAGATTTTCTGGAATCTCTGTGCAACTTTCGTGTCTTCTCAACAATTTTTAATTTTACCTTTATATTTTTGATCTGACTATCAAGCTGACGTCTATCTGACTCGATTTGTGTTTCCCCTGGCCCACCTAAAAAACCTTTTCCACCTCTTTGGCGTTCCAGATGTGTCCAACTTTTAACTAATCGAGACTTTTGGTAACTCAGCCTTGCTAAATCAACCTGCAGCCGGCCCTCAAAACTTTTAGCACGTTCCGAGAAAATCTCCAAAATCAAGCCTGTTCTATCAATGACTTTAACTTTTAAATAACGTTCGATATTACGTTGCTGAATTGCCGAAATATTATAATTTATGAAAACTAAACCTGCTGAACTTTCAGCTAAACTATCAAAAATAAAATTTAAAGAATCCTTTGAGAAGAATGTTCCTGCAAAAACTTTTCTTACTTTTAAGGTAAAATTATTTCCTAATTTTAATTTTCCAACTGACTCAACTAAGCTTATCGCTTCTTGTATATTTTCTATACTCGTATTTTTTTTTAAATTTTTATATCGATCAAATATTGGCTGGATAACTAGGCAGGTTATCATAAAAATACCTTATGGTTAATCCTCATATAAAGAAATATCATCGTTTGGCATAATTGTAGAAATTGCATGCTTATAAACAAGTTGTGTAACACCTTCCCTTTTAAGGAGTATACAAAAATTATCAAACCAAGTAATTACCCCTTGCAACTTAACACCATTAATTAAGAAGATGGTCACCGAAGTTTTTTCCTTTCTAACAGAATTTAGGAAAACGTCTTGTAGATTAGATTTTTCTGTTGTCATTTTACTTGCCCTTTTTATCTGACTATCTAACCATATATTAGTAAAAGGTAAAGGTATTCATAAAAACATTGATGCATTACTTATCAAAATAACCGATACCAACTTGAAAATATTTTTCAATCTGCTGAATGTCTTTAGAAAGTGTCAGCACAGCAACTAAATCTCCGGCCATAAATTTTGTGTCTCCTTTAGGGGCCACAAATTTAGATTTCTGAAGAACCCCACAAACTATTGAGCCATCAGGCCATTCAATTTCTCTAAGTAATTTATTTTCTAACATTGAAGTTTTCATAATTTCAGCCTCAATTATCTCTGCCTCCGCATTTCCAATAGAGTATACAGCTCGCACCTTTCCATGGCGAAGATATTTTAAAATTGATGATACTGTAGTTGACCTTGGGTCAATAAAGGCATCTATACCCATAGGCTCCTTAAGGTTCACTAAACTTGGATCATTGATTAAAGCAACAGTAAAATTACAACCAGCTGCCTTTGCACGAGTGCATGATAAGAGATTAGTTTTGTCGTCATCAGTAATAGAAAAAAAAGCGTTAGCACTCTGAATATTAGCCTCAAATAAAACTTCTTGCGAAAGACCGTCACCATTCAAAACGATAGTCTTGTTCAATAAGTCAGCAACATATTCAGCACGGGTCCTATCTTTCTCTATTAACTTTAAGCCTACATTAGGGAGATTTTTTTCAACTAAAGCACCAAAATTTAAACCCACATTCCCAGCCCCAACAATAATGAGATTATCAACTTTTTTTTCTTTTTTTCCAAAAATTTCTAGAGTTCTATTTATATCCCTATCTGCACAAAAAATATAAACTTGGTCCTTCTCAAATAATTGATCCATAGGTTCTGGCACAAATAATCTCCCATCTCTTCTCACAGCCACGACAATAGCATCAAGTGTAGAAAAAAGTTCGGAAAGCTGTTTCAAAGGAGTATTTATTACTGGGCAATCTCCACTCAAGGATATACCAACAACTTGCGCACTTCCATTTAAAAAAACCTCTGTTTCAAAAGATGCAGGAGCATTTAATCGTCTAAAAGCAGCTTCTGCAACCTCTTGCTCTGGTGAAATAATCACATCGATAGGAAGATGTTCATGCCTATAAAGATTTGCATAATCCTTTTCTAAGTAAGCATTTTCACGGATTCTTGAAATTTTTCTTTGAATATTAAATACAGAATGAGCGACCTGACAAATAATCATATTAATTTCGTCAGAAAAAGTTACAGCTATAATCATATCAGCATCCTTAGCTCCCGCTTTTTCCAGAACTTCAGGATGAGCAGCATGACCGTGTATTCCCGCAACATCATACAATTCGGTAATAGATTTAATTAAAGAATGATTGGAATCTATGACTACAACATCATTTCCTTCAATAGAAAGATGTTTTGCAAGTTGGGAACCAACCCTACCCGCTCCACAAATTAAGACCTTCATTTATTATTCCCAAAATTTATTCAGTACACTATATATTTCATATTCACATTAGTCATTCATAATTTCAAACCTAAGAAACAAAAGTTTTATAAAGACTTAATAAGGCGGCCTTCTAACCTTGCCTGATTAATCTTAAATTATGTCTTTAGATCCTTCAACTTTCGGTGGAGCGCTGATCTTTCCATACCTATAAATTTAGCAGTTTTGGTGATATTGCCATCAAAACTTTGCACTTGTTTAGCAAGGTAATAACGTTCAAAAAGTCCTCTGGCATCTTTTAAATTCATGCTTAGCAGGTTTTCCAAGTCAATATCTAGATTACTCTCTTGAGTACCCAAATCTTTATCATTTTTAATAATTTCTTCTTTTGTTATCTCGCCGTTTTTGGCTCCTAAGATAAGAATTCGTTCTATCAAATTTCTTAGTTGCCTTACATTTCCAATCCATTTTATATGCCTAAGTTCAATTATAGCAGAGTCAGAAATTGTGCGGTTAGGTAACTTTTCATTTTTATGAAAGGTATCTAAAAAATGGTATACGAGATCGACAATGTCTTCTTTTCTCATTGTTAGAGCTGGAATATTCAATTCTATTACATTTAATCTATGGAATAAATCAGCTCTAAGCATACCCTTTTCCAATATAGCGTTAGCGCTAAAGCTGCTTCCTGAGATAATCCTACTTTCAAAAGGAATTTCCACATCACCACCACACCTCTTGTAAGAATTCAACGCCAAAATATTTAATAGCTTGTTCTGGGAAATTTTCGGAAGTTCAGTAATTTCTTTTAGGTAAACAATTCCATTTTTTGCCTTATCAAAAATACCTGGATATTTTTTTCCACTTTCCTCTCTTCCACAAAAAATTTCATCAAAATCAATATCCGAAACACTTGAGCAAAGTACAACGAGAAATTCACCCTTATGCACATTAGAGATAGAATGAATATATCCGGCGGCAGTTTCCTTGCCAACTCCTAGATCACCAGTAATTAAAATTCTACTATTTCTATCTGAGAGTTGCTTCAACTCCTTTTTTAAATTCTTTATTAATTGGGAGCTGCCAACCATGGCATATTCCTTTTTATTTTCATTTTTTAGATCTAAAATTGTTGACTTTAACTTCTTAAGCTCAATTGCCTTATTTTTTACCAATAAGATTTGCTCTGTATTAAAGGGTTTTTCAATAAAATCATAAGCTCCTAATTTTACAGCCTCTACCGCTACTTCAATATTTCCATGTCCTGATATTATTATTACGGGAATACTATTGGATTCTTTTGTAATTAGTTTTAAGATTTCAATTCCATCTAAATCACTATTACGGAGCCATATATCTAGAATAATTAAGTCAGGCTCTTCATTTGATATAAATTTAAGAGCCTCTGTAGAGTTTACTGCAATACGGACGGTTGAGCCGTCATCTTCAAAAATTCCCTTTAATAATGTACATATATCTGGCTCATCATCTACAACAAGAATATAACTCATCACTCAGCCCTTTTTTCAAGATCTATTTTAAATAAGGTAATAATAGTACCACCTCTGCCCCTAAAATCTCATTGTTTTCTGCACCAATAATATCATTGAAATCTATGTGGCCTTCGTGATCAGAAAGTGCTTTTTTTACGATAGCAAGCCCTAAACCGGTACCCTTTGCCTTATTACTAACATAAGGTTCCACCAATTTTGATTTATTCTTTGGGAGGCCTAACCCATTGTCTTGAACCTTAATTGACAAATATTCACCAGACCGTTGAAGAAAAACATGGATTGAAGGACTTGAAACCTTCCTTAGGGGATCAGCTTGTCGCAACTGAATAGATTCAGCAGAATTTTTTAAGATATTAATTATGGCCTGGGACATCAAATTAGGATCACAAAAACAAAAGAATTTTCTTTTTGGTATTTTTAAATAATAAGAAATTTCGGGGTGTGCCACTTTTTCAAGACTTAGCGTCTGCTCTAAAATTTCTGAAAAATTAGATCTTACTTTATTTATTTTTGGCATCCTAGCAAACTTTGAAAACTCTTCTACTATATTTTCTAAACTTTCTGTTTGCCTTATAATCATATCTGAATATTGAGTTAATTCTTCAATTTTGATATTTGAATTTTGCTGAAATTTACCTTTTATACGTTCAGCAGATAATTTAATTGGCGTCAATGGGTTTTTAATTTCATGTGCTATCCTTTTTGCAATCTCTCCCCATGCTGAAGACCTTTGAGCAGCAACCAAATCTGTCATATTATCAAAATTAATTACGTACCCAAGTAATTTATTCCCATTATCAAACCTTGCAGTAATTTTAAACAAGATGTTTTCGAAGTCGGCTCTACGAGACATAACAATATTTTCACTTAAAAATTTATTATTTGATTTTAAAAATTTCTTAAATAAATCACTGAACTCAGGAACTATTGTTGATAGATTCTTTCCAATTATATTTTCTTCTGAAATTCTTAATATTTTAATTCCTGCAGGATTTATAACTTCAATTATACCTTTCTTTGTAAGACCAATGATACCACCTGACACACCAGAAATTACTGTTTCAAAAAGATTTTTTCTTGTTTCAATTTCAGAATTTATCTTCAATAAATTACTTCTTTGTACCCTTAAGCGCTCTGTCATTGAATTAAAAGTTTGTCCTAGCATCCCAATTTCATCCTTATTATTACCTGGATTTACTTTTACACTAAAGTCTCCAGATCCAATTCGAGAAGCTGCCAATGCCAATTCGCCTATTGGCTTAATTAATTTATCGATAAAAATTAAACTCATCCATAACGCCGAAAGAATAATTACCACTGAAAAAGCTAAGTAAATCAGGGAAAATTCAAATAGAATTCGTCCCCTCTGTGTTTCCACCTCTTTATACAAGTTGACGGTCTCTAAGGTTTCATCAAGTAACTTAAAAATCTTACCGTCGACTTCTCTTGAGGTGTACAGAAAGCGGTTGCTAAAGTTTTTTAATCGGTGAATTGTACGTATTTCACCATTCTCAGGATCTAATATTAAAACTTCTTCATTGCTTCTTGCTTTTTTCATATCGCTTTCATTGGGCTTCTCAAAATAAAACCGATAGCTTTGGATGCCTCTCTCCTGAATCTCTCCAGAATTATCAATTAAAAATGCCTCCGATAGTGTAGAGTTTTGAGAGATATTGAGAAGCTCTCTGAGATTTCCAGAATACCTTGAGAATAGACCTGTATCAGAACTGTCTATCTTTTTAGCCAAAGACTTTGTGTCCGACAAGAGATCATGGATATGCTCCACCTTATATGCATCGGCTGCCCTAAAGGAATTAGTCACAACACCATGAACACGATCAGAAAACCATGTTTCTAATCCAAAATTAAGAGAGATGGTTGCAAAAATTGCAATAAAAATTGTGGGTGTTAGTGCGATCAATGCGGTAAAAATTAAAAGTCTAGAATGTAGCTTTGATCCTGCAGTATTCATTTTAAGATCACCGATCAAGCTCATTACTCGATAGCTCAAAAATAAGGCAACTAAAATAATATAAGACAAGTCAAAAATTAAGATATTTTCAAATAACCTACTTCCCTCATTAGGTAAAATTTTAAACTGTAAGAAAGTCATGAAGGCTAGCAATGGGCCAACTGAAATAATAAAATAAATCAAAAATTTTTCATTCTTTTTTAGTAAATTTTGAATTGCTCCAAAGTTTAAAAATGATTTTTTTCCAATGTTAGACATCATTGATGCAAACTCAAACCTTATAGTTTTTATCAAACTTAATATTCAAATCTTTCATTTTCTTTCTCAGTGTATTTCTATTGAGACCTAAAAGTTTTGAAGCCTTTAATTGATTTCCCCTCGTCGCTTGCAAGACTATATTTATCATGGGCAACTCCAACTCTCTCAATAACCTACCATATAAACCTGGCGCAGGTAAGCCTCCTCCATGATTTTCAAAATATCTCTTTAAATGAGCATAAATTGAAGTAGACAACTGGGTATCTTTTTCATCTAACTTATTATCTAAATTATCAACCACCCACTCTGGTTTAAATTCAAAATTTTTAATAACATCTTGCTCTGAAATTTCGATATTTGGTGATAGTACAGCACTCTGCAATGTAAAGTTTTTCAATTCACGAATGTTACCTTCCCATTCTTGTTTCTGGAGAAATTTCAAAGCAGCCATAGAAAACTGTTTCTCTGAAAAACCTTCAGCTTCAAGAAAAAAATCAACCAATTCTCGAATATCCTCTAAACGACTACTTAGCGTTGGCAAATTTAATGAAAAACCGTTTAACCGGTAATATAAATCTTCTCTAAAATTGCTCAAAAGAATTTTTTCTTTTAAATTATAGCTAGTTGAAGTAATTATCTGGGGACCATTTTTTAATTTATTATCACCAGAATACACTCTATCTATTACTTCACAAAGAGCTAACAACTTTTTTTGCGAATTAATAGATATATTTGATATTTCATCCAAAAATATGGTTCCAACATTGTCTAAACCTTTTTCCATATCATCGATAAGCTCTCTTATAGCTGCATCTACTTCCACTTCATTCATGACAGCCAAATTAATATCCTTGAGTGGCTTATTTTCCCTAAAGCGAAAATTGTGAATATAATGAGCCAAAAGTGATTTTCCTGTTCCAGACTGTCCATTAATTAAGATATTAGAATTTAGGTTGATGATCTTAGCTACTTGTTTATATAAATCCTGCATAACTCCTGACGAACCAATAATTCTGAGTTGACCTACACCAGAGTCGAAACTGTCAGGACCAGAGTGACCCTCTAACCCCAAAGCCTTAGTACCACCTAGCCTTGACTTAAGGGCCATGTTCACAGTCGAGACGAGTTTAGAAAGATCAAAAGGTTTAGAAAGATAGTCGTAAGCTCCAACATCTATTGCTCTAACGGCAGTAGAAACAGTATTTACTGCCGACATTACAATAATGGGTGTATCACTTCGTTTTCGCCTTAAAACTGGCAAAATATCAAGAGTATCACCATCTGGCATCATTACATCCACTACTATTACATCACCTTCGCCATCCTCAATCCATTTCCAAAGAGTGCTAATGGTACCTGTTAACTTAACCCGACATCCAGCCCTGGTTAAGGCCTGTCCTAATACGGTTCTAATCGACTTATCGTCGTCTGCAATTATTATAGTGCCTTCCAAAAAGTCTCCAAATCGTAATATTTATAGCGAATCTAGTGTCATATATTCTAAATCAGATTCAACCCCTTTTTTTATTTTTTTCCAAGGCAAAAGAACTCTAAATTTTGTACCCTCGTCTCCTGTTACAAAGTCAATTATACCATTATGATCTGATACTATCTTTGAAACCAAAGATAAACCAAGCCCACTTCCTTGGGTTTTGGAGGAAATAAAAGGTTGAAATATTTGATCCCTAAGCTTCAAGGGTATTCCAGGACCATTATCTGAAATTAGAATTACCAAAGGTAAATTTTTAAATCCAAGGTTAAACTTTGTTTGAACCTTGATTTTACCAATTTTCCCCTCAAAAGATTCAAAGGAATTTTTTAGAATGTTTTGAAACATTTGCATAATTTGATCAGAATCTCCAAAAACATCAGGAAGCGAAGGGTCATAATCTTTTGTTACCGTCATCTCATCACCAAAAATGCTTACCATGCTTTTAATAGACCTATCTAGAACGTCATGAACATTGAAATTGGAATAGTCCAACGATTTAATTTCTCCAAACTTCTCAAATGTATCAACAAGTTTTCCTATCCTCATTGACTCCATCTTAATTAATTCAGTTAATTCACAATCCGAAATATTGACTGATTTCTCTAGCAATTCCGCGGCACCATATATACCCGCTAGCGGGTTTCTTATTTCATGTGCCAACATAGACGACATTGCCGCCACAGATTTTGCAGCGGTCTTGTAAGGAAGCACTTTTTTCAGTTTATCAATCTCGCTCCTTGTTTCAAAAACAATTAAAACATTATCACTTTTCTCTCCACAAGGAATAATACGAATATTTTGGATAACTTTTTGAAATAAAGGCCCAGTGAAGTCTAGGTCATAATGGATAACCGTTTCTTGATTTACCCTAACGCTATCAATCAATGAATCAAATAAATATGCCTTGCCAATAACTTGATCGAATGTCTGATTAAACAACTTTTTTATTGACGTCGAAAAATGGATTTCGGCTGCATAATTAGCCAAAATAATTACATTATTACTATCCAAAACTACGCTAGGAAAAGGCGTCAAATTCCATAATGTGGTAAAATTTATTTCTGAAGATTTTTCTGAAAGCTTTGCCAATTTAATTCTCATATATTTTTAAAACTCTAAATAAACTAAATAGTTTACTTTTTTCTGTACAATTTAAAATTTCCTTTTGAAAACGGTCTGGTATACTAAAATTATTAAGGTACCATTTGATGTGTTTTCTGGCTTTAAGGTTACCTAACTTTGTACCATAAAAACTATAGATACCCTCCACATGTTCCTCGAGTATGGAGGTTTTACTGACAGCATCATTCCTTTCTGACTCAATATTGAACACGTTCTTTGATAACTTTTTTATCAACCAGGGATTTCCCATTAGCCCCCTACCAATCATTATCCCGTTGCAGTCAGAATCCTTTAAAGCCTTTATAGCCGATTTTTCGCATAAAATATCACCATTAATTATTAAAGGAATTTTGACTTTTTCCTTTATCCTTTTTACAAAATCCCAGTTTGCTAGACCTTTAAAAAACTGATCCCTCGTCCTAGCGTGAATAGATACAAGTGATACCCCCAATCTTTCAGCACTCATTACTATCTCTGGTGCAGTGAGTGAATTCTTATCCCAACCCAATCTACATTTTATGGTTACAGGTACTTTAACTGATTCCAAGATTGCAGAAATCAACCTTTTTACTAACTCAATATCCTTCAGAAGTGAGGAGCCTCCATATCCATTTACCACTTTTTTCACTGGACATCCCAAATTAAAATCAATTAAATCTGCTCCTTGATCACAGGCAATTCTACTGGCTATTTTAAGTTCTTCGCAATTATTTCCAGCCAATTGAACTGCAAAAACAGAATTTGATTTCAGTCTATGATCTTGTAACTTTTTTAGAGTGCCGCTTGAACCGTTGTCGAGACTCTTGGCGTTAATCATTTCAGAAAAGGAAAGCCCAACGCCAAATTTCTCCATTATTCTTCTAGTAGGAAGATCAGTAATTCCAGCCATTGGAGCTAAAAAAATTGGATTATTAATAGTGTGTTGTCCCAGTTTAATCAATTTTCACATCAAAAAAAATATATCGCATTCTTATTTTTAAAGTATAACTCTTACTAGAACAATTTAATTATAGAAAGTATTTCAATATGGTTGAAAAAAAATTGGTTCTTATAGTTGCAGGAGGTAGTGGTAAACGGATGAATACTAGCACACCCAAGCAATATATAAGAATTGGAGAGAAACCAATATTGTTAATGACTATTGAAGCTTTTTTAAAGAGTAGTGAAGTAAATTTCCTAAGAGTAGTAATATCGAAATCTCATATAGAAATGTACAGAAAGATTGCCTCAAGAGTCAAAGATAGAAGGCTGCTACCATTTGCGTTAGGAGGAAACAGCCGGACTGAGTCAGTATCAAATGGACTAAAAAGTTTTAAAAATATGCTATTTAATAAAACTGACAAAATATTGATACATGATGCCGCCAGGCCATTTATTACTCAAGACTTGATAACAAGATTATTTTCTGAACTAGAGAAAGCAGACGCTGTTTTTCCCAAAATACCTATTTCAGATGCACTATGGTATAAAAGCAAAAATTCGTTTAACAAGGGTCCTGCGAGAGATTTACTTTTTAGGGCTCAAACTCCCCAGGGTTTTTACTTCGAACAAATTAAAAAGTTGTACAAAGATAATAACGAAACACATTTGGATGATATTTCAATTGCGCAAAGTCACAAACTAAAAATATCTGGTATCTTAGGAGATCCAATTAACATTAAATTGACAACCCCAGAGGATTTAACTTTTGCAGAGAAGGTTAGTAAGATATGGATGTGAGAGTTGGAAATGGATTTGATGTCCACAAATTTACTGACGGAACCATTTTGCGCTTATGTGGAATTAATATAGATTTTCACAAGAAACTCGCTGGCCATTCGGATGCTGATGTAGCTCTTCATGCTTTAACCGACGCACTCTTTGGGGCCATTGGAAAAGGCGACATTGGTACCTGGTTTCCTCCAACGGAACCTAAATGGAAAAATGCTGATTCATCGATTTTCTTAACATTTGCTAATGAAGAAATGGATAAGAAGGGCTTTAAAATCTCAAACATAGACCTTACAATTATTTGTGAAGAGCCTAAAATAAATTATTATTCAGATGACATGACACAATTTTTATCTGATACTTTAAACACATCCCTCGATAGAATTAATGTAAAGGCCACAACTACAGAACAGTTAGGTTTTACAGGAAGAAAAGAAGGGATTGCAGCTCTTTGCACTGTGATGTTGGTAGAAAAGTGAAAGGTTTGTCAACACTTTATTTTATTGGGAAGATGGCTCCAATACCGGGAACTCTTGGCAGCTTAATAGGAATGATAGTTGGTATATTTTTATTGTACTACTATTCACTTTTGCTTTTCCTATCATTTCTAATCTTACTATTTATCATTTCGTATATTAGTATCAGCTTATATACGAGTGATCCAAAAAGGTCTGGTCATGACCCTGCAGAAGTCATTATTGATGAATTTCTAGGCCAATTAATAAGTATGATCCCAATTTTTACTCTTACCCAAGAAATAAAATCGTTGTTCATATATGGATTAATTTCTTTTATTCTTTTTAGATTTTTTGATATAGTTAAACCATGGCCCATCAGCTATTTTGATAATATGAAGAATCCATTGGGAGTAATTTTAGATGACATTGCAGCAGGAATAATTTCCGCTTTAATTTTATTTTTTCTATTTTCTGAGTAATAATATTAATGAAAAAAAGTGATGCCGATTATAATTCTTCTCTAAAAAATATATGCATAAACAATAACATCAAATTGGTTTCTTGTGAAAGTTGCACTGGGGGGTTATTAAGCTTTGAGATAACAAAAATTGCTGGATCTTCAGAATACTTTGATCGTGGCTTTATAACGTATTCAAATGCCTCCAAATGCTCAATTTTAGGAGTTTCTGATAAAACCATTCAGCGCTACGGAGCTGTTAGCAGACAAGTTGCCAAGGAAATGGCTATTGGGGGTCTTAAAAACTCTGATGCACAATATTCTGTTTCAATTACAGGAATAGCTGGGCCAGGATCACAAGGTGCTAAACCTGTCGGCTTAGTTTGGTTTGGTATGGCGAATAGATACATATCCGTTGCAAAAAAAAGAAATTTTGGACCACTAGGCAGAAATGCGGTAAGAGATGAATCTTGCAAACATGCACTTAATCTTTTGATTGAATTCATACGCTCTACTATAAAATAAATTTATCATCTGGGTTAGAATCAAAGAGTGATATTATAATGCCATTAAATGGACATCTGTTTAGCGTTGATATCTATTGAAAAAAAATTTCTTAAACGACCTTTAATTGAATAATTTCCATTCCAGTTTTTAATTAGAGCTGTTAACATAAGGTCACTTAACATTAGCTTTTTCCTATATAGTAGTAACTTGTGCGGCAAATAATTTAATCAAGACACCTTTCGTTCAGCTAAATTCTATTTAATTTGATTAAAAATAAATAATTAAGCTACATAGAATTCATATTTAAAGTCCCTAAATTATCTAAAAAATAACTCAGAACGTCATACAAATCCATAAATACTACAAGTAAAGCTCTTTGGCTCGCCTTTCAAACGAAAGAGTTACTTTAGTCATTGCCTTATGAAACATTGAGTTTATCAAGCTATGCAGAATAAAAGATTTGAATTCAAAATCCACCTCAAAAATAACTTTACACCCTTGTTGGTCGGACTTAAAAATCCATTCATTATTTAATTTTTTAAATGGACCGTCAATATTGGTAGTCGATATTCTTTTAGCTTCCGAATCCAAAGTAACCTTAGATCTAAAATTTTCCCTAACAAGATTGAATTTAACAAAAATCTCAGCCTCCAATGTAATTTTGGCTTTTTCGTGAAAAGTTTTATTGCTATCAATTATCGCCTTAGAAACCCAAGGTAAAAATATGGGGTAAGATTCTATATCAGAGACAATTGCATATAGTTGTTCGGGCTTAAAAGGGAGAAATTTATTTTCTTTATGCACAGTCATGTTAAATTCCGGCTATTAGGAAAACTTTAACTGTCGCATTTTAGATAACTTTTCAAAATCTTCGTCAGCATGGAATGATGATCGAGTCAGTGGAGAAGATGATACTAATAAGAATCCTTTTCCATAAGCTATTTTTTCAAACAATTTAAATTCCTCTGGATCAACAAAACGATTTACCGGATAATGCTTTGGTGTCGGCTGTAGATATTGCCCAATAGTTAAAAAATCAACATTTGCTGACCTTAAATCATCCATAACCTGGAAAAGTTCGTCATGTGTTTCCCCCATTCCAACCATTAATCCGGATTTAGTAAAGATATTATCATCTAACTCCTTTACAAATTGAAGAAGCCTTAAAGAAGAAAAATACCGGGCACCAGGCCTTACCATTAAATACTTTGATGGCACAGTTTCAACATTGTGGTTGAATACATCAGGCTTGGACCTTATTACACTTTCGGCAGACCCTTCAGCGGCATGTAGAAA
>CACAMI010000008.1 GCA_902533625.1 uncultured Alphaproteobacteria bacterium | reverse complement strand
GAGCAATAGTAAAAGCTAGTAGATTGGACCTATGTCGAAATTCAAGTTTAGAGAGTTTTGTTAGTGGCTTAAATTGCGAGTTTGAAGAAAGGAAAAATAAAGTTTGATGTACAGTTTCAAAGAATTTCAGCCAATATTTCCGGAAAGTAATAATTTTTGGACAGCAGATAATGCAACTATCATTGGTAAGGTTAAGATTAGGGAAAAAGTTTCTATCTGGTTTGGGGCTGTTTTAAGAGGTGATAATGAGCTCATATTTATAAATGAAGGTTCTAATATTCAGGAAAATTGTGTTTTGCATACTGACATGGGCTATCCACTAACTATCGGACGCAATTGTACCATTGGGCATAATGCGATATTACACGGAGCAACGATAGAAGATAGTAGCTTAGTAGGAATGGGTGCCATTATTCTAAATGGCGCTAAGATAAGCAAAAATAGTCTTGTAGGAGCCGGGGCACTTGTAACTGAAGGTAAGGAGTTTCCTCCCAATTCATTAATAGTAGGGAAGCCTGCCAAATTTGTTAGACAGTTAACCTCAAAAGAAATTAATGAGGTTAATAACTCTGCTATTAACTATCAAGAAAACAGCAGGAACTTTAAAGCTTATTGTAAGAAACTATCCTAGGTTTTGAGATTAAAATTATCTTCGATCATGATAGAGACCAGAAACTTAATTGCTAAGATAGCTACCAATAATGATGAGATTGAGGCTTGTAAGCGGCTAAGGCATCGGATTTTTTTAAGAGGATTGAATGAGGGAATCGGTTTTTCAGAGCAAGGTGTTAAATTAGATGAAGATATTTATGATTCTCTTGCGGAGCATATTATTCTTATTGACAGGAAACGCTTATGCAAAGGGTTAAATAATTATGCCGTTGGTACTTGCCGATTGATAGTTGGCGGCGCTTCTGATGGCCCAAATCATTTTTACTCAAATTCTGAATTTGTGATAGATTCTTTAGTTAAATCTCGAAATCTCTTCTTAGAGGTCGGAAGGTCTTGTGTGGATCATGAATATAGGGATGGGTTAGCATTATATCTACTTTGGCTAGCTTTTTTAAAATATCTAGAAAATAAGGAAGTTGAAATTGTTTTTGGTGTCGCTTCATTTAAAGGAAACTCTCCATATGAATTTAATCACGCGCTTAGTTTTTTGCATTACAACCATCTATCCAAGAAAATTACGGTTCCAGCAAGGTCTGAAGGTTTTTTAAAATTGAACCAAATGGCTGAAAAGCATATAAACGTGCAACAAGCAAAAAAACAATTGCCCAGTCTGTTGAAAACATATTTATCATTTGGCGGCCAGATAGGTGAAGGAGCATTTGTAGATAGGCAATTGAAAACCATAGATATTTTTGTTTTTGCAGAAAAGTCAAATATCATAAGTAAGTATAAGATAAGATAAGCTTATGCGTAAAGGGATAAGTTATACTTGGACTCCAAAAGAAATTAAACCAATAAAACCTATAACAGGCATTGAGTTTTGTATTTTGCTACCAAAAATAGTTATTTTTTCAATCATTACGCTTAAGTTATTAATCTTATTTGGAATATTTCAGATGTTCAATCTGAGAGGCTTGAATAACTTTATATTAAAGGCTTGGTCAAAATTTGCTTTATTTCTGTGTGGCTTTCAGGTTGTTTGTAAAGGGTCAGGAATAAAAAGTGGTCTAATTGTATCTAACCACATATCCTGGATAGATATCTTAGCAATAATGTCTGTACAGCCTGGAAGGTTTGTCGCAAAATCTGAAGTGGGGAGATGGTTCATTTTTGGCATTCTTGCTAAAGTTGTAGGAACAATCTTTATTGAAAGAAATCCGGCTAAAATATTAAAGCAATTAGACGCTTTAGAAGAGGCTTTAAAAAGTGAAAACTTAGTAATTCTTTTTCCTGAGGGAACGAGTAGTGATGGCCAAAGGATATTGCCTTTTAATTCAGGTCTTTTACAGGCGGTTTATCAGGGTGAAGGCAAGGAAAAATATTCTACTAAAGTACAGTCTTTAACTATTTTTTATTGTTCTAATAATCATTTGGATAAAGACTTTTTTGCATGGTATCACTCAAGAACTCTTGCAGGTCACATTTTTAAAGTTTTAGGGACTAGACATAGGTCAAAAATTTACATAACTTTTGGTAACAAAACCCGATCAGGAAATTTCTCAAATCGTAAAGAATTGGCTAAATTTTTATTTAATCAGGTTTTGAATAATTTCTCCATTCACCTATCTGGCGCTACAAAGTAAAATTATTAAACGCTAGTGGCCCGCTATATTTAGCTTTATTACCTAAAATTTCCTCTATTCTAATAAGTTGATTGTATTTGGATAATCTTTCTGATCTATTTAAAGAACCCGTTTTTATTTGATTACAATTCTTTGCTACGCTTAGGTCAGAAATATAGTTATCTTCAGTTTCCCCTGACCTGTGTGACATTATACAACTAAGCTGATTTTGATGGGCTAGGTCAATAGAATTGAAGGTTTCTGTTAGTGTACCAATTTGATTGGGTTTTATCAGAATGGAGTTTGCACAGTTCCTTTCAATGCCTAGCTTTAATCTTTCTAAATTTGTAACAAAGAGGTCATCTCCTACCAATTGGCATCTTCTTCCTAACTTTTCTGTCAGCATTTGCCATCCTTGCCAATCGTCTTCTGCCATACCATCTTCTATCGATATTATTGGATAAGATTTCACCAATTTCTCTAGATAATTTACTTTCTCGTCCGAACTCATGTTCAATTTTTCTTCGGAAATATTATATTTTGCTCCATCAAAATACTCTGTTGCTGCACAATCCAGTGCAAAATAAATGTCCTTTCCAATTTTGTAGCCAGAATTTTCTATTGCATCAGCAATAAGGTCCAAAGCTTCCTCATTTGATTTAAGGTTGGGAGCAAAGCCTCCTTCATCACCTACTGCTGTATTTAGATTATTTTTTGCTAATTTATTTTTTAGTGATTGAAATATTTCGCAGCCCATTCTTATAGCTTCAATTATAGAATCTGCTCCAGATGGCACAATCATAAATTCTTGAAAGTCTAGATTGTTGTCAGCGTGTTTACCTCCATTAATAATATTCATTAGGGGTACCGGCAAAAATGTCGAAGTGTTGTTTCCAAAATACTCAAAAAGGTTACATTTTTGACTAATGGCACATGCTTTAGCAATTGCTATAGAGGTTGCAAGAATAGCATTTGCACCTAGCCTGCACTTATTTTCTGTTCCATCCAACTCTATGAGTGATGTATCAGTCTTTTCCTGATCGAAAGGTTCTGCTCCTATCAATAAGTCCTTAATTTCAGTATTTACATTGGCTACAGCTTTCTGCACACCCATACCATTGAATCTCTTACTATCATTATCACGAAGTTCAAAAGCTTCGTATTTTCCTGTAGATGCGCCTGAAGGTACTGATGCTCGCCCCATAGAATTGTCAGCTAACAATACATCTACCTCTACCGTTGGGTTGCCTCTACTATCAATGACTTGTCGAGCTAAGATATCCTTAATTACTGTCATTAGTATTTTCGTCAGTATTTTCTAATTTTATTCCATAAAGTTCAAGCTTATGACCTAGGAGCTTATATCCAAATTTTTTGGAAATTTTTTCTTGCAGCTTTTCAATCTCATTATCAAAGAATTCAAGAATTTCTCCCGTTTGTAAGTCTATTAAATGATCATGATGGTCCCTTTCAGCATCTTCATATCGAGATCTTCCATCATTAAACTCTACTCTGTCTAAAATTCCTGCTTCTTCAAACAATTTTACAGTCCTATAAACAGTTGCTATGGATATTCCTGGATCCTTTATAACTGCTCTTGAATACAGCTGTTCCACATCTGGATGATCAGAACTGTTCTGGAGGGTCTTGGCAATAATTCTCCTCTGTTCTGTCATTCTTAACCCAGCTGATTCACATCTAGCCTCTATCGTTTGTTGTTTCGGGTTTATCATTTTTCGTATAACTCAATTTTTTAACCTTGGACCATGTTTTTTCCATATATAATTTATTAACTTTCGACAACTCTTTATTTTCTTTGGCCATTTGCAATTCGAGAAGATTGAACCGTTTAGAAAATTTATAATTTGCTTTTCTTAATGCTGTGTCACAATCAATATCCATATGTCTGCCAAGATTAACAAGTGTAAAGAGCAAATCGCCCAACTCTTCTTCAGAATGAGAACGGTCGCTATTCCTTATTGCTTCAGAAAGTTCAGCTATTTCTTCTTTTACTTTTTCTAAAACTTCCCCTTTGTCTTTCCAATCAAACCCAGCTCTGCTAACTTTTTCTTGGATTTTCTTTGACTTTATCAGGGAAGGTAAGTTTTTTGAAATCCCAGATAATAGAGATTTCTCATTTATATTGTTTTTTCCACTTTTCTCTAAGTTTTTTACTATTTCCCAATTTTCTTTCTGTTCCTTAGCTGTCTTAAATTCTTTATTTTTAGAAAATATGTGAGGATGACGTCTTATCATTTTTTCACTTACTGCGTTTACGACATCTAAAAACCGAAATAGATTTTTTTCAGAAGCAATTTGAGAGAAGAACACAACTTGTAAGAGAAGGTCACCTAGTTCTTCCATTATCTCATCAGCATTACCATCAGCAACGGCTTCAGCTACCTCATATGCTTCTTCAATGACATACTTTGACAAACTTTCGAAGTTTTGCTCTAAATCCCACTGGCAACCATTTTGAGGGTCTCTTAGTTGGCTCATGATTTGAAGGATTCTGTCTGCACCTTGTTTGCTAGCAAGTGACCTTTCATATTTTGCTTTTTTCTGCATCTAGCTATTAATAGCTTGCTCAAGATCTGAAATTAGATCTTCACTAGATTCAATTCCAATTGAAAGTCTGATTAGATTGTCTTCAACATTAGATTCTGGACCTTCAACAAGTTTTCTATGTTCGATTAAACTTTCTGTACTTCCTAAAGAAGTAGCAGGCAAAAATACTTTTACTTTTCTAACCACCTTTTTGGCCATTTTTGATCCACCATTCATTTTTATTGAGATCATGCTACCAAATCCATTCGTCATCTGCTTTTTTGCTATAATAAATGTAGGGTGATCTTCTAACCCCGGATACAAGACCTTTTCTACAGCAGAATTTTTGGACAAGTGTTTTGCTAAAAGTAACGCATTATTGCTAGATTTTTGAAATCGAATAAAAAGGGTCTTAAGTCCCCTTATTAATAACCAGGAATTTAGTGGGCTCATTACGCTTCCCTGATAATTCCTAGCTTCGATTATTAGGTCCCAAAATTCATCCGTCCTTTTTGTAGACAACGCTCCTCCTAATGAATCGGAATGTCCATTTAAGTATTTTGTTGTTGATTGAAAAGAAATATCAGCGCCTAGATCCAATACATTTGAAGTGCAGGCAGGAGAGCAAGTTGCATCCACTATTAATTTACATTCTAATGAGGAGGTAATTTTTGATACTTTTTGTATATCTATTGTGATCCAATGTGGATTAGAGGGGGTTTCAATCCATAGAAATTTTGTCCTTCCCTTTTGAATATATTTTTTTGCATCGTATATTTCTTCAGCTTTAATTCTTGATATTTCTATACCTCGTCTAGGGCAAATATATTCTAGATATCTTGAAATAGCATAATAGATTGGGTCTTGCACAATAATATGGTCTCCAGATTCCAGAACTTCTAGAAGAGTAATTAGCCCTGACATGCCCGAAGAAAAAAGCAAAGTGTCTTGACTTTTATCAAGAACCTTTAAAATTTTCTCAGCCTCAGCTGTAGTTGCATTGCCCTCTCTGGCATATATAAAGTCCCCTGATGGTTGGTAATTTTTGTCTCGCACAAAGGTTGTAGAGAAGTCTATTCTTGGGATTATGCCTCCAGTTTCTTTATCAAAAAAGTGGAGTGATTGAACTAGTTCAGTTTCTATGTGCTTAGTGGATCTATGTTTTTTATTCAATTAATCATTCCCGCTGTAAGGTGCAACGTATTGTAATGCCATATCCCAAGGAAAAAATATCCAGGTATCTTGGGACACTTCTGTGATATATGTATCCACCATTTCTTTTCCTTTTGGCTTAGCATAAACAGTTGCAAAATGGGCCTTTGGGTATATTTCTTTTACTATCTTCAGGGTTTTACCTGTATCAACTAAATCATCTATTATTAATATGTCATTACCGTCTCCAACTAGCTTGGGGTCGGGTTTTTTTAAAATAACAGCTTCAGCTTGTTTTTGATGGTCATAGGATTTTATACTTATTGTATCCACAGTTCTGATATCTAGCTCTCGAGACACAATCATTGCTGGTATCATGCCCCCCCTAGTTACGGCCAATACTCCCTTCCAGCTTCTTTGTACATCTAATCTCCAAGCCAAGGCGCGACTATCTCTATGCATTTGGTCCCAGGAAATGTGAAATCCTTTTTCATGAGGCAGTCTATCTGGTTGAGTTTTTTTCATATGTATTAATCCTTACGTCCAGTCACAACATCTATGTCTGGAGCGTCTTCTGCTTTCATACCAATAACATTATAACCCGCATCAACATGAAGAATTTCTCCTGTTACTCCTGATGACTGGTCAGACAATAGATAAACAGCAGATTTTCCAACCTCTTCTTGGGTAACATTTCTCCTTAATGGTGAGTTCAGTTCATTCCATTTCATAATGTATCTAAAGTCCCCAATGCCAGAAGCAGCAAGTGTTTTTATTGTACCTGCGGAAATTGCATTGACCCTTATATTAGATGGTCCAAGATCCATTGCCAGGTATCTTACAGACGCTTCAAGTGCAGCCTTGGCCACTCCCATGACATTATAATGGGGGAGTACTTTCTCAGCACCATAATAAGTCAGGGTAAGAGCCGAGCCTCCATTTTTCATTAGTTTCTCTGCTTTTTGAATAAGTGAAGTAAAAGAAAATACGGATATTTGCATTGTAGTAATAAAATTTTGCTCTGAAGTATCGAGATATCGTCCTCTAAGTTCATTTTTGTCAGAAAATCCAATAGCGTGAACTATGAAGTCTAAGTGCCCCCATTTTTGTTCAATTTCGGAAAAAACGTTATTTACAGAAATTTCATCGCTAACATCACAAGGTAATACTATTTCAGAATCTAAGCTTTTTGCTAAAGGTTCAACTCTTTTTCCTAGAGCTTCACCTTGGTAGGTAAAAGCTAGAGACGCGCCTGCCTCTCTGCAAGCTTTGGCGATTCCCCACGCTATCGATCTCTCATTTGCGAGTCCCAAAATTAACCCTTTTTTATCCTTCATTATGTCCATCTTTTATTTCCTTGCTTTGGTAAACTATAAAGTTAAGCCTGGCTAAGTGATACGAAAATCTTTTTGTTGCTTCAAGTGCAATTACTAATATAAATACATGTTTATCACAAAGGCACCGAAAGAAAATAGTATGGAAGAACTTAGAAAAGAAATTTTTGATGGCTTAGAGCCTATAGAAATTGTAAGAAAGTGGTTTCTAGAAGCTAAAGCGGTTGAGCCCAATGATCCTGATGCCGTTGCACTTTCTACAGTAGATTCTTTAGGTTTTCCAAATGTCAGAATGGTCTTAATGAGGTTAATTTTAGATGATGGGTTTGTATTTTTTACTAACTACGAATCAGTAAAAGCATCTGAGATTTTACACAACAACAAGGCATCCTTTTTGTACCATTGGAAAACACTTCGTAGGCAGGTCAGAGTTCGCGGTGAGGTGTTTAAGGAAGATTCAGATTTGGCTGACCAATATTTCAGCGAAAGGTCCTTGGAAAGCCGTTATGGAGCCTGGGCTTCTAGGCAAAGCAAAATGTTACCTAATAAGAATTTGTTACATAATAAAATAGAAGATCTGAAGAAAAAATTGGGCAACAACCCTGAAAGACCAAAATTTTGGGGTGGCTTTAAATTAATACCATTTGAAGTTGAGTTTTGGGCAGATGGCAAATATAGATTACATGACAGATTTAGATGGCAGAGGGAAAAAATTGGGGAAAACTGGACTGTTAGCAGACTATACCCATAAGCCGTGGGAAGAATGATGAATATGTTTGGACTCATCTAGGTTTTGCCAAACAAGCTTAAATATGCGATTTGGTTTCGTTAAGGTTAGTGTATCTGTATAAATCGTAGTTTTGGAAAGTCTAAATGATTTGGTCTGTTGTCAGCTTGCGCAAGTTTGCTTTGCCAGTTTTTTCAGGGTTATTTATATATGTGAATATCTTAAATGCTTCGGATGACTCTTTTTGTGACCCAGAAAATCTAGAGATAGTGACTACAAATAAATTACTGCTATATAAGGTAGAAATAGCTGATACTGTTTACAAAAGACAGAAGGGGCTGATGAATAGAAAATATTTACCATCGAACCGAGGCATGTTATTTATTTTTGACAGACTTCATTACGCCAAGATGTGGATGAAAAACACTATAGTTGGGCTGGATATAATTTTTGTTGATGAACTGGGTATTATTACGAAAATAGTACGAGAGGCAGAGCCCTTTAGCCTTGAAATACATTCAAGCAATAGGCCTGTTAAATTTGTTCTTGAGGTCCCATCCTTCGGAAAAAATTCAGATCTTATAAATGTTGGAAATTCTATAAGCCACTGCAATATAGAAAGTGAATAGATGAATTAATCTAATTTTAGTACATACTTTTCAGTTAATTTTGCCCTTTTCAAATCTGTTTTTTCAGGTTAGATAGCCTATATGTCGGGGCGTAGCGCAGTCTGGTAGCGCATCTGGTTTGGGACCAGAGGGTCGGGAGTTCGAATCTCTCCGCCCCGACCAATATTTGAATATTAACGCTAAAAGACTGAGTTGCTAATTAGTTTTTTATGACTGATTTTACACCAAGGTCGTAAATCTAATTAATAATTTAATTGTTCTGAGGGACATTTTTACTGAAATTATTTTATGTGATGGCCACCATCTACTATGATTCTGGTTCCTGTGGATGATTTCAGGTGGGTCAAGCAGGCTAATATTGCTAATGAAACGTCCTTTGGTTTGATCACTTTTTTTAAGGGTGTTTTCTTGGCTATATTTTTCAAATTTTCGAATGTCCTGCCTTCAACAAAATTTGTAGCAACGGCTGCTGGAGAAACGGATAAAAGACGAATTTTTGGTCCTAATGCTCTTGCAAGAGAAATTGTCATTGTATCTATTGCAGCCTTTGCAGCACAGTATGCAATATTGCTTCCAGATCCAGTAAAAGCAGAAACTGAGGAGACATTTACAATTGTAGCTGATTTCGAAAGGTTAAGTAACGGAACAAAGGTCCTTATTATTGAGTAAGTTCCACCTGTATTTATGTTTATTATCATATTAAATTTTTCAGGAGTTAGTGAAGATATGTCTGCATGATTGATTGGCTCTGTGTACCCGGCCGAATTAATTAAATAATCAAGTTTACCATACGTTTTTTTGATAAACTTTTTTGCAACCTCAGAACAATTTTGGTCACGTAGATCAATTTTTACGATGTTATGTCCGTTGTTATATAGTTTCTTAATCAAATTTTTCGCACGTTTCTCGCCCCTATTATAGCCAACAACTACTTTACATCCATTTTTTGAAAGAATTTTAGCTGTTTCAGCGCCTATTCCGCTACTGCCACCAGTTACCAGTGCAACCTTGTTTTTTAATTCCATTTATGCTCCTATATCACTATTTTATATTTTAATAATTGTTTTTCCTAAATTTTTACCCTTCAGAAGATTAATTAGTGCCAGGGGGGCACTATCTAGTCCTTTATATTCTTCCGTGAACACTTTTAGCTGGCCTGCTTCAAACCATTTAGAAAGGTCCTCTAAAGCTTTGAAATTTTCTTTCTGAAAGTCCATTACAATGAACCCTTCAAGCTTAAGTCTCTTCGTTACGATCACACCTGGTATATTCTTTGGAGAGGTAGTTGTATCCTGATCGTATTGACTGATTACACCACAGCAAACTACCCTCCCTTTTAATCTCATCCGGTATAACGTTTGCTCTAATAAATTCCCTCCAACGTTATCAAAATAAACATCAATTCCTTCAGGGCATATTTCTTTTAGAGTTTTTGAAAAATTTTCGCCTTTATAGTTTATACATTTGTTAATTCCCAAATTTTTTTCTACCCAATCACATTTTTCGTCTGAACTTGATAGGCCTATTACTTTGCATCCTAATATTCTTGCAATTTGGCATGCAAATATTCCTACCGACCCTGCAGCGGTGGAAACAAGAACAGTTTCTTTTGGTTCAATTTTGGCTATGTTTAATAGGCCATGGTAAGCCGTTAACCCTGCAATTCCCTTATAAGTTAAAAGGTCAGTTAAATTATAATTACCATCAGCTTTTTTTAAAAAACTCGCAGGCTTCGTTGTATATTCACTCCATTCTAGTTCGCCAGAAACCAGATCCCCTTTGTTTAAATTCTTACTTCTTGATTTAACTACTTCGCCAATGCCATACGCCGGCATGATATCACCAACGGAGACAGCGGGTCTATATGTTTGCCCATTTAACCAAGCCCTATTTGCAGCGTCAATAGAGATAAGTTTTACCTTAATTAACACTTCCCCCAGCATAGGTTCCTTAACAGGTCTATCTGCGGTGGTGAAGCATGCTGAATTAAGCGCAAATTTTGGTAGATCTTTTAGGATTATTACTTTATTTTTTTTCAAACAGCACCTCTTACGTAACTCTATACAAAATAAAAGCCGAGTTAAAGTAACTCGGCTAAGTTTTCAGGGAGGTTAAAATATGAAACAAAAATTGTTACCTCTTAAACGGTTTAAATTTGGATTTGTTTATAGTGTTAGATCAAAAAATTAAATTAATTAGAGAAAGGATGGTAAAGGAAGGAATTTCTATGTTGGTTCTTTCTCCCGGTTCTCATATGGCTTGGTTATTCGATTTTTATCCTCTTCCTGATGAAAGACCATGTTTTTCGTGCTTGTCCCTTAATGATTTATCTTTTTTAGTGCCGTCATTAAATTTAGAACAGTTTAGGTCAAAGCTAAACTATTCATTCTATACCTGGCAGGATGAAGAAGGCCCTAACGCTGCCTTTACGAAATTAGTCTCTGAGATGTCACTGCCAGAGGGCTCTAAAATTGCAGTTGATGAGACAATGCGAGCAGACTTCTTATATTTGATACAAGACACACTTCCCAAAACACTTATTACTTTTTCTAAATCAACGGTAGGGTATTTGAGGATGTTGAAGACTGAGTGTGAATATCAGAAGCTAAAGAAAAGTGCATTGGTAGCCGATAATTCAATGAAGGCTGCATTAGAAAAAATTTCTCCTAAGATTTCTGAATTGGAGGTGAGTGCAATTATAAATCAAGCTTTTCATGAGCAAGGCGCAAGGCCTGCTTTTTCGCTTGTTGCATCAGGAAATAATGCTGCGTTTCCTCACCACCATAGCTGTCAGGATATTCTAGAAAAAGGTAAGCCAGTAATTATAGATATCGGTGGTGTTTTTGGAGAATATTTCAGTGATATGACTCGAATGATCCATATTGGGGAACCATCAGATAGATATTTATTCATACATAATGTAGTAGAGGAAGCTTTGCAGGCAGCACTTGATAAGGCAGCTATTGGAAAAGCAGCTTCAGAAATTGATAATGCAGCAAGAAAAGTGATTGAAATAGCTGGTTTTGGTGAATATTTTGTTCACCGCACAGGTCATGGCTTAGGGTTGGAAATTCATGAGCCTCCATATATTACAAGCTCTTCAGAAGTCATATTGGCGGAAGGGATGGTATTTACGATAGAGCCGGGAATTTACATGCCTGGAGATTTTGGAGTAAGGTTGGAAGAAGTTGTTTATCTTTCAAAAAACGGTCCACGTATACTTTCCGGCTTGAGCCGAGAATTGTTTGTTATAGATTAAGTTCGCTTTCTGTTATAATTTACCAGAAAAATTCCTACTATAACTAAAAGAGCTGAAACCAAGAAACTCTTATTAATTGTCTCCTTTAAAATGATAAATCCGAAAAAAATTCCAAAAATTGGAGCTAGGAATGCAAAGCTTGCAACTCCAGACGCAGGATAGATTGAGAGTAGCCAAAACCAAAACACAAAACCTCCTGCCACAACTATTGAAGCTTGAAAAAGAAGTATCATAGCATGATAATCTTTGAAGTCTCTAAGCAAACTGTCGGAACTTAAAGACAATAGAGTCAGAACAGGAAAAGAGATAGCTAGCATCCATAGTAGCTGCATTTCAGCACTTAGGGTGTTAAATTTAGTGCCTTTGCTAATTATTGCTATCAAAGCCCATAAGATTGAAGCAGCAAGTGCTAAAAGATCACCTATTATATGTACGTAGCCCGTAGAATAAGAATTAGATAAGATTGCCCATGTTACACCCGTGACCGAGAGTATCAAGCCTAGTGATTTAATTTTGGTTAATTTATCGTTTCTAAACCAAAAATGTGAAATAACAGATAGCCATACGGGCATTGAATAGAATATTATAGAGCTACGAACTACTGTTGTGAGATCTAGCGCAATATATAGTAAGAAAAACTCTAGAGCAAAAATCAAACCAGTAAGTATTCCCAGTAAAATAGTACCAGCTTTAAGTTCGATCGGCTTTCTAGATAAGATCATCCAGACCAAAAGAAATAGCATAGCGATTAAGGATCTAATACCAGCCGAAAAAATAGGGTCAATGCCTTCATTTGTTATTTTAATCAAGGCTTGATTGATTCCAAGAAGCCCAGAAAATCCAATCAAGGAAATTGCTCCTGCATAGTCAATTTTGTCTTTCAAGGACTCGCTTCCTTAATTTTTATTAAATTTCAAAAATGATCAATTTAAGTAATAAAAATTTAGAGTACACTAAAAAAATAACAAAAGTTATCTATTTCAAACTGTTACTAATAATATTTCATTCATTGAATCAAAAATAGAATCGGTGTTTCAATAAAAATGATAAAGGTCAATTAAAAAAAGTAAAAAAAATATAAATATTTTGATTGACCTTTACCCTATTTATGCTTCAAATAGTATTCCTACTCGTCGTTGATACAAGATGTAGTATTTATCAGTCGTATAAGCGGGGGTGGCAAAAAAAGCAGTGTTCTAGAAATTAGAGATTACAAATTATAAAAACGTTCTGCAATAAAAAGCAGTTCTTGAAGTATATTGATTTTCTAAGAGGGAAGAACTTAGATTGGTAATGAGAAGAGGTACAAAATGAAAATTGTTCGAAGATATACATCAAATAAAAAAGATGCTTATGATAGGATAAAGTTCATAAAAACTTCATCTGAGATTAGGAATCCGGATGGGTCGACTGTATTCTCATTAAAAGACTTTGAGGTTCCTAAATCATGGAGCCAAGTCGCGTCTGATGTTTTGGCCCAAAAGTATTTTCGTAAAGCAGGAGTGCCGGCAAGGCTGAAAAAAGTAGCTGAAAAAGAAGTCCCTGAGTTTCTATGGAGGTCAGTGGCAGATGAAAAGTTGCTTTTAAAAATGCCAAAGGACCGGCGCTATACAGGAGAAACGTCATCTAAGCAGGTATTTGATCGTTTGGCTGGAACGTGGTCGTACTGGGGGTGGAAAGGTGGGTACTTTTCTACAGAGGATGATGCAAGAGCGTACTATGAAGAGATGAGATTTATGCTAGCTACGCAAATGGCGGCACCAAATTCACCACAATGGTTTAATACGGGGCTTCATTGGGCTTATGGAATTGATGGCCCTAGCCAAGGTCATTATTACGTGGATTATAAAACAGGAAAGTTAGTTAGCTCAAATACAGCTTATGAACATCCTCAACCTCATGCGTGTTTTATTCAGTCAATAAGTGATGATTTAGTTAATGAAGGTGGAATAATGGACCTTTGGGTTAGGGAGGCAAGATTATTCAAATACGGCTCTGGAACAGGAACAAATTTTTCAAATTTAAGAGGGGGAGGAGAGAATTTATCTGGTGGAGGAAATTCATCAGGATTGATGTCTTTTCTTAAAATAGGAGATAGAGCAGCGGGTGCCATAAAATCAGGAGGAACCACACGAAGAGCAGCAAAGATGGTAATTTGCGATGTAGATCACCCAGATGTAGAAGATTTTGTGAACTGGAAAGTAGTTGAAGAACAAAAAGTAGCCTCACTAGTAGCAGGATCTAAGGTTCATGAACAAAAACTTAACCAAATATTTTTGGCAATTAAATCATGGGATGGATCAGAGAGTGATGCATATGATTTAAAGGTTAATGAAAGTCTCAAAACAGCAATAAAATCAGCAAAAAAAGCATTAATACCAGAAACTTACATAAACAGAATTCTACAGTATGCTCGACAGGGGTATTCTTCGATAGAATTTCCGACTTATGATACCGATTGGGATTCAGAAGCATATATGACGGTGTCAGGCCAAAATTCTAATAATTCAGTGAGAGTTACTGACGCGTTTTTACAGGCGGTAAAGAATAATTCAGATTGGGAGTTGTTACGTCGAACAGATGGAAAAGTAGATAAAGTGATTAAGGCAGCAGATCTTTGGGATCAAATAGGTCATGCTGCTTGGGCCTGTGCAGATCCTGGTATACAATTTCATGATACTATTAATGACTGGCATACTTGCCCTGAAGATGGGCAAATTAAAGCTTCAAACCCGTGTTCAGAATATATGTTTCTGGATGATACAGCCTGCAATCTAGCGTCTATGAATTTATTAACATTTTTGGAAAGTGGGACATTTAATGTCAGTTCTTTTGAGCATGCCACCAGGCTCTGGACTTTAACCCTAGAGATATCTGTTTTAATGGCGCAATTTCCCAGTAAAGAAATCGCTGAACTTTCTTATAAATTTAGAACTTTAGGGCTGGGTTATGCCAATATTGGCGGACTTTTGATGAATATGGGTTATGGGTATGATAGCACTGAAGGCAGAGCTCTCTGTGGAGCTATTACAGCAATTATGACTGGAGCCTCATATGCAACTTCAGCCCAACTGGCGAAGGAACAAGGACCATTTCTAGGTTACTTGAAGAATAGTGAGCATATGCTCAGGATAATGCGTAATCATCGTAGAGCAGCTTTTGGTGAGACAAATGGGTATGAAGGCCTGAAAACGGTACCTGTAAGGTTAGATCACGATAATTGTCCCGATGGTAAGCTTATAAACAAGGCTCATGAACTTTGGAATGAAGCACTAGAATTGGGAGAGAAGTATGGGTATAGAAATGCCCAAGTAACTGTGATTGCTCCTACTGGCACTATAGGTTTGGTTATGGATTGTGATACTACAGGTATTGAGCCAGATTTTGCGTTAGTTAAATTTAAAAAATTGGCAGGCGGTGGATATTTCAAAATAATTAACCGTTCAGTACCAAGTGCATTGCTAAATTTGGGATATAAAGAAGATCAGATAGAAAAAATAATAAGTTATGCGGTAGGGCATGGGAGCATGCATAACTCACCTCATATAAATGCAAAATCTTTAATAGGTCACGGATTTGGAAAAGCTGAATTAGATAAGGTGGAATCGGCACTTACTTCGGCATTCGATATAAGGTTTGTCTTTAATCAATGGACCTTGGGCACGGAATTCTGCACAGGTACACTGGGTGTTCCTGAAGATAAATTAATGGATCCAAGCTTTGACTTACTAAAACATTTAGGTTTTTCAAAGGATGAAGTAGATCAAGCAAATAATTTTATATGCGGTACAATGACATTAGAAGGAGCTCCTGAGTTAAAGAAAAATCATTATAGTGTATTTGATTGTGCGAACCCGTGTGGAAAAATAGGTAAAAGATTTTTATCGGTGAATAGCCATATATTAATGATGGCTGCTGCGCAAAGCTTTATATCTGGAGCTATATCAAAAACTATAAATATGCCTAAAGACGCTTCAATTGAAGATTGTAAAGCTGCTTACGAATTAAGTCATTCTCTGGGCGTTAAGGCAAATGCTCTTTATAGAGACGGATCTAAGTTGTCTCAGCCCTTATCGTCAGCATTAATCGATGAAGATGAGGATATGGATACACCAACTAATGAAAAAACTACCGTACAGCAAGCTTCAGTAGCTGAGAAAGTAATTGAAAATATAGTGGCAGCAGAGGTTGAAAGATTGCGTGAGAAATTACCTGAAAGACGTAAAGGCTATACACAAAAAGCTATAGTTGGAGGCCATAAGGTATATCTAAGAACTGGTGAATATAAAGATGGGTCATTAGGAGAAATTTTCATAGACATGCATAAGGAGGGAGCAGCATTTAGGGCTATGATGAATAACTTCGCAATAGCGATATCAGTAGGTTTACAATATGGTGTTCCCTTAGAAGAGTTTGTTGAAGCATTTACTTTTACAAGATTTGAGCCTGCTGGCATGGTTCAAGGTAACGATTCTATTAAGAATGCTACCTCCATTTTAGATTATATATTTAGGGAGCTTGCTGTATCGTATTTAGACAGAACTGATTTAGCACATGTAATTCCTGAAGGAAAAAGTTTTGATGATGTTGGGCAGGGGGAAAATGAAGGTAAGCTGTATTCAAAGAACGAAAATGAAGATGAGCAAAAAGATTCAATGGATATGATAAGAAAGATATCTTCTTCAGGATATTTGAGAAATAGACTGCCCGACGACCTAATAGCTATGAGAACAGAGATAGGCCAGGAACATGACCATGAATTGCAATCTTCTGAAACTGTGGCTACAAATAATATGGAAACAACGGAAGTTTTAAAAAGCGATGCAAGACAAAGGGCAAAAATACAAGGTTATGAAGGAGATCCTTGTGGAGAATGTGGTAATTTTACTTTGGTTAGAAATGGAACTTGTATGAAATGCAATACATGTGGAGGAACATCTGGTTGTAGTTAAAAGACTGTTATTTACCTCTGGAAAGCGCAGCTACCCCGGTTCTAGCTAGTTCTTTTAAGCCCAATGGCCTCATAAGATCACAGAAGGCATCTATTTTTTCTGGAGTTCCTTTAATTTCAAAAGTAAAACTTTTTAATGTTGAATCGACAACATTGGCCCTAAATACATCTGCTAAGCGCAAAGCTTCAACTCGCTTTTCTCCGCTACCTGCTACCTTAATTAAGGCTAGCTCCCTTTCAATAGTTCTTCCTTCCACTGTTAGATCATGCACGGCGTGGACTGGTACCATTCGTTCAAGTTGGGCCTTTATTTGTTCTATAACAGCTGGCGTCCCATTAGTAACAATAGTAATTCGTGATAATTTTCCAGAATGGTCAACTTCAGCAACTGTTAAGCTGTCTATGTTGTAGCCTCTGCCAGAAAATAACCCTATTACTCTAGCTAAGACTCCAGATTCATTGTCAACCATAACAGCAAGTGTGTGTGATTCAGTTAATTCACTTAAAGGGTCTCTTAAATTATATGCACTTTTATTATTCGAGCCCTTTTTTATATCAAGATCTGTCATTTTTTCTTCTATGATTAAAATAAATACTAAACTAAAACTGCACCGGCAGAATCCACTGAATCTTTTTCTCCTATTTCACCAAGAATCATTTCGTTATGTGCTTTGCCAGATGGGATCATCGGGAAGCAATTTTCATGCTTTTCAACAACACAGTTAAAAATTACGGGACCAGGATGGTTAACCATTTCTTCTATACTATCATCTAGGTATTTCGGGTTGCTACAGGTAATACCTTTAATGCCGTAGGCATCAGCCAGTTTTTCAAAATCTGGGAGTGATTCAGACCAACTATGTGAATATCTCTCTCCATGTAACAATTCTTGCCACTGTCTGACCATTCCCAGTCGCTCATTATTCAATATAAACTGCTTTACCGGTAGCCCATATTGAACTGCAGTTCCAAGCTCTTGCATGTTCATCAGCCAACTAGCTTCTCCAGCAACATTTATTACAAGTGATTTTGGATAAGCAATCTGTACCCCAATGGATGATGGGAAGCCATAGCCCATAGTTCCTAGACCTCCAGATGTCATCCATCTATTTGGCTCTTCAAATTTCATGTATTGTGCCGCCCACATTTGGTGTTGGCCCACTTCCGTCGTTATATATCTATCCATTTTTGAAGTAATTTTCTCAAGTCTATCAATAGCATACTGGGGTTTAATAAATTCTCCAGCTTGTTTGTATGCCAAGCATTTTACATTTTTCCACTCACTAATTTTACTCCACCATTTCTTTATGCTGGTCCTTTGGGTCTCACTGCCACCCTTTTCCCAAGTGTTAATAATTTCTTTTAAAGCTATCTCTATATCTGAAACTAATGGAACATCTACTTGTATATTCTTATTTATAGAGGAAGGATCAATATCTATATGTATTTTGTATGAATTTGGACTGAAGGCATCTGTGCGGCCGGTTATCCTGTCATCAAAACGAGCTCCAATACAAATTAAAACATCGCAATCGTGCATGGCCATGTTTGCTTCATATGTACCGTGCATACCAAGCATGCCCAGCCAATTTTCTCCTGAAGCTGGATAAGAGCCCAAACCCATTAAGGTTGAGGTAATAGGAAAGTTTGTTTTGGATACAAGCATTCTAAGTAAATTGGAAGCCTTTTTCCCAGAGTTAATTACTCCCCCACCAGAATATATCATTGGTTTCTTTGCATTTCTTATAGCCTGGGAAACTTCTTCAATAGAGGCATTATCCGGTCTGACCCTTCTTACGTGATAAGTATTCTTTATTTCCTTAGGTTCTTTGAAAATGCCATCAGCAAATTGAACGTCTTTAGGGATATCTACTAAAACCGGTCCTGGTCTACCGTTAGCAGCCACATGAAAGGCTTTATGAATTGTTTCGGCAAGTTTATTGGTGTCTCTTACTAGCCAATTATGTTTGGTGCAAGGACGAGTAATTCCAACTGTATCAGCTTCCTGAAATGCATCATTGCCAATCATGAATGTTGGAACCTGACCTGTTAAAACAACTAAAGGAATACTGTCCATTAATGCGTCAGTCATGCCTGTAACTGCGTTTGTAGCACCCGGTCCTGATGTGACAAGAACCACACCTGTCTTTCCTGTTGATCTGGCATACCCCTCAGCAGCATGAACGGCGGCTTGTTCATGTCGGACTAAAATATGTTTAATTTGTTTTTCTTTAAATATTTCATCGTAAATTGGGAGGACAGCTCCGCCAGGATAGCCAAAAACAGTATCGACACCTTGTGACAAGAGAGATTTTATTACGATCTCAGCTCCAGTAAAATTCGGCAAATTTTTACCCCTTTTATTATAGGTTGCAAATTATAAACATGATATAAAATGAATACTAGATGATCGTCAACAAAATAGACAAATATGTAGATATTTATTCTAATTATTATTTTTATTTAAGGTTATCTCTAAAATTTATTTTTAGAATAAATCTATCTATTATTCTGCTTGCCTATTTAGTATTTATTTTATACCTTATGGGTCTGCCTTTTTTAGGGCAAAACACAAAAATTAAGGGAGAATTAAATGAAACGTCGTGATTTTATTACAAAAGCTGGCCTAGGAGGTGTTGGTGCAGCGGCAGCAACTACTCTGGCTGCTCCGGCAGTGGCTCAGGAGCGAATAGAGATGGCTATTGTAGCCACTTGGGGAAGGGATTTCCCAGGTCTTGGAACTGGGGCGCAAAGATATGCTCAGAAAATTCAAGATTTATCAGATGGCCGTATTCAAGTAAGCTATTATGCAGCTAATGAGAGAGTGGGTGCTTTCGACAGTTTTGACGAAGTTGCTTCTGGTAATGCACAAGGATATCATGCTGCAGATTATTACTGGAAAGGAAGACATCCTGGCTGGGCTTATTTTACCGCTGTTCCTTTCGGTATGACTTATGACGAAATTAATGCTTGGATCCGCTATGGTGGAGGTCAAGAGTTATGGGATGAATTAGCAGGTGAATTTGGCTTAAAGTCTATAATGTGTGGAAATACTGGAACACAGGCTGGCGGTTGGTTTAACAAAGAAATCAATTCTCCAGATGACTTTAATGGTTTGAAAATGCGTATTCCAGGTTTAGGTGGAGATGTTATCGGAAAGCTTGGTGGTTCGCCAGTGACTGTGCCTGGCGGGCAGATCTACGAAAACTTAGTTTCTGGAGCCATAGATGCTACAGAGTGGGTTGGTGCTTGGAACGATGAAATCATGAAATTTTATGAAGCTGCTAAGTTCTACTATACAGCAGGAATGCATGAGCCAGGTTCAATGATTGCTGCAGGTTTTAACGCCAAATGGTGGTCAGATCTTTCAGATAGTGACAAGGCATGTATAGAGGCAGCAGCGACAGCTGAAAATGAAATGATGATGAGTGAATATAACGGTAAATCTGGTGCTGCGTTTAATAGACTTACCAACGACCATGGTGTTAAGGTCCGCTCTTTCAATGATGATGTTTGGGATGCGATGGCAGAAGCTGCAGACGAGGTTTTTGAGGAAGCAAGGGCCCATTCTGATCTAGCTAATAGAATTCACGAAAGCTTCGAAGCAGGCATGAAGGATATTGGTGGCTGGCTAGGAACAACCACTGGAGAATATCTAAACCAGCGTAACAGAATTCGTGGCATCTAATCTCTAAAATTACATAGAAAAATTAAGTTGCAGGGCTAAAATCTTTGCTCTGCAACTTAAATAAGACCTAAGGTTATCCAATGAAGGCTCTACCCTATATGAATATTTTGCACTATATTGCGCTAGCAAGTGCATTTTTGGGTGCAGCATTTGTATGTAATAATTTTTTAACTTTTATTTTTGATTTACCTGGAGTTTCTGGAACTTTAGCATTATTGGGAGCAAATCTTTTTGAGCCTGTTCAAAGTCAATATTCATCTAGGGACTATGCCTTTGGCCTACTACAGGTGTGCTCTTATATCGGAGCTATATTAGTTCCAATTATAATTATTTTAAATAGATCTGGGCAGAGAGACGAAAATTTATTAAATGCTTGTTCGGAGATAATTGTAGCGGCTGCATTTTGGTCAGTTATGTTTATTGGAATAGTTGACTCCTTCATTTCTTTCGTCAGAATTGAAGGACTTTTGCCAAATATTGTTGGTGAAGATCTAGCACTATCTCTTGGAAAGCCAGCTTTCAGAGGCACATTTGTCCATTTACCTCTGTTGCTAATTGGAACAATAATAGCAGCTTACAGGCGCGGAATTGATTTCATATGGTTGGCTCTACTTATTGTATTTGGTGAATTGCTAATTGTAATAACCAGGTTTATTTTTTCTTATGAGCAAGCTTTTATGGGGGATCTCGTAAGATTTTGGTATGCGGGATTATTTTTATTTTCTAGTGCCTACACTCTTGTCCATGAAGGCCATGTTCGAGTTGATGTTATATATGCAAATTTTAGCGAAAAAAGTAAATCCTATGTAAATATCTTTGGTTCCTTAATTCTGGGAATTCCACTGTGTTGGGTTGTATTAATAAGAGGGTTATGGAATCAGTCATCGCCCTTTAATTTGGCTCTACTGAATTTTGAAGTTACTCAGCAAGGATTTGGCATGTATGTAAAGTATTTGATGTCTGGCTTTTTAATAATATTTGCACTTTCAATGCTTTTTCAGTTTTCAAACTATATTATTAGGTACATGAATAGCCTCGAACAACGAGACGAGGCTACTGAAAATATAGAAGTGGAGCAAGTTAAATAAGATGGAGTTATATTTTTTAATTCTTTTATTTATTGTCATGATGGGGACACTGGCCTTTGGATTCCCAGTTGCCTTTGCTCTTCCTGGATCTGCAATATTAACTATTGGCTTGGCTGCCGTCACTGGGTTACTTTTTTTCGGTGACGTAAAAGCATTTTTTGCTCAGGATGGGCCAGTTGAATGGCTCTCTGCTGGCGTCATGAATTTCAGAGCAATCTATTACGATTTTGAGCGTGATACCCTTATTGCGATTCCACTTTTCATATTTATGGGGATTATGCTGCAACGATCTCGTATAGCAGAAGATTTACTAATGACCATGGCTGGACTTTTTGGGCCAGTGCCTGGCGGATTAGGAATTTCTGTAGTTTTTGTGGGAGCTCTACTTGCGGCAACAACTGGAATTGTAGGTGCGACTGTCGTGGCAATGGGGTTAATTTCGTTACCTTCAATGATGCGTAATAAGTACTCTCCTTCTCTTGCCTCCGGTACGATATGTGCTTCTGGAACTTTGGGTCAAATTATTCCACCTTCAATTGTTTTAATTATTCTCGCAGATCAACTTGGATCAGCGTCTGATCAAGCTTCTGCCATGCGGCAGGCTCAATACAAGGCAGCAACAGGTGAATTTACGATGCCCTCTGCATTAGATGTAACTTCAACCTCCGCGGGAGATATGTTTTTAGGGGCCTTTTTACCTGGCATAGTGCTGGTCTTGGTTTATTTCACTTATATTCTGATTACCGCTTTCATTAGACCCGCTATGGCTCCAGCTGTACCAAATCCTTTGGGTTTTACTAGGGAATTTTTTTCTAAGGTGTTATTTTCATTAGTTCCACCTTTGGTACTTATTTTTCTGGTTTTAGGCTCAATAATTACGGGTGTAGCAACAGTGAATCAGGCTGGCGCAATAGGAGCGGTAGGTGCAACAATAATGGCAGGTTACAAATTATATGAGGAGAAGAAAGGCGCCCTTTATCCGGCGGCTCTTGCGCTAGGGTCAATTCTGGCAATTCTAGCACTTATTAATTTTTATGACTTGAATGTTAAGAATTTGGCAGTAACACAAAACTATCTACCTGTCCTTTTTGCGTTGTGTGCAACTGCTCTATTAGTAATCGCTATTGGATGGTCAACCTGGAGAACCTTTGTGTCAGATAATACTTTGAGAGAAGTAATGATTGAAACATGTAAAACTACTTCTATGGTATTTATCATTTTGCTGGGTGCAGCGATGCTTACAGCTGCTTTCCGTGGATTTGGTGGTGAAGAATACGTGAAGGATTTTTTGCAGAGCCTACCTGGAGGATTTTGGTCGCAGTTCATAGTTGTCATGGCTGTGATTTTTGTTTTGGGCTTCTTTCTTGATTTTATTGAAATAGCAGTGGTTGTTGTTCCAATCGTAGCTCCAATCTTATTGGCTGACCCTAGCGCAAATATCACTGCAGTTTGGTTAGGAGTAATGATTGGAGTAAATATTCAAACTAGCTTTCTCACACCACCCTTTGGATTTGCATTGTTCTATTTAAGGGGCGTGGCTTCGAAAGCAATCAAAACGATTGATATTTATAAAGGGGTGGTACCTTTTATTATATTACAACTCATAGCTTTAGTTATAGTAGGATCTTTCCCACCTTTGGTAAATTATCTTCCAAACCGCTTTTATTTGTCATCTTTCAATGCGCCTCCGCCTATGAACCCAAGATTACAGTATTGTGTAGAGAACTATTTGGCAGAAGTACTTGTTGCTGAAAGTGATAATATAAACCTTTCTATTCAAAGGCTCTCTGAGATTGATTACTCAATTATGCCAGATAAGATAGGATCCAAAATTCTTGAAGCTCAAGAAAATGCATTTTTAGTTTTACCAAGTTTTTATGATGTTAATGTTGCACAAAAGACTGTGGATGACGCAACAATCGAATACTCAGTTAAACATGGGGAAGTAAGAATAGTTCAACGAGAAGTAAGAAAAATTGAAAAAAAGATAAAAAGGTTAAAGAGAGAAAAACAGGTTGCAGATGATCAAGCTACTTTGGATCACATTGAGGAGGAAGTATTGGTTTCTGAAACCCAAATGGTTGAATTAATAAGTTCAATCCCGTCTGAATGGGAGACAGTTTCCAAAGCCTATCAAGAAAAATTAAAGAATTTGATCAAGGCACAAAGAAAGTTCCGTCGAGCTATGGATGATTCGTATGAAGGAATTTCAGAATCAATCAAGTTGATTTCTTCTGGAGGCGAGTTTGAAAGATTTAAAGGTGATTTTGATGAGCTCTTATCAAAAATTGATAATTTGGACAACGAGGCCAAGCAAGAGTTAATTAAAGCTACCTCCAAGAAATTAAGCACGGTAGCGGGTGCAAATGGCATTAAATCGCTGTTGAGTAAAGCCCGCAAACAATTTAAAAAAGAAAATTTTGATGAGGCTTCAGATTTATTAGGTCAGGCATCAGTACTACTTGAAAATGAGATTTTATGGCGGAAAGATGCCATGCCGAAAATCATACCTGCGCTGATTGAATTCCAAAATGATACTGCCTCTCATATCGGCTTAAGGGGTCAAGAAAGATTGCCTCGGTTCTTAGTACCCAGAATATCTCGTTGCAAGTCAGGGCACCAAGACATTTCTCTTAGTTTTTAACTTAGTATTGATTCAGTTAAATATCTAGTCGAGGTCTTTTTATGATTCAGGTAGTAAGATCGGATTAAGTTGAGTAACAAGCTCACTTAAGTTTTCGGTTTCATTTTTGGAGGTTTCGCCATAGATTTGCCATTTGCCATTCGCAAAATATTCTAATGGGGAGAATTGGGCCTTGTACCTCATTTTTGGACTGTCTTCAATTAGGTACCCTAAGTATAAGTGCTTTAAACCGATTTCCTTAGCAATTTCAATGTGGTCAAGGATCATAAATTTTCCAAGGCTTTTCTTTGGAAAACCAACATCAAAGAATGAATAGACCATAGACAGCCCATCTGAAATTATATCAGTGATGGCAACAGCTATAAGCTTATCATTTTTATCGTAGTATTCATAAAGCTTTGTATGCACATTACTCTCTTCAATCATTGAGGAAAACTCAAAGGAATCCATCTCTGACATGCCTCCGCCACTATGCCTTTGATTCAAATATTTTGAAAACAGTTCATATTGATCCTCTGTTGCCAATGGTGCGCACTGGTATCTCTTTATATTTCTATTTTTCCTTAATATTCTCTTTTCGGATTTTGAAAAAGAATAATTTTCCACCAAAATTCTAACAGATCGACATTGAGTGCAGTTTTGGCAGTTAGGGCGGTAGATAATGCTTTGAGATCTGCGAAATCCTTGTTTAGAAAGTGAATCGTTCAGTGATTGTGCCTGTTGTCCGTCAAGAGTGGTAAATAGTTTTTTTTCAAAAACACCTTCTATATATGGGCATGGTTGCCTTCCAGTTAAATAAAACTGTGGACTTATTGGAAGACTGTGTTTCATCAATTTACTGACTCATCTAGGAATCTCATATATGTGAACTTTATCGACTGGGCAATTTAAATTCAATACTAAAAATATTTGAAATTTACCTTTTAACTAGGAGTGAAACTATTGATTGCAAGATGATATTCCTTCTAAAATGATGAGGCATATGTCCAATGCCTTTCAGTTTTGTAAGTTTAGATGAAAAAACCTTTTCATGAAAATTTTTAGCATGAAGTTCAAAGGGTACGATTTTATCACTAGTTCCATGAAATATTTCAATTGGAATATTTAGGTGTTTATAATTTTCAGACATTTTAGCTAAAGATGCTTTCAGCATTTTTGCATCTTTAATTATCCATTCCAAAGATTTTTGCCGTAATGTTAATCCTATATTCAGTTCTTCTCGATAATTAGTAGGAATTTTCTGAGGGCAAAAAATATCAATTAGGGTAGAACTTATTAGTCTTTCGGGCTTATATAATGAAATAAATTTTGTTCCAATTTTTGTGAATAGTGGAAATCCTAGAATGTCATAAAGTAGGCCTAATCCCCCAATCCAAGGATGTGTTGGCGCTGCTAATAAAATCAGACCACTTATATCATTTTGATAATTTAATGCCATCTTCAGAGCAAGAGATCCTCCATAGCTGTGTCCCATTATCAGTAGAGGCTTAGAGTCAAGTAATCTGATAATTCTCATTATTAGAGATGCTTGATCCTCTAATGAAATTACCTCAGATCTTCGATTAGATTCACCCATTCCAGGTCTATCAATTGCTATAGTTCTATAACCTAGCATTGATATTTCATCTAACATAGAAGTTTTCCAGTCTCGCCAGTTCGCACTGATCCCATGAATAAGTAAAATTGTTTTGGGCTTCATAGAGTTCCTATTGGATTCGACATAACTTAATGTACCACTTGGATCAGTGGCAATTTTTTGGACAAAATCATAGTCTTTCATATGATTTTTCCTTTATAGTTTCCCAATATTTGAAATGTCATAAGGGGTGTCTTGGTATATCTCGTTTATCCAATTTCCATATAGTAGGTGGGCATGACTTCTCCACCGATTCTCTGGTGTTTTATTCGCATCATCATCTGGAAAATAATTTTTTGGTATACTAGTTGATATATTTTCAGATACATCTCGGTCATACTCGTTTTTTAGCGTAAGGCTGTCATATTCAAGGTGATTAAAAATATACAGGTTCTTAGTCCTTTTTTCTGAAACTAGGCATGGACCTACCTCTTGTGAAGTAATTAGTAGATCAAGATTGTCGTTAGTTGAAATATCTTCACTCCTTATTTCTGTCCATCGGCTGACGGGTATTATGAAGTCATCAGAAAAACCTCTAAGGTATGGAGAGCTAGGTCTCAAGTTGTTGTGACGAAAACACCCAAAAGCCTTTTCAGGCAACTTGTATTTTTCAATGCCGTGAAAATATTTCAGCATAGCCATTGCTCCCCAACAGACCGCTAGAGTGGAGAAAACATTTGTTTTTGTCCATTCAAAAATTTCAATTAATTCATTCCAGTATTTCACTTCATTAAAATCAAGATGCTCTATTGGCGCTCCTGTTATTATCAGCCCATCAAACTTTTCCTCTTTTAGTGAGGTGAATGGCCTGTAAAAGGAATCCATATGCTGCTCAGAAGTATTTCTACCCTTATAAGTACTGACATTAATTAAGCTAAATTCAATTTGGAGGGGAGTTGCTCCAATAAGCCTTGCAAATTGGGTTTCAGTTTGAATTTTTTGTGGCATAAGATTTAATAGGCCTATCTTTAATGGTCGAATATCCTGCCGATCAGCATCCAAATCGGACATTACCATTACGCCTTCATTCATTAGTGTCTTTTTGGCAGGTAGGCTTTCTGGTATCTTTATTGGCATGATAGATTCAGTCTTTCGTTTCAGGTAAGAATTGATAAATTAGTTTATTTAGATCGGAAGCAGATTTAATTTTACTTATTTCAGTAAAAGGAATTTCTATACCCCAGTTTTTAGCTATCAAATCATAGATTGGTCGTCTGTGAGAAATGAGTTTTTCAAAGCCATATAAGGAAAATTCATCAGGGTCAACTTGGTTACCACTAATATTTTTTTGGATACAAAAATCTCTCCATGTCTTCTTTAAAAAATCTTCCTTATAATACATAGGTTTAGGTTCTTTTTTGAACCGGTCCTTTAATTTGGTCATTTCGGAATCTGTTTCTTTAATTAATATGATTAGTGTCTGCTCAGCAATCCTGGATAGAATTGGATCCTTTGGGTCCTGGGGGTCAACTATTTCACATAATGAACCAGAAGTGTCGCATACGAAATTAGTTTTTGGAGCTTTTAGGTGTGTATTTATATAATCGGGAATGTCCAGCATAGAAGATATTTCTGCAGCTCGATGCTCGTTTTGTCTTTTCATATATTCAGAAAAATCTAAGCCATTGGCAGACGGATTTCCTGGTTTTCCTAGATATTTAGATAGTAAAGATAGGTCCTTGATGGAAAAGCTTCTTTCATTTAAGGAAATGTTTGTTTTTCCACAGGTCTCAAAAATAGATTCACGTAAATAATTAGAACCAATTCTGAAATCTACCGAATAATGAAGCCAACCATGCTTGACATGTAAAATGTGGGATATAAAGGTTTTGCCTAACCCAGACATGCCGATAAGTGTTATTTTTTTGGTTTTACTGAAAAGCCAAGCTTCTTTATTTTCATATATTAATGGAAAATATTTCATCTAAATCATCCCTGATTATTACAACGGAAGTTAGTAAAAGAAACGTAATAATTCAATAAATAATTATTAGGTCAAACAGGAGATTTAATTTTTCTGAGAATATTTTCAATTTTCACCCTCACTAAAGTTCTTTCTTCTGGGCTTAAGAAGGAGCCTAATTCAATCTCTCTATTTCCTCCAACAAGGGTCAAATAATTTTCTACTATTTGCCCTTCTGGGTATAACTTTACCCTTGCCCAGTAGCTATTAGCTTTCCAAGAAATTTTGTTACCGTTAGCTTCGATACGTATAACTGAAATCTCTTTTGGATCGATTCTTACTATTTCCTTTAAATTTCCGCCAGAATAGCTTTGAATGAATAGTGAAGAAAATGCTATCAGTGTGGCCACAGAAAATAGCAGTAAAAGTGTCCCCATGCTGGATCCAAAGAATGGTAATATTGGCACTGCAAATCCAATGCATAATATGCCAAACAGAAATTTTATGTTTTTGATTTCAAAAGATCTGTTAGGCCAAAGTTCCATTTGGTAAAAATCGTTATTTTTGTTCCTACACTCTTTCATATAAAGAACTTTCCAAGATTAGTGATATTCCGGTTCTTTTTCCCACATATCTTTTGTTGGTAAAGTTTCAAAGGTATGCTCTGGAGGAGGGTTTGGTAAAGTCCACTCTAAGGTATCTGCGTGTTCACCCCAGTAGGCAACTTCTTCAACTTTCCTGCCCCACATTAGTGTATAAAAAATAATACCAAAGAAAAACAAAAATGATCCAAAAGATATGAATGCTCCTATTGAAGATACATAATTCCAAAGTGCAAACTGCTCAGGGTAGTCTATGTACCTTCTTGGCATTCCTTGTCTGCCCAAAAAATGTTGTGGGAAAAATGTTATATTGGAACCAATAAACATGGCCCAAAAGTGTAATTTTCCAGCCCATTCAGGATATTGTCTGCCAGACATTTTTCCAATCCAATAATATATGCCGGCAAAAATACAAAAAACGGCTCCTAATGACATAACATAATGAAAATGTGCAACAACATAATAGGTATCATGATAAGCTCTATCTATACCTGCTTGTGCTAAAACAATTCCGGTAACCCCACCTACTGTAAATAAAAATATGAACCCTACAGCCCAAAGCATTGGGGTTTTGAACTCTATTGATCCTCCCCACATTGTCGCTATCCAGGAAAAAATCTTTACTCCAGTGGGTACTGCAATAACCATCGTAGCAAGCATAAAGTATGCTTGTTGTGTAACTGACATGCCAACTGTATACATATGGTGGGCCCAAACAACAAATCCGAGGGCTCCTATTGCTATCATCGCCCATACCATTGGAACATAACCAAAAATTGGCTTTTTAGAGAAAGTAGATATGACATGGCTTACAATGCCAAAACCAGGCACCACAATCATATATACTTCTGGATGCCCAAAAAACCAAAGAAGATGTTGGTACAATACAGGATCACCACCACCAGAAGCATCAAAGAAGGTGGTTCCAAAGTTTCGATCTGTGAGCAGCATGGTTATTGCGCCAGCCAACACTGGCAAGGATAGTAAAATTAAGAAAGCTGTAATAAGAATTGACCAGGGAAATAGAGGCACCTTCATCATCGACATTCCGGGAGCTCTCATATTTAAAAAAGTCGTAATCATGTTAATAGCGCTTAAAATTGAGGAAGCTCCTGATAAATGGATGGCAAAAATAGCTAAATCCATCGACATTCCAGCCTCAGAAGTAGAAAGTGGTGCGTATAGCACCCATCCAACGCCAGAGCCAAGTTGCCCATTTCCTCCAGGAGCTAAAAGGGACGCAACTGCTAAGGATGCTCCGGCTACAAAAAGCCAATAAGAAAGATTGTTCATCCTTGGGAATGCCATATCTGGGGCCCCAATCATTAATGGCATAAAGTAGTTACCAAAACCCCCAAAGAGTGCCGGAATCACAACAAAAAACATCATTAGTATCCCGTGCCCGGTTATCATTACATTCCAAAGGTGACCATTCGGCTCACCATCAAGTAACATGTACTGAACGCCTGGCTCCATAAGCTCAAGTCTCATGTAAACTGTAAATGCAACAGCTATAAAGCCAAAAAGTGCGGCAGTAAAAATATATAATATTCCTATATCTTTGTGATTTGTAGACATAAACCACCTGGTAAAAAAGCCAACTTTGTGATGGTTGTCATGAGATAACGTAGCATCTGCCATTTTAACTATTCCTGTAAGTATCTAATATTATGTGATTAGAACATAACAATTTTAAAGAAACTTTCAATGCGCGAGAAGGACGCATGTAGCAGTTTTTTAAAAATTTTTAAAAAACTGCCTTTTCAATACTTGGTCGAACTCACTAAAGGATATATTTACCCCTAGCTTTGAAAGTGATGTGACCCCCTGATCCTTTATTCCACAGGGGATAATACCTTCATAATGTGATAAGTTGGGATTGATATTTACTGAAATACCATGTGACGAAATCCACTTGGTAACTCTTACGCCAATAGCTGCAATTTTCTCTTTTTTGCCATTGTTTGAAGTCCAAATACCAACCCTTTTATCTTGGCGTTCGCATTGAATTCCGCATTCAGCAACGGTGTCTATTATCCATTTTTCTAGTAGCCAAACATAATGGCGCACATCCATCTTATAGTGTTTTAGATTTAGAAGTGGATATATTACCCTTTGACCAGGTCCGTGATAGGTGTATTGGCCACCTCTTTTTACAGAGTAAATTGGAAACTGGTCTTTTTTTATCAAATCATGAGTTTTTGAAGATGTCCCGGCAGTAAATAACGGGCTGTATTCTAGTAGCCAGACTTGCTGCTGTGCTTCTCCACAAATAATTTTTTTTACAGTAGATTCCATTTTTGATATGGATTGCTCGTAGTTCATAAAACTATCAAAGGTCTGCCATTCAATCATAAAGTAGTCTCAATATTATTTTATAGTTAATAAGCTTTTCTAAGTTACAATTTTTTAATTTATCTATCTATACAAAATAATAAGCTAATGGTACTAAAAATGGATTGCGGCTGTGGCGGAACTGGTAGACGCGCAGCGTTGAGGTCGCTGTGGGGTAAAACCCGTGGAAGTTCGAGTCTTCTCAGCCGCACCATCATTTCGCATAACCAATTGAAATGTAAGCATAAATTGTGCAACAGACGATTGGTGTGAAAGAAAATGAGAAAGAAATTTAACTTAGTCTATTTGATGAAACTTGATAATTAGTACTATTACGTTCGTCATCATGGACACAATTGAGTTTAACGAACTAGAAGATACTTATACTTCAAAAACTGCAATGCCTCGGCTTCCTTCCATTTTTGCCATAGTCATCAATTCTTTTGTTTTAGGAAGTTTATTAAAATGTTCATCTAAATACTCAATGGTATTTTGAAATGCTTCTTTTGTATCGTATTCAAATAAAATCCCCAATTTAAATGTATCACCTTTGTTCCAAATGCGAGTACAAACAAAACGTTTTAAACCACGTTTTTTCATTTCAGGTGCCCATACTTTACTAGTAGCATCAAGATGCTTTATCATCTCCTTCATTTCAAATTCTGTTGTAAAGGCAATAGTAGTATAATTGATAAGTGCAGACATAGTAATCTTCCATATTTTATAATCGTAAATTTAATATAATTTAATATTTAATTAGTCAAATCTTACTCATCCACCTAAACTGACTCCTTAACCCTATGACACACATCTATTGAGTCTCTAGCACCCCATCTACAGACTTCGCTGATCCCAATCCAGTTTAATGCCTTTTTCTGGTTAGATCTTCTTACATGAAAGTCCTTCTAAAGTTTTGTAGGTGTGAAAATTTCTTTATGAACAACTGATGTTGCAAGTTTACTATTTGAAACAAAATGTTCTAAGAAAGTTTTTAGCGTTTCTGTTTCAAAATCCTGCCAAATGTACCTCTGATAGATTTCAACAGACTTAATCAGTATCTTCGCTGCCTGATAGTGAGGTTGCTTAGATTTTCTTTTCATTTTATCTTGTACGACAAACCACTCTGCTTGAACACAATCATTAAAGATGGAAGATACTTGGCCTTTGCTTAGTCCAAAATTCTTTCTAATCCTAGCTTGCGTTGACCATTTTCCTTCAATTGTATTGGCTAAAATTTCATTCCCGATTAGCCTTCTAGTCAAACTAGAACGAAAATAGCGCTGACAGACTCCTATGGTGTTTTTAGACTCATGCTTGAGGTTTTTAAAATTGAGTATTCTTTGTTCTAGGTTCAAAGTAGCAATAATGAATTCATTATTAAAAAGAGGAATATTTCCGTCCATTAAACTTTCCTTTTTGTATAGAAGATTTTAAATATAAAAATCAGTTAGTTGAGAATGGGAATTTAGAAGATGGTATTATACCATGAAGGAACTCCTCATTTAAATTCATGTAACGTTCAGAAAAAGAACTTTGCATTTACAATGTAAAGAATAATGTCAAAAGTGTCCAATTGCCAATTAATCTAGGAAAGGAAATGATATGACAATTTGTACCGTTACAACAGTAATGCCTCATCAAGGAAAGTACTCATTATGCTTACAAAATATGCTTGAAAACAGTGAATATTGGAAGTCTCTTGGGAATGATTGCTCTGTAAATAAGGAGCTTTTTGGAGCGACTGCGGGTTCACTATCTTGGGTTTCAATGTATGAGAATTTTTCTGATGCCACCGCTAAAATTGAAAGTGGTTGGGAAGACCCAGGGTTTAAAAAAATAATAAGGCGAATTCAAACGAATCCAGCATCTGACATAATTCTTCCCATGAACATGTTGAGAAAAGTTTACGGTGAGCTAGATGACTCTTATAAATTTACGCTTTTCCGGCTTTACAATATGAAGCGAAATAAATTATCAGAAGCCTTAGAAATGATCCCTCAGGTGGCGAAGATGGGAGAAAAGATGAATGTTAATGTCACAGCATGGGTACCAGTCACTGGAGAAAATATGAGCAGGGTAATGGTTGGTTATGGATCTAAGACTTTTAAGGAAGTAGGTCAATCTTTTGATAGCATAGGAATGTCAGACGAATTTCAGAAAATTGTTAGTAAGGCAGCTGATTTAGGTCATTTAGAGAGTGCTTGGATAGTCGGTTGGTATTAATTTTTAAAGGGTCAGCACTAAACTTTTAGTGGCTGGCCCCAATCTCTATATTCAAAGCTACGATTATAAAACTTAAGGGATGTTCAAAAGTATTCTGGTCTTCACTGGTAACCTGTGCATTTGTTGTCTTTCTTCATACGACTACTCTGTTACATTTTCATTGAGCCTTAACTTATAGAAAAAATTTTTTTTTATATCGCATTAAGAGGTCAAAGGTTTAAGCTCCAGTCTTGGTAACACGAACCAATCCACGTGCTTCAAATGTCATGGAAATATTCATCTCTGATGATGAATCTTTTCTCATTTCATTTAATTTTTCCTTATATTCTCTATAACTTTCTTCAGAAGGAAAAACACTTACTGCTCCGTGAGCATTTTCATCAATTGCAAACCAAAATACTTCCTCAGCAGGAGATCCTTGTTTATTTAATTGATCCATTGCTTCCTGCATTTTTTCCCACTTTATGGTGTTGTCGTGTTTCCAAACAGTATTAACGATATATTTCATCAAGTTTTCCTCTTTATCATAAGTTCAAATTATAAACTATAATTCTTGTAAAATATTTTTGATATTTTTCATAGTAAAAATATCGGTTACTAGTACATGGTAAGTGATGGTGGATAGGTAAACTTTTGGGTTACAGTTTAGTCAATTGATCCCATTTATCTAGTTTCCAATTAAAATTAGTTCGGTTAAGCTATTTAGTGAGTTTTAGGAGTTTAGTAGTAAAGATGACGCCAGCAACAATTGTAAATTACTCCACAGTAGATTTTAGTTCCAAGAATGATATGGAGATAACTATTATGCGTTGGAATAATGAGCAAAAGTCCAAATATCTTCCAGAGTTAAAAAAGAAGGGTATGATACGGCATGCAATGCTTCGCATATGGAATAAAGAGGGCGTTTATAGGTTGGGGTTTATTTTTGAATATCGTGATGAAAAAGCTTACAAAGAATGTCAGCCGATATGGCAAGAAATAGAGAGATTAAACCCAGAAACGCCTGCAAAAATATTTGCTAACCGTGGTATTGTGTTAGATAATAATGTTCTTTCCGACTAGCGACTAATTTGGGCTTTTAGATATAAAAATTTTAAAAATTCCATACAATGATAGTCTAAAAACTTCCTTAGGGGCGACTGAGCCAATACATCGTAATAGCATTTATTGCAACTAACCAACTAACTGCATCACTCTGGCTGAATCATTTAAACTCTACTGGGGTAGCGTTGTTAACCTATGATTTATAGAAAGCTAAACCTTGTTCAAAACTTGAGCCGGATAACTACTTTTTAAAAACTCTAGATCTTACAGACGAGTAGGTGGGTAGGGAGCTTTCCTTCTATCATTCTCGTGAACCACTTTTATAGGCACTCTTTTAGGTTCATCTTGCATGAAAGTCCGTATAATGGGAGTAGTGTAATATTCTAGTACTTCTATTATTATATATACTATATTTTTCATGTTATATCATGTAAGTGTTTATGCTTCATATTCAATAGAACTGGATAAAACTTTTTCACCCCCCTAAAAACAGCTCACACAGACTCAAACACTTGAACTGACTCCTTTAACACTATGACACACATCTATTGAGTCTCTAGCACCCCATTTTGAGTCTCTCAGAGTCATTTAGAGGCACACCCTAGGTGTTATGACATCATAACTGTACCAGGCTAAGTGACACCACCTTAACTGCCACTGGTTAACATGCCTGCACACTGATCTGTTGCGCATCAGATGTATATACTACGTAGGCATACCCAGTGGCCCTCGCATGGGGGTGTTCATTCTAACTGTGAAAGAAAGTGTGAAAGAAAATGTGCCTGTTGACACATAGTCTGGATCACATAAAGTGTTTATATTGCTGACTTTCATTTGGTGTGTGGTGCATGTGTGAAGCACTGAACTACTTCTCAGCCTCACCATCACACAATCTAACACATTGATTTGTATGCACTATTTGGTGAAACAGCACAGGTGATGTACAAAGTGATGAACAGTTCTGATGAGTTGCATGTTTATAACAGGGGTGGGATTTATTACTTTATAAGATGTATTCCTGCTGACTTGAGACAATTTTACTCAACTTAAAATAAATTGATAACGATCCAAAAAACAACCTTCAACTACCAAAAACCGTGCCTCTTGAGAGATCCTAAATTATTTAGTAAAACCATGTAGGTTTTGGGCTGCGTGAAACACCTGAGAGTGCCGCCTTGCTAGTTCTTTAGGGTCACCAGAATATCCTCCTCCAATCACAGTAGCAACAGGGATGGACAGGTTTTTAAAATATTCAAGAACACAGAAGTCGCGTTCATAAATGCCATCAATATCTAGTTTTAATCGTCCAAGCTTATCGGTCTGGGAGACATCAACCCCTGCATCGTATATTACTAGGTCTGGAAAAAACCTACTTGTGCAATTTTTCAGAGTATTGCGAAGAATTCGCAAGTAATCTTTATTTCCAAGATTGTCATCAAGTTCAATATCTAAATCGCTTTTCATTTTTCTGGCGGGAAAGTTTTTCCTGCAATGGATAGAGCAAGTGAACACATTAGAGTTATTTTCCAAGATCGCTGCTGTTCCATCCCCTTGATGTACATCACAGTCAAAGATAAGTATTCTTTTGATTCTCCTTTGATTTAAAAGCTGGACTGCGGCGAAAGCCATGTCATTGAACACGCAAAAGCCAGATCCAAAATCATAATGCGAGTGATGGGTGCCACCAGCCAGGTGACAAGCGACTCCATTTCTCAGCGCCTCAATGGCTGTTAAGTATGTGCCGTTGACTGCTAGAAATGATCTCTCAACTAATTCCTTGGTCCATGGCAGCCCCAGCCTTCTTAATTCATCGGAAGATAAATTACCTGACTCAAATTTAGCAATATAATCTGGATTATGTATTATCGACAGATCCGCTACTGTAGCAAAAGTGGGCGTCAGTACGACAGAATTTCCTATTAAACCCGTTATTTTCAGCTCTTGAAAAAGATCGGAAAACTTTGAAGATGTGAAACGATGAGGTACGGGTAACGGTATGTCATACTTAGGATGATAAATGAAGCTGATCTTACTGCCCATTAGATCCCCTTTTTTTTAGGATTTATGTCTCTCTAGAACAGATGATGGGCCGCTCGCCATTAAGAGCATTAATTTAATCATTTACAGCTAAGCTTCCACCACTCCCAATTAAATCTATAGTGCTCATATCAGCGCAAAGAATAACCATAGGTTGCAAAGGAGCCCTGATACCCAGGCTCCCGAGCGCAATCCAAAGATGCTAAAGGCGTACGAAAATATATATAGTAGCCGAGATATTAAAAAAATTTGCATTGCCAGTACTGTGCCACCGGTGCTTGCATTCGTTAAGTGCAAGGCTAAAACCGTTGGAGCCATTACTGACATAGCAATCACGGAGTTAATAATGGCCCTCTCAAGTCTACCTGTTAGACCCGTGAATTTTATATCTTCCCGGGAACCAAAAAGTGGTAGTAACCCCTCACTAAAAACGCTTGCTAACTGTTGGATTAAAATAGTCGCTACTATAAGTAACGCGAAAAGGACGAGATAGTATAATTCCATGCTCATAATGTTTTCCCTACTGCTTCTAGTTTTGGTAGATCTCTATGTATGTAGCTAGTTATTAATTTCAATAGGTTGTAGCTTTGACTAGAAGGCGATGATGAGATTAGTTATAGCCAAACTGCATCACTCTGGCTGAATCATTTAAACTGTATTGGGGGTGGGATTTGCTACTTTGGCAGACCTATTCCTGCTGACTTGAGACAATTTTACTCAGCCTCTAGGATTAGCTTTAGTTTAAAGACCAAATCGCTTTCTACCGTTCTTTCCGATGCGAAGTCAGTCAGACAAAAGCTTGACGAACATTGTATGATCTTTAAAAAGTAGTTTAATTACGAAATATTTAACTCAGGAAAAAATTAAATGTCATTTAGTCGTATGAATAGGGATGATAAAGCAGAGTTACAAAATTCCTTTGAAAATGTTTTTGGGAAAAGTGATGTTTCGATTAAAGAACGCTCAAAAGATTTGACGAAGAAAATTTATCTATATGGGCTGGTAATATCTATTGTGTTATTGGTTAGCATTTTTTCATTTAAGATATTTTTTGAAAGTATTATTCCAATAGTATGATCCAGATCACCAGTTTACTAGTGTCATAGATGAAAAATTATAGAACTATTTATGGATTAGAAACGGCTAAATGCAGCTGGTGCAAAAGATCATTAAATCCGCACCCTGAATATTCTGAACCTATTCCAGTAAAGTTTATAGAAATAAGTAGGAATATAACTGTAACTTTGTGTCTGTGGTGTTTTGAGCAGGAATTAAAGGAGTCTAATGAGTTTGAAGAAGTTTTTGAGGAAACTCTAAGAGAAAAATATGATGCTATGAAATTAATAGGCTTAGTATAGAAAATACAATGATGCGTATGATATCTACATTAATTATTTGTTTTAACCTTTTTTCTGGTTCGGCATTTGCTGAAAAGCCGTCAACACGAATGTTGCTAAATATTTCAGAGACCGAGGCCTCATACTGGATAATAGTATTTTATCAGATTGCTGTTGCTCAGCCTGAAGGGAGTATAGAATTTTCAGGGGTTGAGATGGCGTATAAGATGGTGAACAATGATATGAATGATCCACCCCTTAAGAGGTATAATGATCAGATTTCATGTGAAAAGGATTTGAAGGATAATAAGGGGAATAATGAATTTCTTGTGGTCAATAGCTTTCACTCCAAAACTTTTGGAATCGTCACTGATAAAGATCCACTAAATAATAGTAAGCGCACCATAGTCAATGCATTCCAGTGTATGAAAATTAATGTGTGAAAATGTTTGGTTAATTAAATGAGAAAAGTATTTCCAAAAATTAGATACGCCAGTATTGGAGAGCTAAGTATCGCTTATCAAGTTTGGGGTGAGGCAGATAATGTTTTGGTTTATGTGCCTGGAATTGTATCCCATTTGGAAGTAACCTTAGAAATCAAGGGTTATGTAAAATGGCTTGAAAACTTAAGTAAAAATTTTAAAGTTATTATTTTTGATAAGCGAGGGCAAGGAATGTCGGATAGAGATGCTTCAATGCCTGGTATTGAAGCAAGAGCCGATGATATAACAGCAGTTATTACCGCTGAAGGTATTGAAAATTTTTCATTATTTGGTCTATCTGAGGGTGCTGCTATAGCGCTTTTTTATGCAGCCAGTCATCCCGAAAATGTAAAGTCTGTAGCGATCCTAGGAGGGTTCCCAAGGGTAACAAATTCTAAAGACTATTTGTTTCAAAACGAAGAACAGGAAAAGTTTAATTGGATTGATAGTTGGGGTGAGGGTCTATCTGGCTATTCATTGTGCCCTCATGTCATGCCTCAAATGAAGGAAGCTATGGGTAAATTTGAAAGAATGACTTGTAACCCTAAAACTTTAGCCAATATGATTGAGACAAATATGAAAATAGATATCCGAGCAATTTTGCCAGAAATTAAAACTCCAACATTAGTTTGCCACAGTAGAGATGATAAGCGAGTGCCAAAGGAGAATGGCCGTTACATTGCAGAACATATTCCTGATGCAAAATATATTGAATATTCTTCCGGTGGGCACTTACCTTACTTTGGCTTAGAAGACCAACTAGCTGATGATTTAGATTTTTTCTTTAAAAAATCATCCTTAAGAAACCAACTGCAAACTACAGAGAATGATAGATTGGCTACAATATTGTTTACAGATATTGTTGAATCAACGTCTAAGCTCTCAGAATTTGGAGACAAAAAATGGAGTGAAATACTTGATGAACATGATGTAATTATTAAAGAAATGGCTGAAAAATTTTCTGGGAACTATATTAAGAGTACTGGTGATGGAGCTTTACTAGTTTTTGATGGGCCGGTAAGAGGAATTACTTGTGCAGTTGAAGTAAAAAGGGCTATTAAATTCTTGGGAATAGAGTCTAGGTGTGGTCTGCACTTAGGAAATATTCAGTGGAGGGGAGAAGATATTTCTGGCATGGCCGTTAATATAGCGTCCAGAGTAATGGACATTGATAAAGGTAACAATATCGTTATTACGAAAAGTTTAGCAGATCTTATTTCTGGATCCGAATTAAAATTAAAAAAGTTTGGCCAACATGAACTAAAGGGGATCCCAGGTAATTGGACTCTTTTTAAGGTTTCCATTTAGTTAATTTACCAACATCAATTAAAATGTAATTATAAATTTTATAGCGAGGGATTGGCGTGGAAGAAAATGAAAAAGAAATAATTTTATTTATCAATAGGTAAGTCCTAGGAATTTTATATGGGTGAAAAATATCTTAAAGTTGTAAGTGTTGCAGAAAAGGGAGATGCAGGGATACTTAAGAGTTTTCTGCATCAAGATTTCATGTACGTTAGTGAATTCGGGTTGCTTAATTCCGATGAGTTCGTGAAGGATATTAGGGATAGTATAGCCTCAGGTTGGGCACTTTTGGAGCCAAAATGTCTTTTTGAAAATGAAAGTAGCTTAGTTTGGCAACATATGTCTGATGATTTAGTTGTTACGCATGTTCAGTTGTGGAAAGATGAGAAGCTATGGCGTGAGATGGTGAATAGGAATGTTTAAAAGTGTTAATAAAAAATGAGTAGATTTTATTTTGCATTAGCCAAATTTTTAATTTTTGCGTTCAATCCGCTATGGAAGCTATTCATCGTTTATTGGCTTAAATACAGATATGGGATAGTCAGGACCTCTGTAAAGAAGAAAAAAAGAAATAAGTAGTCATGTCATTTCAAGATTTGACCCCTAAAAAATTCAGTAGAATACCTGCAGTACTTAAAGCTGTGGAAAATCCACGAGCGCCACAAAGTGTTTTAAATTACATGTGCGGTTGTGACATTAGCGATCCGGAAGCTAAAAAGGGTCTTTATACTGATGAAATAGTAGAACCTCTTCTAGGTATCTGGTTTAGAAGTGGAACTGCTTTAGACGCGCTATGTCAGCCTTTTTCTTCTGTTATTCGAGAATTAAAATCTGATCCACCAACTTTAATTGAAGATGAATGGTTTACTATTGAAGGTCAGATTGCAAGGGTCTTATTGGCAGATCAACTGTCACGCTCATGTTTTAGAGGAACAGCTGAGGCTTTTTCGTTTGATTACATAGGCCGGGAGTTAGTCCGAGATTTAGTGAGAACAGATAAAATAGAAGAAACTTTAAAATTACCTCCTGCGCTTTTATATCTCCTACCCTGGGCCTTAGCCCATTCTGAAAATATCTCTGATCTCGTGCGCGCTTGCGAGATAATTGATATGGCTATCGATGCTTATCCTCATTTTAGTTTGTTTGAGGGCAGGAACAAAAAAGCTGTAGATCAGCATAGACAAGTTTTAGAAAAGTTTGGTCGTTATCCTCAAAGAAATTTGGAGTTTGGAAGAATTAATACAGCAGAAGAAGAAGTATGGTTAGCAGATAAAGAAAATTTGCCAATATGGGCAGGAGGTAAGCTTTCGGTTGATCAGAATATCAAATGAAGATCAGTTGCTCTAGAAAGCTCCATCTGTTTCTTTGCCCCAGAATTATATTTGCTAACAAAATCCCCATATTTGTTCACCGCGATAAAAAGATGCTTTCCCAATAAAGTCACCTCCAATTTTTGCCCACTGACTGTGAAACTTTTGACATGCTTCATAGGCACTTTTATCTCTATAAGTCCAAATAATAGCAACTCGCATTAAGTCGTTGTCTTCGTCAATTAAGTTCGCTGACTGGCTTAATTGTCCATTTTCTTTTAAAAACTCAACTGCTTTAGGAGAATAAAACGTGATATATTTCTCATACCACAAATCGTATTGCACTCTAGACGGAAAACTTATTAAGCCCACAGTTACAAAGTTTTTAGACTGGTTTTCGCTCATTTCTTTCACACCAATCGTCTGTTTTAAAATTTATATTTACATTTCAATTTGTTATGCGAAATCATGGTGCGGTCAAGAGGCAGTTCAGTGCTTCACACATACACCACATATCAAATAAAAGTCAGCAATATAAGCACTTTATGTGATCTAGGCGCTGTGTCAACAGGTACATTTTCTAATCCTTGTCTAACAAATGATTTCGTTTTACCATTTCATCATTGTGAGCAACCTTATCTATTGATTAGAGAGAAGAACTCCTGTGCAAGATGAAGACAACATATGGGCTAGACCAACAGAGAAACGTCTGAAGAATATACGGAGCAGATTAAGTAAAGCTAATCCTTTAAGCAGTAATAGTAGGCGAAAGGCTAGTCAGGTTTTTGGTTATTTCACTTATGTATTGTTTGGTGTAATAGCATTAGCTCTTATCCTCTACTACAATGACCCTTATATTTTTCTAAAACTGCAACTAGGTTTTATTAGTGAAACAGCTAGGTTTTTCGCTGTCTTTTCTATTTTGTTTTTTCAACTGATGTCACTAGTTTCTGATGCGTATATGCCTTTTGTAGATATGTATTGGAACATAGGCATATCTGTTGTCGCTCTATTTATATTGTATTTCCTCTATTACGTTATGCGTAGGCAAAGAGCAGATATCGTCTTAAAAGCTTTGGAGGTTGTGGTACTCATTGTTCTGCTCTTAATACTTCTGGTCTTTCAGATTAATAAAGACACATCTGTCTTTAATAGAGCATTTGAGTTTGTAACAAACCTTCAGATAGGAGGAGAGAAAAAGGAGTTCAGAGAGGGAGTGCGTTCCGACTTTATAAGCTACAGCTTGGAAGATAGAATGGATATTCAGTTAGGTTTGAAAGAGTATGGATATTACTCAACCATTGATGGTCTTTTTGGAAATGCTACGTTCCTAGCTGTTAAGAATTACATGATTGAGAATGATATAGTTTCTTACAAGAAAGCAATACTAGAGGATATAAAAGAAGCTAAATTCAACAAAAAGCCATCTACCAGGATGCTTCTCGCAGTTAGTGATGAAAAGCCGAGAAACTCATATGTAAGAGTGATTAGTGCTTCTCCATACTCCGTAAATATAGTTGATGCTGACACGATTGATGTGGGTAGCGATAGAGTAAGGCTGAATGGTATATCAGCAGATGAGCGAGGTAAGCCTACATACAATTCTTGTAAGCGTGAGGTTGCTTCTATTATAAGAAAGTCATCAGAAGTTATCTGCTACATGAGTGGAAAAATGACTTATAACAGAGAAGTGGGAGAGTGCTTTCTTATGAACAAAGGAGTACAGGAAGATTTAAACAGACTAATAGTTGAGTCAGGTTGTGCCAGAGATTGTAAAAATTATTCTGGTGGGCATTACAAAAAGTTTGAAACTCAAGCGAGTAAGCAGTTAGATTTGCCAAATTATTGTAGATAGATTAGTAGCGCTATGAAAGAACTTAAGACATTTCTTCTCATAATTTCCAATTCACTAATACCGTCAACTTTAGTGGCAGGTATGCTACTCATTACCTTAGGTTTATTTGCCTGCTTGTATCTCCTAATAATATTTGGTGAAAAAATATTTCCAATATTAGGTGGCTTAACATTTGCAGAAGCAAGTGTTGAATGTGACTTGATGGAGGATAATTCCCGATGGTCCTATGATGGTGGCGTTGACGATTGTGTGGATTACTATATTTCTGATGAGCTTGTTAGCTTAGAGTTGATTTATAATATTTTGCCCATTGGGTTTTCAGCATTTTTTGCAATTGTTTTTATAGTTGGTGGTGTGTTGCTGTTATGCTACCCACACGTAAAAATTAAAAGTCCAACGAAGGGAAAAGTGTGATGACGGCATATAAGAAAATGAAGGCTTTACCTTTCATTTCTGATGAACCTTTACGTGTTCTAGTTAATCGTAATGGTGTGGCTGAAAGTATTCATGAAGTAGATATTGTAGTTTGTGACGCATATGGTGAGGTTCATTTTGGTATGGGCAGTTATAGTAGTAAAATTTTTCCTCGCTCTGCAATGAAGCCATTACAGGCAATTGCCCTTATTGAAATGCTTAATCAAGCGAGTAATTTTCCGGTTATCACTGCTGCCGAAGTTGCACTTATTTGTGCAAGTCACAATGGAGAGGAAAGTCATAGTAATGCAGTAAAAACTCTGTTGAAAAAGTTTGATATCAGTCCTGAGGCCCTCATTTGCGGTGCGCATTGGTCATTGGAGCAAGAAAGTTTGATTGAGCAAGTTAGAACAATAGAAAGACCGCACAAAACGCATAATAACTGTAGTGGAAAACATGCTGGCATGTTGATTCTAGCCAAGCTGATGACTGGTAATACGGATAATTATGCCGAGATTTACCATGAGGCTCAGCAAAAAATTCTTGAGAAGTTGCAGATAATGACTGATTCAAACTTGCTTTCAAATGTTACTGCGATTGATGGATGTGGGGCGCCAGCTTATCTTGCTCCATTAAAAAATTGGGCCAGGGCGTTCGCCTTATTTTCTGGCGGTGGTAACTTGCCGGTTGAAACAAAAGAAGCCTGTCTTAGGCTTAATAAAAGTATTGCTGCCCATCCTTATTTCGTTGCTGGAAGAAACCGTGCTTGCTCTGCTGTTAATAAAGCATATAGGGAAAAAATTATGGTTAAGGTAGGAGCCGAGGGTGTCTATTCTGCAGCCTTTCACGAATTTAAGCTTGGTTTGATGCTAAAAACAAGAGATGGTAATAAAAGGGGTGCAGAGGTTGCTCTTGGTGCAGTTTTTAGAGCACTTGGTTACATAATTAAAAAAGATGTTAGGCCTTATTTCTTTCCTGAGATTAATAATTGGGCCGGTAAAAAAGTTGGCGATGTAACGCTTCAAAATCTTTCCTTTTAGCGGCTAAACAGAGCTAAAATATCTGAGATGAATCCTATTAACCCCTATGATTCTTATTTTGGGTCTCTAGAGATCTATTTTTTTTTCCAATTGCTAATGTATGCTCAACCTCCCAATTATTGGTAACTGTTTTAGGAGCTAGTCTGTCTCTGTATGGGATTATTATTTTCTCCCCAAGGTCTTGTATAATCTTTTGATGTGATTTCTCTTTAAATGTCCAAAGTGCCAACATTCTGTTTGGAGTTTCAGTATCTTTAACAATTTCTAAAGTGCTTTCTGGAAGTTTTTCAATATAGTTCGGCCATTGTTGTTTAAGCACCATTATAAACATGTCACAATCATCTTCTGAAGCAAAAGTATTGATTATTGTTGTTTTAAGCATGCTTTCCCGTTCAGGTGTCCTTACCTTAATTTATATTAATAGGGAGGGGATGAGGTGTAAATCTTTAATTGGGCATCTTGGTTTGCTGAGCTTCCGATACATTTAAGTGAGCAAACCCAATGACTTCGCATGCGGTTGTAGATCATGTGTGCTTTTTGACATGGCAAGTGCAACACCCAAGTTTCTGATACTAATGCAATACACATCCTTTGATTGACTTTTTGTTTTAGTGATCTAAGAAACTAAGACTGTATTGAGTAATACAATTTAGCATTTGATCAAATATTTCCATCAAAAATATGCAATAAGAAAATTAAGGATCAATAAATTTGGAATTTAAATCTTTTGGCCTAATTAAACCTCTTGTTAAAGCATTAGACAAGAAGGGGTTTAATGCTCCTACACCGATACAGGTTAAATCTATTCCTATCATCTTGAAAAGAAGGGATTTAATTGGGTTAGCTCAGACTGGAACAGGTAAGACTGCAGCTTTTATTCTGCCGTTGATAAGTCTTTTATATGAAAAAGAACGTGTTGGAAAATTTAGGAAGGTTAAGATGCTTGTATTAGCTCCAACGCGAGAGCTAGCACTGCAGATTGGTGAGGAGGCTAAGTTTTTTGCATCTTTTGCTAATCTTAAGACATGTGTGGTAGTTGGTGGGGTGCCGATAGCCAGACAATTTAAGGATTTACGAAAAGGGTCTGATATCATTATTGGTACACCTGGCCGCATAGAGGATCATCTTCAAAAAACTACGATAGATTTAAGTCATATTGATTTTGCTGTGTTAGATGAGGCGGATCAAATGCTAGATATAGGGTTTTTACCTTCCATAAAAAGAATTTTGACTGTTACTCCTAAAGGCCGTCAAACATTGCTTTTCTCAGCTACCATGTCAGATCAGATAAAAGATCTAACTAAAAATTTCATGAGACAGCCTATTGAGGTTGGAGTTTCCGTGGTCTCAAAACCCATAGAGAAAATCAAACAGAAAATTATAATGCTAGACCGTCTTCACAAAACAGATGTTCTAAAAAAAATCATTACTGATAGGTCAGGGTCTAGAGTCTTGGTGTTTGTGCGAACCAAGCATGGCGCTGATAAGATTGTTAAGAATTTATCCAAAGAGGGTCTTAATATAGACACCATTCATGGAAATAAATCACAAAACCAAAGACAAAAGGCATTATTAAATTTTAAAAATGGATCTTGCCCAGCTCTTATCGCAACAGATATTGCAGCTAGAGGAATTGATGTTCCAGGTGTAAAATTAGTGGTCAATTTTGATTTACCTGAAAGTCCTGAAAGCTATGTGCATAGAATAGGACGAACTGCACGAGCTGGAGCTTCTGGTGATGCTATTTCATTTTGCTCAAGTTCAGAACTTAAATACCTGCGAGCAATTGAAAAATTAATTAAATCAAATATTCCTGCATTTAAGTCTGATGGAACACCTTTTAAAAGTACTAATCTTAGGGCAAGTAAATCTTTAGAAAAGAATAATACCAAGGTAAATAACTCTTCAAAGCAATCAAAAGACAGCAAAGATATTAAAAAAAATTCTGTTAAATATAAAAGGAAGAATGGGGCAAAAAAAAGAAAGGCTAAAAGGTTTTGAAAGACAATAATTTTATAATATATATCCTGGCCCTTGCAAATGCTTCCGTTGTGGTTGGGATGGGTCTTATTACCCCGTCAATTTTAATTATAAAAAATGATTTTAATGTTTCAGCTGAAACTGTCCAATTAGTATTAACATACTATATGATTGCTGCTGGGTTAGGACAATTAATTTTTGGTACATTTTCCGACAGATATGGCAGGAGGCCGATCCTGCTTATGGGTGGATTTTTATTTGCTGCTTCAAGTATAATTTCAATTTTTTCACCTAATATTCTTTCTTTATTATTTTTAAGGGTAATTCAAGGATTGGGCGCTGCCGCATGTATGTCAATGGCTCGTGTAATAATTACAGATAGTTTTGAAAAGACTGAGGCCGCCGAAAAATTATCATTAGTAACTGCCATTATGGTTATTTTTCCGCTAATTTCTTTAATTTTGGGTGGCTTTATTGCTGAAACTATTGGCTGGGTTGGAATAATGTACATTTTTGTTCTATTTGGCTTTATCATCTTTATCTGTGCTTTGATCCAAATTCCTGAAACAAAGATAGATAAAATAAAAAGATTGAATTTTGAGAAAATTTCTAATTCTTATTTAGTGGTATTAAAGAATTCTAAGTTTTTAATTCTTACATTTATTAGTTCTATTCTAGTGGGAATTTTCTTTTCATCATTTGGATTTATGCCTTATGAATTTGCAAGACTAGGAGTTTCTCCATTGGAATTTGGCTTTTGGCTTTCTTTTACTGGCTTAGGTTACTTTGCTGGTAATATATTAAATAAATATTATGCAGCAGTTTTCGGAATTGAAAAATTAATTATCATTGGTTGTCTGCTTTCCTTGATGTCTTATCTTTCAATACTTTTCATGCATTTGAATAGTTTTTTAAATCCTTTGTATATATCATTGCCTATTATAGTATTTGGTCTTGGAAATGGGTTTACTGTTGCTAATTGTATTATTGGTGGTGTGTCCGCTACAGGTAGCAATTCAGGAACCGCAACTGGTGTTGCAGGCGCTATGCAGATGTCGTCGGGAGGTATTGTAGGGGCTATTGTAATAAGCTTGGGTGGTGATGAAAGTTTTCTTGTTTGCCTCATATTAGTAAATCTTTTGTGCGCAATAGCATTTTTGCTATCGGTTTATAATTATAAAAATAAAACCTAAGTTAATTCTTCTGGCTAACTTAACGAAAATCTTAAGTGACATATAATTTTAGCAACTTTGATTTGAAATTTTGCTTACTGTAATCCACATATTTTAGTTTGTAGTGCTTATTTTGATCTTTCAGAGTAATTTTAATACCGTATGTTAATTGCTAGGATAATTTCGACCAAACTGTTTTTCTGAAAAAATTTGTGTTAGTAGTGTATTTTATTAATATTTTTGTCATAGGAAGATATTAAGGTGGAATTAATGCTCATTAGATCTGGAATTGAAAAATTGAATGAGTCAATTTCTAATGCAGATAACGGTATGGATTAAGTCTACGCCTGAACAATAGATGCCTCAATATGTTTGATTGGAATAGATAGCAAAAAAGTAAAGTATTGAGATTTAAGGTAAGTCTGCCATATGAGAAAGTTAATTGCATTTATAATTATTTTTTTGCCAGTAATTTTTGGGTCCGCTATATTTGCTGATGAAATTAGGATGACCTGCAAGCATAGTTTCCAGGGGAATTATAATGGGGATGTTTTGTTAAAATATGAGAAGAATGCTGAAGGTGGGTTAGATAAAGCATACATTAGAGGAAAGAAGGGTTGGTTACAGATTTGTAGTGACATGGAAACTCATGGAACAATAAAAATCCATGATTTTGTAGTTAGTTGCAGTATGTATCTACCTAATTGGATGAATGGCAGAAGAAAGAGCTTCATATGGAATTTTAAGACTAAGGAAATGAACTTTCAAATTTTATCTAAGGTGCTTAATTCTGAAACAGAAAAAAAAGAATGGCAGTGGCGTTATTCAATTGGTGAAATAGGTTCTAAGCAATGGAAAGTTATAAGCGGATGGGAATCAGCTGATATAATTTATAATAAAAGGAGGTGCCGCTCTTAACTCTATATATATGACTGCTATAGCTAATCCATATACAAATAAAGATCACAAGTCATATCTTTTAGTGAGGTTTTTTTAAAAGTAAGATAACAATTATATATTCCTTTTTCAGATTTTATAATTAAGGCCCATGGGTGATGAGTTCCTTTGACTTGATAAGACCATTTGGGCGCTCCCGTAATTACCTCATTATCTCTAAGAAAAGAGGTGATTGCTTTTTTCCCGGTTAGTATCAGAGTGCTGTCAGTTCCATTTATTTCTGACTCAGCTAAGGCTGGAAAAGCAATAAAAACGAATAGTAATAAATATCTTTTCATAGCTATTTTAAAACTTTTTCATGAAGATTTCTTATGATGCATTTTAGTTATTATTAAAATATCCAGCTCTTACCGCACTGCCTATCAAATTACATATGAATCTGCCGGCTGTAATGGCTGTAATTCCATTTATATCCTTACAGGGGGTTATCTCAACTATATCCATTCCTAAAACCTTACCCTTCTTAACAAGGCCTTGGATCAATTTTCTCATTTGAGAATAACTCACTCCTCCTGGTGCTGGTCCGGCGACAGCAGGCATGATTGTTGGGTCTACACCATCTGCATCTATAGTAAGGTAGTAGTTTTGCTTATCCGGAATTCTATCCAAAATTTCCTGCATACCAACATCTTGAAGTTCCATATCAGAAATAAGATTTGCTCCATAATTTAACGCAGCTTCAACCTCTTCTGGCCGTGCACTGCCAGCAGATCTAAGTCCGATTTGATATATTTCATTAATGTGATTCATTTCCGATGCCCTCCTTATTACACTTGAAAGACCTTGGGTAACTCCATGGAAAGTATCTCTCCAATCAATATGTGCATCGACCTGGATTAATGTGATTGGTCCGTGATTTTCGAGAGCTCTAAATACAGGTATTGGAATTGCATGATCTCCACCTAGAATAATGGGTAAAGCACCTGCATTTAAGATTTTTCTTACAGCTTGCTCAGATCGAAGATGGTTTCCAGATATATCTTTTGCCTCTCCGATTACATCGCCGCAATCTACTACTTTAATATCTTGATCATTTAAAAGTTTACCGCCGATATCAAAATCAAATCTATCTAGCCCTCTTAAAGCACGCTCGCAAAATCTTCTTATATGCGTAGGAGCATTAGATTGATCATTACTAGCTTCTCCCATAGAGTAAGGGTCACCAAACGGGATTCCTATAATAGCTATATCAGCTTTAAAGTTATCCAAATCATTTACTATTGGAAAGTCATGGAAGCTCTGGAATCCTCTTTTTGGGGGGTTAGTTAGTGTTTTAGGCATTATTATCTCTTAATTTTGAATTGTAGATTAATTATAGCAAGATATATAAAATTTCTTCTAAGATAAAAATAGGGTCCTTTATTAGTTGCCACTTTTCTTGTGTCAGTAAAAGTTATTCTTTATTAATTAAATTTTAAGTTTTCTATAAAAGGGGTATCAAATGAAATTTACAATATCTAGAGCTAAAGGTAGCAATTTTGATTCTGGATTGCGAGGATTCTTTAAGTATAGAAGTCTTGGAATAGGTGAGGCAACATCAGGTGATTTTGGGGCTAACGTAATTAAGGCTATCCCAGGAGAACATCCAAAAGGGGATTGGCATTATCATCGACTTAAATTCCAAATGGTTTATATTTTAGAGGGTTGGGTAAAATTTGAATATAAGGGGGAGGGTGTTTTTACTTTTAATAAAGGAGACAGTGTTTATCAACCTCCTGGAATTCATCATCGAGAGATAGAGCACTCTGAGGATTTAGAGCTAATTGAAATTACAAATCCAGCTAAATTTCAAACCGTGTCTCTATAGTTTTTTAGACAATTAATAGTAAAGGTAAAGGCAAAAATACATGAGTAAGATTTATATAGATGCTGATGCCTGCCCAGTAAAAGAACAGGTTTATAAAGTTGCAATAAGAAATGCTACTCAGGTTCTAGTGGTCTCGAATGGAGGAATTCGACCGCACCCTCACTCTCTGATATCTCTTCAGATTGTTGCTGACGGTCTTGATGTCGCAGACGATTGGATTGCCAAAAGAGCTGATCCAAATGATCTTGTTATTACCAGTGATATTCCTCTTGCTGACAAATGTATAAAAAATGGAGCCACAGTTATTAAGCCAGATGGAACAAAATTAGATCATTCAAATATCGGATCAGTATTAGCAAATCGAAATTTAATGACTGAAATGAGAAGTGCAGATCCCTTTTACAAAGGGCGAGGGAAAGAATTTTCTAACCGAGATAGGTCAAATTTTTTGAATGTGCTAGAAACTGAAATAAAAAGAAAATTACGTCTTCTTAAGGAATAATATGAACTATCTATTTTTGGCTGGGGCAATTTTGTGTGAGGTGATTGGTACAATGCTGTTACCGCTAACAAATAATTTTACAAAGGTTATGCCCGTTTTGGGCTTACTAATTGCCTACTCCGCCTCCTTTTATCTTCTGACCTTTCCAATGAAAGAGATGCCGATAGCTATTGTTTATGCATGTTGGGCTGGTCTAGGCGTACTTCTGATAACTGTGGCAAGTTTTTTATTTTTCGGGCAATCTCTTCAATGGCAGGCAATCTTAGGTTTGGCTTTAATAGTAGTGGGTGTGATCCTAGTGAATAGTTATTCAAAAGCTTTATAAATGAAAGAATTTTGCAGAACGTTAGTATTTGGATTTTTTTTAGTCTTATTTACTTCAGTTGTTGAGGCTAATGAAAATCTATTCAGTGAACAAGATTTAAAGCGTTCTAATGTAGAAGTTTATTGGCAGGATAGTTTACATAAAATTCTATTGAAGTATTTGAAGGGCTTAGATGCATACTCGGCCAAAGATTATCGATCCGCTTATAATATTTGGTTGCCAATGGCAAAAGATGGATTTTCTTATGCGCAAGCTGATATAGCGGGGTTATATTTTAATGGCTGGGGGGCGGAAAAGGATTATGAAACAGCTTTTAATTGGTATCAAAAAGCTGCAATCAATAAAAACACCTATGCACAATATATGATAGGAAATATGTACTGGAATGGTTATGGGGTGCCAATACATACGGACTTAGCACAAGTTTGGTGGAAGCTAGCTGCGGATAAAGGTTATAGGGATGCTCAGTTTGCTTTACCGTATCAATATTGTTATCTCAATCATCCAAAGTGTTAAGCCAGGAAAGATCAGTATAGGTTGGTATCTTTCTTGCAAAGATAATTTAAGGTTGGTCGCTAAATAGGCTCGCACAGATCATGGTCAATCTGTTCTAATCTTTATAATTTTTTCCCTTGCACTTGTTAAATGGTTTGATACTGATCATGCCGTCCTAATAGGCAATTTAAGGGCGATTAAGTATTAGCAAAATTGGGATTTGGCTTTCCAGAATTTACTCTTTAGTAATTGAAAAGTGATAAATGTTGACTTGCTCTCTACTTAGAAGGCAGAGTCTAAAGTTAAGTTTTAAATTATTTAAGGTGGTTTCCAGATGTATGTAAGGGTAGCAGAATTTTCCTCTACTTCAGATATCAAGTTTGATATGTTTATATCATTTTTAGAACATAAGATGCTTCCGAGAAACATAGAGGCAGGTCAAATTAGTGGAGAAATATTTAAGATGTCTTCTAATTCTGGTTTTGTTGTCTCGCGATTTAACTCAAAAATAGAAGCTGATAAAATCATGAGTATCATGAGAGATGAATTAACTGAAATTATGGGGGATACCAAAATCAAATTAATCGAAGGTCCTAGAATATTTAATGGTATTAAAAAGCAATAATCATTTTAGGTTTTGGTGGTTCTGGTTTTAAAAAATCTGTGTGAGTTGCTTAATATGCGTGAGTGTTAGCTGACTAAATTTAAAGTATAAGCTTTAAATTTATCTTAATCTTGTTTCGGTAGCTATTTCTGATTTTTTTACCCCTTCACGGATAAAGATATAAATTCCGCTTAAAGTGATAAGTAGCATTCCGAAGAGTGAAAGCATGTCGGGTACTTCATTAAATAAAAAATATCCAATTAATAAGGCGTAAATTAAAAAGATATATTCGCAAGGTGAGTTGGCGGCAGGCGATCCGATCCTATAAGCCATAATCAGACAAAGAATTCCAATCGTTCCAAAGACAGATATTATAACGATGTATATTAAAAATAAATAATTACTAAAATCAAACGATCTAACTAAAAAGGCAATGCCCGAATTTCCTTCAACATTTGGAAAAAAATTGATAGCTATGAGCGAGAATATGGCTGCAAAAATAAAGTTGCTTACATAAATATGAGTAGTTTGTTGAAATGAACTATCTGAATTGCTTGTTAATTTTGCAAGTATCATAGATAAGGAATACGTAGCGGCACAGAAGATTGGCAGTATCATTGCCCAGTTAAATTCAGAAAAGTTTGGTTTAATAATTAGTAATATTCCTAGAAATCCAACAAATATCGCGGAAATTCTATATAGGCCTACATCATTTTTTAAAATAAATTTAGAAAAAATTGTCATAAAAAAAGGTGATATGAAGAAAAGACTAGTTGCTTCTGCTAATGGAATTAGGGTCAACGAAATATAATAGGATGTAAAACCTAGAAAAAATAGAAAGCCTCTAAGAATTGCGATGAAAGGAAACTTCGAAGAGAAATTAATTTTCCTGCCAGTAAAATAAAAAAATATTGTTAAAAGCAATGTTCCAATCAAGCCCCGAAAAAACAAAATTTGCATTAGGGAAGCCTCGGGAGCCATGCTCTTAATTAGAATGTCCTGTACGGCAAAGAAAGACATGCCTATAATTATTAATATGATTCCAAGGCGATTATCGTTTTGCATTCTTTAGCCAAAAAATTTAAAGGAGAAATTAGAATTGTTTATAAATTTGATTCGGTCTATTCGTTTTGCGTACTTTATATGTCGTTATTAGGGGGTTCATTTCCGTCAAAACAGGCCGTTTTTTTTGCATTGAAGTTTATTTGGTTGGCTTAATGAATTGGCATCGTCTTGAGCTAAAATTAAGTCCTTAACTGCGTCTAGCCGTGCGCCTCATTGTAGATTTTGCGAAATAGGAAGCTTGTGAAAGCCAATTAATCACCCTTGACCTTCGAGTTATTTCCTCATTAACCGGATCTCCAGTGTTAAATTTGATGTGATCCAATTTCAAATTTCCAAAATTTTCTAAGGTGTGAGAAGAGGTAGAAAATCTTCTCTTTTGTTCTTTGCTAAGGTTATTAGAAAATTCTTTGGTAACCAACCAATACTCATTACTAGTCAAATTATTCTTTAATAACCGATGAGTAAGTATTATGGCTTCCCCTGATATCTCTTCAAAATTACGAATATTCTGGATAATAAAATTTCCACGATGGGCAACTATCTTTAGCTTAAGATTCTTTGATTGAGAGCATGGCTCACATCCGCAAGCTTGGACAAAAACTAGCTCAGACGCCTTTTTGTAGAAAGCCTGATTTGCTTTTTCCATCACTTTAATTATTTCGTCTGATTGATATTTAGCTTCTGTTTCGTGAGTGTAAAAAAAAGCTGCATCACCTTCTAGCTTATTTAATTTCATTACTGGTTCAATGGCATCAATTACGGATTCAAGAAGATCTGAAATTATTACTGAGGCGTGATTTTCAAAATTTTTCGCAATAATTTTTCCAAAGAGAGGTTTTTTTTGCATGTTATGAAGTTTTACAAACTCTGTGTAACCACTAATATCAGCAATTAAGAAGTAACCTTTATTAGACATTTCTTTTTCCTCATATTGCAAAATTTTTAAAAGAAGGCTTCTTGCCTGCCTGTAATATAAAAAAGTGTTTTTATTAATAAGTAGTAAAGCTAAAAAAACTTTAAGCAAAAAATAAGAAAATACAATTGCCTATATTAAATGCATATAATTCCAGGAATTATTTTTTTAATATTGATATCCGACTGCCACTTTTAGCAGCAGTCGGAAAGTAGGTTTAGATATCTGAGTATAATACTCAGGTAAAACCTTACTAAAACAGTAATAAATGTCAATACTTAACGTTAATTTTTATATAATTAATTCTTTTTCTTGTGTTCGGGTCAGTTTTATCCCTGGCTAGGGCACAACATACTTCGTTTTCCACTCATATACTCATCTATTATTATATTCATTTTTTCTTTTCCAAAACTTGAACCATGTCCAGCATGAATTCTATCAATTGGAAATTCTCTAAGCCGAAAAAGGCTTTCTTTGAATATTTCTGGTACAGAATGATATAAATGGTCATAGAGAACTCCATCATAAAGAGTATCTCCGGTAAACATTATTCCAGTTTTTTCTTCCCAAAGACCGATAGATCCAGGAGAATGTCCGGGGAAGTGGAGTACTTTTAAATATCTATTGCCTAGATCAATTACATCTCCTTCTTGGACTAAATTTGTTATTGGTGCCGGATTCATGCACCATTTCTCGATGTCAAAAGCTTCATAAGGCTTTTCTATAAGGTGTTCTGGCTTTATTAGGTTTGCAACTGTTGATTGCCTTGTGGGGTTGGCAAAGATATTTTTCTCTGCTGGATGTCCTGCTTTTGTTTCAAACTGGCTCAAGCCTCCAGCATGATCATGGTGACTGTGCGTACATAAGGCAATTACAGGTCTTTCAGAAATTTGGAAAATATCTTTAGTAATTGGCCATAGGCCAAGACCTGTGTCAATAATTAGATCCCTTTCACTTCCACGTACGTGCCAAATATTACATCTCCAATCTTCAGATACTTTAGCTTCTAATATGAGCGCAATTTCATTTTCAAGATTTTTATAATTGTACTTAATTTTGTGATCCAATCTGTATATCTGAAAGTTATTTTATTTTGCATTCCAATATAGGTCAAATTAAAGTAAAATTTCTTTGGATTAGACGATACGATTGAATCTTAATAGATTTATCAAGATAAGAAAATTTTCTTTTTAACAAAAACAATCATTCTGCAATCTGATTTTGGTAATTACAGTTATGGCAAATCCATCTTCAATATTTCTAATGCTGGGGGCTTCTTTTTGCTTTGCTTGTGCTGCTATATTGACAAAAAGTTTAGGAACTAATGTTTTTGGTGATGGAGTACATCCTCTCCAGATCGCTCACGCTAGATTTCTCTTTTCATTTATTTTGTTAGTTTTTTTTTGGTATATTTTTAAGCCCAAAGTAAAATTTTCAAACGTAAAATTACATCTTCTTCGCTCTATTTTTGGTTGGGTAGGAGTGTCAATTTTATTTACTTCCATTTTATATATACCTGTAAGTGATGCCACTGCTTTAACTTTTCTTAATCCTATTTTTGCTATGATTTTTGCCGCATTAATATTTAAAGAGAAAGTAGGGTTAATTAGATGGGGAGCCGCATTATTTTCTTTCTCCGGTGGCCTTTTATTATTACGGCCATCTTTGGATTTAAGTGTTGATCCCGTTGCATTGCTTTGCCTTTTTGGAGCTCTGATAATGGGCTTAGAAATTATCTGCATAAAGATATTATCTGGAAAAGATTCGGTTTTTACTATTCTGATTTTAAACAATTTCCTTGCAATGTGCATTGGTACACTTGTGGTTCCATTGTTTTTTGTGTTACCTGGTTTCTTAGAATTAAGTGTTCTACTGACAATTGGGATATTTATGTTAACAGGCCAGTTTTGCTTTATTAAGTCACTTAAAGGCGCTGAAACTAGTTTTCTTATGCCATTTTTTTATACCACACTTATTTTTGTTATTTCTCTTGATTTAATTATTTTCAATTCACTACCGGACAAAATAAGTTATATAGGAGCTTTCATAATAATTTTTGGTTCCATTATTGTTGCTTTTAGGGAGTGGAGGGCAAAGTAAAAGCTTAGTGTTAAAAAAATTCTTTAGATCTTTTTAAGAAAAATATATTGTAAGGAGTTAGTATGGATAGCAGTAATGCGAAATTGGTTAGTTATACTGTAATGGACCTTTCCACTGAGGCAGAGCTTGAGTTTTTTATAAGTTACTGGGAAAAATATGCTTCGGAATATGTGTCCCTTTTAAAGACTAAAGGTTTAATTCGTTGGCGCTTGAATAGAATATGGAATAAAGAAGGTAAATTCACTTTGTCTCAGATTTATGAGTACAGAGATACTGAGGCATTTAAAGAGTGTCAGGCGCTTATGGATAAACATTTTGAAAAAGAAGAGCATAGAAAATTCTTTAGCAAAATAAACGTTATTCTAACTACCAGTCGAGCAATTACTTTGCTTGATTCTGATGAATTAAATTTGAATTGAGGGATGAATATGGATATGAATAAGTACCAGAATAGTGCTGTAAAAACAGCTATTTACCCCGAAAAATACAAAATTATGTATCCGGCATTAGGTCTGGTTGGTGAAGCGGGGGAAGTGGCAAATAAAGTGAAGAAAGTTTTTAGGGACGGCGTGGATAATATGCCTAAAGATTGGAGAGAGAGTATTGCTTCAGAAATAGGAGATGTGATGTGGTATTGTGCCGCCTTAGCGGCTGATCTTGGGTTTGATCTAGATAGCATTGCCAATGAAAATTTGGAGAAATTATCTGCTCGCAAGAATGAAAACAAGATTAAGGGAAGTGGTGATAAAAGATAGTTTCTATACTCTTTGATCTAAGTTTTCTAGCAAGCTTGTGATCCGTTCTATAGTCCCATTTTCGTCATAAGATTCTACCAAAGTAGATGGTTTGTTTGTCCAGGATGGTCGTGACCCTGCCCAAATTTCTACCTTTGGCTTAAACTCAATTTGTTCCCTTAGAAGACCAGCGGGAACATAAATCATGCCCTGAAGAATATCTGGCTTGGTATATATCTTCGTACTACATTTTCCGCAGTATTTAACATGTAGGCTTAACCCACTACCACCGGCATATGTGAAGTTTGAAAGGGTCCCTTCTATTTTTAATTCGTCTTCAGATATAGCATAGCCCTCAAAAGAGCCATTAAACATCACCTGACAGTCTGTGCAGTGACACATAAAATGCATCATGGGGTCAAGATCAAAACTAAAACTAATTTCTTTGCATGAGCAGTTTCCTGAGTAGGACATCATTCCTCCCTTAGAGCTTAAATTTCTTTGACTGCTAATGTAACTCAATCGCTGGCTCAGGTAAACTGCATTAGTGGGTGAGTAATTAGATGTTATATATTGCAAGGCATAGTATTAATAGTTTACTTTATTCAGATGAATAATAAATTCGTTAATTTGTACTTTGCTAGAAGAATTTTTGTTAATGACTGAGAATCAAGAAATTGATGAGCTAAAAACCTTAAAAAGAGAAGTTGCTAAACTTAAGCTCGAAGCTAATTTGCGAAAATCTTTAGCTGATCAGTTGGTAGTCCAAAAAAAAATAGCTGACGAAGCAAAGGAAGAGGTTGAAAAAAAATCAAAGGAAGTTGAAGCAATTTCAAATCAATTGGCTAAATATCTATCTCCTCAAATACACGAACAAATTTTTAGTGGAAAACAAAATGCTGAGGTTAAAAGCAATAGGAAAAAACTCACTGTTTTCTTCTCTGATATCGTAGGGTTTACGTCGATATCGGATGAACTTGAATCCGAAGAAATTACGAATCTTTTGAATTTCTATCTAAACGAAATGTCCAACATAGCTTTAGAGCATGGCGGTACAATAGATAAGTATATCGGAGATGCAGTTATGATATTTTTTGGAGACCCTGATAGTTTAGGTATAGAGCAGGACGCAAGAAAGTGCGTTGAAATGGCAGTGGCGATGCAAAAGAAAATGAACGAATTGATTGGGTATTGGGGTAAGAGCTTTGGATTAAAAAATGACCTTCAAATCAGAATAGGAATTAATACTGGGTTTTGTACTGTTGGAAATTTTGGAAGTGAGGATAGGCTTGACTATACGGCTGTCGGGGCTGCCGTAAATTTGGCTTCAAGGTTAGAAGGGGCTGCAGCTCCTGGCTCCATATTGGTTTCTGAGGATACATTTTTGCTTGTTAAATCTCTTTTTAGTTTCAAAGAGCCCAGAGAAATAGATGTCAAAGGACTTCTAAGGAAAATTAAATTTTACGAAGTAGAATTTACAGATCCCGTTAAAGAGAATAATTTAAACTTAAGCGGTGGAGGTTTTGAAATTAATATTAACAAAAATTTAATCACTGAGGCAGAATTAAACGAGATAAAGTCTGCCCTTAAGGGGTTAGAGTCATCAGTAAAGTAAAAGAGGGTTGGGACAAATATTGTATTACGGATCAAATGTAGAAATAATTGTAATTGCAGTTATAATTTTCGTTTATCTCTCACCGTTAATTATTGGTTCTTTGGTTATGGGCTTTCAGAAGAAGGTAAAGTCGATACACCCAGAATCAAAGTTAAATAAACCAATATTTGTGGGATATTCGTGGACTTACTTCTTTTTTGGATTTTTTGTTCCAATTTTCAGAGGAGAAATTGTTGTAGGCCTATTGCACGCTATCTTGTCTTTCATAACTTTCGGCCTTTTTTGGCTTGTTATGTCTTTTTTGTATAATAGGCAATATTCAGAGCGTCTTATTGCTTCTGGCTGGCAGTTGTCGGATACAGAGGAACGTAACCAACTAGTTAGGTTGAAGCTAAGAATTTCTGATCAGTAGGATCAAAATTAAGTAGGATCAAATTTATTCTTCCAAAGTTTCCCCAAATCCTCCTATGTCTTTCGGAAAGGTTTTAAATTTTTGAAATCTGTCATTCACTTTTAAGATTATTTTTTGATAATGCACATGAGACATCGGTTTGGATTAAAATTTGAGGGTGGATTGTAGAGATTAATCTGTCAGTCCAATAGAAAAATGCACATATTGAAACATTCTGATAAATTTTTTCAATTTGAACTTTGTCTAGGTTGTACTATACTTTAAATATTAACCAGTTAAAGGAGTAGAGATGCCAGAAATTGATTTAGCCTATCTTCCAATTGTAGGCCGTGGAGAACAGATTAATATTATTTGTGGTATGCACGGGATTAAAGTTAACGTGATGATGTCTAAACCTATGGGGGAAGATTTTGATAAGGACACAGAGGCACCTTTCGGTACAGTCCCATGGATGAAAGACCATTCGAATGGACTTGAGTTAAATGACTCTATGGCTATAGTTCAATATTTGGTAACAAAATATGAAGGCCGTCTTACTCCAAGAAATACAGAGGAAGCTGCGTTGGTAGCCATGTACTGGGCTTGGTGTCAGGACTATTATTCCTTTGTTCTTTCGCCATTTCACGACATTATTACTGGCCATAATGAACCGTTTTGGAGAAATCTACGATTAACAGATACTCTGGCTGATGGTGGTAAGGAAATGGGTATAAAGAATCTTACCACACTTCATAATAATAGAGCTAAACTTCTTGAAAAACATTTGGAGCATTCCAATACTTCAAAACCGTTCCTTAATGGTTCAGATTGCTCTTATGCTGATATTTTTCTGTTCACATGTGTGCGCACTGTTCAAAATACGGGTGGCTTTGGTATTCTGCGAGACGAGGTTGGTGGAGACCCATTTGAAAAATACCCTAACATTCAAAGTATCTGCGATGAAGTTGGAAAAATTGACGAAGTTATAAAAGCTGTAGGTTCAAAGTTTTCAGAGTGTCCTATCTAACAAGGGAAGCACTCTAGTTACAAGAAATAAGCTTCACCCCTTTTCTTTCATGTTGAAGCTTATAAGGGACTTGTCGGATTAATGCTATTTTTTTGTTGATACCTTAAAATATGCTTAAACTCTAAGTAGCATAATAGGTCTAGTGTTTAATTGAATAAAGCATTGGATTGGGAATATAAAAACCACATTAGTTTTTACTCAAAAGTAGAAATATTAGTAAATGGATGCATAGTTAAATGTCGGCTAAAAACTTTTGTTTATTGTTTTAGGATAAAAAACTTTAAATGATTTAAAAACTCTCTATCCTTATACTAGCAAATTTCCGAGGGTTTAAACTAGTGGTTTCAGATATTGTCCATATTGGAGGCTGCCTCTGCGGTCAAGTTAGATATGAAGTACGGGGTGAGCCACTATTAAATGGCATATGCCATTGTAGATATTGTCAGTGTAGGACAGGTTCAGCCTTTGGGCTGAATATTTATTTTCATAAAAGTAACGTTCACATTGTCTCGGGTAAAGTTAAATCTTTTAGGTTTCAGACTGAGTCAGATCATTATTTTTTGACCGAATTTTGTATTAATTGTGGATCTACAGTTTTTTTAAAGCCTGAATTGGCGGGCGGTAATATTGGAATAGCTGCTGGAACTTTTGATCCTCCAACATTCTGGTGTACTCCCTCAGTAGAAGTTTTTACGAGGACTAAGGCAAATTTTTTTGAAACAGAAATTTCTAAAAGATACGAAACTACGAAATATCATCAAGAGGTTAACATTGATGATACTTCAAAAAGGGGATCCGGGGGGGCTTAATGATATATATGGGTATAAAATTATTAATTACGGCCGGTTTGATTGTTTTAATTTCTGAAATTGCAAAAAGAAATGACTTGCTTGGTGGGTTCATAGCAGCAATGCCTTTGGTTACATTATTTGTCTTATTTTGGATGTATTTCGAAGGAGTTCCAGAAAAAAAAATAGGTAATCATGCGTTATTCACTCTTTTTTATGTGATCCCAACTCTCCCTATGTTTTTAATTTTTCCTTTCCTGTTAGAGAGAGTTGGTTTTTATGGATCTATGATAATTTCAATTATTGTAACTTTACTTTTAGCCTACTTTACGCACATTCTTGTTTCCTATTTTGGTCTATCAGCCAATTAATTTTAACCTTAACTTATAGATCAAACTGCATTAGTCTATTTTCTCACTGCCTGTTCCTTTAGGCGTTTTTTCATTTTTTCCTGTGCTTCCAGACTTCCATCGTGAAAGGTGCCAAACCATCTGTCCAAAGGAAGAATTCCATCGGCGTAGTTACACTCAAAGTGCTTGTGATGGAGGTAATGGGCATGTGCATCAATATCAAAGTCAGCATTTTTTAAAATCATGCGCTCAAAGCCTGCGTGACCCGGTGCTGGGCTTAGACCAGCATGCACAAGGGTTACAACTGCAAATGCTGGATGGAAAGGAAAAATTAGGTAAAAGAATACACACGAAAAATAAAAAATATGCTCTGTTGGGTGCATTGCAAGCCCTGACCAAGGACCAGGGTTATTATTCTTATGATGAATATAGTGGGCATGTCGGTATAAGGGTCCGCAGTGAATGAATCGATGAATGAGGTAAAAATGAATATCGCGCCACAAATGAACAGTTAGGATCATAAAAATAAAGTAATATGGTCTATCGGTTGGAGAAATTACATTTAGTATATTGTTTGCCGCGAGCCACAGAATGCCAACTTCTAGTAAAGTCCAAATTACAACTCCGCTTCCGAATGTCCAAATAATATTGTCTAAGTTTTGATTTCCAAGCATAAACTTTTTACTTTTTATATTTGGCCAATTAGGATTAAATTTGAATGCTGTTCCTTGTTTCTTTTGAATATATAACCGGACATGGAATGCGCCAAAATAGATAGCTACAAAGCTAGAATTCCTCATGAATAAAAGGCTTATATTTTCTAAGGTAATTTTGGAGAAGTTTTCTAAAGGTGGGGATAATAAGTACCAAGCACTGATCCCTGTAAGTACGTAGATCATATTCCATGGAAAAAAGTATCCGGGTATAGAAAAAATCCATCGAAGTCCTTTTATAGGTTGAAGAGGCCAGACGAATAGAGGTGGGTAATCTACGCGCTTAAAAGGTCGGTAGTGATTACGCTCATCACGATTTCCATAGCGGGATTCATTCATTTTTCTATTAGAAATTTAAAAATATCGAAGCCTCATTGGTTTCTAATTCGAGGTACATTTATTGTTCTTAGATTTCTTCAACTGTTTGCAAACCTAAACCAATATTTTCTATTATACAAAAAAAGAATTTTAAATTAAATTGTTTTTACTGAGGAGGTCAATTTTGGGCGGTGAATTTCTAGTTCTTTTAGAGGGAGCATTAATTTTAATTGGTGTGCTGGTATTTTTTTTTCTTTCCAGATTGCCGATTAAAAGAAACAAAATTGACAAACAAAAAAACGATATCAAATAATTATTAAGGCGATATTTCTTCCACTCTTAACGTTGATTTAATGGTTACTAATGCAACAGCACATAATTTAACCGCACCTGCTACACTTGTGTAAACTTTTGATTCGGCGTGAAAAATCCTTTTGCCGGCGGATAAAACCTCTCCCTCAGCCCATAGTGTTTCTCCATCTGCTATATCAATAAAATTTACTTTGCATTCTATTGTTAGAGGTTCCCTATTTTTTTCCATTAGAGAGGTGGCAGCAAAAGCTGCTGAGTTGTCGGCTAAAGTAGAGATAACACCTCCATGAAACAGTCCATGCTGCTGTGTTAGATTTTCTCCCTGCTGAATAGATATTTGGCACTTGCCTGGCTCTTTAATAGAAACCTCGGCATTCAAGAATTTCATGAATTTTTGATTATTGAAGGAATTAATAATGTCTTCTGCAGTTTTTCTTTTCATTTGCAATCTTCTTTCTAACTCTACAATATTAGTCTAATCAATTTAGTACTTCTTTCCTATTAATCTATAAAAGTAAATTAATCCTATTAAAGGTCCCGGCAAAAGAATCCAAGCAATCCTTTCTCCGATAAGTGGGAATAGATATGTTGAAATGAAAATAGAGATAATGCTGATGGAAAACCCTATACAATTTTGAGTTACCAAGGCTGTCCCAACTAGATCTTTTGGTGCAGCTTGGGCCGAAATGGACGAATAAAGTGGTGAATCTGAAATAACAAAAAAGCCCCACAAAATGAGAAAAGTAAGTTTTAATGAAATTAGGTTGGGAGGTAGAATGGGATATAATAAACATATCAAACCAGAGATGAGCAAGCTCAATGCGGCAATAATTGGACTGCCATATTTTTGTGACATCATTCCAGAAAGAAAGCACCCTATGCATCCAATGCCAATAATCAAGAATGAAAAACCGGCAATCTGCTCCATAGAAGGGTTCCGTAGAATGCTTAATAAGAAAAATGGCACACAAGCCCAAAAGGCATAGAGTTCCCACATATGTCCAAAATACCCCAAGGCTGACGAAATATAATCTTTTTTATAGATTAATTGCCTCAAATTTTTTAGTAGGGGTAAATTTTTATATACTGAGGTTCTTAGATATGGACCTGAGCCCAACATTAGAATTAGTATGCCTCCTGCGCTAGAAAGAATAGAGGTAACTAATATAGTGGCTTTCCAATCAAAGCTAACTCCTAGCATCCTTATTAAATGTGGGAGAGCAGTGCCCAGAGTTAGCATTCCAACGAGCAAGCCTAAATTTGTGGAGGTCGAAGTTTTTGACCAGGTAATAATAAGCTTCATCCCTATTGGGTAAATGCCTGCCAAGGAAAAGCCTACGACAATTCTGGTAAATAAAATGATCTGAAAGTTCTTCGGCTCTAGTATTATTAATAAATTTGTAAAGGCGCCAATTAGGCAGCAAGCAAAGATTATTTTACTAGGGTCGTATTTATCAGAAAAACCCAGCAAAACAAAGCTTAAGGTTCCTAAAATAAAGCCAAATTGAACAGAGTTTGTCAGGAGGCCTACATCATGAGTGGCCAAACCCCAGACTTCTGTTACCTGGGGCATAACGCTATTAGGGCTAAACCATAGTGATGTTCCAAGCAATTGAGCGAAAATAATTATCAAGACCTGCTTGGATATTTTAGTGTTTTGAGTGATGCTTAATTCCTTTATTAAAGTTTATGTTTCAACTGTGGTAAATTGATGCTTCTAATCCATAAAGCAACTATTTTTAATTGGAATCTTTATTTGCATAGTTATTAGTATTGATGTCTAAATGGTTAAGGAAATTGGTTAATCTTAATTTAAACCTTTTTAAGTATATAAAAAAGTTTTAGATATTAAAATTGAACTAATTTTAAATAGCAAATTTTTGGATGGAGTATTTTAAATGAAAACTTATATTGTATACGGACGAAGTAATTCAGAATATGCGTCCGGCATGGTTAGTAAACCTCAAAATAGAATAGATGTTGTAAAGCCTATGCTTGATCAGTTTAATATAAAGATTAGGGAGTTTTTATTTACAAGTAGTGAGAGTTTCAATTTTTTTAGCATAGTAGAGGCTGAAAATGATTCTGATGTTGAAGCACTTTCGGCTGTAGTATTTTCTTCAGGTACTTGGGATAGTATGCATTGGTCTAGAGCATATGAGTCACATGAATATAAGAAAATTTATGAAAAAGCACATGATGGTGTTAATTCATATGTTACGTCTATGCAGCTTGCGGGGGACGGTTAATGTATGGGAGGCTAATCACCTTTACTCTCTTGGCGCCTTCCTTGTGGTCAGTGGTTGAAGCTGTGGCAAAATCTTACGAAGAAGGTCAAAACACACGACGTCTTTTTAAGTCTACTGATAATAGTGGATTTATATTAGAAACTTTTCCTAACAAAGAAGAAGCTGGCCAAAAAATTGAGGTTTTAAAAGCTATGCAGGGGTTAAAAGAGCAAGCTATGGCTAAAGTTGCCATTATTGAAGGTGAGAGTGGAGAATAGTTAGTTTAATATTAAACTATATTTTTTTTGAGGTATACTAATGGCAATTATAAGAGTTACGGTACGAACTTTTCAAAATTTAGAGCATGCAGAATTATTTCTTTCTATAGGGGCAAACACCAAGGATGGTTTAAACAAAGCTAGTCTTGATGCAAAGTTTACCATATCTCAAAGCATTTCACAGCCAAATCAGGTGGTTTCAGTTTGGGAATATAAGGATAAAGACCATATGAATGAGGTTCGAAAATTTCTTTCGGCACAATCACGCTTGCCCAATTCTTTGGCTCCTAAGGAAATCGCGTACGAGACAAAAGTTATACATTCCTCTTAGAAAGTCCTATCTGTCAAGTTAGGCCTTTTCGTCCACTTCAAATAGTTTATTATAGATTTGCCAGTTGTTTCCTATTTTTATTAAGGAAAGAGTGTCAATAAAAATCATTCCTAGATAATTATCTCTTACTTTAGCAACAGCTGTTGTTTTTTCTATGTCCATTGAGAGGATTTCTAAAATAATTTTGTCTTCTTTTTCTTTTGGTGATGGCTTTTGATGCTCAACAAAGGACGCAAAATCCTCGACGGACTGTCTGAGTAGTTTGTTGTTTAAGTATCCAGTAATTTTAGCGTCTTGATGAAAAATTTTTCTTACCAAGTCTCCATTTGAAAAATACATGCTGTCATAATAGGTTTGAATTGTGTGCTCTATTTTTTTCTTATCCTTATTCATTTATGATTCCTGATTTTGCAATTGAACACTGTCATTTTATATGGTTATTTTAAAGCCAATTTAGGAATAAATTCAATGACTTTGGAAGACTTTACTATGCAGAAAAAAAATGGAGAAAATTTAAATACTCAGTCTGTGTTAGCAATGAGGGGTTCGGGGTATTATTCTCAGAAAACAGCTGGGGCGAAGATAGCTATTGATGCAACTCAGAAATTATTAGAAAGGGCACTAAATAGCCTTCCAAAGTCAGAAATATTGAGGTTTGCAGATTTTGGATGCGCTGATGGAGGAACCAGCCAGGAGCTTTGGTATAATGTTGTGCAATTAATTCGAGAGAGTGGGGATAATCGGCCTATAGAGATGATTTATACGGACTTGGCATCCAATGACTTTTCCACTTTGTTCAAATCCATGCAGGGAATGGGCAAAAATTCTGAGCTCGCCTATCAGGATAAGTTTGATGATATATTTGTCCATGGATGTGGTACCGGTTTTCACAAGCAGCTTATGCCCAGTGAGACCTTAAGCTTGGGTTTTTCGGCAACTGCAATGCACTATGTATCTGAGAAACCGTGCCAAATTAAGGATCATGTTCATATGGTGGGTGCAGATTCTGGTGAAAGGATGAAATTTGAGGAACAGGCACTTAATGATTGGGAGTCAATTTTATTGGCTAGAGGAAAGGAACTTATGTCTGGTGGAAAATTTATATGCATAAATTTTGGTATAGATGAAAAGGGCCAATATTTAGGCAATACTGGAGGTCACTCAATGTTTGAAAAGTTTCGTGATCATTGGTATGGGCACCTAAAAAACGGAATAATAAATGAGGAAGAATATGTATCTGCAACTTTTCCTCAACATTATAGGACCGTAGAGGAGTTCTGCCGGCCATTCTCTGAAAGTAATAGTTTGGTAGAAAAAGTGGGACTCAGATTAAATTCTTGCTCAACAAGATTAACAAAATGCCCTTACCGAGAAAATTACGAGACCAAAAAAAATACTATGACACCATCCGAGTACGCAAAAAGTCTGATTCCCACCACAAGGAGTTGGTCAGAAACGGTATTTCGCACAGCACTAGTTGGAAGAGATCCGGGGGAAATAGATCAGATTGTTGACAGCTTTTATGAGAATTATGAAAATGAGGTGGCTTGCAATCCTGATGGTCATGCAATGGATTATATACATATAGTAATGGAAATCGAGAAGGTTTAATTTTGTAATCACATTTAGTGATCACAATAATTGTGGTTTTAAGTGCTATAATCTTTCCTAAGTTGTTCCAAGAAATAATAGCCAGACTGACGAAGTAAAAATAGCAAGGATTGTGGAAAAAAGGATAGTGCTGGCTACAAGTGGACTCTCCCTATTATAAAGAACACTAAATAGATAGGCGTTAACTCCTGGAGCCATCGCCGCGGTTATTAGTGCACTCCTTAAATTTACTTCTGAGACTTCGTAAACATTTGTAGCAAAAAAGTATACTAGCGCAGGGTGTAAAAATAGTGAGATTAAACTTATTGAACATACTTCTTTAATATTGTTCACTAATTTGTATTGATGGAGAACTACACCAAGTCCAAATAGGGCTGTAGGTATCGCGGCGGTTGCTAGTAAATTTACAGGTTCTTGAAGTGATGTTGGTAATGTTAAATTTCCTAAATTAAAGGCCGCCCCAAGTGCGATACCTATAAAGAGAGCATTTGAAATGATATTTTTTAATATTTTTTTGAATATTTCATAAAAGGTACTTTTTTCAATTGATACTAATTCCATAACAGTGATCCCTAGGAGATAACAAAATGGGGCCTGTAACGCTATTATCGAATAGTTTCCTGCAAGGTTACTTTCACCAAAAGCTCGCTCTGTTATAGGAAGGCCGAGTAGTAGTGCATTAGAGAAAAGTGCACAGAATCCCAATACTACTGAGTCTTGGGGACTTAATTTAAAGATGAAGTATGCGACACTTGTTCCAATCAACATACAACAGGATGCCCCAATATAATAACTCCAGAGCATTGCTACAGGTGATGCTTCAGATAAATTAATTTCAGCAATATTTATAAAAAGAAGGCATGGTAGGGCAATTTGTTGTGCAAATTTTGTTATTCCATTGCCAACTTTCCCATCTATTATTTTTAGATGAGCCGCTAAGTACCCTATGATTATAAGTATAAAAACAGGTGCTACAATTTCAAGGATAGTAAAAATCATATGATTTTCTGAGTTATCCTTAACATATCATAGCATACAGAAACATTTTCAGGAATTTCACGAGATAATTTTTCGTAATCAAGTTCGATATTTAGATTTATAAGATAAGTTTTTTTTGGTTTTAACATTTCTATCCACTCAAGGGTTTGGGACACGTGACTATGCGAAGGGTGAGGATCATATCTTAAGGCATCGATAATTAGGGTATCAATGCCTAAAATTTTCTCCCAAGTTTCTTTATAGATTTCTGAAACGTCTGGTATATAAGCCAAATTTCCAATCTTAAACCCTAATGCATCAGTTTCGCCATGCTTTACTTCCAATGGTTCAAAGATAATGTCCCCAGCAGGACCATTTATTTTAGTTGGTTTATTAAGTTTTTTTAAGTCAAGTATGGCGGGATAGTTGCTGCCTTTTGGTTGGCTAAATATATAGCCAAACCCCTCCTTTAGCCTTTTACTTGTTGTTTCATCAGCATATACGGGGAGACGTGCGCGGCGCTTATATACCAGCATTCTTAGATCATCAATTCCGTGCACATGGTCAGCATGAGAGTGGGTGTAGATTATTCCGTCAAGGTCTTCCACTTTTGCTTTAAGAAGCTGCTTTCTCATGTCTGGCCCAGTATCAATAAGAGCTACTGTCTTTTTTGAATTCATTTTTTTTTCAACTAATAAGGAACATCTAAGCCTGTGATTTCTAATATTTTTTGGATCACATGCACCCCAATTATTTCCAAGCCTAGGCACTCCACCTGAAGCTCCACATCCCAGCACTGTAAATAACATTTTATCCAAGCTACGGTTTTCCTACTTTTTCAAAAAGGTTGTAGAAGTTTTCAGTTGTTAATCGCCGAAAGTCATATTCGTTTAGCTTAAAAATCTCTGCTCCAACTTTTGCAGTATCAGCTGTAAATGCCGGTTCGTTTTTTTTACCTCTGTTTGGTACAGGCGCTAAATATGGACTATCGGTTTCTAATAGTATACGATTTTTATCTATTTTAGAAAAAATTTTTCGAAGATCTTCGCTTTTTGGAAAGGTAACTATGCCTGACATAGATAAGTAAAATCCAAGCTCAGTAGTAACTCTAGCCAATTTTTCTCCCGAAGAAAAGCAGTGCATTACACACTTAAAGGGTTCCCTGTCAAATTCTGCTACAAGAATATTCTCCATATCTTCATCGGCGCTTCTTGAATGGATTATAAGGGGAAGGTTCGTTTTCCGTGCCGCTACTATATGGGTTATTAAACTTTCAATTTGCAGCTCTTTTGTTTCCACTGTGTAGTAGTAGTCGAGTCCAGTTTCTCCAATACCTATCATTTTTGGGTGCTTTGCGGCTTCTAGCAAAGATTCTAAAGAGATTTTACTTGAGTCTGAAACATTCATGGGATGTAATCCAAAAGCGAAATATATCTCTTTGAAACTTTCTGCCAAGCTTATCACTTTTTCTAGATCTTCTTCTTTGGTGCAAATAGTTACAAACTTGCATACCCCTCTTCTTTTCGCTCTAAATACCACATTATCTATGTCTTTTAGTAGTTCAGGAAAATCTAAATGGCAGTGGCTGTCTACAATTTCTGGTAAGATTATAGACATATTTTTCCCCTAAAGACTGTTTTGAGCTTAGTGAGGCAATTCAAAGATATATCAGCCTTTTCAATATTTACCCTTTTGGCTCTGGCTATTGTTTGTTCCAAATCTAGGTAAAGTTCTGCCAAAATTATTGTCATGTTGCTTTGATCAACAATTTTTCCGAACATTTGACTTTCTATATCATTGGTTATTAATTCTTCATCATTTAGCAAGCTTCTAATTACCCTACGAATTAAAATCAATATTAGATCAATGAGATCTAAACTTGCTTCACTCTGATTTCCAGATTTCTGAGATTCGATTAAATCAAAAATTTGAGATTGGGTAGAATTTTCTGTATTACTAACTAAATCAATTAATCGGTTATAAGTGTTCAGTGTTTCTTCATTAGTTAAGCTTAAAGCAAGTGAAGGAATTCCTTCAGATAAGGATGAGATTAGATTAATCTCTTGTTGATTGTTAACTTCTTTGCTGAGAAATTTACCCATTTCATTCTCATTTAATGGTCTTAATGTAATTTTTTGGCACCGAGAGATTATGGTTGATTTGAGGCTATAATAATTGTGGCTGATTAGTATTATTATTGATTTATTTGGGGGTTCTTCAAGTAGCTTTAAGATTGCATTGGAACTGGATTCATTCATTTCATCAGCTGCATCAATTATTGCAATTCTCCAATTATATTCTGTTTGAGATAAGGAAAAAAACTCTTTCATTTTTCTTATTTGGTCTATGCTAATTGCAGATTTGTATTTATTAGTTGCCTCATCAAATTCTCTTTTGCAAATATATACTTTTTTGGAGTTAGAACTTGTGTCAAAATTAGAGAGTAAGTCATGAGATGTGATAGACTTCTTATCTTGCAGAAGCTGTTCAGAGAATGTTAAGGCAAGTTTGGATTTTCCAATGCCCTTAGGTCCGGAAAAAATAATACTTTGAGGCACCTTTCTTGTATTATAATATTTTACCAGTTGTTCAATAGGCTTTTCATGTCCATGCAGCTGGCCGGACGGTTGTAGCGTTGTTTCTATTTTTTTACCCTTTTTTCAAATTTTAGCCTGAGCTAAGTTTTTGTATTGATTTATTATATCTTTGGAAATCTTTGAAGGTTCTCTATCTGCATTAATTAATTTACATCTAATAGGAAATTCTTTGGAAAGTTTTAGAAATCCTTTCCGTGCTTTTTTCTGAAATTCTTCACCAAAATCCTCAAATCTATCTTCTCCAGACATTCGGGCCAAGCCACGCTTTAGAGCCAACCTAGGCTCAATGTCTAAGATGAAAGTCAGATCTGGTTCTAAGCCAATCATCATTTTATGGAGTTCATCAACTTTTGAAACAGCTCCAGATCTGGCTAAACCTTGATAAATTCTGGAAGAATCAGTGAATCTATCACAAATCACTATCTTTCCAGCTTCAAGAGCGGGCGTAATAGTTTTCTCCATATGGTCCCTACGGGATGCAAAGAAAAGCAAAATTTCTGTTTCTGGAGACCACCTAGATGTTTTTCCCTTTACCAGTAATGATCTTATTTCTTCGGCCCCTTTAGAACCTCCTGGTTCTCTAGTTTTTATATAGTCAATTCCACTGTCAGCTATATATTTTTCGAAGTGATTTATTTGGGTAGTTTTCCCCGATCCGTCAATGCCTTCAAAAGTAATAAACAGGCCTCTCACTTTTAATTGTCCATTCCAAATAAAAGAGAATAAATCTTTGTTAGTGCCGCTTTAGACCTCGAAATGATACCACCACTTGCAATTTCCTGGCTTGCTACCAAAGGAAAGGATACCTTCTTGAATTGGTTGATGTCATCTGATCTAGGAACATCTATTATCAATTCACCTAGAACCTCGCCTTTTTTTATGGGCGCAGACAAGGGAGATTTTGTTACAATCATTGCATTAAATCTTGACTGTGAGTAAGCTGGAGCAAGCACTTTAATTGCTTCAGATACTTCAAGGTTTACAGAATTTTCGGATCCAATCCAGACGGGCAAATTAATAAATACATCTCCTGCGTTGGCTAAAGTGAAGATATTGAAGTCTCTTAGGGCCCATTTGGCCATCTTATCTGCCTCTTTAAATCGTTGCTTTACTGAGCTTAGTCCAGTCAAAATAAATGTGACTCTCCTCCCATTTTCTTCTACTGCACCAATAAAACCGTAACCTGCCTCTTTCGTATAGCCTGTCTTTAAGCCGTCA
>CACAMI010000007.1 GCA_902533625.1 uncultured Alphaproteobacteria bacterium | reverse complement strand
AGTCGCCGGCAGTATTGAAAATACGCCCACTATGTTCTTCAAAAAGATTATCGAGAATATCTCTGCAAGAACGGAAACTTCTAAGGGTCTCATCCTCATTTCTTTCCATACTCTTGCTGAAACCAACGACATCTGTCACGAAGATAACGGCTATTTTTCTATCTATGTCTTTTGGCATAAATTATTTTTCCATTTAAATTTAATATCTATTTAAGTTGATCAGAAAGCTGAAATCAAGTGGATTCAATTTAAATTTTTTTAGCCTACTTTCTAAATTACCTTTAATTCACGAGGCCACCTAGATGTCAAAAAATCTACGCCTGTATCTGTAACTAAGATATTTTCTTCTGCTACCATGAGGAATCCCTCCTCACCGTATAATAAAGAAGGCTCTAAGGTCAAAACCATTCCTGGCTCAATTATAGTTTCATCCCAAGAAATAAAAGAAGGTCGTTCTGTTAACTGAATACCCAATCCATGACCATATCGACCAACTGAACCAGAGGATTTATTTTCTACAGGAGTATTAGATCTTAAAAAAGAATCCATTTCATTAAAAATATCTTTCATGGAAACATTGTTGGGCTTAATAGCCTTAACGGCCAAATCCATTGAGTCGTAAAGTATTTCATGAACTTTATGAGCTTCCTGGCTTACTCTTCCTAGCGCAAAATTTCTATCAAAGTCACACAAATATCCATCCCACTTTGTGCCTGTATCTAACATTAATATATCCCCCTCTTCTAAGGGCCTGTCATTCGGTGGAGCTATAATATCAAAGTAACCTCCTGGTCCTGCAGCGCCAACTATATAACTCACATCATCAACTCCCTCTGCTAAGCAATTAACCTTAAATTGGCGAAAGACATCAGAAAGTGGAATGCCAACCTCTAAATAATTCGGCAAATTAGAAAAAACCTTTGAAACTCGAGAGCATACATACTTTATTTTTTCAATTTCAGCTGGAGATTTAATCATTCGTAAATATTGAATACTATCTGTAACATCGAAAAAATTCTCTGCCCCCAAGTATTTGAATAATGAGAAAATATCATCTAATGGCATTCTTAAAGACGTTTCTTTACCTAACATTAACCCAATTTTTTGTGAACCTTGCAAATTCTCCTTCAAAGTTCCTTTTAGCAATGATAATCCGTCATCTTTATTCGAAGGAGATACCCAACTTCTAACCTCCTTAACATAACAGGAAGACATAAGCTCTTCTCCGATAGAAGGAATTACAGCTATAGGTTTTCCGTGCAAAGGTAATACAACATACCATGGGCGCGTAGGGCTTTGCCAAAATTGCGTGATGAACCCAGTAAAATAATAAATTTCAGGTTCAGACGCAAGAAGGATGCACCCAAGATTGTTTCTTTCCATAATCTTTTGTGCATTATTGGTGCGATCCTCAAATTCGTATTTTTCAAAGCCCCTCTTTAATAAATTAACTCGATCAGACAACTAAGGAACCTTTAGAAATTAACTCATTGTAAGCTTCAATATCAGTTGCCCCTTCAGTTCCAATTAATAAAACTATAGAGCCTTCATCTAAACTTATCTCTTTTTTATACTTTTTTTCCTTACATATTGCTAAAAGGGATGCTGCACCTGAAGTAGCGCACTCACCCGCCTCAATACTTCCACCGCCGCATTTACCGTCCAAGAATAACTTCATAAGTGGAGCAACAGCTTTGTCAGATATCGAAACAGAATGCGATAATGTTTTAGATAAAATCTTCCAAGCCTGCTCAGAAACCTCACCACAAGACAAACCAACCATCGCGGTTTCTTCCTTAATATCAACAAAAACGGGCCTTTTCACTTTAATACTCTCCAAAATACAACTAGAATGACTACTTTCAACTGAAATTAACTTACATAGGTTTTCCTTCATTTCTCGCCAGAGAAATGAAATTAATCCTGCAGCCAAACCGCCACAACCAGCTGGTAAAAACAGATGGGTTGGCCTTACAGAACCCATCTGTTCCAATGTTTCCCCCATTAAAACTCCATACCCTGACATAATGTCAAGTGGCACCTCTTCGTAACCAGACCAAGAAGTATCAGACACAAGTTCCCATGAATTTTCTTTTGCTTTTTTTATACATTCAGCCAATGCTTCATCGTAATTTCCATCTATTCTAATTATCTCTGCTCCAAATTTAGCCATCGCCTCGGCTCTAGCTCTGCTTACGCCTGAATGAATATAAATTTTCGCAGAGCATCCAACTTGTTTTGCCCCCCAAGCTACCGAGCGGCCATGATTTCCCGCTGAGGCTGTAGTAACAACCAATTCTTTGATATCATTACCTAACAGTGAATAATTCCCTGCTACCCTCTTTACCGCATACGCCCCACCTAGTGCTTTAAACGAACCCAAACCTAGCCGTGTAGATTCATCTTTGTAGAACACTTTCCCGACGCCACAAAATTTGGCTAAATCAGAAAGTTCTACAATTGGAGTAGGAGAGTAGTTTGGCCAGTTACAAATTTCTTGATAAGCACGATCAATTTTTTGTACATTTAAACTGTCCTCAAAATTAGGAAAACTTGATTTTAACCTAAGAGGGTTGGAAACAAGCTCTTCCAAATCGATCAAATTTTGAACAGTTTTTAAAGCAGTGTTGTCCACAATTTCTCTCCAAAATACAAATAGTAATTTATATCAGCTCCTATAAAATTTTCCACATTTTTTGTTATAAAATTTATCAAAATTTTAAAAACCATTTGCGTCATAGATAAAACTCACAATCCTCGACATGTCACCCTGGAGTTTTTGAGTCACATTTCCACACACCTCCAAAGCCCTTTTTATATGACAAACATTAACGCTTAAACTTCATAAAAAGATATGGTAGTTGTTTCCAAGATAATTAAAAATGTATCTTTAAATTATTGCAGAAATACATAAGGAAATTAATAAATGAAGATTGGATTTATCGGTACTGGAAAATTAGGTATGCCTTGTGCAGAAGCAATTGCAGACAAAGGTCATGATCTAAAAGGATATGATATTGTCAAGCAGGAAAGCAAGAAAGTCGTATCGTGCAAAGACATTTATACTTGTGTAAATGATAGAGATATAGTTTTTATTGCAGTACCAACACCTCATGATCTTGCATATGATGGGCGTGAACCGACGGCTCATTTGGAACCAAAAGACTTTTCATACGAAACTGTCATAGAGTGTATTATTGAAGCAAATAAACATATGAACAAAACCCAATTATTAGTTCTTATTAGCACAGTTTTACCAGGTACAACGAGAAGAGAATTTGCGCACCTCATTACAAATACGAGGTTTGTTTACAACCCTTATCTAATTGCCATGGGAAGTGTTTCTTGGGATATGGTTAATCCTGAAATGGTTATGATTGGAACTGAAGATGGTTCAAAAACAGGTGATGCAAAAGAACTCGTTGATTTTTATGAATCCGTTATGGAGAATAACCCGCGATATGAAGTAGGAACATGGGATGAGTGTGAATGCATTAAAGTATTTTACAACACATTCATTAGTGCAAAAATTGGTCTTGTTAATATGATTCAAGATGTTGCTGAAAAGCAAGGAAATATAAATGTCGACGTGGTAACCAATGCACTAGCAAATAGTGATAAGAGAATTATGGGTCCCCAATATATGACAGCAGGAATGGGAGACGGTGGAGCTTGCCACCCCAGAGATAATATCGCTTTACGTTATATGGCACAGGAACTGGGCTTAGGGTACGATTTATTTGATAGCATCATGCATGCTAGAGAAATTCAAGCAGAGAATTTAGCAAATCGTTTAGTTCTAGAAGCTAAAAAAACTGATTTGCCAATTATTATACACGGTGTAGCATATAAACCGGACGTACCGTATAAAGACGGAAGTTATAGTTTGCTGATTGAACATTATTGCAAGAAAATGGGTTACAATCCAATACTTGTAGATCCATACACGCATCCACAAAAAGGCCCATTCAAAGCAGTTGTATTACTAGCACATAGTAGTGACATAACCTATAAGTATATGGGTAAATCACATAAACAAGAGCTTTACTGTACTTTAGAAGAAGGAAGTATTATTGTTGATCCTTGGAGGTCCTACCCAAAGAACCAAAAAAAATATAAAGTAATTCATTATGGGAACACTAGAAATTAACAGCATAATATTCGAACAATTTAGAATTAAGTGCGAAAAGGTGTATAAGGTTGCTAAATAATTGAACAAACCCTTGGCCAAAATTACTTCTTTTTTGAGCTCATTATTATTTTTAGCCTCTCAGCTGCTTCTATTCTCAATGATTCAGTGTTTTGAAAAATAACTTTGTCCTTTTCAAATATATGAGTTTTATTAAGCTTAGAAAATATCTTTGATATCCCACGATACCGTTTACTCGTTTCGTCCTTTTTAGATTTTCCTGTAGAAAAGTGGAGATGTTCAGCAGCTACTTGAGGAATATAGTGACATCTTCCAATACGCTTAGCGATGTCAAAAATCCATGTGTCATTATAAAGAAAATTAAATATCCCAGGGCTAAAGTGCCCAACAGTTCTAAACCACAAACTAGAAACTATTGGAAAAGCACAGTGTTTTCCATCATTAATTCCATCGTTAAACCACATACAGTATATTTTATCAGGAAACTTTTTGGTCTCTTCCACTAAAATATTATCCCAATCAGAAGTGTTAAAAATCAGATCATCATTTCCCATCATCAAAATGTCAGCACCATTATTTATTGCTATCTTTGCGATATCATTCCAACTCTTAGAAACAGATTGAGGTGGACCTAAAGTGATTCTACTGCCAACACCTTCAAAACCTTTAAGTTCTTCAACGTATTTAGGATAAAATGGGTCATCATAATCAATATAATGCTCGAATGACACTTTGTGATTTCCAGAGCTATGCTTTACTACAGTCTGAACTAGGTTCCTTAAGCCAGAAGGCCTACCTCTAGATGGTGTTAAAATGGCTATATGCATTAAAAATTCTCCAGAATTCATATATAGAATTGAATTTGAGAATTAACTTTTGTAAAATTATTGTCAAGTTTAGCAAAATCTATATATTCTATATTTTTACCAATGATTGCAAAAAAACCTTTTAATGATAATAACTCAATTTTAACAATTGTAGCTTTATATAACAAAGGTGATCTTACAAACGTTATTCGAGAATCGCAAAAACTCCTAAATGTAAATTCTAAAAACCCTGTAATTTGGAACATTCTTGGCGCAGCTTATTTTGGCAAAACTAAACATAATCAAGCCATTAAGGCTTACAAACAGGCTATAAAATTTAATACTAATTATGCCGAAGCATATAATAACCTGGGGGTCACATTTGAGGCCCAGGGTAAATCAAAAGAAGCGCTGAATTTTTTTGATCAGGCTCTGTCAATAGACGTTAATTATGCCCAGGCACATTTAAATAAAGGCAACTCATTACAGAAAGAGGGTAAATCAAAAGAAGCCTTAACCTCATTTAAACGAGCATTATCAATAAAGCCTAATTATGCCGAAGCTCTCAACAATATTGGAGCTGTTTTGCAGTTCCAGGGAAAACTAGAAGACTCAATTCTAGCCTATAACAAAGCTCTTAGAATTAAACCAAATTACTGGGAGGCTTATTTCAACATAGGAAGAGTGCGAAATGAACAAGGATACCTACCAAAGGCCATAAGAGCATACACCAAAACCATTTCTCTCAAACATGACTGTGCTGAGGCGCATAGAGATTTAAGCTTCATAAAAAATTTCACTGAACATGACCCACAAATTAAATTGCTTGAAAAACTTATCGCCAACCCAATCACCCCTGAACCCGAAAAATGTCAATATTTTTATTCTTTGGGCAAAGCATACGAAGATATAGGAAAGTTCGAAAGTGCATTTAATCAGTATTATTTAGGAGGTAAATTACGTAAAAAGCAACTGTCCTATAACATCAAAGACGATGAATTGCTTTTCAAAAAAATAAAAAAACAATCATTCAATATGTACAAACTTAAACCAATTGAAGAAGTCAGCTCAACTGACTTCACCCCTGTTTTTATTGTGGGAATGCCTCGTTCTGGGACAACACTAGTAGAGCAAATTATATCAAGTCATTCCCAAGTATATGGTGCTGGTGAACTAACACTATTACGTAAATATGTTTCTGACATCGCTATGGGGAAAAAGAAACCGGATAAGAACAGTTTAGAGCTTGCAAGAAATTCCTACATGCATGACCTTAGAAAATTAAATAGCTCAAGCAAATTCATAACTGATAAAATGCCATTAAATTTTGTTTTTATTGGTATGATTTTTTCCATACTATCGAAGGCAAAAATTATTCATGTGAAGAGGGACCCCCCCGCGACCTGTTGGTCAAATTTTCGACATTATTTCCCTGCCAATAGCTTAGGTTTCAGTTACGATTTAACTGACCTAGTATCCTACTATAAACTTTATGAAGACATAATGGCACATTGGGAAACTATGTATAGTGATCGCATATATCAACTAAACTATGATCAACTCACTTGTGATCAAGTTGGAGAAACCAAAAAACTTTTAGAATACCTTGGAATGAACTGGCAAAGAGCTTGTCTTTTTCCACAAAAAAATAAAAGAATGGTTAAAACGGCATCCAAGCATCAAGTCGTAAAGAAAGTTTATACGGGCAGTTCCGAGTCTTGGCGTAAGTTCAATGGTCCACTAAACGGAGCATTTGATAGCTTAAGTTAAAATAGACTTCTTTAAGAGTGTTGCATCAGAAAATTCTGCATAGTCAAATTATTCTCCAGACCCTAATTTATGTTTATTATATTCCTGATTGTTTAAACGCTTGATAACAGTTTGCCCTTTAATAACTAATACCTTTGCCTTTGTTCTAAACAAAGTTTCATCAAGATCAAAAATTATAAGGCGCATGAAACTAACTTTTTATCTTTGAGAATTTAAACTTTTTGCCTTCAATTTCTAAGATTTTATTTCTGATCGCTAGTGCCATATAAATTCAGTAATATTGTTAGTGTTTCCGAACAATGCTGAACCAAACCAATTCTTAGAATTATGCAGGAAATCTGCATTTATCAAGGGCAGAAACAAAAAAACTGAGACACAAACTGAGACAATCCGTGTTTTTGACACAAAAAAGAACCCGTTAACTTGCACTAACGGCTAAATAATCTTTATATTTTAGGTACTTAGCTATGGCGCGGTTGACGGGACTCGAACCCGCGACCTCCGGCGTGACAGGCCGGCACTCTAACCAACTGAGCTACAACCGCAATTTGTTGAAGTTAAAAATTAACAACGAAACCATAACTTGTCATGTTTTATCATTACTTTAAATTTATACAACCCAAATTCGATGATAAACTAATCCTTATTAGAAACTTTTTTATTTATACCTATTTTTTAGTTTAGCTAAACCTATAGTATAAATGCGCTAAATAGGATATTTAATTTCTTACACTTACCTCTAATGATATGCTCATGATTTAATTATTTACGCTCTAACAAAGCATTACAAAAAATAATTTTGACATAGATCCTGCTAATATAGTTTTAACCGCTAGTGGCGGTTAGATAGCTTTTGTTAGCAGGGGTAATTAGCATGAAAAGTAATTTCGATTCATTTGAGCTTAATTCTGAAGTTAAGCAAAATGATATAGCACTTGGTAGCTTTTATTCAAAAAATAGCAACAAGAGCATTAATAAGCAAGTTACAGAATCTGGGAACGCACTTATCAATAATGAAAGTATCTTACAAATTAGCTATCCTAATCTATATAAACTTGCAGAAAATAATCAAAAGAAATACCTTGAGGAGGAACCATTTCCGAACATTCATATTCACGATTTTTTTAATGAACCTACTTTTAGACGAATTTTATCGGTCTTTCCCTCTCTAAATAGTAATATATGGAAATCTCCAACTAATGTTCATACTGTTGGTAAAAGTGTAACCAAGCAAGGTCAGCTAGCACTAAAAGAACTATTATACACCGAAGCCCAAAGGAGGATCTTGATGGAGTTCAATAGTAGCTTATTTATTACATTTTTGGAGAAGATTACTGGAATAGAGGGCTTAATACCTGATCCATATTTCGCAGAAGGTAGTTTTACCATGTCTACTAATGGAGGATATCTAGATATTCACGCAGATTTTTCTCATCATGATAAGCTAAAACTTGAAAGAAGAGTAAATGTCTTAATTTATCTTAATGAAAATTGGAAGGAAAATTTTGGTGGTGGTTTAAATTTGTACGATGAAGACTTGAATAAAAAGAAAACTATATTCCCATATGGCAATAGTATAGCTATCTTTACTACATCAGATAAAAGTTTTCATGGATTTCCAGAAAAAATAAGATGCCCTAAACATATACAGAGAAAGTCAATCAATCTCTACTATTACACAGTTCCAACAAAGAACAGAGAAGTTACGAAAATTTTATTTCCGGAAGATCCAAGTTTTTCACATCAACCAACTAAATCATAAAATTTTTCCCTTTGAGTTCTTTTAAGGAAAGCTGCTTTCTAACCTGCAGTTTATATAACTCATTTCTAACCAAACCAGGAAAATCAAATGAGAAAAAGTTTAATTTGTTTTTATGACATGGCCGTAAGCCCTTGTTCTTATGACTTCTTTTCTTTTTTGATATCAGCAGAGTTATGTAGAGTTAGAAGGAGATTTGACCAAATAAAAATTGTTTTTGTTCAAGGACCAAAAAATAAATTTCGCGAAGACAAATTGCGTAGTTACTCTCAGAACAAAATTTTTTTTGAAAATGTTATCATTCCTGGCATCTCATTGATGCCATCCTGTTGCTCTTTTGAGTGGATTGACAGATCAGATATAAATTTGAGCCAGGTTAACCCGATAAATATCTTTCCAAGGCCATATAGCCTAAAGAATCCTGTTTCAGAATATAGTGGATCGGAGATGGTATGCTCACAATTATGCCGTGAAATGCCTGTCTTATTTGAATCTCCAAAATATTCAAGAGATTTGGTTCAAAGTTATATCAAGAAAAAACTTACATATCCCAGTTTTATTACTGTGACAATTAGAGAGGTTAACAGGGATAACAATAATGGTACACGGTCAACAAACATTAAAGTTTGGCAAAAGGTTATAGACATCCTAAATAAGAAAAAAATACATACCTTAGTGATAAGAGATACGAAATCTTTTCATCAAAAGCCACTTTTTGCAGGAGCAATTGAGGTTCATGAAGCATCAATTCATTTGCCGTTCAGGGCAGCTTTGTACGAATGCTCATTAATTAATTTCACAAAAAATAATGGCCCATCGATATTGAAGATGCACTCAACTAGGCCTGCTATTTATTTCAATTACTTTGATAACGATGTTGTGGGTGTATCTGAACAGTTTTTCAAGAAAAATTATGGAATGATTTTTAATTCACAGTTTCCAATGACTAGGCAAGATAAGTTGGTAATATGGGGGGATGAGGACGTTAATACAATTTTATCATATGCTTGTGATCCAGAGAAGATATTGAAAGTAGGTAATCAAGCTCGGTTTCTAAATAGTGACCAAAGTCTTGCGTCTATTAATGTTGCCATAATGCAGATAATAAAACGTATTAGCGGAGGATATATATTGCATGAAGATGTAACTCTTTACAGAATCCTAGAACGTCTTTTAGATGGGTCTGAGACAAATTTTTCGATATCAGAAATAATTCTTGAAAACGCAAAGAAATTTAACATATCTAAAGAAGCAAATAAGCTGATTTCATTATCATTAGAGGACAAAAAATTAGCTGTCTGATTATTATATGTTAATCAATCATATAAAATTGAATCACTCTGCATTTAGTCGTCAACAATCCGATAATCTTGGAAAATGGACTCAGTATTTAAGTCACCCTTTAATTCTTCCACTTGTTTAAAAACAATGCATTGATAAACCTTATTTTCGTAGCGAATAGTCATTTCAACGCCATTGTCTGCGAATAATGGAGTATAACTTTTTGCAAATAACATTTAACCGTTTGCCACTACTGCCTCTGCAGATTTATTTTCCAAGTTTTGCTGAAAAAATACTTCCAAATTGGCATATGTTATGATGTGTGGTATGACAATAGTCAATAAAATAAGGGTTTTATAATAATTTCTAGGAGTTATTTGGGGGGCGATGGACTACTAAGCTCTCATCAAACTACTTGAACTTCAATAACTTAGCTCTCAACATCATTATTTTTTTCGGTATCGCTTGCGGTATGTGGCTTTTTCTCAGATTTAAAGCTCTTTTTTTGTAGGGTGAAATCAATCCATGCTTTCGACATATTTTTATCTAAATTCATACAATTTTTCAAAGTGTAATACGGATTAATCAATGGGCAAACATTCTGTTTTAGAATTTTTATCCTTGCAGAATAGTCCACTTTTCCCTGGAATATCAAATGACTGTCCATTTGCTCTTTTTATTAATTTAACCCCATCATTAATATTGTAAGCTATAAAGCCACGCTCATGTTCCTTATACCCCACGCCCCAACCCAATTTGACATAACCAGATTTAGGCTTTCCAATATCAAAGGAATAAAATTCATAATAAAGATGGCCATAGTCCCCATCCACCCTGTCCCAATTATTATCTGAGTACAAAATATATCCATTATCAGGTATTACCATAGCCATGGCCGTAAATAATTTTGCGTATTTTCTGTTTTCTTTCGAATTAGGATTTATTTTTTTATTATCCCCAAGTATCGAAACTCTCCATGGAGCCATCGCAATGAGCCGCGGCTCTCGCAAATTTTCATCATAAAAAAGCAGTGAACTTTCCATCTTCATTATTTCGTTTGTGGTATATTTCTGCTGTCCGGGAATTTTGTATAATTCTAGAAATACCCCATTGATGTAATTTGTTGTCACTGGGTTTAGATCCCACCCGACGTTACCCAAAATAATTGCATTTGCACCGAGCTTTTTCCGAAAAGCTTTTGCAATGTTTATCCTTGCCTCTTTTACCTCTGCTACCCTTAAACCCGTACTTTTAAGAACATTGCCTTCATCTCTCCACCAATCTAAGCAAAGTCCGTCAGCATTTCTTTCTTGCAGATGCTTGTCGGCCAACTCAGATATAAATTTTGGAAAATTAGGGTCCCAAAATTTTACTGTAATGGTGTCACCGTATTCCTCCTCATGATACCATTTTTTATTCAACAAAAAGGTTTTGATACCGGGATAATCGTCATAAACTTCATATGTGTAATTAAATTGCCAATTTATACAGTGCAATTTTATTACCTCTCTTGGCTCCAATCCCTCACCTTCTGGTAAAATATCCCAATATAAGCCATAGTCGTTGTTTGAAGCACTTCGGCTACCGGGCGAATTCCACGCTTTGAATACATTTATAGATCGCCTCTTAGTTAGCTTGTCTTTGATGGTTAGTAACCACAAACGTTCTCCATTATAATTAAAATATTGCACATTACTTTCCGTCACAAGCCATTCTGGCAAATTTTCTGAAATCTCTGACCGCATTTTGCGTAATAAAGCTGTTGAAATTTTTGTATCCAGACTCAATCCGACATCACTGAAATATTTATCTAATCCTTTTTGAGATTTTGGTCCCCATTTACCATCGATTTTTCCAACATTATAGCCTAGTACTTCCAAGTGCTTTTGAAGGTCTAAAACATAAACTCTTTTGGCAACCATTTGGCATTGTTTAGCCAAAACTTTGATGTCAAACTTATGAGCTTGCTTCTCTAAAAACTTCTTAACATCGTCGTTAGACGTTCCTATGGAAACCAGATTTTCTATCACTTTTTCATTTAAGAAATGACTACAACTGCCTTCAATTAATGACTGCGTCTCATCGTCGAGAAAATTATAAAGCCGTCTAAAGGAATGATCCGCTACAGTTTTAGGATAGACAAAAAACCTACCAGGTTGACTATGATCACTAAATTTAACTGGTATAGAAAAGCTGTTTTCATCAAATCGGAGACTATGAAAAGTGCCTCTGTCCATATTTGCATCGAAACCCATTGTAAACATGGGCTTTGGGGAAGAAGTAATATCTGTCTCTACTCCATAGAAAGTCGCCGTCAAATTGGTATATTCGTTGTGAACATAGCCTATCTTATATTCCACACGCTCAAATCTAAATTCTGCCTCAGCAGTTTGAAACGAAAATAGGAAGAGTCCCACTGTAGCTAGTATTTTTTTTAGCCAAATATAGAATTGCATTTTACTAGACGACATGAGGTTAAGGTTAAGACAAAACTTACAAAATACAATAAAAATATTTAAGATACTGTTGAGCAAGTTTGATGGGAATCAACAGCCTTAAATCGACACAAAATCAACAAATATTTTTTCGGTATAGAACACCGCATTTTGCGGGATAGGTTGTAGGCCACTGATACCCTCAACAAAATCAACAAAATTAAGCTGATCCTTTAAACGCAGTAAAATAAGTATTGAGAAGTGTTTGTCGGGCGGTCAACAAAATTGCAATTCTGGTGGGCGATGAGAGACTCGAACTCCCGACATCTTCGGTGTAAACGAAGCGCTCTACCAACTGAGCTAATCGCCCTTACCATATCTATTAAACTTCTTTTTAAAGTTGTTCAACAACTACTTTAATAATAAAAAAAGCTAATGAGTCACATCTCCTGACACTTGTGATGTAAGATCTTTTGGCTCCTTGCTACTCACTTCAAGTTCCTCAGCACTTAATGGCTTTAAATCACTTTCAAGAGCCACCTTGAGGACTTCATTAACATGAGATGCAGGAATGATCTCCAAATCATTTTTTACATTATCAGGAATATCTTTTAGATCTTTAATATTTTCCTTAGGTATGACAACTTCCTTTATTCCACCCCTAAGTGCAGCTAGAAGTTTTTCTTTAAGGCCGCCAATTGGAAGGACATTTCCACGTAAAGTTATCTCGCCAGTCATAGCCACATCTTTACGAACCGGGATTGAAGTTAGGACAGAAACGATAGAAGTAACCATTCCCACACCCGCTGACGGTCCGTCCTTCGGCGTGGCTCCTTCAGGAACGTGAACATGGATATCAACTTTCTCAAATTTCTCAGACTTTACCCCAAATTCAGAAGATTTTGACCTAACATAACTGGAAGCTGCATCGATGCTCTCTTTCATGACGTCTCCTAATTTTCCAGTGGCTTTCATTTTTCCTTTTCCTGGCAAACTCAGGGCTTCAATATGAAGAAGGTCCCCCCCCATTTCTGTCCAAGCTAAACCTGTGGTAACGCCTATTTGATTTTGCTCCTCAGCTATGCCGTACTTAAACCTTTTAACCCCAAGAAATTCTTCAATATTACTAGAATTTATCTCTATTGAATTAAATTCACCTTTCAAAATTTTTGTAAGAGACTTTCTACAAAGTTTGGCCAACTCTCTTTCCATATTTCTTACGCCAGCTTCTCGGGTATAATACCTTACTACCTCAACCAGCGCCTCGTCTTTAACACTAAATTCTTCTTTTTTCAGTCCATGTGCTTCCATTTGCTTATCTAACAGGTGCAATTTAGCAATTTCAACTTTCTCTTGCTCTGTGTACCCGGAAAGTGAAATTATCTCCATCCTATCGAGTAACGGTCTAGGCATGTTGTAGTTATTAGCAGTTGTTACAAACATTACAGAAGAAAGATCATATTCAACTTCCAGATAATGATCAGAAAATGCTGAATTCTGCTCAGGATCCAATACTTCCAGCATTGCACTAGCTGGATCTCCTCGAAAATCATGACCCATTTTATCTATTTCATCTAATAGTATAAGTGGGTTAACTGTTTTCACTTTCTTCATTGACTGGATAATTTTTCCTGGCATTGCACCTATATATGTTCTTCTATGTCCTCTAATTTCACTCTCATCTCTTACCCCTCCTAAAGATATCCTTAGAAATTCTCTGCCAGTAGCTTTTGCTAAAGATTTTCCTAGGGAGGTTTTTCCTACTCCAGGAGGCCCTACCAAACATAAAATAGGGCCCTTCATTTTTTTACTTCTATTTTGAACGGCAAGAAACTCTATTATTCTCTCTTTTATCTTCTCTAAGCCATAATGATCCTTATCCAAAATACCCTGAGCTTCATTTAGATCTTTCTTAACCCTTCCACGCTTTTTCCATGGTACAGAAATTATCCAATCTAGATAATTCCGCACAACTGTAGCCTCCGCTGACATTGGCGACATTGTTTTTAATTTTTTTAGTTCGCCTTCTGCCTTCTCTTTTGCCTCTTTAGAAAGTTTTATAGAATTTATTTTATCAGCATATTCACCTAATTCGTCAGTACTATCAGGGTCTCCGAGCTCTTTTTGAATCGCTTTCATCTGTTCATTTAAATAGTACTCTTTTTGAGTTTTCTCCATTTGGGTCTTTACCCGTGATTTGATTTTCTTTTCTACCCGAAGTACGCTCATTTCACCCTGCATAAAAGCTAATAATTCTTCCAACCGTTTGCTTAAATTTTGTTCTTCTAACAATGATTGTTTTTTCTCAACTGAAACTCCAATATGGCCGGAAACAGTATCCGCCAATTTTAAAGGGCTATCAGATTCTGCTACTGCAGTTATTGCTTCTTCAGGTATCGATTTACTCAGTCTGGAGTATTTATCAAACTCTTCCACAACAGATCTTCTTAAAGCTTCAAGTTCGCCATCATCAGAACTAGTGTCTTCATAAGCTCTAGCATTTGCTTCAAAGAACTCCTCATTAGGCACAAATTCATTTATCTCAATCCTTTTAATCCCTTCGACAAGAATTTTTACTGCACCATCAGGAAGCTTTAAAATCTGAAGTACTTGTGCCAAAACCCCTACTGTAAAAATGTTTTCAGTATTAGGCTCATCAACGGAGGCGTCTTTTTGTGTTGCCAGAATTATTTTCTGATCATTTGCCATAACACTTTCAAGTGCTTTTACAGACTTTTCTCTGCCTACAAACAATCTTACGATCATATTAGGAAAAAACTACTATATCCCTAAGAGGTAATACTGGGAGTTTAAACACTTCTTGCTCGACCATTTTAAGCCTTTCAGTTAATTAATCTATTCGTTTTAATATGCTAATGCATTATATTTTTTCAAGACCCTATCCGCTTTAATTTACAGTTATGCAAAAACTTCTCCAAAACTTATAACTCCAGCAAATCTCCAATCTTCCTTCTTTCATGAAAATTTTCAACAAAGGTTTTTAATTCATTATTGCTTATGGCCTCCCGAATTCCCTTCATCAATTCCTGATAATAGGAAATATTATGAATTGAGAGCAGTACTGACCCTAATATCTCATTTGCTTTTTCAAGGTGATTGAGATAGGCCCTAGAATAATTAACACAGGTGTAGCAACTGCAGAGAAAATCAAGAGGTTGGTCATCTTTTATGTGGCGAGCATTCCTTAAATTTATTTCTCCCATTCGGGTATGTGCTTGCCCTGTTCGACCAGATCTTGTAGGCAAAACGCAATCAAACATATCAATCCCTCTCTCAACTGCGCCTATTATATCATCTGGTTTTCCTACACCCATTAAGTACCTAGGTTTTTCTTGTGGCAAAAATTCGGGAGCAAAATCAAGAACCTTGAACATTTCTTCCTGCCCTTCGCCTACTGCAAGACCTCCTAGTGCATAGCCATCAAAATTAAGGTCAGTGAGAATTTTCGAACTTTCCAATCTAAGCTTCTCATCAAATCCACCTTGCTGTATGCCAAAAATAAATTTACGACTTTGGCTACCAAATGCAGCAATAGACCTTTTTGCCCAACGCATTGAACGATCCATACTTGACGCAACTTTCTCCAAAGGAGTTTCAGAATCAACACACTCATCAAAAGCCATGATTATGTCACTTCCTAAATTAAGTTGGATTTCTATAGAACGTTCCGGAGAAACAAAATGCTTACTTCCATCAATATGTGAGGAAAACTCTACTCCTTCCTCAGAAATTTTTCTCAGCTTAGACAAACTCATTACTTGAAAGCCTCCACTATCAGTAAGTATTGGCAATTTCCAATTCATAAATTTGTGCAGTCCCCCAAACCTTGAAATCAGTTCCGACCCAGGTCTTAACATTAAATGGTAGGTATTACCGAGTATTATTTGGCTTCCAGCAAGCTTGACATTCTCTGGCAACACACCTTTAACGGTACCTGCAGTTCCAACAGGCATAAATGCTGGTGTATCAACCACGCCTCTGGAGGTGGTTATTTTCCCGAGTCTGGCTTTGCCATCAGTTTTTAAAATATTAAAAAATTTAGATTTGTTGCTCAAATTATTCTCTAGACGAATTTTTTTTTGAATGTATACTTTTTTTTTAATTTAGGAAATTAATAATAATACAAGTTACCTGCAATGACCGACAATGGTGAAAATACTATGAAACCAGAACTTTTGGAGGGGAAACCTTTAATAAGACCTTCCTCAACAAGCCATATGCTTTATGAAAAAGTTGTTTTGGCTCTCAAAACGGTTTTTGACCCGGAAATTCCTGTAAATATTTATGATTTGGGCCTAATCTACACCATTGAGTTAGATAAAAAAAATAATGTAAATATTTATATGACGCTTACTGCGGCTGGCTGTCCAGTTGCAGATGAAATGCCAGGGTGGGTAGCAGATGCCGTCAAAACTATTAAAGAAATAAAAAAGATCCATGTCGAGATGGTTTGGGAACCTATGTGGGGAATGGATATGATGTCTGATGAGGCAAGGTTGGAATTGGGATTTATGTAATGTCAAAAGAAAAGAAAATTCCTGTAGAAATTACTAAAAAGGCTGCAGAAAAAATAAAAGAACTTACCAAAAAAGACAAAAAATTTGCTCTGAAGGTAGGTGTAAAAAAAGGTGGATGCGCTGGAATGGAGTACACCCTTGAATTTGTAGACAAACTTTATGGGCATGAAGAAATTATTGAAAAAGACGGAGCAAAATTAGTTATAGATCCTATGGCACAAATGTTTTTATTTGGATCGGAAATTGATTATGAGGTAGGCTTATTGGAAAGTGGATTTAAATTCAGAAATCCTAATGTCACCGAAACCTGTGGATGCGGCGAATCTATCAAATTTGGTTAGATTTTCACAATAAGCGATAATACTAGGAAAGATATGCCCCACGATAAACTTATTGCCGGAAATTGGAAAATGAATGGTGATATAAAGTTAATCGAAGAATTTGTAAAAAAATTTCCCAATATTAAATCTTTTCAAAATATTGAAGTACTGATTTGCCCTTCATTTCCTTATCTAGGTCAAGCTTTTGAGGCATTCAAAAGACTTGGAATAAAAGTAGGTGCTCAAGATTGTCATTATAAAACGAACGGAGCATATACTGGAGACGTTTCATCTAAAATGATAAGGGATCTTGGAGCATCCTACATAATAATTGGGCATTCGGAGCGGCGTGATAATTATCAATCAGAAGATTCGCATATTTTTGAGAAAGTAAAGAGGGCTATTGATGAAAACCTTACTCCGATTATTTGTGTAGGGGAAAATTTGGCAGAACGGCAAAATAATGACACGGAAGCAGTTTTGAAAAACCAACTAAAAATTTTTCTAAAAAATGATTTGAAGGAAGTCGACTTTGTAGTTGCTTACGAGCCGAAGTGGGCGATCGGCAGTGGACAAGTGGCATCTCTGCCAGAAATATCCAAAACGCATTCGTTAATAAGAGAAATAATTAGCCAAGCATTCAATATGGAAATAGAAAGGAGCAGTAGGATTATTTACGGCGGATCCGTAAAACCAGATAATTCCGAGAAAATTCTAAAATTAGAAGAAGTTGACGGAGTTCTTATAGGGGGAGCTTCTTTAGACCCACAAGATTTTTTTTCAATAGTAAAAGAATTTAAAAAAGTTTAAATAGGCTATACTAAAGAGTCAGGAAGTAAAGCTTTCTTTTTCGAAATATATTCAATTAGTGCCTCTTCGATACCTGCATCAAGTGGTGGCTTTTCGTAATTACTAAGGGTTTCTTTGATTTTATTATTGGCAAGCATAACGGTATCTCTTTCCCCTTCTTCGGACCACGTTTCAAATGGCTTATAATCAAATATATTAGAACGCCAAAAACTATCCTTAAAATTTCTTTGTGTATGGTCACAACCCAGAAAGTGTCCACCTGGCCCAACTTCCTTTATTGCATCCATAGCTTGAGCATTTTCACTAATATCTACACCGGCAGCCATAGAATGGAGGCTGCCCAAGTGGTCCGCATCAATTAGAAACTTTTCCATAGAAGTTACCAAACCGCCTTCTAACCAGCCACAAGAATGCAACATAAAGTTCACTCCACCCAAAAGAGCTGCTTGTAATGTATTAACTGTCTCCATGCCAGCCTGAGCATCAGGCAGTTTAGAACCACAGAGAGAACCTCCCGAACGAAAAGGAAGGTTAAGACGGCGGGCAAGTTGACCTGCACCATATAAAATCTTTGATGCTTCTGGAGTTCCAAAAGTTGGGGCTCCAGAATTCATATCTATCGAAGATACAAAAGCTCCAAAAATAGCTGGCGCACCTTTTCTAATTAATTGAGAGTAAGCCAACCCTGCCAAAGCTTCTGCTAATACTTGAGTTAAGGTCCCGGTCACTGAGACAGGCGCCATAGCACCACCAACAATAAATGGCGACACAATGCAAGCTTGTCCATTACGGGCATATACCTCTAATGCCCCCATCATAGTGGAGTCAAACGTTAAAGGTGAGTTAATATTAATTAACGAAGTCATAACTGCGTTCTCGGTGACAAAATTTTTACCAAATAAAAGTTTACACATTTCGACGGAATCTTCAGCCCTTTCTGGCTCCGTAACAGATCCCATAAAAGGTTTATCAGACAAAGTCATATGTGCAAAAAGCATGTCTAAATGTCTCTTGTTAACAGGGACATCTGTCGGTTCACAAACTGTTCCACCAGAATGATGTAGCCATTTTGATGAGTATCCTAATTTAACCAGTTTATTGAAATCAGACATTGTTGCATATCTTCTCCCCTCCTCAACTGTCCTAATAAAGGGTGGTCCGTATACTGGCGCGAGAACCATAGAGTTGCCTCCAATTTCAACGGAGCGTTCGGGGTTTCGTGCTTTCTGGAAAAATTTACTTGGAATTGTTGCGCAAAGAGATTTTGCTAAGCCCTTTGGTATTCTAACAATATCATCTTTTATATCTGCTCCAGCATTCTTCCACAGATTTAATGCTGATTGATTGTCACTAAATCGAACACCTATCTCTTGTAAAACGCTTTCCGCATTTGATTCGATTATATCTAAAGCTTCATCACCAAGATATTCGTAAGTAGGTATTTTTCTTTCTATAAATTTTGTAAATTCTATTTCTATAGAGGTTCTAGCCTTTCTCCTTGCAGCACCACCTCCTGAACCTCTTGATCTCAACCTGGTCATTAATTTTCTCTTATTCAGAAATTACTTTCCAATCAATGTTATTCATTTAAATAAAAAAAAAGTGATTATTATCGCCTGATCTATATAAAGTAACGACATTTTATTATAGAAAATAACTAAGAATAATATATTGAATACATTCACAATATAGAGAATGTAAAAAATGAAAAACTTAAATCATGAGAAATTACTCATAATTGATTTTGGAAGTCAGGTAACTCAATTAATTGCACGCCGGCTTCGCGAGTTAAATATCTATTCAGAAATTCACCCTTTCCAAAAAATTTCCAGTGTTTTCCTAAAGGAAATGGACCCTAAGGCCATTATTCTTTCAGGAGGACCTCGATCAGTAACAGATAAAGATGCACCTCTTCCTCCTAAATCCATTTTTAATATGAATATTCCAATCTTAGGTATTTGTTACGGTCAACAGGTATTAATGCATATGTTAGGTGGAAAAGTAAAAAAGAGTTTTAAAACTTCTGAATTTGGCCGCACGAAACTTCGAAAGACTAGCGCCTCTTTAGATCTATTAAAAGGTTGTTTTAGGAAAAAGCATGAAGACGTTTGGATGTCTCACGGTGATTCCGTTTCTAAAATTCCTGAAGAATTTAAAGTTTATGGACAGTCAGATAATGCAACATACGCTGTAATTGCTGATGTAAACCGAAGGATTTATGGAGTACAATTTCACCCTGAAGTTCACCACACACCTATGGGGAAAAAATTATTAGAAAACTTTTCTAAAATATCCGGATTTAAATACGATTGGACCGTTGAATCCTTTCGAAATAAAGCAATTGCCAAAATAAAAACTTGCGTTGGACAAAATAAAGTAATTTGTGGTTTATCGGGTGGAGTAGATAGCTCGGTGACAGCCTTATTAATCCACAAAGCTATAGGAAATAAATTGACTTGTATTTTTGTCGATCATGGCCTTCTAAGAGAAGGGGAAGCAGAATCTGTGGTAAAAATGTTTAAAGATAATTTTAAAATAAAACTAATCCATTTAAAAGAAGACAAACTATTCCTTAATGCCCTAAAGGGCGTTTCTGATCCAGAAAGGAAGAGAAAAATCATAGGTAATTTGTTTATTGAAGTATTTGAAAAAAAAAGCTAAAGAAATAAAAGATGTCACCTTTCTCGCCCAAGGTACACTTTACCCAGATGTGATAGAGTCTGTGTCCCCAACAGGAGGACCCTCTGCTAAAATCAAATCGCACCATAATGTCGGGGGGCTTCCAAAAAAAATGAAGCTTAAACTTTTGGAACCCTTAAGAGAACTTTTTAAGGATGAGGTCCGAACTTTAGGAAAAGAAATTGGGTTACCAAAAGAATTTGTATCACGCCACCCTTTCCCTGGCCCTGGATTGGCAATACGCTGCGTAGGAGAAATTAATCAGGAAAAAGTTGATCTACTACGAAAAGTAGACAGTGTTTTTGTTGATCAAATTAGAAAACACGGCTTATATGATGAAATCTGGCAAGCTTTTGCAGCACTTCTCCCTGCGAAGTCAGTTGGTGTAATGGGTGATCAGCGAACATACAATTATAGTTGTGCTCTAAGAGCAGTGACCTCGGTTGATGGAATGACTGCAGATTATTACCCATTCTCTCACAATTTCCTTGGAGAAACTTCCGCCAGAATTGTTAACGAAGTCAAGGGCATTAATCGTGTGACATACGACATAACATCTAAACCTCCAGGAACTATTGAGTGGGAGTAGATGAAAAGTGTTTAAAATCAATAACTTAAATAACTTTATTAAAGTATTTTTATTGATAATATCATGACTTATATTGCTTTTACAGATGAAAAAAAATCAGATATTCTACCAAAGATTTTGAATGAATTAACCTCATTTTCAGATAACTTGAAATTTACATTAAATGATTTGGAGAGCGATGGTTACGCAGGATCATACTCAGTAAATATCTTGGAGCATAGTAGTCACTTCCATGTTTCAAAGTTTACTAACAAAGACAAAACTCGCTTTCCTGCAAGGATCAAAGCGACTGCAACAGCATTAAAAATTCAAAGACATTTTGGTAAATATCAGATTTCGCACTCAAAGAAGGTTTTTTCTATTGTTCGAATAGGTAATGTAAATCATTTTCAAATAGAGGTTGGAAACCCTAATACAAAATACTTTATTTTCGACACTGGAAAAAAAACACATCGGGACTTAGATTACTCTTATTATACATGGAATAAGTACCGTTATAATAAGGTTTCACCTGGTGACTTATTCATATACAGAACACCCCAGAAAGTTTCATCATCAAAGCAATTTTATTTTTTCGGAGCGGGCAAAGTTAAAGAAATAAGAGAAGCAAAAACATCTGAACCGCAGTACGTACAGGATGGAGATCAATACGCAATGATTGAGGATCCCTGCCCTTTTGAAAACTTAATCTATCAAAATGATATTGAACCTGGTGAGATTACCGATACAAGAAAGAAAAAAGACCAAACTTGGAACCATTTCTTTAATAATTATGGAATGAATGAAATATCGAAAGAGGATTTTAATTTTCTTATATCAAAAGGAATGGGAGATTTAAAACCTGAAAAAATGAAACAAGAAGCAATGATTTCTGCTCATAACAAAATTGCTTCTGGAAGTTTCTCAGTAGAAGATAAAGAGACTCTTGGAAAACATCGGGGCGCATATCAGAAAATATTTTCTGACAATGTAAAAAACAATTACAACCACCAATGCGCGATTACTGGTATCCGTACACGATCTCTTCTGGTAGGCGCCCATATCATTCCCTGGAGTGTAGATAAAGATCGAAGGATGGATCCACAAAATGGGATATGCTTATCTAAATTAATGGATAAATGTTATGAAGATAACTTGATATCGATTGATAAAAATTACAAGGTTAGGATTTCGCAAAGTGTTTTATACGACCTTGAATTGCATAAGCAATTAAAACCCTATGCTGGCATGAAGATCCACCTTCCTAGAGATAAAAACTATCATCCTGATCGAGTTTGCTTACAATATAAAAAAGATCAATTTGATGAGAGAGAAAATTAGTTACAAAGTAGTTACAAACTTTTTAAAAATATATATAAAACAATGACTTATATAAAAAGAACTATTGAGTGGGAATGAATTCTTAATTATAAACTATTGTTTTTATTAGTTTATTTATGAGAAATTCACCTTAATCTGCTTTTCTTTGTATGAATGCTTAATATTTAAATTTATTTCTGTAGTGTCGGCTTTTCTTTCTAAACTTCACCACTCTTCAAAGATTAATCACAAATATTTTTTGGTGAACATTAATTTAATATGCTTTTTTAATAGTTTGTGCCCATTAAATTATTAATTTCTACTAGCAGTGTAATTGCGCCCCTTTCTCCCAATTGAGAAGCTTGTTTTAAATACGCTATTGCCAAAGATCCATTATTGTTAGTTTTAATTGCCACTTCAAAGCATCCAGCTCTAAAAAGTGGGATTTTACACAATTCGTTTGCACCACTTTGGTGAACTGCTAAAGCAAGGTGAGCTTGTCCCAAATTGGTAAGCAGAGAAGGATTACTGGCAATTAAAAGTTTTTTATTATCAGCAATAAAACTAAACGCCTTTATTAATCCATTAAGTTTCGTAAAGTCTCTACATCTGTCCTCCCAAATGCCTCTTAAACAATTTTTGTCATGCCACATTATAAGCTGATAAATTTTTAGTGGATCATGTGAACTGCCAGAAAGGGCATTCTCTAAATAAAGAGCCATTTCTGTATTTTCTCGTTTCACTGCCTCCTCTTCAGCCTTACGTTTATTTTCAGCCTCAGCAGCTAATCGTGCCTCCTCTTTATCAGCCCTCATTTCTTCTTCAATAGCTCTCTTTTCTGCTTCTTCCTCTTTTCGCTTAGCCTTTTCTTCTCTTAGTTGTTCTGCAGAAACTTTATTCCCAGCTGAACATCCTCCAGCGCCCGTGCACTCTGAAGCATCGGGCCAAATTTGATTATTATCTTCAATTTCGATTTCTTTGAGAGAATCCGGTTCAAGCAACCCACAAGTCAAGTTTCTTCGCTTTGCTTCATCAACAAACTTTTTAAAAGTACCTGATTTCCAGCCTCTTTGCGCCCCTGCAATCCTGTGTGTAGCAAGTTCACATAATTCCGTTTCGTTACATTCTGAGGGATTTTGTTCACAGCTCAACGTTTCAAGTTGCGAAGTCTCACTGTCTATTTTAAAATTTTGTGAAGATTTAAGCACTTTGATTTCATTCTTAAGTGCTAAGCTGTCTTCAATATACAGTTGTAACAAAGTTTCCAGCTACTCTATTTTTTAATCTTTGCTGTCTTTTGCAAAAACTTGGAATCCAGTCACTGTTATTATAGTTGCGCAAAAAATAAAAGCTTTAGGATATTCATAATCATCAGTTTTTACCTGTAAGATTTTAATCAATACCGTTATATTTTCGTTTTAAGAAATAAAAATGTCAATTTGTTTGTTAGGGTCAGTTTAGTATGGACGACGGTATATTTTGGATCTTCTACGTCATTATCGAAGCAATACGAAACTTTCTCGTTTACACACCATTTAAATTTATGCTCTTTGCATTGTTGGGTATTGGAGCGTTACTGTATTTTTTTGTATTTTAAAAAAGGATAAGTCGAATGAAGTCAGAAGATATCATTTTTTATTTAACGAAATATGGAGATTTGATATTTAAGAAGTATTGGGTTTATTCATATCTTTTCGGCTTTATAATATTTTTGAATATTATATTGATGCTTTGGATGGATAGCCTATATGGTTCTTTATTTTAGAGAAAAAGTTTGCCATTTTCGAGCAACAAAATTTTCAATTTATTCTTTATACCCAATATCCTATACTCAAAGAAATTATTGATGTGAATAGATTTGCAGCAGTTTAAAGTAAGAGTAAAATATTACTAATAATAAAGAAATGCATAATAATACAAATTACAGCTTCCTAGCAAAAGCTCTTCATTGGTGCTTTATAATTATGTTCGCTTACGGAATATATAAGCAAGTAGACGACATTAACCAATTAGAAGATGTGTCACTTTTTAGAACTGAAATAATTTTTGCGTCAGTATTCTTATTGTTCCTTGCTTTTCGGCTTTTCTACATGACTAAAACACAAAAAACATCTCTACCAATTGATACGCCCAGGTCACAAAAACTTGCAGCTAAAATAGTCCATTTTTCTATGTATATCAGCTTGGCAGGCATTGCAGGCTCAGGTTTATTAATAGGTTATCTTTTTTCGTTAGGTTTTAAAGATGGACTCTTAATCGAGTTTACAGTTGGGGTGCATGAATTTTTTGTATCCGCAATATACTGGCTTATTTCTATTCATGTTATTGCTGCAATATACCATCGTTTAAAGAATGATGGCGTTTGGAGTTCAATGGTTCCATTCTGGAAAGAAAACAAATAAAACCTGCAACCGAAAAATTTAATAAAAGCTATATAGAAGTAGTAAAAGTACTTGAAAAAAGTTTTTCTGTCATAGAAGCTGGATAAAGAATGCTTATCTTATCTCCAAAATCTATTGCTAATTTCATTAAAAACATCCCTTTTGGAAGTGAATCTAGCATAAAATAAATGAGGACAACAAAGAACTTAAAGAACTAACCTATCTTAGGCCCAATAATCCCTAGATATTGTCTCTATCACTTCCTGACTTTCCAACTCAACACCAGCCTCAGCTCTCTTCTGAGTAATATCCTCACGTTTTGTTAATACTTCAAATTTTGAAGGGTCTTTGACTTCCGTAACATCAAAAACCTTCGTTTCTTCAGAGTTTGTCCCGGCCCAAAGGATTTTTATACCTAGTTGATCAAGGTCAGGCTCAATTTCTTTATACATTTTCAACCATGAATCAAATCCCTTTGTAATTTTAAAGGTTGATAAAAATTTCATTGTTAGGCTCCTTCCCTTATGAATTTAATTACTAACCAAACAATAGCCCCAATACTCCTTGCATTCAAACTAAAGTCTGTCATTTTTCGGGTATGCTATAAAAATAACTCATTAACTAAAGGAATCCATACTTGAAAAACTTAACCAGTGGAATTTCATTTATGTTGCTGACTGTATTTCTTTTCTCGATTATGAATGCTGGGGCTAAAGGATTTACAGGAAACTACCCTATTATTGAAATAGTGTGGGCAAGATACTTAAGCCAAACTATTTTCACCACCCTCCTATTTCTTCCAATTTTAAAGAAAATTACGAGAACTGAAAGGATTCAGCTTCACCTATTTAGGTCCAGTTTATTATTTGGTGCCACTGTATTTATGTTTTCAGGATTTAAATATCTAACTCTAGTTTCTACAATTACAATTTTCCAGACAGGTCCATTCATCGTGATTATATTTTCAGTAATATTTTTAAATGAGGCTGTAGGGGTTAGAACGTGGGCTAGTGTAGCTATTGGATTTATTGGCACTCTATTTATATTGAAACCAGGGACAGACATGTTTCTCCTTGCAGGTTTTTTCCCAGTATTGGCGGCTATATGCTATGCAGGATACGCAGTTTCTACTAGACACCTTGGGTCAGACGAGGACCCAAGAACAAACTTTTTTTACTCATCCTTAGTAGGCACCGCTATTTCGTCAATAATTCTAATTCCTTTCTTTAAACCTATTGCAATAATCGATGTCGGCCTATTTTCAGTGTTAGGTATACTGGGAGGCCTAGGACATTTTTCTTTCATCATAGCTTTAAGAAAATCTGAGGCGTCCTTGCTAGCCCCATTCACATATTTTGATCTAATTTTTGCAACAATTTTAGGAATAATTTTTTTCCACGAATATCCTGATATTTATGTTTACATAGGAGCTTTTATAATCGTAGGGGCTGGTATTTATGCATGGAAAAGAGAAACTCTGTAAAACAAATTTACCTTTATAAAAAAAATAATTCTAGGAATATTTAATGCTACAAAGTGGGCAAAAATCCGCCCGACTGTAACGCCCAAAGCCTTGAATAATGTCCAGATTTTTTTAATAGATCTTCATGTGTCCCCATTTCCACAACTTTACCTGAATCCATCACAATCAAACGGTCTAACTTATTTATAGTGGAAAGCCTATGAGCAATAACCAACGCCGTTTTATTAGCAAGAATGTTATTTAACTGGTTTTGAATTGCGGCTTCTACTTCACTATCCAAAGCACTAGTTGCCTCATCAAGAATTAAAATAGGGGCATTCTTAAGCAAAACTCTTGCTATAGCAATTCTTTGCCTTTGCCCTCCTGAAAGCCTAACACCTCTTTCCCCCACAAAAGCAGAAAAGTTCTTTCTTCCATCCCCATCTTCTAATTCCTGAATAAAATCATATGCTTCAGCCTTTTTGGCAGCTTCAAAAATATGTTCATTACTAGTATTTGGATTTCCATACGCTATATTCTCAAATATTGACCTGTGAAGTAGTGCAGTTTCCTGCGTCACTACCCCGATTTGAGATCTCACTGATTCTTGTGATACCTTAGAGATATTCTGGCCATCTATCAGAATTTCTCCAGAATCAACGTCATAAAACCTTAAAAGTAAATTTACAATAGAGCTTTTTCCTGCCCCAGACCTACCTACCAAGCCAACCTTTTCTCCAGATTTAATGCTTAAAGATAATTCCTCAAATAACCCCCCCACTTTGCCATAATTAAATTTTACTTTTTTAAAATCTATCCTACCTCCTTTTATTGCTAAGTCTTTTGCGTCAGGAATATCAATCACTTTAGGTTTTTTTGAAATCGTCATTCGTCCTTCATCAATTGTTCCAATATTTTCGAACAAGTAACTTACCTCCCACATTATCCACCATGACATTTCAGAAATTCTTAATGTAAGAGGCAAAGAAGCCGCTACAATGCCTGCCCCAATATAGCCCAAGCTTAAAAGCCACAGACCAAAACCTACTGTACCTATTATCAGAGTTGCATTAGCAAAGGACATCAAAACATCCATTACAAAAGAAATCCGCATAACCCTTGCCCAGCCATAGTTAAAGTCATCTATTGCATCGGCCGCTCCTAATTGCTCAAAATTTCTTCTGGCAAATAATTTTACTAAATTGATATTAGCATAAGAGTCCACAATCCTACCGGTCATCTTGCTTCGCAATAAAGAGTGCTTATGACTCAAATGTCGCACTTTTGGCATTAAAAGAAATAATATGCATAAGAAAATACCAAGCCAAATTAAACTAGGTATAGTCATTACAAAACTAGACCTTCCCAAAACAAGAATTGTCCCCCCAAAATATAGTGTTATATATAAAATAGCTTCAAGAAACTTCATAGCCACTCCACGAACAGCTTGACCAGTTTCAATAACCCTATTAGCTAACCTTCCAGAAAGTTCATTAGAGAAGTAATCAACATCTAACCCTAAAACGTTTAAGTGACTTTGCCACCTTACAATATTGGCAAATCCTGTCATTATAGACATATTCATCAAAGCTTGGCTTAATGATCGAATTGTTGGGGTTACAATTAAAAAAAAGGCACCAAAAGCTAGAAGAAACGTTAGATCCTCCTGCAAGATTACCTCAATGTTATTATTCTCAACTATCCTACTGACGACATAGCCAAATACTAATGGCACAGAAAGATCTAAAAGTACCTCCACAAATTTGAGGACGAAAACCGAAAATAGAGTAAGTTTTACTTGAGAACAGAAATACCAAATAAAATTGAAAATCTTCTCAGGAGGAGAACGAACTATTCCAAACCTCATCGGATCAGTTAGACGCTCAAAAAAGTTTAATTTATGTTTTGATTTTTTTATCATTTAGATCTTTTAATATCCGAAAGTTGTATTTACTAAAACAGGATACTTCTCACAATCAAAAAATTTATTGTCAAGATAAGACTTAACTAAAGTTTATCTGAATAGGAAAATTTTGTCGTATTAAAGAGTCAGCCTTCTTATCAATGTATAAAGGAGAATGATTTTCCAAAATTTGCTTCACTTTTATTTCTGCTCTCTTTCTTATATCTAAAGAACCGTCCTCCCTCCACTCTAACTGTGACTTTCTGTCTAAAATCTCAGGATAAAAATACTCGGATTTCATTTTTTCTAATGTTTGACCACTTCTCAAAAAATGACCGTCACCAAATACAGCCTCTTTAATTACGTCTAAAGATAGCGTCTCATCACTTACTTCAATACCTTTAACTGTTCTCATAATGACACCAAGCATTTCATTATCGATCACCAAAGACTCATAAGAACAACCCATTAAGCTTGCTAACATTCCTGATGATTCTGAAATGCCATTGCATCCTGCAAGTGCAGCCATTGCCACTGAAATACCTTTTTCAAACCCCGACTGAGCATCAGGAAGCTTAGAATCTGTCATTCCCGCCCCAACGCTGCTAATAAGGCCGTAATAGTTTGCAATTTGTGCTGATGCTGCTCCCAAAAGAGCCTCCTCTCCCCCACCTCCTGAGAAAGATCCAGTCCTTAAGTCAGTCACAAAAGGCCAAGGCCCAAAAATTACCGGGTGAGAAGGCTTGATAAGATCAACTAACAATAAGCTTGCAAGAGCTTCTGCAAAACATTGGGCAAGAGAGCCAGCCAAAGTAGCAGGCGCCGTTGCTCCAGACTGTGGAGCAATAACAACCCAAATGGGAGCATTCATTTCAATAGATTCTATTGCGACTTCACAGTTGTCAGCACCATACTGCAAAGGAGAAACAACCGTACATCCCCCGCCGTGACAAAAGGGCCTTTTAGCAAACTCACCTTCACCACCAGCAATAATATCTAACATTGCAATTACAGATTGAACATTCTCACCACTTGAAAAAGATAGAGCAGTATGTTTCCTAGTGCCCATTAAGCTTGCATAAGCAGTATTAATATCTGCCGACATCAAGTCAGTTATCTCAGTTGGCACAACGAATCTTGAAAAGCTATTAATATTTTCCAAACAATCAACAACTCTAGCTATGTCATAAACATCCCTAATAGTTGAAGGTCTATAATCATTAGATCCAGGGTCTAGTACTGTTACAGCCTCTCCAGCTCCATAACTACTAACCTTCCTACCTGATAACTCTATATCGTGTATAGGGTCTCTACCATATAACACAGTTTCTTTGCATGCCCGATCAATGACATCTTCAACTAAAGGTTCAGGGAAACAAAGTCTACCAGCACTAGATATTTTACAACCTTTATCAAGCGCGACTTTTTCGAGAATTGGCAAGGGGTTTTTCATCCCTACTTCCCAAAGAATATTTAATGCAGCTCTATGAATTTTTTGAACATCTTCATCAGAAAGAGGTTTGTAACCACCACCCTGAAATCCTCCAAAGAAATTTTTGCTTTTTATTTCACTGCTCAGTGAAGAATGTCTTCTGATTTTCCTACCTAATCTTCTAACCATTCGGAAATTTCCCTCTTAATAAGCCATCTTGATACCCAACTTAACCTCCAGAATCAAAGCTATATTTAATTGATTTTTAATAGTATAAATAAATCTCTTATGCCTATCATACCAAAAAAAATTTCAGAGAACTAAATGAAGCTATACTATCATAAAAGCAGCAGTGCATCACTAAGAGTTACAATTTATTTAAATTATAGACAAGTCCCTGAATCAATTGTTGAGCTCGTTTCCACAGAATTAAGAATTGATGAAAGAGGTATACCTAAATATACTATGCCTGAAAATGATCCAGAGACTATAAATCTTGGCTCAGATGAACTGTCAAAATTCAACCCTGAAGGACGTGTTCCCATTTTACTTTTGAGTGATGGGAAAAAGATGACTCAGAGTGGAGCAATTATTGAATATATTGAAGACAGATTATTGAATGCAGATCGTAGTTTAAAGCCAATAATGCCACAAGATCCTTGGGATCGAGCGGAAGTAAAGCGAATAATGTATATAATCGCTGCGGATGTTCAGCCATATCAAAATATTCCTTTTCTTGTACAGGCAATGGGTGAATGGGGAATGATAAAAACCCCTCCACTACAGCATCCTTTAAGGATGCACTTTATAAGACGGGAATTTGGAGCACTCGAAAATATTTTAGCTTTAACCTCTGGAACTTTCTGTGTAGGAAACTCAATGACTTACGCTGATTTTTTTTTAGTTCCACAAGTAAGAAATGCTTTAGCATCAGATAAAAAGCTACTGAAAGAATTCCCCCAGATAGAGAAAGTTTGGAATAATTTGCTGGCCGAATCCTCCATATATAACACTTTGATAAATTCCGGCGGCATAATTCAGCCTATTATAATAGACGAAGAACAGATAAAAAAATATACTTTGTTAAAAGGTTAAATGGAGGATATTCAAAAAAAATCTCATACAAAAATGACAATAGACAATTTGAATTCTTTACACTCTTGATTATGAGTTATATAGAGCCTTTGACAAATTGAAATCTTAAAGGAAAAACTGCAATGCTTATAAACCTATTATCGAATCCTCTATTGCCCGTAGCCTTGGGTATAATCGGCTTAATAGCCGCTCTTATAGTTTATGGCACCGTTAAAGCTTCACCTGCTGGAGAAGGAAAAGTTAAGGAAATTGGTGATGAAATTCACCTTGGTGCAATGGTATTCATGTCTGCTGAATACTCACGTTTAGCTATTTTTTGTATAATATGCATATTAGCCTTGTGGTTCTCGCTTGGGTGGGAGACAGCTATATCTTTTTTAGTTGGAGCTTTGTCTTCAGGCTTTGCTGGCTTTGTGGGAATGTATGCAGCAACTAAAGCAAATGTTAGAACTGCCGTAGCAGCTCGAGATAATGGCGCAGCTAGTGCTCTGACAATAGCTTTCTTTGGTGGATCTATTATGGGTCTTACTGTTGCATCCATGGGCTTAGTCGGTATAGGAATACTATTTTACTATTTTGCTGGTAACAACGAAAGCATTCATGCCATTGAGGGGTTTGCAATGGGGGCATCCTCTGTCGCATTATTCTCAAGAGTAGGTGGAGGGATTTTTACAAAAAGTGCAGACGTAGGAGCAGATTTAGTCGGAAAAGTTGAGGCTGGCATTCCTGAGGATGACCCAAGAAATCCAGGTGTGATTGCAGACAATGTAGGCGATAACGTAGGAGATGTGGCTGGTATGGGCTCAGATATTTTTGAGTCATATTGTGGTTCAATTATAGCTTCAATAGCTTTGGCCTCATCAATGTCTCTGGCAACTGCAGCAACGCTTGGCGGAAACAAGGAAGCACTAATTTTTATGCCCTTATTATTGGCCACAGTAGGTTTACTCTGTTCAATTATCGGAATTTTAACGGTTAAAGTTATGTCGGCTCAAAACCCTGAGACTGCTCTTCGGTTTGGAACAATTGGGTCAGCTGCATTATTTATATTGGTTGCATATTTTACCATTCAGATAGCAGGCGCATCTGTAAATGTGTGGTTCTCTGTTTTGGTTGGAGCCCTAGGAGGGATTATTGTGGGCTTAATAACCGAATATTATACAGGTGGCGCCCCAGTGAAAAAAATAGCAGAAGGTGGTGAAACAGGTCCTGCGACTGTGATGATATCAGGACTAGCAACAGGCATGGAATCTGTAGCCATTCCAGTTCTAACGATCGTTGGCATTATTTTTACTGCAAATTATTTCTCTGGCCTATATGGAGTAGGAATGGCTGCCGTGGGCATGTTAAGCACAGTTGGGATAACCATGGCAATAGACGCTTATGGGCCTGTAGCAGATAATGCAGGGGGCATAGCTGAAATGTCAGAGATGGGAGAAGAAACTCGTAAAATTACTGATTCCTTAGATGAGGTAGGAAACACTACAGCGGCTATTGGAAAAGGTTTTGCAATTAGTGCTGCTGCTTTAGCTGCTCTTGCACTTATAAGTGCTTATATAGAAAAAATTGCTTCAAATAGTGAAAACTTTGTTTTGGCAATTAACGACCCGCTAGTCCTAGCCGGAATGTTTTTAGGTGGAATATTTCCTTTTTTAGTAAGTTCATTAACAATGAGAGCTGTTGGAGATGCTGCGTTTGAAATGATTAAAGAAATCCGACGTCAATTTAAAGAAATACCTGGCTTATTAGAAGGCAAAGCTAAACCTGATACTGCTACGTGTGTGGACATCGCAACAAAAGCAGCTTTAAGAAAAATGATAGCTCCTGGAGCGCTTGCTGTTCTCGCTCCTGTAGTGGTGGGCTTCTTAGCTGGACCAAAAGCCTTAGGCGGCATGCTCGGAGGAGCTTTAATATGCTGCGTAATGATGGCGCTAATGATGTCAAATGCTGGCGGTGCATGGGATAATGCGAAAAAATACGTCGAAAAAGGTAATTTAGGTGGCAAAGGCTCTGATGTTCATAAAGCTGCTGTAGTTGGTGATACTGTAGGGGATCCACTAAAAGACACTTCTGGGCCATCAATGAACATCTTGATTAACGTTATGGCTATAGTTAGCTTGGTTATAGCTCCTCTACTAATCTAATGCTAAACAATATTTAGGGTGCGAAATGAATATTTCATCCGCACCCTCATTGATCTCTAATTAGATAGCGCTTCTTTAACCTTTTGAGAAACAATATTGAAGTCCACTTGACCCTCAAAGCTTTCTTTCAGTTGACCCATAACCTTTCCCATGTCACGAATAGAATTAGCTCCAATCGATTCTATTGATTTGGAAATAGCTTTTTCTATCTCTTCAACTGTCAGTTTTTCAGGTAAAAATTCTTCAATTACTTTAACTTCGGCCCTTTCACCTTCAGCCAGTTCAATTCGACCAGCTTCCTCATACTGTCTTATACTATCAGATCTCTGTTTAATCATCTTTGCCAGTATAGAAAGAATTTCTTTATCAGACACGCCATCAGAACTACTATTATTTCTTAGCGAAATGTCTTTATCCTTGATAGCTGCATTAATTAATCTCAAAGTCGAAACTCTAATTGAATCATGAGACTTCATAGCTTTGTTTAGCTCTTCCCTTAACTTGGTTCTCATTAAATCAATCCTAACAAATAGATAAGCCCAGAATAATTATAGTTATATAATTTATCTTCTCAAGAGCATATTTACGACAAAAATCTTCGGATTTTAAGTTAAAAGATAACAAATTATTTTTCTTTCTTTTTGAAATTCAAACAATAACCTATATAAGTTTTAACTATCATGGATCCAAATCTACAAACGCAAATAAATTCTGCTCGTCTAAAGTTTAGGGATGGGGAAACTATATTTGGAACTGGGTATGGGGCTGAAGGTATTAAAGTAGCTGAACTCTGCTTTAATACGTCAATGACAGGGTATCAAGAAATATTAACTGACCCATCTTACTATAAGCAAATTCTAACTTTTACCTTCCCTCACATTGGTAATGTTGGCACAAATTTAGAAGATAACGAGTCATCTAAGCCGCATGTATCGGGAATTGTAACCAGCTCAATACCAACCAATGATTCTAGTTGGCGCTCGGAAGATTCCTTGATCAATTGGATGATACATAAAAAAGTTATTGGCATCTGCAACGTAGATACCCGGAAAATTACAAAAAAAATTAGGGATCAAGGAGCCCAAGATGTAGCAATAGAGCACAGGAAGGATGGAAAATTTCTTGATGAAGAATTATCCGAAAAACTATTGAATTTTCCAGGCTTAAAAGGAATGGATCTTGCTAGAAATGTATCTTGCAGAAAGCCATACAACTTTACTGAGTTAGGTTTCCCATGGATAGAAAAAAAAAGTGTAACAGGAAAGAAAATTGTAGTTATAGATTATGGAATAAAGGCTAATATTCTTAGGAAGTTAGCTTCTCATGGTTTTGAAATAACTGTAGTACCTGCTGATTTTCCTGCAGATGAAATTTTAAAACTTAACCCAAAAGGTATCTTTCTATCGAATGGCCCAGGGGATCCTGCAGCTACCCACAACTACTCTGGACCTATAATCAACAATATAATTTCACAAAAGAACCTTCCTATCTTTGGAATTTGTCTAGGACATCAGCTACTTGGCTTGGCTTTAGGTGCTCAATCAAAAAAAATGCATCACGGTCATCATGGAGCAAATCATCCTGTTAAAGAGTTAAAGTCTGGCAAAGTTATGGTTACCTCCATGAACCACGGGTTCGCTATTGATTCCGAGTCACTTCCAAAAGGTACCATTGAAACGTATAAATCTTTATTTGACGGCTCAAATTGTGGCATGGAAGTGAGTGATCGACCAATTTTTTCTGTTCAATTTCATCCTGAAGCAAGCCCAGGACCTATGGATGCTGACCATTTGTTTCAAAAATTTGCTTCATCAATAGAATAAGAGGGTTAAAATTTTTAATACAGATATCTTAATTTTAGGGTGTGGCCCTGCAGGTCTGGCTGCCGCAGCAGTCTTTACTGAAATGGGGTTATCGGTACATTGTATTGAACGATTGAATAAAGATATTTTTAATAATAGTTTGAATAAGGACAATCGATCCACCGCAATCCTAATGCCTGGAATAGAAATTTTACGTGAGGCAGGAATTTGGAAAAAAATCAGCAAACACAGTGCTCCCTTAAAAATTATGCGCCTAGCTGATGCTGGTGGGGAAAAAGGCAGAATTAGATATATAGCAGACTTTAGCTCAAAGGAGGTTAATCAGGATCAATTTGGCTTTAACATTCCTAATTATCTTTTGAAAAAAGAAATGATGACCCATCTTTTTGGATATCAGAACTTTTCTATCAAATATGGGAAAAATTTATCAAAGGTTATCACGAGAAATAAAGAAGCGATAACATTATTTGATGATGGAACAAGAATATCAGCAAAGTTAATCATAGGAGCAGACGGAAGAGATTCTTTTCTCCGAGAAATCAACAATATAAAGAAGAAAAAATGGTCATATAACCAAAAGGCATTAACATTTGTTGTAACTCATGAAATACCACATGATCACATCTCAACAGAGATTCATAAAAATGGAGGGCCATTTACACTTGTTCCACTGCCTTCTGAAGGGGTTAACAAATCAGCTGTAGTTTGGATGGATAAAGCAGAGATTATAAATGCACTGATAGCCATGACTGAGAAAGATTTTAGTTACGAGTTGCAGAAAAGATCTTTAAATGTGCTTGGAGAAATTAATATTGAAGGCATTAAATCCTCATGGCCAATAATTTCACAATATGCAAAAAAATTATATGGAGATAGGCTCGCATTAATAGCGGAAGCTGCCCACGTTTTCCCACCAATTGGGGCACAAGGATTAAATACTTCTTTCGGGGACCTGAGATCACTGTCAAGTCTTATAAAGCAATGTCTCGAAAAAAATGAAGATTACGGATCAGAAACAAATCTAAAAAAATATAATAAAGACAGGTGGAATGAAATTTATGTCAAAATCTTAGGAATAGATGCATTAAATAGAGCCGCTCTTTTTGAAAATAAAATCTTAAAGGACTTTAGGTTAAAAAGCCTAAAACTAATCCATAAAACAGGTTCATTAAGAAATATTGCCATAAGCTCAGGATTAGGTTATTAGAAGACCCAAATGATTGTGAAACTATAATGGATTAGAAAAATGCGTGTATACTATGATAGAGATTGTGACGTTAATTTAATAAAAAATATGAAGGTTGCTATTCTTGGTTATGGTAGCCAAGGTCACGCTCATGCACTCAATCTAAAGGATAGCGGCTGCAATAATGTTGTGGTGGCGTTGAGATCTGGATCTCCATCAATTAAAAAAGCCGAAAATGAAGGTTTAAAGGTGATGCCTATTGAAGAGGCAGCATCTTGGTGTGACCTTCTTATGTTTACCATGCCGGATGAACTACAATCAGAAACTTATAACAAGTATGTTAAAAATAACCTTAAAAGTGGTTCTGCAATTGCTTTTGCACATGGTTTAAATATACATTTTGGCCTTATAGAACCTATTGAAAACTGTGATGTGATTATGATGGCACCGAAAGGGCCAGGGCATACAGTACGTGGCGAGTATAAAAAAGGTGGGGGTGTGCCTTGCCTTGTTGCTGTTCACACTAATTCTTCAGGTAAAGCACTAGATATAGGTCTTTCCTATTGTTCTGCAATCGGGGGCGGTAGATCAGGAATAATCGAAACAGACTTTAAACAAGAATGTGAAACTGACCTTTTTGGAGAACAAGCTGTACTATGCGGAGGACTAATTGAACTTATAAGAATGGGATTCGAAACACTTGTTGAAGCGGGCTATGATCCTGAAATGGCCTACTTTGAATGCCTTCATGAAGTAAAACTAATTGTTGATTTAATATACGAAGGTGGAATAGCCAACATGAATTATTCAATTTCCAATACTGCTGAATACGGTGAGTATGTTTCTGGGCCTAGAATACTGCCTTATCAGGAAACCAAAGATAGAATGAAATCAGTTTTGAAAGACATCCAAAGCGGTAAATTTGTTAAAGATTTTATGACGGAAAATGCAGTTGGGCAGCCTTTTTTTAAGGCAACTCGAAAAATTAACGATGGACATCAAATTGAAAATGTTGGGAAAAAATTACGAGACATGATGCCTTGGATTTCCGAAGGCAAAATGGTCAATAAAGAAAAGAATTAATAAAAAAGCCGGTTACTATAATGGAAAATGTAATACTTACAATTCATCTAATCTTAGCAGTGTTTCTAGTTGGATTAGTTCTATTACAAAGGTCAGAAGGTGGAGGGCTTGGAATTGGTGGCAACAATAGCGGCTTGGTATCAGGAAGATCTGCAGCCTCAGCTCTAACCCGTTTCACCTGGCTAATTGCAACAGCCTTTATAATTACTTCTATTTCCCTAACTATAGTTTCTGCAAAAAAAATCATCTAATAATTCGATAATAAATGATTCGATAAACAGCAACTCAGAAGGTGAAATAGAATTGCCGAATATAGATGAGCTTATATCTGAAGAGACCGAAGAAAGTATACCTGTGGCAGATTAACAGCTTTCATCTCTTCTGAAAAATCTTGCACTATTACTTCCCTAATTACTTGAAAATTTTCTTACGATGTAATACTAAATAGTACCGTGTATAGAAAATTATTTGTGGATTTCAAACCGGGAAATAATGACTAAATTTATTTTTATTACCGGTGGCGTTGTTTCCTCCTTGGGAAAGGGATTGACCTCAGCGTCTTTGGGAGCCCTTTTAATCTCTCGAGGATACTCTGTTAGGCTTAAGAAGCTAGATCCATATCTTAATGTTGACCCTGGAACAATGTCTCCTTTTGAGCACGGCGAAGTTTATGTTACCGATGACGGAGCTGAAACAGATTTAGATCTGGGACATTATGAAAGATTCACCGGGGTTGCTGCTAAAGCTTCAGATTCTGTTTCGTCAGGAAAAATATATTCAAGTGTCTTAGAGAAGGAAAGAAAAGGTGATTATCTGGGCAAAACAATTCAAGTTATTCCTCACGTCACAGATGAGATAAAAAAATTTATTAATCAAGGTGATGATAAAATAGACTTCATGCTATGCGAAATTGGTGGTACAGTAGGAGATATAGAGGGATTGCCTTTTTTTGAAGCGATACGCCAACTAGGACAGGAGAAAGATAACAATGGCTGCCTGTTTATACATCTTACATTATTACCATACATAAAAGCATCTGGAGAGTTAAAAACTAAACCTACCCAGCACTCTGTAAAAGAATTAAGATCAATCGGTTTAACTCCCGATATTTTAATTTGTAGGACAGAAATAGAAATACCAGAAAAAGAAAAGGAAAAACTAGCCCTCTTCTGCAATGTAAAGCCAAAAAATGTAATTCCTGCAATTGACTTAAGATCAATATACGAGGCCCCCCTCTCTTTTCACCAAAGTGGCTTAGACACTGCCGTTTTAAACGTCCTAGACATTAAACCCTTAGATGACCCAAATTTATCACTTTGGAAAGACGTAAAGCGAAGAATAATTAGTCCAGAAGGTGAGGTTCGAATTGCTATAGTAGGGAAATATACTCAGCTAGAAGATGCATACAAATCTATATCTGAAGCCCTGACACATGGTGGCATGGCGAATAAAACAAAAGTCATAAAAAAATGGTTGGACTCAGAGGATCTCGAAAGTGGAAATGTTGAACGAATTCTTGAAGGATATGATGCAATATTAGTTCCTGGAGGTTTTGGTGAACGGGGAACTGAAGGGATGATCAGGGCGATAAATTTTGCCAGAACGAAATCAGTGCCATTTTTAGGAATTTGCTTGGGAATGCAAATGGCAGTAATTGAGGCATCCAGAAATTTAGCTGGAATATCAGATGCAGGTTCAGAAGAATTTTCCAATGAATTAAACAAAAAAACTATAACGCCTGTCGTATACCATTTAAAGAAATGGCTTGAAGGAAACCGTCTGGTAACCCGCAAATTAACAGACAAAAAGGGTGGAACTATGCGACTTGGAGCATATGATGCCGTACTAAAAGAAGGATCAAAAGTACGGAAAGTTTACGGTACAAATAAAATATGTGAAAGACACAGACATCGCTATGAAGTTGACATAAAATATAAAAAAGTCTTGGAAGAATTCGGATCAGTATTTTCTGGGCTATCTCAAGATGGAATGCTTCCGGAAATTTTTGAAATACCATCTCACCCTTGGTTCATAGGTGTACAATTTCACCCTGAATTGAAATCTAGACCCTTTGCTCCTCACCCACTATTTTCAGCTTTTGTAAAAGCAGCCTTAAGTCAATCACGATTAGTATAATATAAAATGTTTTTTCGAATCCTAAAGAAGTTAGCTGCAAATGGTAAAAAGCCTGAGATCAATCACGGTTTAGCATTAGCAACACTTTTTATCCAGCTAGCAAACACAGATAATGATTACTCAAGTGAAGAACATGAGTTGATTATAACAATTCTAGAAAATCGTTATAAGATTGAAAGAAAGGAGGCTAAAAAAATAATAGAGGAGGCTAAGTATTTAGAAAGGGACATGTCAGACACAATGCAAATTACACGAGAAATAAAAAATACAATTCCCTACGAGGAAAGGTCTGGAGTGGTAAGGGACTTATGGCAAATCATTATGGCAGATAATAAAAGATCAAATGAAGAAAATAATTTTATGAGATTGGTAATAAAATTGTTAGGAATAACAGATAAATTGAGTGCGCAAATCCGAAGAGAGGTTGTGAATTCATCATTGGCCAAGAATAAACCTGAAGAGACAAGGGGCGAATAAATTAGAATGACCCCCAAACTAATCAAAGATCATGGTATATCTGAAACAGAATATTCTAAAATAATAGAAATATTAGGACATACGCCCAATTTAACTGAATTAGGTATATTCTCAGCGATGTGGAACGAACATTGCTCTTATAAATCTTCAAAAAAATGGTTAAGACAGCTACCTACAAAAGGCAATAAAGTAATATGTGGCCCAGGCGAAAATGCAGGAATAATTGATATAGGTAATGGCGAGGCAGCTGTCTTCAAAATGGAGAGTCATAACCATCCAAGTTATATTGAGCCATTTCAAGGTGCAGCTACTGGTGTTGGAGGCATATTAAGAGATATATTTACTATGGGAGCAAAACCGGTGGCAGTCCTGAATAGTTTATCTTTTGGTGAACCTGCAAATGAAAAAAACACCATTTCTGATAAACAACGTAGTTAAAGGAATTAGCCACTATGGAAATTGTTTTGGTGTTCCTAATATAGGCGGAGAATTACGATTTAATAAGAAATATAATAATAATATTCTAGTTAATGCATTTGCTGTTGGAATTGTTAAAAAAGAATAAAATTTTTTATTCAAAAGCTACAGGGCATAATTTACCTGTAGTATACGTTGGAGCTAAAACAGGAAGAGATGGCGTTGGAGGAGCTTCAATGGCTTCAGAGGAGTTTGGAATTAAAACTGAAAAAATGAGACCAACAGTGCAAGTGGGCGATCCTTATATGCAAAAATGTTTAATGGAAGCATGTTTGGAACTTATGGAAACTGACTCAATTATTTCTATACAAGATATGGGCGCTGCTGGCTTAACATGCTCTTCTGTTGAAATGGCAGATAAAGGCAATTTAGGTATGGAAATAAATTTAGACAAAGTGCCAAAAAGAGAAAAAAATATGTCTAGTTACGAATTAATGTTGTCCGAAAGTCAGGAGAGAATGTTAATGATTGTTCACCCTAATCGGGTAGAATTGGCTGAATCTATTTTTAAAAAATGGGATCTGGATTTTGAAGTAATTGGCAAAACATTGAAGGAAGATATTTTTAGGATATTTATGAATGGAAACATAGTATCTAATATTCCATTAGGGGCTCTCTCAAGCAAATCTCCAGAATATGACCGGAAATGGGTAAAAACTCCTAAGCCAAGGCGGTTATCAAAAATACCTCAGATAAAAGTTTTAGAATGTCTAAAAAAAATTATTTCATCAGAAAACTATTGCTCTAGAGAAGCATTATTTTCGCAATATGACCATATGGTCCAAGGGAACACAGTAGTAAGACCTGGGGGCGACGCTGGAGTAATTGGGATTACTAATTCACAAAAATGCTTATCAGTAACTGTGGATGTTACCCCTAGATACTGTGAAGTAAATCCTTTTGAAGGAGCCAAACAAGCCGTGGCAGAGTCATTTAGAAACATAATTTCAACTGGGGGCTTACCAATAGGTATAACTGATAATTTAAATTTCGGAAATCCCGAGAAACCTGAAATTATGGGACAGTTTATAGAAAGTATCAAAGGAATATCGGAGGCCTCTCTTAAGCTTAAGATGCCCGTAGTTTCTGGAAATGTTAGCCTTTACAATGAAACTGCAGGCAATTCAATAATGCCCACACCTACCATAGGTGCCGTCGGAATAATAGAAAATATAAAGGATGTTATACATATACAGATCAAAGAAAAGGAAACCCTATTTCTAGTTGGAAATACTTCTCCTCACTTAGGAAGAACGGCTCTTCTCTATGATGTCTTTTCAATAGAAGAAGGCGATGCCCCCATAGTAAATCTGGAGGAAGAATTTGACACTGGCATGTTTATTTTAGAGTTAAATAAAAGAGGTATAATCGAAGCAGCACATGATATTTCCGATGGAGGATTAATAGTTGCCATATTTGAGATGTGTGCTCATTCCAATATTGGTGCAAAAATAAAAGATGCTGAGCCCAATTGGTATTTTTCTGAGTCTCAAGGAAGATACATCATATCGGTTAAAGGCGATAATATTAAAACTCTTAATGAGACTGCTAGAGAAATGAGAATTGATTTGGAAGAAGTTGGTTTTTCTGGAGGTGAAACGTTCATTGCTGGGAGAGAGCATATTAGTTTAAAATCTTTAAAAAAATTATACTTTAGTGGCCTGAATGAGCTTTTGTATTGAAAAATATAAATTTTAATTTATCCTGCAAATATATTAAAAATTTCATAAGGATCCAGATAATTGCCAATAAGTACAAGCGAAATTGAAGCTCTTATAAAGACTGCAATGCCTGAGGCTAGAGTGGATGTGTCTGGCGATGGAGTGCACTTCGCAGCGAGTATTGAAGCGGCAGAATTTGAAGGCCTAAATAGAGTAGAGCAACATCAACTAGTTTACTCTGCTTTAAAGGGGAAAATGGCTGGATCTTCAGGAGAGTTACATGCTCTTGCTTTAACTACAAAAGTTCCAAGTAAATAAATGAGGGATGAAAATGGAAAATATTAAGACTAAAATAGATACTATAATATCTAAAGATGACGTGGTATTGTTTATGAAAGGAACCTCGTCTATGCCACAATGTGGCTTTTCCAGCAAGGTAGCCGGTGTTTTGAATTATTTAGACATAAACTTTCAAGATGTTAATGTCCTAGAGGATGAAGAAATTCGTCAAGGAATTAAAGATTATTCTGAGTGGCCTACCATACCTCAACTTTACATAAAAGGTGAATTTATAGGTGGGTGTGATATTATTACAGAAATGGTCCTTAGTAGTGAATTTGATAAATTACTCAATGATAAAGAAATAAACTTTAGTGCATCAAAGGCAAGTGAAGTGCGAGATGCAAATAGCTAAATAAGTTTAGAGCTTTATTTAAAAGCTCCCTCCACTGCCTCAATCACTTTCAAAGAATCAGTAGAATGCTTATCCTTTAGGTCAGAGAACTTAGATAAAACATTGTCTAATGTATCTGCAGTATTTTTTAATAGTAATAAAATTTCATTTTCATCACCATTGGCCAAATGTTTCTTATTATCATCTTCAAAGTCTAGAGCTGTCTGATTTTGAAAATTATCTACTTGAATTTTAAGGTTTTCAATTTCTTTCTTATAATCGCTTAAATCTTTTTGCGCAGAAGCCTTTTCCCACTCAAGAGATTTAATTTTATCCCCAAGCATAAGCCCTGCCATCAGCAGCATTTTGGTCTCTGGCACTCTTCCATTTGCGGACTGTAGTGCCAAGGCTTCTCGATCAAGGAGCTTAGCTGCAGTATCAAGTTGATCCTCTTCTCCCTTAGCGCAGGCTATTCTAAATTTATGCCCCCCGATAGTTATTTCAACTTCAATCATTTTCTTTTTCCTTAACCAAATTATCTACTTCGGCCATTAGTGAGTTTAATTCATTTAAATCATTAAGATGTTCAGACTTTAATGAATTAATTTTCTGTGTCAGTTCCTTTTTTCCTATTGCAATTTTTTCGTAATCATTCAAAACATCATTCAGCTTAGTAAGCGATGTATCAATACGATTTTTAAGTATTTCAATTTTTGACATTTAATTAAAACTTTTACTGTTCTCAAAGAACATAAAACAACAAACATCTATTAACTTCAAATAAATAATTGCCAATCTATAAAATGAATAGTAAAAAACGCATCATTAATTGTATACTCAGTATTTCTAAAGAACTTCTGTATTAGATTACATTTAAGAAAATTTTTGGAGAAAAATTTGGATATAACCACCCTAAAAGCAAATCATCCAGAACATTTCCGCAGAGCTACTGCGCTGCGGGTTTTGGCTATCGATGCCGTACAAGCCGCAAACTCAGGACATCCGGGAATGCCAATGGGCATGGCAGATGTAGCTACAGTATTGTTCGAAAAGCATCTTAAGTTTAGTGCTGGAAATCCAAACTGGCCAGATAGGGATAGGTTTATACTATCTGCTGGACATGGCTCCATGCTTTTATATGCCCTGCTATTCTTAACTGGATACGAGGATATTCAACTAAAAGATCTAAAGAATTTTAGACAGTTAAATTCTAAAACAGCTGGTCACCCAGAATATGGCCATTTAGCAGGAATAGAAACAACTACAGGCCCACTTGGCCAAGGGCTAACCACAGCGGTAGGCTTAGCAATTGCTGAAAACTCTCTATCTTCAAAATGGGGAAAAAATATTTTTAACCACTACACTTATGTGGTGGCAGGTGATGGATGCTTAATGGAGGGAATAAGCCAAGAAGCAATTAGTTTAGCTGGAAAATTAAGGCTCAATAAACTTATTGTTTTTTGGGATAATAATGGAATCACCATAGACGGAGAATTGTCAAAATCATGCATGACAGACCAAAAGACTCGCTTTTTGGCCTCTGGATGGGCAGCTTTTGAATGCGACGGCCATGACCCAAAGAGTATTGATCTAGCAATAATTGCAGCTAAGAATCAAACTAAACCTTCTATTATTTCATGCAAAACACACATTGGATTTGGATCGCCAAAAAAACAAGATTCTGCGGCAGCTCATGGATCCCCATTAGGAGAAGAAGAAATTATAGCTGTGAAAAAAATCTATGGCTGGAATAAAGAAAGCTTTAATATTCCCGAAGACATACAAGATCAGTGGAAAAAAATTGGATCGCAAGGTCAAGTGCATTATGGGACGTGGAAAATGAATTTCGACAGCCTTCCAAAGACGAAAAAGGCTGAATTGGAACGGCTTCTTGACTCAAAAATCCCAAAAAAAACTTTCTCTGAAATAAAAAAAATCAAACAAGAAATGCATGAAAATTTACTAAATATTGCAACTAGGAAATCTAGTGAATTAGTTTTAGAAAAAATCAATATGACTACCCCGGAAACTATTGGTGGCTCGGCTGATTTAACAGGATCTAACAACACTTTGACCCCAGACTTAGGCACATATAGCCATGAGAACCCAGAAGGTAGATATATATACTATGGAATAAGAGAGCATGGAATGGCTGCGGTGATGAATGGATTGGCACTTCATGGCGGAATTATTCCTTATGGTGGCACATTTTTAGTTTTCTCTGACTATGCTAGAGCAGCTATAAGACTATCTGCCCTTATGGGTTTAAGAGTTATCTACGTTATGACCCACGATAGTATAGGATTAGGTGAGGATGGTCCAACACATCAGCCAGTCGAGCATTTGTCTATGATGCGAGCTACTCCTAATTTAAATGTCTATAGGCCTGCCGATGCTGTTGAAACAGCTGAAAGCTGGGAGTGTGCCTTGAGGTCCCTAAACACTCCATCCTTGATTTGCTTAACACGTCAAAATGTACCAATCATTCCTAGGAATCGTGTTGCAAAGAACTTGGTTGAATCAGGTGCGTATGTCGCCAGTGAGGCTAAAAGTAAAAGACGGGTAATAATAATAGCTACGGGATCTGAGGTTAATATCGCCTTAGATGCGAAGAAATGCCTTGAAGATGAGGGAATTGGCACTAGGGTAGTGTCTATGCCTTGTTGGGAAAATTTTGAGACAATGCCAGATACATACAAGAAAAAGATACTCCCACCTGGAGCGATTAGAATAGCAGTTGAAGCAGGAGTTAGCCACGGCTGGGAGAAGTGGATCTATGGAGAAGGTGGAAATTCCAAGAAAGGTGCGTTTGTAGCCATAGAATCTTTCGGAGCATCAGGTCCTGCTGATGAGTTATTCAAACATTTCAAAATTACTTCTTCAGAAATAATCAGCAAAGTAAAAGCTATCCTGAAAACTTAATACATTAATAGATAATATCTCATAATTTTATAGAATTTTAAAAAATTAAAATATTTATTTAATGTCCGATTTGCGTTATTAACTGACCGAAATAAGCAAGAATAGTCAGCAAATGTAATACAATTATTGAATATTTCTTGTAAAAATAGAGGAAGTTAAATGCCCATAAAAATTGGAATAAGTGGATTCGGCAGAATAGGTCGCTGTATCACCAGAGCAATTTGCGAATTAAACACAAAAGATATTCAGATCATAAAAATAAATGCCACTGGGCATTTAGAAAGTAATATTCACCTCCTAAAATATGACAGTATTCATGGAAAATTTGATAAAGAACTTATTTTTTCTGATGGAAAATTAAGAGTGGCCCACTCAGAGATTAAAATGCAGAGCGAAAGAGACCCTAATAATTTAAATTGGGAAGGCGTTGATATTGTTTTGGAATGTACAGGAAAATTTAATTCCAAAGAACAATCTTCAGTGCACATTACTAACGGTGCCAGAAAAGTTTTAATTTCCGCACCAGCTGATGGCGTTGATAAAACTATAGTTTACGGCGTGAACCATGAAACCTTACTCCCAACTGATAAAATTGTCTCAAATGCCTCATGCACTACCAATTGCCTAGCTCCAATAGCCAAGATTCTTAATGAAAACTTAGGAATCAAAAAAGGGTTTATGACAACAATTCATAGCTATACAGGGGATCAACCTACTGTTGATAGAATGCATAAAGATTTATATAGAGCCCGATCTGCCGCGTTAAGTATGATTCCTACTACCACGGGTGCTGCAAAGGCAGTAGGTTTAGTTTTGCCTGAATTAGTTGGAAAATTAGATGGTTCTGCTGTCAGAGTCCCGACAGCCAATGTAAGTTTAGTAGATTTAAAAGTGATAACAAACACAAAAACTTCTATCGAAGAAGTTAATCATTTATTTGAGCTAGCCTCTAAATCTAAAGCTTTGAAAGGAATATTAGGATACAGCTCTGAACCATTAGTCTCGACTGATTATAATCACGACATTAATTCAGCAGTTTTTGCTGCCAAGCAAACCAATGTTATGGATGGAAATCTAGTCAGAACAATGAGCTGGTATGACAACGAATGGGGGTTTTCCAATAGAATGTTGGATACTGCTATTGCAATGGGATCTCTTTAATGCAAATAGCGGTTTTTTAAAAAAAGAAAATTTATCGTATGAAATATAATACTATTGAAGATTTTACTTGTACTGGAAAGAGAGTTTTGGTGAGAGTGGACTTGAATGTTCCCTTGCAAGACTTTATCGTGTCAGACAACACGCGATTAAAAAAAATTAAACCAAATCTTGATAAGATTTTAAAAAATGGTGGTAAGCCAGTAATTATTGGCCATATCGGAAGGCCTAGCGGAAATTTTGATCAAAATTTAAGCACAGAGAATATCGTCTTAGAATTAGAAAAAATCTTAAAGCTCAAAGTAATATTTTGTGATACACTTTTAGGCTCTGAAGCTATTAAAGCGAGTAAGGACTTACAACCAAATTCCATTTTAGTTCTTGAAAATACAAGATTCTATTCTGGAGAGGAAAATAACGATCCAGAATTTAGCAGGCAACTTGCCAAATTAGGAGACTTATATTGCAACGATGCATTCTCTGTTTGCCACCGCAAGCATGCAAGCACCGTAGGAATAACAAAATTTCTCCCAAGTTTTGCAGGAGGACTTGTTTTAGAAGAACTCAGCGCCCTAGATTCAGCTCTAACCATACCAAAAAAACCTGTGACCGCTATAATAGGAGGGTCTAAGGTATCAACTAAAATTGAACTACTCCAAAATCTAATTTCTAAAGTAGAAAATCTTATTATTGGAGGAGGAATGGCAAATACCTTCCTTTTGGCCTCCGGGAAGCAAATTGGGACATCATTATGTGAGCCAACTTTAATCCATATTGCACAGGATATTATTGAGAGGGCAGAGATACTAGGATGTAAAATACATCTTCCTAATGACATAGTGACTTCAAAAACACTTGATGGCTTAAATAAAATCAGATCTTCAGACGTGAATAGTTGCCCTCCCAATGAAATGATCTTTGACTGCGGAGAGAAGTCTGTGGAGAAATACCTTAATGTAATCAACTTAAGCAAAACCATCGTATGGAATGGACCGTTAGGAGTATTTGAGAAAGAACCTTTTCACTTAGGGACAGAGAGATTAGCAAAATTTATAGCCAAGAAAACCATTGATGGATTTCTTAATTCTGTAGCCGGTGGAGGCGACACAGTTGCAGCACTAAATAAATACCAACTTAGCCATGAGATGTCATATGTATCGACCGCAGGTGGCGCCTTCTTGGAATGGCTGGAAGGGAAGAAACTTCCTGGATTAGAAGTCCTAGAGAAAAATTAAACTAAAAGAATCAATTTATAAAGTGATTCGTTTTCTTATTGCCCTTTCGAATCATTTGTGTAATGATTCTCTAAAAGAGCAGAATTTGTCGATAGTTAATTTCAAAAAACATTTCCTAGAACTTGGGTCACTAGTTACTATAACTTTAACCACAGTATATTTTTCTATTACCGCTTTATATGGGGAATATGGACTTTTTATTCTGTTTAAAAAGCAAATCGAAGAAGAACACCTTCTAAAATATAATTCAAAATTGGGAATGGAATTAAGAGAATGGGAAAACTTAACAAAGAGAATTTCTTCAGATTATTTAGATTTAGATCTTCTCGACGAGCAAGCAAGAAAAATTTTAAGGGTTGCAAGATCAGATGAAGCTATATTTTTCTATTAATTTTTCTAGCAATCTACACATATTTATGATATAAGTAGTTTAACATTAAACTAAATTAGATTCTTATGGTTAAGAAACCTCTTAAAACTACCGGTAACAGAGAAATAATAAATTTTTTTCAAGAAATGCTCACTATCCGGCGCTTCGAAGAAAAAGCTGGCCAGCTATATGGCATGGGTCATATTGGCGGATTTTGCCATCTCTATATAGGGCAAGAAGCCATAGTAGTTGGATTAGAAAGCATCGCAATTGAAGGAGACCAAAGAGTAACATCCTATAGAGATCATGGGCACATGATCGCGTGTGGGATGAGCCCAAAGAGAATTATGGCAGAATTAACAGGCAGAGGGTCCGGGTATTCGAAAGGAAAGGGAGGCTCTATGCATATGTTTTCTAGAGAAAAAAATTTCTTTGGGGGACATGGGATAGTTGCAGCTCAAGTTCCGATTGCAGCTGGGTTAGCTTTTTCAAATAAGTATAGAGAAAATAATAATATTGCTTTTGGTTATTTTGGGGATGGTGCGGCAAATCAAGGCCAAATATATGAAACTTTTAATATGGCAAGCCTATGGGTCCTTCCAATTGTATTTGTAATTGAAAATAACCAGTACGCTATGGGAACATCTCTTGAAAGAGCTTCTTCTTCCCCTGCCCTATATACTAGAGGCCAAGCTTTTAATATACCAGGTGAAGCAGTTGATGGAATGAATGTTTTAGCTGTTAAAGAAGCTGGTGAAAGAGCTGAAAAGCATTGCAGGTCAGGTAAAGGTCCTTACATCCTAGAAATGAATACCTATAGGTACAGAGGTCACTCAATGTCAGATCCTGCGAAATACAGAACTAGAGATGAAGTAAATAAAATAAAAGCAGAGAGAGATCCTATCGACAATCTTAGAAGTTACCTAATTAGTAATAATATTTCAACCGATTCTGAACTGAAGGACATTGACAAACAGATAAAGGATGCAATTTCAGATGCCGCGGATTTTGCTATCAGCAGTGATATCCCGGATGATAATGAACTTTGGACAGATATATACAGTTAAAGAGAAAGAATGATTAGAGATTTACTGATGCCCTCCTTATCACCAACAATGGAAGAGGGAAAATTAACTAAGTGGCTTGTACAAGAGGGTGACGCAATTTCCTCAGGCGACATAATTGCAGAAATTGAGACAGATAAAGCTGTGATGGAACTAGAAGCCCCCGAAGATGGTTTTTTATCAAAGATTCTTGTGCCAGAAGGTTCGGAAGCTGTAAAGGTTAATGGAAAAATAGCTGAGATTTCTAGTGAGACAACTGAACATCAAAAGGATTCGAGAACCAGCTCTAAAGCAAAAGAACAAGTAGAAACAAATGTAGACAAATTCGAAATACCAAGCACAAAACTTGACACAATTACCGTTAGGGAGTCAATTAGAGATGCAATAAAGGAAGAAATGTCGAGAGATGATGAAGTATTTCTAATTGGTGAGGAGGTGGGCGAATATGAGGGTGCTTATAAAATTTCTCAAGGATTACTAAATACTTTCGGCCCAAGAAGAGTTATTGACACTCCTATTACAGAACATGGATTTACTGGTTTGGCAATTGGAGCTGCCTTCTCCGGCTTAAGACCAATAGTAGAATACATGACGTTTAATTTCGCTATGCAAGCAATGGATCAAATAGTGAACTCAGCGGCAAAAACATTATACATGTCAGGAGGGCAAATCTCTTGCCCAATTGTTTTTAGAGGTCCAAATGGAGCAGCTTCTCGAGTTGCAGCCCAACATTCTCAAGATTTTAGTGCATTTTACTCTTCAATCCCAGGACTGAAGGTTATTCAGCCCTTTACTGCTTCCGACGCTAAAGGTCTGTTAAAATCAGCAATCAGAGATAATAATCCTGTAATATTCTTAGAAAATGAAATTCTTTATGGGAAGAAATTTGAAAGAGAAGCCTCTGAAGAGGTTATCCCGATAGGAAAAGCAAAAATTTTTCTAGAGGGAACAGACTTGACATTGATTAGCTTTGGCATTGGAATGACATATGCCATAGAGGCAGCTGAACTTCTTTCAAAAGAAGGGATAAGCACTGAAATTATAGATTTGAGAACTATCAGGCCCTTAGATAAGAATACAATAATTTCATCTGTAAAAAAGACAAATAGATGCATAACTATCGAAGAGGGTTTTCCGATATGCTCCGTTGGTAATAATATTACCGCACTAATTATGGAAGAGGCCTTCGACTACCTTGACGCTCCCGTTATAAATTGTACCGGGAAAGATGTACCGATGCCTTATGCCGAAAATCTTGAGAAACTTGCTCTAGTCAATACTCAAGAAGTGGTAGAACGGGCTAAAGAAATAATTTATAGGTAAAATTCATGCAAAAAATTTTAATGCCAGCCTTATCTCCTACAATGGAAAGCGGAACCCTAAGCAAATGGCTCGTCAAAGAAGGTGATGAAATCAAAATTGGCGACATCATAGCAGAAATCGAAACAGATAAGGCACTTATGGAGCTTGAAAGCATCTATGAAGGAACAGTAGATGAGCTTATAGCGATAGAAGGAAAAACGGAAATAAAGGTTAATGATGTAATAGCAAATATATCGAGCATGGAAGAAACGAATAACCAAGGCCCTTCTGTGCCAGTAGAAACTCAAGAAATTCAAAGTAAAAAAATATCTGAATCTGACAATATAACAAAAATCCGCCAAAGAGATTTTTCTTTACAGAAACAGGCTCCTCAGTCAGAAGTTATTGACAATCAGAGAGTTTTTGCATCACCACTAGCCAGGAGGTTAGCTAAAGAAAATAAGGTAGATATAAATAAAATTTCAGGAACTGGGCCCCGTGGAAGGATAATAAAATCCGATATAGAAAAAATACAACCTACTAATCAAAATGTTCCAATAAACGACGAGAGCACGGAATTACTTAAGAACAATTACGAAGAAATCGTAATAAGCCCGATGAGAAAGGTTATAGCCAAAAGGATGTCTGACGCTAAAAAAGATATTCCTCACTTCTATCTTCGAAGAAAAATTAGTGCTGAAAAATTGTTAAAATCTCGAACTGAACTAAATGAGACAAGTTTTAATGCTAATAAGATAACTATAAATGATATAATAGTAAAGGCTTGTGCTCAAGCACTTAGAGATTTTCCAACGTGCAACGTCATCTACAAAAATCAAAAAATATATCAATCTTTAAACTCAGATGTGTCTATAGCGGTCGCTCTAGAGGATGGATTAATTACCCCTATAATAAAAGAGGCTGAACTAAAGTCTCTGAGCGATATCGCTTCTGAAAGTAAGGAATTGATTAATAAAGCAAAAGAAAAATCCCTGAAACCCGAAGAATACATTGGTGGCTCCTTCTCTATTTCAAATTTAGGCATGGTGGGAGTAGATAATTTTGATGCAATAATAAATCCACCACAAGCAAGCATTTTAGCAGTAGGAAAAATAAGTAAAGAACCTTCTATTTGTGAAGAATCTAATAAACTCGTGCCTCACAACGTTATGGCCTTGAACTTATCTGTAGATCATAGAGCTATAGATGGATACTTAGGAGCACAGTTTCTAGATAGAATATCCTTTTATCTAGAAAGCCCCTTAAGGCTCTTACATTAATATTTAAGGTATACTGTGATCCATGTCATGAGATGGGCTATCGCATCCAGAATCTCCAACAATTTTTGCAGGAATTCCTGCTACCGTTTTACATGGCGGAACATCATTCAGCACCACAGACCCAGAAGCTACCTTTGAACAATATCCTATTGAAATATTCCCCAAAATAGAGCACCCAGCCCCTAGCAAAACACCATTGCCAATCTTTGGATGCCTGTCTCCCTTTTCCTTTCCCGTGCCTCCCAATGTAACTGAATGAAGCATTGACACGTTGTCCCCTATCACTGAGGTCGCACCAACTACAATGCTATGAGCATGATCAATCATCAGTCCACTGCCTATCTTTGCTTGAGGATGAAGATCAACACTAAAGAGCTCTGAAACTCTCATTTGTATAAACTTTGCAAACTCAAACTGATCAATTAAATATCTAGTTCTTGCAACTCTATAACATTGAACCGCGACAAACCCTTTATAAAAAAGAAAAGGCTCCAGAAACTTTGTGCAAGCGGGATCTCTTTCATAAAATGCCATCATATCTTTTGCAGCCTGCTCAACAATACCTTCATTATTATTCAGACTTTCTTTGCAAACATTCAATAATTCATTATACGAAAAAAATTCCTTTCCCATCAACTTTCTGGCAAACAAATCACTCAAAGCTTCTGAAAAACTATCATGTCTTAAAATTGATTTATTTAAGATTTCTTCCAAGAGGCTATCCCCTTCAATAACTTCTTGTGTTTCCCTATTCATAATGTCCCAAATTTCTTTAGATAACATAAAAACTAACTCCTAAATTTTTCCTATAGTAAGAAAATTTTTAATTTAATTTCTCTTTCCAACGTTTAACATTCTTATTATGCTCAGAAAGGTTTTCAGAAAAAAGATGCCCTCCCTCACCATCTGCAACAAAGTAAAGAAAATTAGTCTTCTCAGGTTTGCTAGCAGCCAAAATAGAATCTTTACCTGGATTACAAATTGGCCCCTTTGGCAAACCAGATAGCAAATAGGTATTGTAATCACTTGAAGTTTTTAGGTCTGTTGAGATAAGGGGCCTTCCCAGCTTTCCCTTCCCTTTTGTGAGGCCATAAATCACAGTTGGGTCAACCTGCAATCTCATACCTTTGGTAATTCTATTAATCAACACAGAAGCTATTATCCTTCTTTCTGCACTTATACCAGTCTCTTTTTCAATAATTGAAGCTAAAATTAGCAGATCCCTGGGTGAATTCAACGGCAGATCGCTATCTCGATCATTCCAAATTTTCCTTAAGACTTCCTCCTGCCTTAACTGCATCCTCCCAAGTACCTTATTTCTATTTTCACCCTTTGCAACAAAATATGTATCCGGAGATAAACTTCCTTCAACTGGCAAAGATTCAACTTCCCCTGACAAGTATTTATTGGAGTTTAAAAATTTTACAATTTTCCAACTTGACCAACCCTCCGGTATTGTAATTGAATAATTAATTTGCTTTCCAGAAGAAAATAAATCTAACAAATTTTCTAAACTAATGCGACGAGGTAACAAATATTCCCCAAATCTTATTCTCTTTTCATACCCTTTAAGCTTTATGTATGACAAAAAAAGTATTTTGCTTCGAATTACGCCATATTTTTTCAATTTTCCAGAAATCGATGTCAGGCTCTGATTTTTATCTATCTCAAAGTTAATTTCTTCCAGTAAAGGGCCTTCTAAATTTGCATAATATTTAAGAGCAATTGGCGAGCAATATATGATTCCAATTATCAATACGGAAAGCAAAATAGGCCTTCTAATAAATCTTAGGAACATTTAGCTCAAGAATTTTTTAAACAAAACGGATGCATTGGTTCCCCCAAAACCGAATGAGTTTGACATTACAATGTTCACATCTCTTTGTTTATGCTTTTTCGGAACTAAATCGATAAGAGTTTCCTCTGCTGGATTTTCCAAATTTATAGTAGGGGGAACAATTTGATCTCGAATTGACAATACAGAGAATATAGCTTCAGCAGCACCAGCTGCTCCCAACAAATGACCAATTGATGATTTTGTTGATGACATAGAAACTTCGTGTGCGTAACCCTTAACAACTTCCTCTACTGCTCTTAACTCAATTGTATCCGCCATAGTAGACGTTCCATGCGCATTAATATAATCAATCTTAAGGTTAGGAATACTAGTGGAATTAATAGCCGCTTCCATTGCCCTTTTCCCCCCTTCTCCGTCTTCTGAAGGAGCAGTTATATGGTGCGCATCGCCAGATAAGCCATATCCGGCAAACTCACAATAAATTTTTGCTTTACGTGCTCTCGCATGCTCATACTCCTCTAAAACAATTACCCCAGCACCTTCACCCATTACAAAACCGTCTCGATCTATGTCATATGGACGTGATGCCTGTTCAGGAGTTTCAAGGAATTTCGTCGATAAAGCTTTACAGGCATTAAACCCCCCTATCCCCAATTCGGAAATTGGATTCTCTGCACCGCCAGCCAGCATAACTTCTGCATCACCATTTTGAATTAATCTAGCTGCATCGCCTATTGCATGAGCTCCAGTGGCACAAGCAGTTACAACCGAATGGTTGGGACCTTTTAAGCCGAACCTAATAGATACTTGCCCAGATACCAGATTGATCAAAGCCCCAGGAATAAAAAAGGGAGAAATTCGACGCGGGCCCTTTTCATTCAAAGTTAGAGAAGTTTTATAAATTAAATCAAGTCCCCCAATTCCAGAACCTATCATAACTCCCGTTCTAAATTGATCATTTTGACTTTTGGGAATCCAACCAGAATCATCTATCGCTTCTTTAGAAGCCGCTATCCCATAAAGGATAAAATCATCTACTTTTCTGCGATCTTTTTTCCTCCATCCAATCCGAAGGGTTAAATTCTCCAGTTTTGGATCCAATTGGGATTTCACAAGCATATTGTGTAGCATAATTTTCTGCATTAAATTTAGTAATTGGGCCACAAGCGGACTTGCCCTTAAGGATGTTACTCCAACTATTCTCAAAGCCACATCCTAAAGGGCTAACTAAGCCCAAGCCTGTTACTACTACACGCCTCATTAAAAATTAAAAATTACTGCTAACATATTTTACCTCGTTAAGAGAAAATACTGTTAATGATTTCTTCCCAACCAAGTTCTTATGAATTTTCCGTTATATACTTGACTGCATCACCAAAAGTTTGAATGCTCTCAGCTGCGTCATCTGGAATCTCCACTCCAAATTCTTCTTCAAAAGCCATAACCAACTCTACTGTGTCCAAACTATCTGCACCGAGGTCATCAATAAATGAAGCGCTCTCAGATATTTTTTCTTCTTCTATACTTAAATGCTCGACTACTATTTTTTTGACGCGCCCTTCAATATCGCTCATTTTCTGCTCCTTGCTAAACTTGTCAATTATTAAAATTCAAAACTTTTAATAATCGTTTTTAATAATGATGAGCGCCTAATATCATATTATCAATATAAGGCAACTAATTTCTCAAAAAATTAAAAGATTTTGTAAAATATGGAAATGATTTTGGCTAAGACCATAATTAAATCTAAGACATATACATACCACCATTCACGTGAATAGTTTGACCAGTAATGTACTCAGCTTGCAATGAACTCAAGAATACTGCTAGGTTTGAAACGTCCTTTGGCATGCCGATCTTCTTAGATGGAATTCTGCTAACAATTGCTTCTATTTGGCCTTCTGAAAGCTTATCAGTCATTTCGGTTTGAATATAACCTGGCGCTATACTGTTAACAGTGATATTTCGGTTGGCCACCTCTATAGCCAAACTTTTTGAAAACCCTACGATCGCAGCCTTCGAAGCAGCATAATTGGTCTGCCCTGCGTTACCAGTTGTCCCAACTATGGAAGAAATATTTATTATTCTTCCAAATCGGTTTTTTATCATAGGCTTAATCATCAGTTGGGACAAGAGAAAGGCACTATGTAGATTAATATTTAAGACTTCCATCCAATCTATATTAGACATCCGTAAAAATAGTCCATCTCGTGTTATTCCTGCATTATTGATCAAGGTATCAATGAATCCAAAATTTTTAACAGCCTGGTCAAAAAGACTATTAATTTCTTCGGTATTAGAGAAGTTGCACCTCACATAGTGACAGCGTGAACCTAATTCATCCTTGACTTCCCTTAATAAAGTCTCATTTGTTCCAGTAATCAAGACCCTAGCCCCTAATGAAATAAAATCCTCTGCTATCCTTCTACCAATTCCTCTTGAAGATCCAGTTATCAGGATTTTTCTTTCAGTAAAATCATACAATTTATTCCTCCCTTAATTTTTCTAAATCTGAAAATTCTCCAATATTTGATATGATTGGATCTTTCAAAATCCTTTTAACCAAACCTGACAATACCTTTCCAGCCCCAAATTCTATAAATCTATTTATACCCTCAACAGATAGATATGAAATACTTTCTCTCCACCTTACAGGGTGTGTAATTTGCTTTATCAATGATACTTTAACTTCTTTAGGGTCTAACATTTCTTTGGCACTAACATTTGAAACTATCGGTATATTTAAATTACTTAGTTTTAAATCCAAAATTGATCCTTCCAGCTCTCTTACTGCTGGCTCCATAAGCGAGCAATGAAAAGGAGCTGACACAGGCAGTAAAATTGCTCTTCTAGCGCCAATTGCTTTCAAAGTTTCTAATGCTTTTTCTACTTTTTTCTTATGGCCAGATATAACAATTTGCTTAGGCTCATTATCATTTGCTACTTCACATACTCCATGGTCTAAAATATTAGAAATTGCCTCTTTAACTTCCTCAAGACTTATACCAATAATTGCTGCCATAGCTCCTTCACCTGACTTCACAGCACTCTGCATGGCTTTACCGCGCTTACTTAAAATAATAGCAGTATCCTCTAAGCTCATAGCTCCAGAACAACATAAAGCAGAATATTCTCCCAAGGAATGTCCTGCTACATACCGCACATTACCAAAATCAAAACCTACTGCTCTAGCTGCTTCAATTGCAGCCATTGACGTTGCCATTAGAGCAGGTTGCGCATTTTGGGTCTGCTTTAAAACTTCTTCAGAACCGTCCCAGATCAACTTTGATAAGTTCTCACCTAGAGCTTCATCCACTCTCTCAAAAACTCGTTTTGATTCTAAGAAATTCTCTGCCAAGGACTTGCCCATTCCTACGTATTGTGAACCCTGACCCGGAAATAACAATGCTACATTCATAACTTAAAACTTCTTTCATTCAAATTTCTGTATATGTTTATATTATATTATCAGCAATGGTATAATCTCCACAATCATGTTTGGCAAATAATAGCAAATTTTATTTAACTAATAGGTTGCAAAAACTAAAATCACTTGTATAAGTACATTTCTTTCCGTATGTCGCAGAAAGGCTTACTGTTAGATAAATGCATGGGGTAATATAATTGAAAAATTTTGATAGAAAAAAGTATGCAAATGAATTTGTATGAACACGTCTTTATTTTGCGACAAGATATTTCAAACACGCAAGTTGATGAAATTATGGACAACTTTGAAAAAGTGTTAACTGAAAATAAAGGTAAGGTTTTAGAAAAAGAATATTGGGGAATGAAGACCTTATCGTATAAGATTAATAAAAATCGAAAAGGACATTATTGCTTTTACAAGAGCAATTCTCCGTGGGAAGCTGTGAAAGAAATGGAGCGCCTAATGAAAATACATGAAGATGTCTTAAGGGTGCTAACAGTAAAGGTAACCAAACATCAGGAAGGCCCAAGTGTTATGCTGCAAGCTAAATCAAGAAATGATGAAAAGATGGCCAGAAAATCTTATGACTAGTCAAAGCGAAAGTAATGAAAAGAAAGTAAAAAAATGATTACAAATAAACCATTTTTTCGTAGAAAAAAATCTTGTCCATTTAGCGGTGAAGGTGCTGCAGAAATTGATTATAAAGACGTAAGGTTGCTGCAAAAATTTGTGTCTGAGAGAGGAAAAATAGCACCGTCTCGAATAACATCAGTATCGATGAAAAAGCAGCGAGAACTATCTGAAGCAATTAAACGTGCTAGATTTTTGGCACTCCTTCCATATGCCGTAAAATAGAGAAAATATTATGGATATAATACTTTTAGAAAGAATTAAGAATTTAGGACAGATGGGGGACCGTGTTTCGGTGAAATCTGGTTATGCTAGAAATTTTCTTTTTCCATTAAAGAAAGCATTACGAGCAAATGAAGAAAACATTAAAAGATTTGAAAATGAGAAGATTAAACTTGAGGCCAACAACTTAGAAACAAAAAAACAAGCAGAAAAACTTCAGGAAAAAATTAAAGGGAAAAAATTTGTATTAATTCGCTCTGCATCTGAGTCAGGTGCTCTTTATGGGTCGGTAACAGCAAGAGATATACAGTTAATAATGCAGGAAAATGATATTAGCATTAGCAAGAGCCAGATAGAATTAAATAATACAATAAAAGAACTTGGAATAGTTGCTGTTCCGATTGGCCTGCACCCAGAATTGTCAGTAGAAATTCAAATTATTGTGGCCAGATCGGAAGAAGAAGCATTAGCACAAGATAATAAAAAAGTAGATATTGAAGAAGAAAGTAACCAAACAGATTTAGGCACTTTCTTTGAGAAAGAAACTGATGCTCCAGACTATGATTCTGTTCAAGAAATCGATCCCGCTAATAATGAAGAAAACGCACATATAGGTGGTGAAGAACCAGCTGAAGTGGACACCTCAAATCCTAATTAAAGGGATTAACGCTTAAGGTCATAAAAAAAATCACTTTTCCCCGAAATTAACAGGCTGGGGATAACTCATTTCCATACTATAAACCTTATAAAGGAGATTCTTTTATGGAAGATGGAAATTTGAGAATATCAAATGACTCATTTGAATACCCTAGTAACATAGAGGCAGAGCAAGCTTTATTAGGTACTTTACTACTAAATAATGATTCTTTTGATAGAATCCGAGAAATAATAAATGAAGATCATTTTTTTGACCCCGTTCACTCAAAAATCTTTGAGTTAATTTCAAGCAAAATACAGAAAAATTCTCTGGCATCTCCTGTTAGCTTAAAACCATTTTTTGATAACGACAAATCTCTAGATGATTTGGGAGGAGCAAGCTACTTAGTGAAACTAGCAAGTTCTGCAATTTCTTTATCTGGAGCCGAAGATTACGCTAAAATAATCTTTGACATGGCAATCAGACGGCAACTGATTTTGTTAGGTGGAGAAATGATAGATAAAGCAGCAAAGATTAACCTTGAAGAAGATGGTAATCAACAAATAGCTGACGCTGAAAAATCACTTTATGACCTTGCAGAAATTGGACAAAATAAAGGACGAACTTTCTCCCTTTTCGTCAAAGCAGCGGCTAAAGCAGTTGAAACTGCTAATTTTGCATATAAAAAAGGAGGAGGAACTTCTGGCCTTCCAACTCAATTTATAGATCTTGACAAGAAATTGGGCGGCCTCCACCCATCTGACCTAATAATCCTAGCGGGAAGGCCTTCGATGGGCAAAACCTCACTTGCAACAAACATTGCATTTAATGCGGCAAAAGAAATGATGAAAAAAACTGGCTCCAAAAGCACTGTCGGCTTTTTTTCACTTGAAATGTCCTCAGAACAACTTGCGACTAGAATTCTCTCAGAGTCTTGTGAAATTGCGTCTGAACAGATACGAAAGGGAGATCTTAAAGAGGATGAGTTCAAGAGATTTGTAGAGTCAGCTCAAGAGCTTGAAAGCATGCCTCTTTTTATTGACGATACCCCTGCACTAACTATTTCCGAACTAGCCAGTAGAGCAAGGCGCTTAAAAAGAACAGATGGTCTAGATCTGTTAATCATAGACTATTTGCAACTTGTAAGAGGGTCTTCATTTAAGGACAATAGGGTGAACGAGATATCGGAAATAACGCAAGGACTAAAAGCAATTGCCAAAGACTTAAATATTCCGGTTTTAGCGTTATCACAATTATCACGACAGGTAGAAAATCGAGATGATAAGAAGCCTCAGCTGGCAGATTTAAGGGAAAGTGGTTCAATAGAGCAAGATGCAGACGTAGTGTTATTTATCTTTCGGGAAGAATATTATAAAGAGAGAGAGAAACCAGGCGACTATGATCTTGAAGCAATAGCCAAGTGGCAATCAGAGATGTCAGAACTTCATGGAAAAGCAGAGGTGATAATAGGAAAACAACGACATGGGCCGATCGGCACAATAGAGCTTTCTTTTGAAGGAAAATACACAAGATTTGGAAACCTTGCTAAAAATTATTATTAGGTTAATCTTATCTTTCTAAAGGAAGAAACAAAGTCGCCTTGGAAAAAATGAAACTCCTTATTTACCTAATAAAAATAATTCAGAAATTAGGTTGCAAAGCTGAGTATTTCTGTGTTTCCATAGGACAACTACTAAAAATTTCTCTAGTATCCCTTTCTGAGGCCTTAACCCCACCTTTTTACGCAGAACCATTTCTTAAGCAATTAATTTTTGTTGGCTTTAACTCCCTTCCAGTAGTTGGTGTAACTGCATTATTTACCGGAGCGGCTCTAGCATTACAGATTTTTTCGGGAGGCTCTCGGTTTAATGCAGAAACTGTTGTGCCATCAATAGTTGCGATAGGAATGACCAGAGAATTAGGCCCGGTGCTCTGTGGATTAATAGTTGCAGGAAGATTGTCATCCTCAATTGCTGCCGAAATTGGAAGTATGAAAGTTACCGAGCAACTAGATGCTTTAAAAAGCTTATCCGTAAGCCCTATTAGGTATCTTGTTACACCAAGGCTAGCTTCTTCAGTAATATGCCTTCCAATTCTTACTCTAATAAGTGACATAATAGGAATATTAGGAGGCTTAGTTATTGGCATTACTAGCTTGCAATTTTCTCTACTAGTTTATACTGAATATACAATCAAGTTTCTTGAAATGTCTGATATATATTCTGGCTTAATTAAGTCTGTAGCTTTTGGAATAATTATTTCTTTATCAGGCTGTTATTTTGGGTTCACATCAAAAGGGGGAGCGGCTGGTGTTGGGAAATCTACCACATCAGCAGTTATAACTGCGTCAATGCTTATTTTAGCATCTAACTACTTACTAACTGCATTTATGTTTCAAAAATGAGTGGAAATGGCAAAGGAAAATTATCGATTGATCGTATTAAATTAAGCCTAGACAATCAGCTTATTCTTAATGACATTAGTTTTGATTTAAATACAAATGATAATACTGACAGTATTACGATAATTGGAAGATCTGGAGCAGGAAAATCAGCACTATTAAAGTGCATTCTTGGCATTTACTATCCTTTTTCTGGTTCCATTAAATTTAATAACCAACCTATTTTAAAAAGAAATAAAGAAATTTTCTTTAATAAACTAGGAATGGTTTTTCAAAATTCTGCATTGTTCGATAGCCTTAGTGTTTGGGAAAATGTTGGCTTTAAGTATCTATATGGTCCCAATAAAATGCCCAAAAAAAATATTAAAAAGCTTGCAGAAGAAAAGTTAGAAAGAGTCGGCTTAAGTATTCGATCGGCAAATCAATTTCCCATTGAACTTTCTGGAGGCATGCAAAAAAGGGCTGCTATTGCTAGAGCCATCATGACTGAACCAAAAATTTTGTTTTTTGACGAGCCCACTGCTGGACTTGATCCAATTACCGCAAGAAAGATTAATTATTTAATTAAGGACTTAATTTCAGACTCTAAAGCAAGTGCTTTAACGATAACTCACGATATAAATACAGTAAATACAATTGCAGACCGTGTATTTCTTATGAATGAAGGAAAGTTTGTCTGGATAGGATGTAGGAAAAATATAAAAACTTCATCAAATGAATACATTAAAGATTTCTTGAATACAGAATAATAAACTAAATCATGAATAGCTTATGATAAAGAACCAAAATAATTATAAATGTAGTAATTGTGGTGCTACTGCATCCAAATGGTCAGGGAAATGTCACTCGTGCCTAGAATGGAATTCGTTGCAAGAGATTGAAGATTACACGCCTAAAAGCAGATCAGTTAAAGGAGATACAGAATTTTTTACTTTGGAGAGTTCAGTAAATGAAATCTCTAGAATAAAGACCGGAATTGATGAACTCGACATAGTGCTTGGTGGCGGTTTTGTATCGGGGTCGGGGATTTTGCTAGGTGGAGAACCGGGTATTGGTAAATCCACTATTCTTATGCAGGTCGCTTCCAAAATTGCAGATATGGATAAAAAAATTCACTATTATTCGGGTGAAGAATCCAAGTCACAAATTTTACTCAGGTCAAATAGATTGGATGTGTCACAAAGGAAAATTCAAGTGTCAACTCTTTCTAATTTAGAAGAAATCATATTGAAAATTAATGAAGACACTCCCTCATTGATAATTGTTGATTCAATTCAAACATCTTTTTCAGATAGAATAGAAGGTATTCCGGGCTCAATAAACCAAGTTAGATATACTTGCCAAGAGCTTCTAGCTCTATGTAAGAGCTTAAACATAATTTTGATCTTAGTGGGACATGTTACGAAAGATGGACAATTAGCAGGCCCAAAAACAATAGAGCATATGGTTGACACTGTATTATATTTTGAAGCAGATAAAGGGAATGAACTGAGGTTAATTAGGACGGCAAAAAATAGATATGGCTCTACATCTGAGGTCGGCATATTTAAAATGACAAGCACAGGTCTTGAACAGATAAAGAATCCTTCTTCTCTTTTTCTGTCTAATTCTGGTGATAATTTAACTGGCACAAGTGTGTTTCCGGCAAATGAAGGTTCGAGAACAATTTTGCTTGAAATTCAAGCTCTGGTCACACCTTCATTATTCGCCACTTCAAAAAGAACTGTAGTTGGTTGGGATGTTTCCAGGCTATCGATGCTCTTAGCCGTTCTAGAATCAAGATGTGATTTAACCTTCTCTAATTTAGATATCTATCTGAGTATTGCTAGTGGCATAAAAACATCTGATCCAGCAGCAGATTTAGCCGTAGCTGCTGCATTAATATCATCAAAATTAAATTTCCCGCTTGATAGCAAAACAGTTATTTTTGGTGAAATAAACTTGTCAGGAACTATAAGGGAATCATATAATACAGAGGGCCGAATAAAAGAAGCAGAAAAATTAGGTTTCACAAAAGCTTTAATTTCTAAAAATGCTAAAACCATTGCTAATACAAAGGTAGAAATGAAAAAAATTAATGGGCTAGTTGATTTTATTTCATATTTAAAAACCATTTCAAATTCAATGGATGATGAATATTGACTGATTATACTTATTTTGACCTTTTCTCCGTTTTTACACTATCTTTTTCTGTATTAATTGCTTATTTCAGAGGTGTTACTCAAGAAATTTTTGCTATCCTCAATTGGGTTTTCTCAGGCATTCTCTCTATATTTTTTGCTCCCATCTTGGGGCCACATTTAGAAAAAATTCCTATAATAAAAGAAATAATATTTGAAAATTGCGAGTTAGAAATTTTAATATCTATTGCATTATGTTTTATACTTTCATTAATTTTCCTATCATTGTTTACTCCCATATTTTCGAGGGTTATCCAAAAATCACCCTTAAAGAATCTTGATAGCTCTTTAGGAGTATTATTCGGTTTATTCCGTGGAGCATTAATTATTTGTCTAATTTTGCTAGCCCACAATAGATTTCTTGAAAAAAGCGATCATTTAACTTCTATTACAGAGTCTGCCACTATTATGTTAGCTTCCGACTTAATGAAAAATTTAGAGACATTGGCGCCTGAAGACTTTAAATACTGGCTAAAAGCTCAATATATCGACATGACAAAGTCTTCTTGCCCAAAATAAAAATTTAATGAAGATTTCTTTACTGACTCAATATCTTCCCTAGAGGCCTAAGACAGTAATGTGAGTTGAGTAAATCTGTCCTCGCCACTTTGATCAATTAATCCAGTTGGATATTCACCTGTGAAACAATGATCAGTAAATGCAGGTTTCTTTGGATCTCTTCCATTCTTGTGACCCATGGCCTTATATAAGCCATCAATACTTAAGAAAGAAATACTATCTACTCCAATGAACTGCTCAATTTCCTTAATTGTACGGTTGGCGGCTAACAACTCTTCTTTTATTGGAGTATCTATTCCATAATAATCTGGATACATAATTGGAGGAGAAGTTATCCTCATATGAACCTCTTTTGCTCCAGCTTCCCTCATCATTCTAACTATTTTTATTGAAGTAGTTCCTCTTACAAGAGAGTCGTCAATCAAAATTACTTTCTTCCCGTTAACCAAAATTTTGTTGGCATTATGCTTTAGTTTAACAGAAAATGCTCTTATAGACTGTTGAGGCTCAATAAAAGTTCTACCTACGTAATGATTTCTAATTATGCCTAATTCAAAAGGTATCCCTGCCCTTTGGGCATAGCCTATTGCTGCTGGCACTCCACTATCCGGTACAGGAATAACCAAATCAGCTTCCTTAGGCGCTTCTGTGGCTAACTGCCTTCCGAATTCCTTTCTACACTCATAAACGCTTAAACCGCCAACGGAACTATCTGGTCTGGCAAAATATATATACTCAAAAATACAAGGCCTTGGTCTCTGATGTGGAAAAGGTTTAATCGTTTCAATACCAGATTCCGTAATGATTATCATTTCACCATTCTCAACCTCCCTTATGAATTTTGCACCAATAATGTCGAGCGCACATGTTTCTGAGGTAAGAATATGATGGCCATCCAGTACTCCAAGAACAAGAGGCCTAATACCAATAGGATCTCTAACTCCAATTAATTTTTTTGTTGTCAAGGCTACAAGAGCATAAGCGCCTTCAACTTGATACAAAGCATCTATGAAACATGAAGTTATATTCTTCTCTTTTGACTTGGCTATCAACTGCAAGATAGTTTCGGTATCAGATGTAGATTGAAAAATAGATCCATTTTCCACAAGCTCTTCACGAAGGGTGAGCCCATTAGTTAAATTTCCATTATGAGCCAATGCTAAACCTCCCCCTGACAAATCAGCAAACAGAGGCTGAACGTTCTTTAAAATAGAGCTACCAGTAGTTGAATACCTTACATGGCCAACTGCTGAAGACCCAGAAAGTCCCTCAAGAACCTTTTCATCTGTGAAATTATCACTTACTAATCCCATACGTCTTTCCGCATGAAAATAAGAATTATCGAAGCTAACTATTCCAGCTGATTCTTGCCCTCTATGCTGCAAAGCGTGTAAACCAAGAGCTGTCAAAGCTGCAGCATCGGGATGCCCAAAGACACCAAATACTCCACATTCCTCTCTTAGTCTATCATCAAAATTTTGATATTTTTCCATTTTGAACTTTCAAAAACTACTCCAGATATAATTATATATATCATAGTAGGCTTGGCCAGCAATTATCACTATCATAAGTAAAGATTAATGGTTCACAGATGGCTAAATTCTCTAAAATTTTAATGGTGATTAAAAGTTTACCTGCCTTATTTAAATTCGTCCACAAATAGCTTAAACTGACCTAATAATGAAACAGAAACGAGAGAAAAAAATAGCTTTAGTAACTGGTGCTGCTAGTGGGTTAGGTTTTGCTCTTAGCAACCTCTTAAGTTCAGAAAGCTTTCATGTCATAGGTGTTTCAAAAAATCTCCAAGGTTTAGAAGATTTAAAAAAATCCTTACTAAAAAATTCTAACTCATCATTTGACCTTATTATGACTGATTTAAAAGATCAGAAACAAGTAATAGACTTATCAGAATTAATATTAAAAAGATGGGGTTATCTAAATGTGCTTATACATTGTGCTGCTCAAAGCTCAGGAATGGCCCCTGCTAATATTATGTTTGATAGAGATTTCTCTGATGTCTTTATAAATAACGTCCTGTCTACTAAATATATAATTGCTCATACGGATGGCTTACTTAAGGCCTCTGGAAATGGAAAAGCCATTTTTATAGATGATACAATATCTAAAAAATTTCTTTCTACATATTCTGCATCAAAGGCTGCTATTAGGGATATTGTTTTATGTTACAAAAGAGAAAACAGTAGATTAGGCCCTACAATATCCTTATTTTCTCCTAAACCCATGCCCACAAAGCTTAGGAGAAAGTTTTTTCCAGGGGAGTCAGAGACAAAATTATTCTCCTGCCTTTCTCAGGCAAAAGCTTTAAGAAAATTAATTTAGGAAGAGTACGGGTTTTCCGCAGACCTGAATATCACCCTTATTGGGACACCAAAAATTTCAAAATTTGACCTCAGGCTATTAATCAAAAATCTCTCATAGCTTTTCGGAATTTCATTAGAACGAGTTCCAAAAAATATGAACGTAGGAGGTCTTGATTTTGCTTGCGTAACATAGCGAATTTTTATTCTTCTTCCCTTAATTATTGGAGGTGGGTGATGGCTAATTTGATCTGCCATCCACAAGTTTAGCTCAGAAGTTGAAATTCTTTTTTGCCAAATATTATGATATTTTCTTACAATTTTATTTAATTTTTTTATTCCATAACCAGTTTTTGCTGAAAGTGGCACAAACTCTGCTCCAGAAAATTGTGGTAAAAACTTTTCAAGTTTTTCCTGTAAAATCTTGATTTTTTTTGACTTTTCCTTTTCCAAATCCCACTTGTTTACTGCAAAAACAGGTAACCTGCCTTCCCGCCCTACCAGCTCTGCAATTTTTAAATCCTGAGTATCAAATGCATTAACCAAATCAAGCAGAATAATTACTACTTCAGAAAAATTTACCGCCCTTAAACTATCCTTAACAGATAGCTTCTCAAGCCTTGTAGTCACTTTATTTTTTCGTCTAATTCCTGCAGTATCAAAAAGCTTTACCTCATCCCCATTCCATGTTGTAACTACACTAACCGCATCTCTTGTTAACCCACTTTCAGCCCCAGTCAAAGACCTGTCTTCTCCTAGCAATAGGTTAAATAAAGTAGATTTTCCCGAATTAGGCCGCCCAACAATTGACATATTAAGAGGAAGTTTAACTTTATTACTCTCAGTAGTTGAGTTATCATCAACCTCTAAAGAAACTTGTTTTCTATATATGTTTAGCTGAGATCTACCAAGAATTGCTCCCTTAAGTTCATCTAGCCCAAGTCCATGCTCAGCTGAAATAAGAATTGGCTCTCCAAAGCCCAGAGAAAACGAATCTGAAAAAACTTCCTTTTTATAGTTACCTTCGCATTTGTTAATAGCTAGAATTACCTGACTATTATTTTTTCTTAATTTGTCAGATACCTCAAAATCATCTTTTAAAATCCCAGAACGTCCATCGAGAAGAAAAATAACTAAATTACCTTCGTAAACCTTTGAGATCGAGTTAGAAGTCATGTCTCTCTTTAATTTGATCTTTGAAAAAGGATCAATCCCTGCCGTATCAAAAATTTTAAAGTCATAAAAAGAAATTTTTGTTCCAACTTCTCTGATATCTCGAGTCACTCCAACCTCATCTCCTACTATAGCAAGTTTTTTACCTGCCAAGCGGTTAAACAAAGTTGATTTACCAACATTGGGCCGACCAATTATTACAATATTATTAATCAATTAACCTTCTATCACTAGAACTATTCAGTGCACTAAAATACTTGAACTTTACCATTTGCAAGCGGGAAATACACCTCTCCTTTATATGAAATTGGTGATGCAGACACCTTCCCTTTTAATTTCTTGGATTTAACTAAGGCACCATCAAAAGGAGAATATAAACTAACGATTCGATCATTTTTTGTCAGCAAAATATTTCCATTCACCAAGATAGGATCAAAAAATTTTGTACCTTTGCTCTTCTCTAATAGTTTTCGAGACCAAATAATTTTTCCTTTTGAAAGTGAAAGCCTTATCAGAAAACCATTCTTATCTATAAAAAATGCATCAGAACCCACAATGAGTGGAGAAGTTGAGGTACCTATATCACTTGCCCAAATTATATTGCCCTCAAAATTGATTAGAATTGTTTGCCCAGCAAAAGAAGACGCAAGAACACCAGTCTTTAATAATATAGGACTACTACCAAAATCTGTAATTAAAGAGGACCCCTCTCCAATTGCAGCTGAACTAAAAGTTTTCTTCCAAAATACACTTCCGTTAATTGAATCAACCGCATACAAGGTACCAGACGAAAAAGGAAAAAATACTTTTCCTTTATAAGCTGATGGCGATGCGGAATAGGATATTGAATTAGCTTGAGTGTCTCCGGCAAAAGACCAAATAAGTTTACCTTCACGTGAAAATGCAACTCCTAAATCATCACCAGTGACAACATAAATATTTTTTCGATAAATTAAGGGGAAAGATCTGAATGGCTGATCAAAATCATATTCCCATAAAAGTTGCCCATCTTTTGCATCCAAAGTCGACAATTTACCCGAACTGCTAGTAATATAAATAAGGCCTTCACTATACGCTAAGCCCCCAGGGAATGTCTGGCGTAGCCTTTTACTATTCCCGTTAATATTAGTTGACCAAAGGTGCTTTCCGCCTGTAGTTTGAGCATGAACTGTACCTCTGGAATCCAAATAATAAATAGTGTCAGAAACTATAATAGGTGTGAAAACATTATCTCGAGAAATAGTCTTAATAATTCTATAGGAATCAAAGTCTTCTAAACTATTAGTAAGCTTAACATTAATAACGGCTCGAGATGGGCCAGATAAAAGCTGGGGCCATGCCTTTAAAATTTCTGGAGAGGTTAGTTTAATTTTTTTACCAGGAGAATTCACATTTTCTTGGGATAAGTCATTAAATATTGGTATTCTATCCCCCACGAGACCCTTATCTTCAGAGCAAGAACTCAAAAGTAACGCAACAACCTGCAAGATCACTAGATAAAAGATCTTTTCTGAAATTTTAATTTTGATCATAGCTAGATTTACCTACGATTGGTTTTACCTTATAGCTAACTTAAGATCCATAAGCCGTCTTTTCTGCTGCTCAGAAACCTCAAGATCGTTTAACAATATATCAATCTGTCTGCTAGCTTCATCGGACATGCCACTGGCCAAATAAGTTTGCACTTTATGCTCTTGAGCTAAAAATCTATAATGGTTACCTGGAGATGACAATTCATCAATTAAATCTTGTTTTACCTTATTATCTCCAGAGAATAGAAGCAGATATTTAATTTTTGCCAACTGACGCAAGGTCGTTGAAATACTTTCATTAGAGAAAATTTCTTTAAGAACACTCATCGATTCGCTTGAGTCATTATCAATGTTATAAAGCAATTCAGCATAATATAATTTTGTGACAGCCATTAAATCACTGCTAGGTCTTAAATAAGGCGAGTTATCAGAGAGCAATTCAAGCAATACCTCCAAATTGCCTTTCTGAGATTTTTCTAGTGCTAGAGTTAATAGATCTCCATTTGTTTTAGCCCTGGAAATTTCAGAATTCTCCCTCCATTCATATGCAATAGATGCGCATAGAGTTGCTAAGACAACAAAAGCGATTATCCATCCATTTTTCTTAAAGAACTTAAAAAGCCGATCTCTTCGGACTTCCTCCGCTACTTCTTCTAAAAATGATTCAGGGTTAGCCATTTCAAACTCAATTCCAACAACCCATTTCTATTTGTAAAAATCAAATAGTCAAACGAAATTTACCAAAAAAATCTTTTGATTAGATATATTCTTAACTTTTACTTATTTTGTCTTTCCCACATAGATGCATAGATTCCTTTAATCGAAATTAGTTTTTTGTGGCTACCAGATTCTGCTATTGCACCATTTTTCATTACTAAAATCTTATCAGCATCAACTACCGTTGATAATCTGTGAGCGATCATTAACACGGTTCTTCCTTTGGAGATCTTATTAAGACTATTTTGAATTTCTTGTTCTGTTTTAGTATCTAGAGAGGATGTAGCTTCATCAAATATTAATATAGGAGGGTCCTTTAAAATAGTACGTGCAATACCAATTCTTTGCTTTTCACCACCGGAAAGTTTTAACCCTCTTTCCCCTACTATGGTCTCATAGCCTTTTTCTAAAGTCATGATAAAATCGTGGAGTTTGGATGCTTTAGCAACATTAATTATTTCATCCATCTCTGCTTCTGGCTTTCCATAGGCTATATTATAAAAAATACTTTCGTTAAATAGAATGGTGTCCTGTGGAACAACACCTATCTGATGCCTTAAATGCACTTGCTTAATATTCTTTATATCAGTACCGTTGATTAATATTTGACCACTTGAAACATCATAAAACCGACAAATTATCCTAGCTAAAGTGGATTTGCCTGAACCTGAAGCTCCAACCACCGCGACAACGCTTCCAGCATCAATTTTTAAATTTAAATCATTTAAAATTTTACGGCTAGGGTCGTACGAAAAATTAACATCCTTAAAATGTATTTCACCATTAGAAAGGTCAATATTTTTTGAATTTGGAAGATCCTTTATCTCTATCTCATGGTCTAATAAATCAAACATCTCCCCCATATCTACCAAGGCTTGCCTTATCTCGCGATAAACAGTTCCTAAAAAGTTTAACGGCATAAATAATTGCATCATTATTACATTCAATCCAACAAATTCTCCAATTGATATTACACCAGATTGCAAATCAATTGAGGCAATTATCAAAATTACCACCGTGCCAAAAGTAATTAACAAAGCCTGCCCAGAATTTAGAAATGCAAGTGAAGATGCTGATTTAATGGCAGCTTTCTCATAGTTTTGCATCACACTATCATATTTCACAGCTTCTCTCTTTTCGGCACTAAAATATTTTACTGTTTCGTAATTTATTATACTTTCGACCGCTATTTGATTAGCCTTAGTATCTTCAAGATTCATTGAGGCCCGAATTTTATCTCTCCATTCAGTAGTTCTAAATGTAAAACCAATAAAGATAGTAATAGCAATTATTACCACCAAAACGTACTCAAAACCAAAGCGCTGAAGAAGAATTGCAGACACCAAAAATAACTCAAATATTAACGGAAATATTGAGAAAATTAAAAACCTCAGAAGAAACTCCACGCCTTTCACACCTCTGTCGACTATACGGCTTAATCCTCCTGTCTTCTTTTCAAGATGAAACCTTAAGGAAAGCAGATGAATATGACGAAATGTTTTCAAGGCCAAACTTCTTAATGCTCCTTGGGCAACTTTAGCAAAAAGTGCGTCCTTTAATTGATCAAAGCCTATGCCCAATAATCGCATGGTTCCAAACCCAATTATCAGACTAGTAGCACCCAAACTTAAAAAGAAAATATCAGATTTCTCTACAGTGGACTTAGCCAAAGAATCCACTACTAGCATGAAAATTAAGGGTGTTGATACAACAGCAATTTTAGCTAAAATCAGTAGTAATATTGAAATTATGACACGCCCCTTCAACCCACTATCTGACCAGATATAAGGCATAACATTTGAAATGATAGTAAAATTAGAGGTTTTTGATTTAACGCTAGGTCTATATGTAGCAGAAATGAAGGTCATCAGCTTTTCAAAAAGTTATTTCTTAGTTTTCTAATCTTCGGGGAGATTAAAAATTTGACCTGGGTAAATAAGATCTGGATCCTTAATTAGGCTTTTGTTTTCTTCAAAAATTTCAACGTACTGAATTCCTTTGCCGTAAACTTGCCTTGCAATCCTCCACAAACTATTTCCAGGCATTACAGTTATTGACCTTTCAGTGATATTCTCCATTGCTGAAGGTTGAATTTTCTTAAATGGTGTCAATAAGCGACTTGTTACCCTATTTTCCTTTGTATTTACTTCATCTAACCTAAGAGTATAAACCGCTGGCGCCAGATCGATAAGCACAACTTCCCAAGCGCCTCCAATTCCTGCATTTGTAGAATATCTAAATTTATTATTTAAATAAATATTTATTAGAGAACTAGATTTTGCTCTTCCTGCGAGCTCCACCTCACCGTCTTCGTTGTAACTGATCAAATCAATAGTAATTTTATCAACAGATGATGCGTTATTATTTTGTACAATTTTAATTTCGTCGAGGTTACTTTTTATAATTACTGGCAAAGATTTCTCTGAAGCTTCAGCCTCTGCATTTTCAGCATATTTTCTTAACTCTTTTCCTTTAGCTTGAACCGGCAAAATTACATAGATATCCTCAGTCAAAAGCCATTCATTTTCTATACTAGATACTAATTCTTCCTCTGACAAGGCCACATCACTTGTATCTTTGGTCTCCTTAGATTTTATTGCTATTCTTAACTCTTGAGCATCCTCATCACTTTCTATCTTACCAATTATTACATATTCGCCACTCTCATCAGACGTAGTCTCACCTAGTGTCTGGTCACCTATAACAACCTTAACTTTTGAGTTTGGCTCCACCTTACCTGCTACAAGGGCATTCCCATCACTATCAACTC
>CACAMI010000006.1 GCA_902533625.1 uncultured Alphaproteobacteria bacterium | reverse complement strand
ACAATGGGCTCGGGAATTACAGTTGCAGCTCTTAACGCAGGATTGCATGTCAAAATGATTGAAAAGGATAAAGATAGCATTGATAGAGGTATTCGTAATGTAAGAAAAGTCTATGAAAGAGACGTTGAAAAAGGACGGATGAATCTAGAAAAGAAAGAAAAAATTCTTTCAAATTATGAGCCAAGCACTGACATGCAAAACCTATCACAAGTAGACATGGTGATTGAAGCAGTTTACGAGGAAATGGAGATAAAAAAGATTGTATTTAGGGAGCTTGATAAGATAGCAAAAGATGGAGCCGTGCTTGCTTCAAATACTTCATACTTAAATATAGATGAAATAGCATCAGTCACCAAAAGACCACAAGATGTAATTGGTTTACATTTCTTCTCACCTGCAAACATAATGCGTCTGTTAGAAATTGTAATACCAGGAAAAGTAGCTGATGATGTGGTTGCAACTGGCTTTCATTTAGCCAAGCGAATGAAAAAGGTTCCCGTTCGAGCAGGAAATTGTGATGGATTTATTGGGAACAGAATATTATCAACCTATGGTGAGGCTGCAGGCTACATAATGGAAGACGGGGCAAGCCCATACGAAATTGATAAGGCAATTGTAAACTTTGGATATCCGATGGGCCCTTACCAAATGTTTGATTTGGCTGGAGGAGATATAGGCTGGGCAACCAGGAAAAGAAAATCAGCTAATAGAAATCCTAAATTGCGCTATGTGGAAATTTCGGATCGCCTATGTGAGAATGGGTGGTTTGGCCAGAAAACTGGTCGAGGATTTTATAGATACACGGAAGGTGAAAGAAGGGGGAAAGAAGATCCAGAAGTCCTTAATATAATCCAAATAGAAAGAGAAAAAAAAGGAATAAAGCCGAAAGATTTTTCTGAAGAAGAGATTTTAAGGAGATACCTGGGAGCCATGATTAACGAAAGCGCTAAAGTCATTGAAGAAAATATGGCATTAAGGCCATCCGACATAGACGTAACAAAACTATATGGATATGGATTTCCCCGACACAAGGGCGGACCGATGCATTATGCTGACACATATGGACTCAATAAAATCTTAGATGATTTAAATGCATTTTCTGAGGAAGATCCTGTTTTTTGGTCTCCCTCCCAGCTAATTGTAGATTTGGTCAGCTCTGGGAAAAATTTTAGTAGTCTCAATAAATAAAAAGGAGTCTTATGGACCTTAGTTTTAGTAATGAGCAAGAAAATTTCAGAAAAGACGTTAGAAATTTTTTAAGAGATACTCTTAAACCCAACATCTCTTCTAAAATGAAATTGGGTATACTTTTAAGTAAAGATGAAATTGAAAGCTGGCACAATACCCTTAATGAAAAAGGTTGGTTGGCCGGTAGTTGGCCCAAAAAATATGGAGGTCAGGGCTGGGGAGTGATTGAAAGTTTTATTTTTGAAGAAGAGTGTTCAGCTGTTGGAGCACCTCGAATATTACCTTTTGCATTTAATATGTTGGCACCAGTATTAATGGCTTTTGGCTCTGATAAACAGAGAGGTTACTGGCTACCGCGAATGCTAAATGGTGATGATTGGTGGTGTCAAGGCTATTCAGAGCCGGGGTCCGGATCTGATCTAGCTTCTTTAAAAACTTCAGCGTCCCGTGAGGGTAATCACTATATTGTAAATGGGCAGAAAACTTGGACAACATTGGGACAGCACGCGAATATGATTTTTTGCCTGGTAAAAACTTCCACTAAAGGCAAACCACAAGAAGGAATTTCATTTCTGCTAATAGACATGAATTCAGATGGAATAGAAGTTCGACCCCTAAGAACGATTGATGGAGAGCACGAGATAAATGAAGTATTTTTTACGAATGTAAAAGTGCCAATCGAAAACCTTGTAGGAGAGGAAAATAAAGGTTGGACTTATGCCAAATATCTCTTAGCACATGAAAGAACAGGCATAGCAAATGTAGGTCTTTCAAAAAGACGAATAGGAGAACTGAAGCAGCTGGCTTCGGAAACAAAAAAGGATGGTAAACCACTTATTCAGGATCCCATATTTGCTGCAAGGGTAGCAAAAACAGAAATTGATTTGGCAAATCTAGAAATAACAAACCTAAGAATTCTAAGCCGTGCTCAAGCAGGCGGATCTCCTGGTCCAGAGAGTTCAATATTAAAAATATTAGGCTCCGAAATTGGACAGGAGATTGATAGCTTAACAAGACGTGCATTGGGTAGAAGGGCTACCATTCACGTTCCTAATATCCTTGATTATGGATATAATGGGCCAAATATCTCACCTATTAATGCAGCAACAGCAGCTGGTGTTTACTTTAACAACAGAAAGACATCGATTTATGGCGGTTCTAATGAAATTCAAAAAAATATTATCTCTAAAGCAGTGCTAGAACTTTAAGGAGATATTAATGGATTTTTCTTTGAGTTCAGAGCGACAAATTTTATTTGATACTTTAACAAAATATTTTCGAAATGAGTATTCCTTGGAAAGGCGCAATGAAGCTGCTTCTTCAGATCTAGGCTTTTCCAGAGATAGTTGGAAATCTATTGCGTCCCTAGGTGTTTTTGACGCATTGCTCAAACCCGAATTAGGAGGCTTCGGTGGAGACCCAATCGATATTATCACGGTTTTTGAAGCTATTGGATCGGGATTGGTCATAGAGCCAGTACTGAACTCGGCGTTAATGTCTTCAATGGTTCTTTCTCATGGATCAGAACAACAGAAAGCTGTATCCCAAGCCGTTTTAGCCGGAGAAGCTAGACCTATTTTTGCCCACTTCGAGGATTTGGAGCAATATGAAATACATTCGGTGGAAACACAGTCAACTGAATCAGGTAATGCTTTTATAGTTAACGGAACTAAGTCGGCAGTCAGGCACTTAGTAGGAGCTTGTCATCTGATCTTTTCAGCACGGACATCGAAAACCAGTAATGAAAAGGACGGCATATCCCTATTTATGATTCCACTAGAAACTAGTGGACTTACTTTTGAAACATTCGAAAGCATAGACGGCGGTATAGTTTCCGATGTAACTTTTTCAAATGTTAGAATCAATAAAGATTCTTTGATTGGGAAAAAAGATCAGGCAATTTCAATAATCTCGGAGGCCATTGAAACGGGAACCCTTGCTCTATGTGCCGAAGCCCTTGGAATTATGGAAAGAATAAAAGATATTACCCTTAATTATCTTAAAACAAGAAAACAGTTTGGTGTGCCAATAGGAAAATTTCAAACCCTACAGCATCGAATGACACAGTTATTCATTGAAATTGAACAAACGAGATCAGCAATAATGAATGCATCCTTCTGGTTTAATGATTCGGTTGAGACAAGAAAAAAATATCTATCTGCCGCGAAATATACTGTAGGAAGAGTTGGCGCATTGGTAGCTGAAGAAAGTATTCAAATGCATGGTGGAATGGGAATGACTTGGGAATATGATCTTGGTCACTTTGCTAAAAGATTAATTATGATTAACCATGAATTCGGAGATGAGGACCACCACTTAAACTATTATGCTAAATTTTCAGCGTGAAAGACCTCAACCTCTACCATAATAGAAGCTGACTACATGTTCAGCCTCAGCAAAAAATAACCATCGCGAAATTAATAGCCCAAAAAAATAACTTATCATTGCCAGGCCAATTAAGAAGCCTACAGACAAACTCAAAATGAGAAAAATTACCGGTATTACTCCTAAAAAACAAAGAGAAAGTATTCTTAATTTAAATACGTGTTTTCTAGCAATAACAAAAACCATTTCCTTCATTAAATAATTTTCACCAGTATGAGGAGATTCTAACAATCTCAATTTTCCCAAATTTTTAAGTCCAGTAGAAGTTGAAATGTTAGTACTAGAATTTTTTAAAGCCTTGTCACCCCTTACCCAAACCAAAAGTTGTATGAGAGTTGACAGAATTACACCAATCAGACCTAATTTAAAATCTCCCATTATTATGGCTCCCCCCGCTAAGGAACAGAGAATAAAGAGTATAGGCACTCCTGAATTATTCCATCTCGGTACAGTTTTCATTTGTGCATAGATCATTGCCGTTGAAAACACGGTAATAATTGCGAAAATACCACTAACGAACCCAAGGTTTTTTGAATAATCCAATGAAAAAAACAAACTCAGCCCAAATAGAAAGTTTAATGCAAGAGTAACTATTGCCAGAACTCCTTCTCTGCTAAGCCAACTGGTTCTCCATTGTGATAAAGCCCGCCAAGCCCTTTGAGGGTTTCCAAGATGGAAAAGTGACGATAAAAGGCCTCCTATTGAAAGGGAAAAGGCTATCAAATAGTAAGGCAAAACGTTCCAACCTCTTAACGGATCCGTATCAAAACCTAAATATGCCATTAGTCCAAAACCTAGTCCTGAAAATACTGTAAAAATTATAATAGATGGAGCTGGATGCATTAGAATTTCTCTAAAGTTTTGTCTACCCATGATAAGAAACCAGAAATATTCTTATCATGCTCCTCAAGTAAAGGCCTCAGGACATCAAAGTTTTCCTGAGCAATATCATTTTTTAACCTAGGTGGCAGATATTTATTTACAGGTTTTGTGCCTTGCTCAGGCATTAGATCAATTCCTCCTCTCTCCTTAGTTAGTTTCGAAACCGAAGAAGTAGGATCTGCAAAATCACCAAAATGCCGAGCACCAGCTGGACAAGATCGCACACACGCCGGCTCTCTATCCTCTTCAGGTATGTTTTCATTGTAAATTCTATCAACGCACAGAGTACATTTTTTCATTACCCCGGCAACCTCATCCATTTCACGCGCACCATAAGGGCACGCCCATGCGCATAAACCACACCCTATACACCAGTCTTCATTTACCAAAACTATCCCATCTTCCGTTCTCTTGTAGCTTGCTCCAGTTGGACAAACCGTAACACATGGCGCATCCTCACAGTGCAAACATGATTTTGGGAAATGAATTATTTGGGCTGGTCGTTCTTCTAATTTTGCCTCAAAAGTATGGACTCTATTAAGGAAAGATCCAACAGGGTTTGCACCATAAGGTTCAACATCAGACAATGGCACTCCATAGTTTGAAGTATTCCATTCTTTGCAACTTATCACACATGCATGGCATCCTACACAGGTATCAAGATCGATAGCCAACCCCAATTTTTTATCTGTTTGTCTAGGTAAGCTAGTCATTTAAAAATCCTTGCCATAAGATATCACCTTAGGGGGCATGTCTACTGGGCTCTTATGAGATTTTTCTATTTTCCTATCTTTAACTTCACCTGCTTTAGCCTTTCTAATGCGGACTTTCAGATCAAACCATGCTGCTTGTCCAGTAATAGGGTCAGAATTTGAACATCTAAACCCATTTTTTTTTGGAGGAAGTAATTCACTGATTAAATGGTTAATTAAAAATCCTTTATTAAACTCAGGAGCTCCTTTATCGAGAGCCCAGGCCCCAGATTTCTTACCTATTGCATTCCATGTCCAAACTGTATTTTTATTAACGGCTTCCATTTTTGCAACTGGAACAGTGATTGAATTATGAACGGACTCTAGAATGGCCCAGTCACCTTCATGAAATTTGTTTTTCTCCCATATCTCACTTGAAACAAAAAGATAATTGTAACCATGAATCTGTCTCAACCAAGCGTTTTGACTTCCCCAGCTATGGTACATCGCAGCTGGTCTTTGCGTGATAGCATGCAAAGGGTATGCTTCATTATCGTCGCTCTCACCAATAGGATCATACCAAATAGGCAAAGGATCCATGGTCTTTAGAATTCTTTCCTGCATATTGGTAGGGCACTTCACCGAACCCAAACCTTTAGCAGCTCTTTGAAATTTGGCCAAAGGTTCTAAATAGATTTCAAAAACGTAAGGCTTTGGTTCATCAAAAAGGCCTTTTTCTACTGCCCAGTTCTGGTAGCCGATATTCCATGGCTTAAAGAATTGAAATTCAACTGGGATATCTTCAGACCAAAAACCCCCATTTTTGATATAGTTTTTTATTTGGTTGGCGTTGGGAGAGCCTCTCCCACTTTCAATACCAGATTCACCCCTAAAACCAGCTAAAGGTCCAATATTAGGTTTCCTCTCATGGTTTTTTATATAATCCTCATAGTCTTTATAAGTTGGATCTCCATTATCTTTAATAAACCCAGGCATTTTCAATCTGTGACCAAGATCAAGAAGTACCGACTGAAAGCATCTTACATCACGATCAGGCTCAACCACTGGCCATCTAATGGCATCGGCAATTATGTCAGGCTCTCCAATAGGTCTATCCAAAAGAGAAATACAATCATGCCTCTCCAGGTAAGTAGTATCTGGCAATATTATATCCGCATATGAAACCATTTCCGATGAATAGGAATCCGAATAAACAATATTTTTTATTTTATAAGTCCCATCATCCTTCTTTGCTGTTAGCATTTCAATCACACTTTGGGTATTCATTGACGAGTTCCATGCCATATTTGCCATATACAAGAAAAGAGTATCTATCTCGTAAGGATCATTTGCATATGCATTAGAAATAACCATGTGCATTAAACCATGGGCTGAAAATGGATTTTCCCAGGAAAATGCTTTATCAATTCTTTTAGGTTTTCCATCAGAGTCCACAGCTAAGTCTTCGGGTGATTGGATATACCCCAAATGAGGACCGTCTAGCGGCATACCCGGGGTTACTTTATGATGTGGTTTAGGATGCACTAAATATGATTTTGGGTAAGGCGGCTTAAACCTAAAGCCACCAGGAACTTCAATGCTTCCCAAAAGTATTTGCAAAAGATGTAAGGATCTGCAGGTTTGAAACCCATTGGAATGTGCTGAAATTCCCCTCATTGCATGAAAGCTTACAGGGCGGCCAACCATTTTTTTGTGGTTAACACCTTTCCAATCAACCCACTCCTGATCAATCACTATTTCTTCCTTGAAGGCAGTATCTGCTATTTCTTTTGCTAGTTTTTTTATCTGAAAAGGAGATATTCCACATTTTTTTGAAACCTCTTCAGGGGAGTATTCTTTTTTCAAATATTTTTCAGCCAGAAGCTCAAAAACTGTAGTATGCTCCTGACCATCAATAGTTACTTTTCCAGTGAGATGGGGCTTAACATTTTTTCCGCTAAAGGCATGGATCTTCTTTTTAATTCTATCATGAATTAATGGTTCTCCATTTTTATTTCTAGCAATTAGTCCCAAATTTGCTGAGTTATGCTCGGTATTAACTAAAAATGGTGCGTTAGTGTAATTGGCAAGATACTTTAGGTCAACATTCCCTGATAGAAGCAACTCTCTTATTAAGCATAATATAAACAGGCCATCAGTTCCTGGAGTAATCCCAACCCATTCATCTGCAATTGCATTATAACCAGTCCTAACAGGATTAACCCCAATTACCTTAGCACCTCTTTTTTTTAATTTACCAAGACCCATCTTTATAGGGTTACTGTCATGATCCTCTGCAACCCCAAAAATCATCAAAAGTTTAGTTCTTTCCCAATCTGGACTTCCAAATTCCCAAAATGAGCCCCCCATGGTATAAATTCCGGCTGCAGCCATATTTACAGAACAGAAACCACCATGAGCAGCATAGTTGGGCGTTCCAAATTGCTGAGCCCACCAACCAGTAAATGATTGAGATTGGTCGCGCCCAGTAAAGAACGCCAACTTCTCTGGAGCTTTGCGTCTAATAGGTCCTAACAAATTAGCAACTGAAGTCAAAGCTTCTTCCCAACTGATTTTAGCGAACTCTCCTGAACCACGAGGGCCTACTCTCTTCATGGGGGACTGCAGTCTGGCAGGAGAGTAATGCTGCATTATTCCCGCTGAACCTTTCGCACAAAGGACACCTTTATTCACAGGATGATCTTTATTTCCTTCAATATATTTTACTTTGCCATTTTCTAAATGGACATTAATCCCGCATCGACAGGCACACATATAACAAGTAGTTCTGGATATCGTTGATGAAACTTTTGGAGATGTATCAATTTTGGGCTGAAATGATGTCACCTTTTTCTCTCAATTCTTCTTAGAGAAATTAACAATTCTTGAAGCAAGGATATCCAAAGTGTCGACCACAGGAATATTGAACTTTCTCTTGATTTCATCAGAAACTATCGAAAACTCACTGCAGGCTATTAATATTAAATCTAATTGTATCGATTTAGCCTGAATTGAAATCTCTTCTAATTTTTCTGAAACTGAACCAGATACAAAATTTGATTTAATTTGCTTTATCGTACTTAAAATTAAGTTTTCATCCCCAATATAAATTAGGTTCATATTATTTTTTTCCAGCTCATGCTCAAATATCTTTGTAATTTTTACCGCGGGTGAAGCCAAAATGCCAATTTTTTTTGCCCCAAATTGTACTTTTTTTAAATAGGCAGCAGACTCTTCCACTATACTAATAAAAGGGATTTTTATTTGTTTTCGAATTTCTTTTATATACAAATGAGCTGTATTACATGGCATGGCCAAGGCCGAGGCTCCATTTTTCTCCAATGAGCTAGCCATCTTACAGAGCTCTGGCAATGGATCTGAACCATTTTTATTAATAATTGCCTCGATCCTACTAGGAACCTGAGTATTGTTATCTACCAGAAGCGGGATATGGTCTTGATCATCTTGAGCTTTTGTACATTCAATGATTTTCTTCATCAAAAGAATAGTTGCCTCTGGCCCCATGCCACCTAATATCCCTACCTTTCTCATAACTTAAGTGAACGACTCTAGATAACCTGATAGGGCTACAGCACCTCCAGTATGGACAAAAAGAATTCTTTTACAGCTGCTAAAAAAATCATCTTTTAAAAGTTGTATCAAACCTGCAGCGCCCTTTCCCGAATATACAGGGTCTAATAAAATCCCCTCCAGCTCTGCAAAAAGCCTTATTGCATCAAGAGTTGAAGTGTCTGGCAAACCGTAACCGGGCCCTACAAAATCACAATTAGCAATAACGTCTTCGCGCTTAACAAGCTGTATTTTAGATATTCTCTCAGAGGTTAATTTAGCCAAATTAAAAACTTTTTCCTCCTGATCTATTTTTGATGCTCGAACACCAATTCCTAACAAAGGAATACCAGAATTCAAAAGCTTTAAACCAGTCACTAGACCAGCCTGAGTCCCTGCTGATCCAGTAGCATGAACAATGAAATCAAACGGCTTTCCCATTTCACTACTTTGATAAACAATCTCTTGGGCACAATTGACGTAACCTAGGGCGCCAGTTGGATTAGAACCTCCACCAGGAATCACATAAGTCTTCCTACCCTTTGAAATAAATTTCTCTGAAACATTAATTAATTCCTGATCCATATCAATACCCGAAGGCCTATGCTCTGACGTTGCTCCATGTAAAGAATTCAACAAAACATTTCCATTCAGCTTATAGTTTATTGTTTCTATTCCAGTACGGTCTTCTAGCAATACATGACAATCAAGACCAAGCTTAGCTGCTGCGGCTGAGGTTTGCCTTACATGGTTTGATTGGGTTGCCCCTTGAGTTAAAATCAAATCAGAACCCTGGTTGATTGCCTCAGCCATAAGAAATTCTAATTTTCTTGTTTTATTTCCACCAGTTGATAAGCCTGTACAGTCATCCCTCTTTATCCAAATTTCTGCCTTACCAATTTTCTCAGTAAGCCTTGGCAAAAACTCAATTGGGGTATTCATATGACCTAATTTTATCCTTGGAAACCTTCCTAAATTCATTTTTCTACCTTTTCTATATTAATAATCCTATTTTCGATATTTTTTTAACCTTACATCGGCAGAAAGCGCATGTGCTTCCATTCCTTCTAGTCTAGAAATATTAGCAGTTACTTCTGCAAGGCGGTTTAATGACCTACTCTCGGCTTTTTGCCAAGTAACCACCTTTATGAACTTATGAACTGACAGACCCCCTGTATACTTTGCAGCACCTGATGTTGGCAACACATGATTTGGTCCGGCAGCTTTATCTCCAAAAGCCACTGTTGTTTCTTCTCCTAGAAATAGAGAACCATAAGAATTGAGCTCACCTTTCCACCAATCCGGCTCAGTTGCCTGTACATGTAAATGCTCTGGAGCTATTTCATTCGCTATTTTAACAGCTTCTACCCTTGTCGAACATAGGATGATTTCCCCCAGCTCTCGCCATGCTTGGGAAGCGTTTAATTTATTCTGAGCAGGAAGTTTTTCGATTATTTCAGGAACAAGTTGCAAAACTTTTTTCGCCAAAATATTTGAAGTTGTTACTAACCACACTGGAGAATTATAACCGTGCTCAGCTTGGCTGACCAAATCAGTCGCAACTAGTTCAGCATCTGCCTCTTCATCAGCTATAATTAAGACATCTGTAGGTCCAGCTAGTAAATCAATGCCTGTGGCTCCAAAAATTTGTCTCTTTGCTTCAGCGACATATTGATTTCCAGGCCCAACAATTATGTCAGCCTTTTGAGTGCCCAAAAGGCCATTTGCCATTAAAGCGATAGCCTGCACTCCTCCCACCAAAAATATTTTATCGGCCCCAGATAGATTTAGAGTGTAAAGCATTTCATTTGAAATTGGTTCAGCGCCAATAACATTAGAATTTGGTGGAGTACATGCAATTATATTTTTAACTCCAGCTGCTTTCGCTGTCGTGACAGTCATTAGCGCCGATGCTATATGACTATACCTGCCTCCAGGAACGTAGCATCCAGCTGTCTCAAGCGGGATAATTTTCTGACCAGCATTAAGTCCTGGCGCTACCTCCAAATCAAATTCCGATATGCTTTCTAGCTGCCTCTCTGCAAATACTTTTATGTTTCTGTAAGCATATAAGATGTCATCCTTTATACTCTTCTTAACCAAATTGTTAGCATTTTGAATAATATCAGATGATACTTCTATTTTTCCCTCCCAGTTATCAAATTTTTTTGCGAACTCTAGAAGTGCCTGGTCTCCTCCAGAGCTGATATGATCTAAGATATCCTTAACAACTATCGATACATCCGATTCATGGATAGTCTTTTGGATTATTTTTTTCTTCAAAAAATTTATTGTCAAATCATCTGCCCTAAGAAAGAGATCCTGCTAAAATTTAATTTTTTTAACTTCTTCAGAAATTATCTTAGAGATTACTCGACAGTCTCTAAGTGTAAAAGTTAGCGGAATTCGTATATCCATCACTCTGGTAACAATTTTTGGTATGTTAGGCAAATTCTGTGCTTTTATGTATTTCCAACTTTCGTGTCGACTGGTATATCCAACTGGCTTTAAATTTCCAAACCATTTAATCTCCACTCCCCTCTTTTTACATCTTGTCAAAAACTCTACACAATTTATCTCAGACCAATTTCTTGGAACCAGAAATTGGAAAGATGACCCAACATATTTCTCTTCTTTAGACCTTTGGGGGATATAAATAGATTCCAGTTTTCCCAGAGTTGATGTAAAAATATGATGCCGGTCATTCCACTTTTGGATATTTGCATCAATCTTTTTTATTTGTGGCCTAAGTATTGAGGCTCTCAAGTTATCCATTCTCATAGAACAATTTGGGACTTCGAATTTTTTCTTCTCAAAGAAACTTTTTTTAGGTAAAGAATTGTGCTTTTCATAAAGCATATAAGATCCTGAAAGAAGAATACAGGTAGCCATCATGCCACTATCATTAGTGGTTATAAAGCCACCTTCACCACTATTTAAATGTTTGTAGGTTTGAGTACTAAAGCAAGAAATAGAACCAAAGTTTCCAGATCTAACATTGTTCCAGTAAGCCCCCATAGTATGAGCACAATCTTCAATTAAAATAATACCATTTTCTTTTAAAATTTTAACAAGTGATCTCATATTCACCAAGTGTCCTCTCATGTGAGAAACGAGCATGAATTTTGCCTTTGAACTCTTCATCCGCAATTGCAAATCCTCTAAATCCAAAACCAAATCTTTCGTACTGTCTATAAGAATTGGTTCTGCGTTCAAGGTATGAATGGCTCCTGGAACTGGTGCTAAGGTAAAAGAATTCGTAAGAACTTTATCCCCTGCTTTGACTCCAGCAGCCCTCAAAGCGATCTGCATAGCAGTTCCTCCGGAGGTCGTTGCTAAACAAAACTTTGACCCCTGCCATTCAGAAAATTCTTTCTCAAGTAACGCAGTCTCACTCTGTTCTTCATCCAGAGTGTTATAGCGATGTAATCTTCCAGAACGCAAGACATTCACCGCAGACCTTATGGATTCTGCCGGAATTGGTTCCTGTTGGGTAAAAGATTTATTAAATGTCATATTTTTCATACTGATTTTCTTTTTCAAAAAAGTTCTCAAAGCTAAAAGCATAAGAATAGCTCTGGCTAAACGTCCGCTTAAACATAAATAAAGAGCTGAACCTAATTTTATTCCAGTATATTTTAGGCCATCACTTTACTCTAAAATATTCAAACATCTTTCTTTAGTTTGAGTGCTGATTAAGAGTATCACGAAATTTTTCTATTATTTCATCAATATGCTGCCTCTCAGAAATAAACATAGGGGCAACAATACCTGAATCTCCTGTGAATTTCACATGCAGTCCATTCCAAAACATAGATTTCTGAAGCTGCGTACCTCGTTTTCCAGGAGCGTCTTGAGCATGAACTTCTACTCCAGCCATCATGCCAATCGAGCGAATATCTTTGACAAGCGGATGGTCTGATAGACTATGAATACACTCGCTAAAATAACCTGACATTTCTGAAGCACGGCTAAAAAGATCCTCTTCCTTATATATTTCTAATGAAGCAACTCCTGCAGCACAAGCCGCTGGATGGCCAGAATATGTATAACCATGGAAAAATTCAATTGCTCCAGGGTTGGCACTATCCACCACTGTATCATAAATTTCATCGCGCACACAAACTCCACCCATTGGCATAGATCCATTGGTCAAAGCTTTAGCCATAGTCATTATATCTGGCTTAACTCCAAATTTGTCAGAGGCAAAGTTTGTTCCCATTCTTCCAAATCCAGTAATGACTTCATCAAAAACAAGAATTATTCCATGTGCGTCACATATTTCTCTTAAGCGTTCCAAGTATCCTTTAGGAGGCACAAGGGTACCAGTAGACCCAGCTACAGGTTCAACAAAACAGGCAGCTATAGTATTTCCCCCATATGTCTGGGCAAATCTCTCTAAATCCTCGGCCAATTCCTTACCGTTTTCTGGTTGACCTTTTATATTTAATTCCTCCCCTGTCCAGGTATGCCTCATCATGACTACGTTAGGCATAGTAACTGGAAATGTTCTTCGGTTATTAACCATTCCCGACAGTGAAACACCTCCCATGTTAACACCATGGTAAGCTCTTTCTCTGCTTACAAATCGATTTCGGTTTTCTCCTTTCGCAGAATGATATGCCATTACGATCTTTAAGGCTGTATCCACAGCTTCTGAGCCAGAATTAACAAAGAAAACGTGATTCATCCCTTTCGGTGTCAGCTCTGCTACTTTATCAGCCAACAAAAAGCTTTTTGGATGACCCATTCCAAAAGGAGATGTATAGGTATTTATTTTCATTTGCTCATGAACGGCTTCTATTATTTTTGGATGACAGTGGCCAGCAGGGCAGCAAAAAAGTCCTGATGATCCATCAATGACTTTAGTATCTCTATGACTGGTTAAATAAACTCCAGAGGCTTCGGTCACAAGGCGTGGTTCAGCTTTAAATCCTCTATTGTCTGTAAAAGGTATCCATTGCTTGTCTAGCGAGTTTGGTGTTGTGTCGTGTGCCATAGTTTTTTCCTTACATTTTTTTCTGATCATATTACAAAATAATCAAATTGAAACCTTAATTTTTTATATTCTCAACCAGAGAAATAAATTTTTTTCCCCTTTCTTCAAAGTCTTTAAACTGATCAAAACTTGCACAAGCTGGCGCCAATAAAATGCAGTCACCAGCAACAGAATCATTTGTAGCTGAAGTAACAGCCTCTTCTAGAGTTTTTGAAATTTCATATTCTACATTACCTTTTAATTCCGAAGAAAAATCTTTAGCGGCATCTCCAATGAGATAAATTTTCTTCACTTGATTCATGTGCATAGTAAGTTTTGAAATGCCACCCTTCTTAGCCAAACCTCCTAATATTAGACGTACGCTATCATATTGCAGAATGGAGTTCAGCGCAGCCTCAACATTAGTAGCCTTACTGTCATTCACATACTTAACTCCATCTTTTTCTAAGACCAATTGATTACGATGACTCAGTCCTTCAAATGAATCTAGACTTTCCCAGATTGCTTTAGGAGAAATATTAAGTGATCGGGCAACTGCATAAGCAGCGCAAATATTTTGAAGATTGAAAGATTTCAAAAAACTTAAGCGAGGTTTTAAGTCAAATGATGCTACCTGCTTTCTATTTTTCCACTCTACCAGGAATCCTTTATTTATAAATACTGACCACCCATAGTTTGAAACATTTCTTTGAGATGCTATGGCAATGTTTAAACCTCTAGCTAATTCATCTGTTTCAAGGGAGTTGAACAAAAACTCTCCTTCTTTATTATCCACACAAATAATATTTCGTTCAGAATTTCCAATTGTAAAAAGTCTCTGCTTTGCATTAAAGTAACCTCCTGCGCCTCCATGTCTGTCCAAATGATCAGGCGAAAAATTTAAAAAGACACTAATGTCACACTTTAAGGTGGAAGCTACTTCTGTTTGATATGATGACAATTCAATAATTTTCACTTCGCCATCCTTAAATGGATTAAACGAAAGAACTGGTTTGCCAAAGTTACCACCAATCTCACTAGGGATCCCCGCTCTCTCGATTAAGTGGCTAATCAAAAATGATGTTGTGGATTTACCATTAGAGCCTGTAACACCTATTATTCTGGGCTCCTTTTCAAATTTTTCCCAATAATTCTTATCTATAGATGAAAAAAAAAGGCCAATATCGTTGTCAATTCTAACATTGTTTTGGCGTGCCTTTTTTACAACATCATGTGGCTCAGGGTATAAGAAAGATATCCCTGGAGAAATTATCAACAGATCAAATTTAGCCCAATTTGACCCGTGTAAAATATTTTCCACATTAAAACCAAGCTCTTTGGCCTGCTGTCTTGCATCAACATTATCATCCCAACAGACTGTATCTACCCCGCTATTATTTAAAGAATTCAAAACAGAAATGCCTGTTCTACCTAAACCAAGAACGGCTGCCTTACTTCCCGAAAACTCATTAATCAAAATCATAATTTATCGTAACTTTAGTGTTGCGAGGCCTATAAGTGCTAATATGACAGATATAATCCAAAAGCGTATTACAATCTGAGATTCTGCCCAGCCAAGTTTTTCAAAATGATGATGGATTGGAGCCATTAAAAAAACTCTTTTCCCAGTTATCTTAAAATACATTACCTGAATAATGACTGATAATGCCTCCATGACAAACAGGCCTCCAATTATGGCCAAAACAAATTCATTCTTAGTACAAACCGCTATTGCACCCAAAGCCCCGCCAAGTGCCAAAGAACCAGTGTCACCCATGAACACAGCCGCTGGAGGCGCATTATACCAAAGAAATCCCAAACCAGCTCCAATTAAGGCGGAGCAAAATATAGTAATCTCCCCAACACCAGCTACATAATGTAAATCCAAATAATCTGAAAAATCAACTCTACCAACCAAATATGAAATAATACCAAATGAGCCTGCAGCGATCATAACAGGCATAATGGCCAGTCCATCCAACCCATCTGTCAAATTTACTGAATTTGCAGAACCGGAAATTACCAACATAGAAAAAGGTATAAATAATATGCCTAAATCAAATAATATATCTTTAAAAATCGGAACCGCCAACCTTCCTGAAAGATTGGCATCATGAACTTGGATTAAATATATGGTAAAGATTAATGAAATTGCTAAACCAAGAATTAATCTTAGCGAACTTGATATTCCCCTAGAATTTCTTTTAACCACTTTCGTATAATCATCCCAAAATCCAATTAAACCAAAACCAACAGTAACGAATAATATCAACCATAGATAAGAATTATCAACTTTTACCCAAAGTACGGAGCTTAAAACAAGGGATGCTAAGATTAATACGCCGCCCATCGTCGGAGTACCTGCTTTGAGAAAGTGTCCATCAGGTCCATCTTCTCGTATTGGTTGCCCATGCTCTTGAACACTTCTAAGGTATCTAATTAAAGGTGCTCCCAAGAGAAACCCAAAAAAAAGTGAGGTAAAAAAAGCTCCCCCAGCTCGGAAGGTAATATATCTGAATAGGTTAAAAAAATCCCCACCATCTGTAAAAGAACTTAGGTAATATAACATATGAGAACTTCCTTACTAATGGGATAGTACTTTGCCCATCCCTTTAATTTTATCAATTACTTGATGAAATTTAAAACCATTTGATGCTTTAACCAAAATAATGTCAGCGTTTGTCGCAAAATTTCTTAACTCTTTAATAAGATCTTCCGTTGTTTTAAACCAGCCACCTTTTTGATTGGTTGATAATTTGTCATATAACATTTTCATATTAATGCCGACACAATAAATTTTATCAATTTTTTTGATGCTGTCATACTTGCTTATGTTTTTGTGTTCACTTTCCGTCTCTTCCCCTAATTCTAGCATATCTCCAAGAATAGCATACCTTTCAACTTTACGTCTTTCATCAACATTAGGAATTTCGACGCAAGCCAAAGTTTCGAGTGAAGATTCTAAAGAAATCGGGTTAGAATTATAAGAATCATCGATTAAATTCAATAGCTTTTCTGAATTGCGGTGAATCACCTTTATCATATAACTTTTCCCCCTGCCGCTAAGCGGAGCCCAATTCGATAATGCAAGAATGCCTCGAGACAAGTCAATCTCTAATTCTGACAAAATTGAAAGTACGCCCACAGCATTTGACATGAAATGCCTTCCTAAAAAGCTGAACTTAAAATATATTTCGTTTTTTGACGGCAGCTTTAGCTTCAACACTGTACCATCAGAGTTATGATCTAACCGGCTTATAAAATAGTTCGGACTGCCCCTTGAACCGAAACGAATAATTTCAACTGGATCACTCTTTAAAAATTCCCAAATATCATCTTGAAGATCTCCATCAGCACTTAATAAAACCTTCCCTCCGTCCGGCATACCTTTAGATATTGAAGCTTTCTCTTTTGCTATTCCTTTCTTATCATTAAATTTTTCTGTGTGGCTTTTCCCGGTTTTGGTTATTATTACGTGATCCGGATTTACCAATCGAGACAGCGGTTCGATCTCACCAGGACTGTTCATACCAATTTCAAATACCGCATATTTAGCGTTTTGCGGCAATGATGCTAATGAGATAGGAACTCCTAAATAATTATTAAAGCTTTTAGCTGAAGCATGAACCTTTCCGAAAGGCTCCAATGCTAATTTTAACATATCCTTCGTAGTTGTCTTTCCAACTGATCCTGTAACAGCTATGGTTAAACCATTAAAGCGCTGCCTAGAAGCTCTAGCAATTTGATTTAAAGCGATTAAGACATCCTTTACTAAGATTAATGTATATTTATCATTATATCCTTTTGGTATTTTTGAAACTAATGCTGCTTGAGCTCCAGATTTAAAAGCATCCATGACATAATCATGACCATCCCTATCTCCTCTAATAGCAACGAACAAATCACCTCTACAAACTGTTCGGGAATCAATCGAAAATCCATAAATACTGAGATCTTCTTTCGAAAAATTATTGTCTTTTAAGCAGGTCGCTTTAGTAATCTCTATTAATTTAGACAACGGCCAAAGGGTTAATTCTTTCATTTATTTCAACTGTTCTCCAATAGTTCTACACTCATAGAAATTTGTTCAGAATCATCAAAAGGGTAATTGGTATTGCCTATTTGTTGTCCTCTTTCATGTCCCTTTCCAGCAACAATAAGGTTATCACCACTTTTTAATTCACTAATAGCAACCAAAATTGCTTTAGCTCTATCTGGAACATCAATACCTTTTGAACAACCTCTTTTGATTTCCTTCCTAATCATATTTGCATTTTCAAATCTTGGGTTATCATCAGTAATATATATCTTATCAGCATAAACTTCTGCTACTTCTCCCATGATTTTTCTTTTACCCTTATCCCTGTCTCCCCCAGCACCAAATACTAGGGAAAGGTTGCCAAATGTATGAGGACGAACTGCAAGAAGAACTTTCCTTAAGGCCTCTGGTGAATGAGCGTAGTCTAAAAATATTTTTGCGCCACTCTTCATCTCGGATATAACCTGAAGTCTACCCTCAGGAGCAGTTAAATTCGGAAGAACCGAAAATACTCTATCTGGATTAGCTCCTGAAGCAATTGCTAGAGCCGCAGCCATTATAACATTTTCACCTTGGAAAGCTCCCATTAATTTTAACTGAAAGTTATAAGTTTTGTTGTCAAAAGATACAGACAGATACTGACCTCCAACCTGCATGGATTGCTTTATGATGCGAAATTTTGAACCCTGAAACTGTCCTACTCCAAATACATTAAAACCATTATCTTCAGCAACAAGCTTCATTAATCTTCCATAATATTCATCAATGTTAACAATGGATATGCCGCCTAAAATTGGATTTTTTCTAAATAAGATCGCCTTAGCAAGAAAATATTCGTCTAGGCCGCCATGATAATCTAAATGATCTCGCGATAAATTGGTAAATGCTCTACTGGTAATATTTACATGATCCAATCTGTTTTGGATTAACCCATGAGATGAAGCTTCTAATACAATGTGATCCACACCTTTAGAGTTTAGTTCTGCTAGATATTTGTGTAATGAAAGGGGGTCAGGCGTAGTCAGTTCATTACTTGAATCTGAAATTCCATCTGCACCAAGTGTGCCTATACTAGCACATTTGATTCCTAAATTTTCCCAAATTTGCTTTAAAAAGGCTGCCACCGATGTTTTTCCATTGGTCCCAGTTATAGCAACAATCTCTTTTGGCTGCTGACCAAACCATTTGTAGGCTGCATAAGACAAAACTCTTCTTACATTTTCTACTTCTATTATAGGAATACTTACCCCTAACTCTTTACATTTTTTTGAACCTCCAGAATAAGTAACAATAATTACAGCCCCTCTTTTCTCAGCCATTCTTGCAAAGTTTACACCATCAAATTTTTCACCTTGAATGGCAAAAAATAATCCATTAGGGGATACATTCCTACTATCAGAGGTAATATTAGAAATTTCTAAATTCTCTAGTAATTTTAAGTCGAACTTTTCTTCAATGGCAGGCAGTAATTCAGTAAGTTTCATGAAAATTTACTCGTCCTGTAATCAATTAAATCAGTTTTCTGACAACCTACCTTTGTCTGAAATAAAATCTACCCTGAAATCATAAAGTGATTCAGAATCTATCATTTCAGGCTTCACCCCTAAAATAGGAGCTACTCTACTAATTATTTCAGCAGTCAAGGGTACTGCTGTATTGCCAGCTATTCTTTTATTAGTTTTCTTATAAGAATTTGACGCTTCATCCAAGCATATCACCACAACATATTTTGGGTCATGTAGGGGAAAAAATGAGGCAAATGATGCATAATTCTTCTTATAATTAAATTTATTGAGCTTCTTATCATACTTTTCTGCAGTTCCCGTTTTGCCGCCTAGAGAATATCCATCAATTTTTGCATTCTTACCGGTACCTGAGTTAACAACTTCTCCCATGATTTCGCGAAGTTTAATTGAAGTACTATGGGAAATGATCCTAGTGCGATTATTATTATTTTTTGAACTTCTGAGAATAGTGGGAGTAACTTTTAAGCCTCCGTTAATGGAGGTGGCATAGGCTGCGGCCAAGTGCAAGGGGGAAACTCTTATGCCATGCCCAATTGCTATCATTGCAGCCTTATATCTTGTCCAAGGATCAGACCCAACAGATGATCTAATATTAGCCTCAGGAAGCTCTAGGCCTGTCTCTTCAAAAAAGCCAAAACTTTCAAGAAATTTCTTTTGTTCTTCTGGCTCAAAAGAAGAAATAATCCTTGCTGAACCAACATTAGACGATTTAACTATAACCTCCTTTAATGAAATTTTATCTCCGATCCAGCTCTTATCTTTTATCGGGTTTGTTTTTCCTATCTTAACTGGCTGCGATACATCCACTAAAGTATGAGGAGAAAAGGTGCCTATTTCTATTGCCATTGCTGCAGTAAATATTTTCAAAACCGAGCCCAACTCATAAGTACCTTGTACAGCTTTATTTAGAAACATATCATTATTTCCAGAAGAATAATCTAATTTTACTCTTAAATTAGGATCAAAGTTAGGCAACGAAACCATTGCTAATACTTCACCATTATTCACATCCATTATTATCCCAGATCCACCTTTTGCATTAAAAAAATTTGTGCCATCAGAAAGAATATTTTCTAAAACTGATTGGGTTGCCAAATCTATTGATAGTTTCAAAGGATCTCTATCCAGTCCTTTTTTTATTAACTGATTATTAAACATCTTCTCTAAACCAGATATTCCTTCAATAGAAGATTCAGTTGTTGAAATCTCCTTAATTTTTGTTCTGCCTAAAACATGAGACAATAAAGAACCATTTGGATAAATCCTGAGTTCCCTTTCTCCAAACCTCAGCCCAGGTTCCCCTAATTCGAGAACCTGAGTCTTCTCATTATTTGTAATACTCTTCTTAAGAAACACAAATTTTGGATGTTCTTTAAATAATTTTAGTAATTTATTTTCATCTTGGTCACGAAAAATAAGTGATAAGTTTTTTGCTGCAAACTCTGGATCTAACAATTTTTCTGGATGGGCATAAAGAGAATATACAGGAATATTAGTAGCTAAAATATTTCCATTACGATCTACAATATCTTGACGACTTTCATATTCAGAGATTTTTTTATTATAACCCGAATTAACTGTACCGTCTGAACCTGCGATTATAGTTAACTTAATTACTATAAGAAAAAAACAAGATGCAAAAAATCCCGAAAGTAGTAATAATCTAAAGGAACTCTTATCTCTTAATCGGTTTTCTTCCTTAAAATAAACCGTCATCTGCCCTCTAGAATCATTGGGGCTTATCTGCCTTGGCATAGGCCTAAAATTACCCCTATTCACGGCTCTACCATTTCATTTAATAACTTATCCTTTTTATTACTAGCAGGTTCAAAGATAGAATTGTCTATTCCTTTTCTGCCGGCCAACAATATTTCTTCAAATAGCAAATAGTTCTCGTAACTAAGCGCCAAAAGTCTAAGTTCTGGGAAATGAACAGTGACTAACCTGTTAAGACGTTCTGGTCTATTAAGATAGGTCCATTCTGCTTTTAGTAATTTAATTCGGGCTTCTTTATTTTGTATTTCTGAAGATAAAGTTTTAACACTTTTGATTACCGTTCTAGCTTTGTAATTGACGTTGTAAGCCCACACTGAAACGGTCATCAAAGACAAAAATGATATGAACAGAAAAGTTAATCTCATAATTTTTCTATTTCTTCTTTAAGATGAATACTATGATCGTTTCGAATAGCTATCCTGCATTTTGCAGAACTCGCACGCGGATTATTCTTTCTCTCATATTTAGAGGCAATAATTGGTTTTCTTGTAACGATTTCAAACGTAGGTTTAGAAAGGTTAACCTCTGGGTAATAACGGTTTGACTTTGGGTATGAGACACTAGAATTACGAAGAAAATTCTTTACTATTCTATCCTCTAATGAGTGGAAAGAAATCACTATTAGAAAACCCCCAATAGACAAAACCTCTTGTGCTGCATGCAAAGCTTTTTCTAATTCCTCAAGTTCATGATTAATATAAATTCTCAATGCTTGAAAGCATCTTGTGGCTGGGTGTATTCGATTTTCTGTATTACTAGGGATTACGCTTTCAATAATTTGCACTAAATCTAAAGTTGATGATATCTTAGCCTTTTCTCTGCACCTAACTATCTCTCTAGCTATCTGCCTAGATTTTCTCTCCTCTCCTAACTTAAAAAAGATATTTGCTAATTCAAACTCTGAAAACTGATTGATTACTTCTTCCGCCATCACTCCATTTTTTGACATTCTCATATCGAGGGGGCCATCATATCTAAAAGAGAAGCCACGTTTCGGTGTATCAATCTGCATTGACGATACACCTAAATCTAACATCACACCCTGAACCTCGTGAAAACCTAGTCCCTTTGAAATAGTGCACAAATTGGAAAATGTATCATTTACAAATATGAATTTCTTAATATTCCTATTTAATATTCTAGTAGCATGTCCCTCAACCTCAGGATCGCGATCAATTCCAATAACAAAATTTGCACCAGAACTTAAAATAGCTTTTGTATAACCACCGGCTCCAAAAGTTCCATCAATCCAAACACCTCTGATCTGAGGCAACCTATCAATAATGGAAGAAATTAGTACAGGTACATGATCTTGCTCTCCAGAAAAGCAATTCATCAATCATCCTTATCTGAATTTTTATTTATAGTTTTCTTATCTAAAAGATCAAAAATTCTTTGCTCACTTCCAGGATCTTTAATTATTTCAAAAATCTCCAGCATATTTTTCTGGTAAGAATTTGGATTCCATATTTGAAACTTCTCACCCATTCCAGCAAATAATGCTTCACCTGTTATACCAATCATCTCTCTTAATTTTGATGATAAAACGATTCTTCCATTTTCATCCACCTGGGTTTGGACTGAATTAGAATTAAGGAGCCGTTCTAAAATTTCTCTATTTTTTGAATACCTAGGTAAAGCGGAAATCATATCATCAACTTCTTGAATCGAACGAATTGAATAGCCCTCAATGCAACCGCTGCCTTTCCTGCCGTAAACTAAAACTAAGCTTGGGAACAAGGTTTCATTCCAATCTGGATCGCAAGTTTCTAATACTCGTCTAAACGAAGCTGGAATGGACACTCTACCTTTAGCATCCACTTTATTCGTCCATTCCCCCCTAAAACGCTTTATCAAACTACTCACCTAAAAAAAATTTTGACTAAAAAAAAGGCGGATCGACTGCCTAACGATCCGCCGTTTTACATTTTTTGCCTAGCTTGGCTGATATAAACCTGCTCCATTTTGGATCACACCCAAACCTCCGACACCTAAGGTTGAAGTTAATGCCTGTATGAAAATTTTTTATATTTCTTTCAACCTTAAAAAAGGAATAACATGGTATTTAATGGAAATCAATGGTTTTTTATAGAAATTTATGGATAACATTAAATGTGTGGATGCTTGTAAGCCGGATTCTGTTCTGAGTATTCTCTTGATGATCATTCGTCCCGATTCAGAGTTACCCCTAAATTCTAGCGGTCTACCCGAGCCATTTAAGGGGATCAATTCTGGCTCCTATTTGACCTTGCTCCTGGTGGGGCTTGCCTAACTTCTTTTGTTACCAAAAGAATGGTGCGCTCTTACCGCACCTTTTCACCCTTACCTTTACAGGCGGTTTGCTTTCTGTTGCGCTTTCCCTCGAGTTGCCTCGGCCGGACGTTATCCGGCACCATTTCCCCTTGGAGTCCGGACTTTCCTCGGCTTTCAGCCGCGATCATATCCGCATCCACACACATTTTAATCTAGAAAAAAAATCCTTTCTCGTCAAATAGGATCAGATTAGATGAGATTAACCATCTTTTAGTATTGCTGAAAAACTATCTAATTCCACCTCTTCAATTTGTCCCTTATCTAGTTTTCCCAAAGTAATAGGACCAAAAGAAGTTCTGATAAGTTTATTCACTTGCAGGCCAATAGCTTGAAAGGAAAGCCTTATTTCCCTATTTTTACCTTCAATTAATCTTACAGATAGCCAAACATTCGAAGTATTTTGCTTTATTATATTTAACTTCATAGGCCTATACATAATACCATCAACTGTTATTCCTTGCCTTAACCTTAATAACTTGTTTTCATTTGCTACACCTTTCGCTCGAACCCTATAGGATCTCACAATCTTTGAGCTAGGTAACTCTAATTTTCTTTTTAAATCACCATCATTTGTTAGTAAGAGTAGCCCCTCTGAATTAAGGTCTAGCCTACCTACAGTTATTAATCGGGGTAAATTTTTTGGTAAAATCTGGAAAATAGTTTGGCGAGACTTTTCATCCTTATGAGAAGTAATCAACCCCTTAGGTTTATGAAATTTCCAAAGACGAGTTTTTCCCTCTTTGTTAATTCTTCGCCCATCTATATGTATTTGGTCATTGATACCCACTTGAAAAGATAATTCCTTTATTATTGCTCCGTTAACCTTTACCCTACCACTTTCAATATATTTCTCTGCCTCACGTCGAGATGAAAACCCAGACCGAGCTATCTTTTTTGAAAGCCTTTGGTTGTTATTATTTTCTCTTTGCATTAAATTTTTCACTTAAAATATATATCTGAGCTTAAATATTGAAAAAAATAAACCATTATATGCATTTAGCTATAGAACAAGCTAGAATAGCAGAAAGTTGCAATGAAGTTCCCATTGGCGCAGTTTTAATTGACCCAGAGGGTAATATAAAACAATCCAGTCATAATTTAGTTATAGGCAATTCCGACCCCACTGCCCATGCCGAATTAAATGTTATTAGAAGGGAATGCCGTTCACTAAAAAATGAAAGATTAAACGGCTATAGTTTGTTTGTGACACTTGAACCCTGTCCAATGTGCGCTACTGCTATTTCCTTTGCCCGAATATCAAAAATTGTCTATGGGGCATCTGACAGAAAATCAGGTGGAATAGAAGTTGGGCCAAAAATATTTACTCATAGCCAGAACCACCATAAGCCAGAAATAGTAAAAGGCATCAATCAGGATATTTGCTCCCACCTATTGAAAAATTTCTTCAAGCTACGGAGATAACATCGTCTTGGATTAATCTCTTAGCATTTTTTTCTAGAACTACCTTAATATATTGTGGTAGTAGCAGGTAATAAATTGTGAAAGAGAAAAAGTGTCAATAGATCGTGAAGTAGTAAAGAAAATAGCTAAATTATCTAGGCTAAAACTGACTGTCGCCCAAACTGAAACCACCGCTAAGGAGCTATCAGAGGTTCTGGTGTTTGTGAAAAAATTAGAGAAAATTGATACTTCCTCTGTATCTCCAATGACTACAGTTACCCCCATGGAATCAAAAGAGAGGTCAGATAAAATCAGTGATGGAAATTACCCAGACGAGATTTTAAGAAATGCACCTAATGTAAAGGAAGGCTTTTTCTCAGTTCCTAAGGTGATAGAATGAATGAAGATATAAGTAATCTGGCAATTTCTCAGATCAGAAGCTTGCTGAGAAAGAGAGAACTTTCGTCATTAGAGCTAACAAGATATTATCTGAATAATATTGAACAAGCAAAGACATTAAATTCTTATAGCTTTGTGTCTGAGGAACTTGCAATAAGTCAGGCAAATGAAGCTGATAAAAAAATGGCAAGTGCTGAAGTAGAAGACCTCTGTGGTATCCCATTCGGAATAAAGGATATTTTTTGCACGAGGGGCTTTCCAACACAAGCTGCCTCAAAAATTCTTGATGGATTCATTCCTGATTATGAGAGCACAGTTACAGAAAACCTTTTTAGGTCTGGTGCTGTAATGTTAGGAAAAACTAACATGGATGAATTTGCAATGGGATCATCTAATGAAACATCCCGCTATGGCCCTAGCATTAACCCTTGGTCTTCAGAATTGACTAAAGCTTTAGTCCCGGGAGGGTCTTCTGGAGGTTCAGCAGCTGCAGTTTCAGCTGACTTATGCGCTGCAAGTCTGGGCACAGATACGGGAGGCTCAATTCGCCAACCAGCATCATTTACTGGTATAGTGGGGCTAAAGCCAACTTATGGGCGTTGCTCCCGATATGGAATAATCGCTTTTGCTTCATCACTTGATCAAGCTGGGCCAATGACTAAAACAGTTCGCGACGCTGCAATTGTTCTAAAGACAATTTCAGGCCACGATCCAAAGGATAGTACTAGTGCAAAAATTAATAAACCTGATTTTGAAGCCGACATTGGCAAAAGTATTAAAGGCAAAAAGATTGGAATTCCACATGAATATAAAACGGAAGAGATGCCACAAGAAATTCAAGATCTCTGGGACAAGGGTAAAAATGTTCTTGAAAGTGCTGGCGCTGAATTAATAGATGTAAGCTTACCTCACACCCAGTATGCACTTCCAGCATATTATGTAATAGCTCCTGCCGAAGCCTCTTCAAATTTAGCGCGTTACGATGGCGTAAAATATGGATATAGAGCACAAATTAGCCCTGGAGATAATTTAATTGACTTGTATGAAAAAACTCGGTCAGAGGGCTTTGGCGATGAGGTGAAGAGGCGCCTATTGATTGGGACATTTGTACTATCCACTGGCTTTTATGAAGCGTATTATATTAAAGCCCAACAGGTCAGAACCCTGATTAAGGAAGATTTTGAAAACCTATACAAAGAAGGCATAGAGGCTTTGTTGACCCCAACAACGCCCAGTTCAGCTTTTCCTATTGGGAAAAAAGATGAAATGAGCCCAGTTGAGATGTACCTGAATGATATCTTTACTGTTCCAACAAACTTAGCGGGACTACCTGCAATAAGTCTGCCTGCAGGTTTAAATAAACAAGGCCTTCCATTGGGACTACAGCTCATAGGACGACCTTGGGAAGAGGCTAATATCTTAAACTTAGCACATGTCATGGAAGACAATTTGAAATTCAGCCAGAACCCAAAGAAATGGTGGACATAACATGCCTTTATCAAAAATGAATCTGAAAGTTTTTATATTTCTCTCTACATTTTCTATAATGTCGTGCCAGACAGAAATGCAAGAAGGTGGAGCTACAATAGCAAAAAATGTAAGTCCTTACACTGAAGAAATATCTAACTCAATAATTGAAGTAAAGGAAGGTGTCAGCCAACTTGCCGAATCCGCTAGTGAAAACATACTAGAAGGAACCAAGGAGCTTGTTGAAACCGCTTCGTCAAGCCTTAGAGAAGCTGGTCAAAAAATAGCAAGTGAAGAAGACCAGAAAGAGCTTGCTTCTACTTTATCATCAGATGATGGCACACTTGACTTATCTCAATTTTCATTTGAACAGCAAAAGGTTGACCGTGATGAAGCAGCTGCCTTCATATTGGAGGTAAGAGAAAAAAGGATTATAATTCAGCCTGGAGATATCCCAGATATTATTGCTACGGTCAATATCGCCGCTTTTGCACGATCAACAACAAATCCAGTCGGCAAAAGAATTTATAGGCGAAATTATATTAGGAGTAGCAATGAGCCAAACAACTGCTCCCGTTTTAGAATAAAAGATGATTCTCAAAGATATTTTCTCGCAAACGGAGGCCCTGAATTAGATCCTTTGAAGCTAGATCCTGACGGAGATGGATACGCGTGTTTTTGGAATCCAGAGGTTTTTAGACTTATTGAACTAGATAATTAAGTTGAAGGATAAACAATGATAAACATGCTAACAAACTATCAGACAAGAGATCTACAATCTCTAATCCATCCATATACAAATGCCATGGCAATAAAAACAACAGGAGCTCATTTTGTAGAAAAAGGTGATGGAATTTATGTTTATGACAATGAGAACAAAAGATATCTGGAAGGTATGTCGGGTTTGTGGTGCTGTGGATTAGGTTTTTCAGACCCAGAGCTTATAGAAGCAGCAAAACTTCAAATCGAAAAATTACCTTATTACCATCTGTTCAGTGGTCGAAGTCACGAGCCCGCAGTCGAGCTTGCAGAAAAAATTAAAGAACTTGCGCCTGGCCATATGTCGAGAGTTTTTTACCAATCATCTGGATCCGAAGCAAATGAATCTCAAATCAAATTAGCATGGTATTATAATAATGCCAAAGGTCGGAGAAATAAAAAAAAGATTATTAGTCGCAAAAAAGGGTATCATGGAGTTTCAATAGTTTCAGCCTCTTTAACGGGATTACCCTACAACCACAAAGATTTCGATCTACCTTTGGATTTTGTCAAGCATACAGAAACACCTCACTTCTGGCGTGAGAAAATTGAAGGAGAGACTGAAAAGGATTTTGCTTTGCGCCTTGCTAAATCTCTTGAAGAGCTTTTGCTTAATGAGGACCCTGATACGGTTGCAGCCTTCATCGCTGAACCGGTAATGGGTGCCGGAGGAGTTATTGTGCCACCAGAAAGTTACTTCGAAGAAATAGGAAAAGTTCTAAAAAAATATGATATTATAGCAATATCAGATGAGGTTATTTGTGGATTTGGTCGTACCGGTGAGTGGTTTGGCTCCCAAACATTAGGCATGAGTCCAAATTCGATCTCAATGGCTAAGCAACTTACAGCAGGGTATGCGCCTTTATCTGCAGTAGCAATAGATAATGAAATGGCTAATGTGATTGAGGAGCATACTGGAACACTAGGAACTTTCGGACACGGATTTACATATGGAGGCCACCCTGTCGGTTGCGCAGTTGGCATAAAGGCTTTGGAGATTTATCAGGAAAGAAATATTTTACAAAATGTAAGAAACCTTTCTTCTAGTTTTAAATCAAAATTAAATAGCTTTTCAGACCATGATATTGTTGGAGAAGCTAGATCTCTGGGCTTAATGGGAGCCCTAGAGCTAACTCCAAATAAGACACCCGCGCCCTTTAAAGAGCCAGGAAAGGTTGGAGCTAAAATGGCTTCTGAATTATTAAACAAAGGAATAATGATAAGAGCTATTGGAGACAGTGTAGCTTTTTGTCCACCAATGATAATCACGGAGCAACAACTCGATGAATTATTCGATCCTGTAAAAAAAGCTTTAGACGCAACTAGGGATTGGGCATTTGCAGAAGGTATCCTAGATTAATTCTTAAGAGATCAGATGATTGTTTATAAGATATTGCTTGAAAAAGAGTTCTTAACCCTAAAAAACCAAAAGGTCTCATATGGATCTGCAGTTGACACGAAAGATGGCTTCATTCATTTATCAACGGCAAATCAGCTGAAAGAAACTCTTGAAATACACTTCTCTAATTTAAAAAGTGTCTACATCTTAGCTTTTCGATCCGCTAGACTTGATGGACTAGTGTGGGAAACCTCGCGAAATAATGATCTCTTTCCTCATCTATACGGAAAGATACATTTCGAAAATATCGACAAAAAAATTTTTTTGAAAAAAAATCAAGGTCACTTCTCAATACCTGTCGATTTTATGAATTAAATGTATAGCTCTGGTTTAAAACTTTTACACTTTCTAGAGCCCGAGCTAGCCCACTACATAGCGATTAAATTTCTAAAATTTAGCAGAAGAAAAAAATTTCGATTTGAAAGTGATCGGCTAAAAACTGAGGTGGCTGGGTTAAACTTATATCACCCATTAGGTTTATCTGGTGGCTTTGATAAAAATGGTGAAATAATACAAGCTAGCTTTAATTTTGGAGCAAGCTTCACTGAAATTGGAGCCATTACACCTCTACCACAAAAGGGAAACCAAAAACCAAGGGTCTTTAGACTATGGGAAGATTTAGGTTTGATTAATAGATTAGGTTTCAATAACCACGGAATAGATGCCGTGCAAAAGCGCGTGAGTGAAGCTCGTCCACTTGGAATTGTGGGGATAAACATTGGAGCAAATAGAAAATCTGAAAACAAATTAGAAGATTATGTGAATGTCCTTAAAAAATGTGAAAAGCATTTTGATTTTGCCACTATAAATATTTCGTCACCAAACACACCCAATTTAAGGACATTACAAAGTAAGAACAATTTAACAGATTTGTTATCAGCTGTTTGTGAAATGAATAATTCATTTTCAAAACCTATTAAAATATTTTTAAAAATTGACCCAGACACAAACCTTAAAAGACTTGAAGAAATAGTAGAAGTATCAGTTAAATTTAAATTAGATGGCCTAATTGCTACAAATACAACCGTCTCCAGAAATAACCTCAATAGTAAAAATAAGAATGAGAGAGGAGGTTTGTCTGGAAGGCCCATATTTTCTATTTCAACAAAGAAATTAGCTGAACTTTTTAGCATATCGTCAGGTGAAATCCCTTTGATTGGGGTAGGCGGAATCTTCTCAGGAGAAGACGCATATGAAAAAATCAAAGCTGGAGCTTCAGCTCTTCAAATTTATACGGCAATTGGATATAAAGGTATTGGAGTAATTGAAGAAATTGTTAGAAGCCTTGATACATTATTGAAAAAAGATGGCGTGCAAAGCATTAAATCAGTAACTGGTATTGATCACAAAAAATGGCTTAGTTAAGTTTTATAATTTACTTAAGGAAGTCTCTAAAGATCTATAACGCACCAAAAGCGTAACTGCTCTACAAATAAATAACCCTGAAACAGATAACCATAAACCATAGTTTCCAAATGTTGGCACTGTAATAGCCGCAACTATTCCGTAAAAAATAACACTTTCAAGCATAGCCCTCCTCATTTTTTTTGTTTCCAGTGCACCTACAAAAACACCATCTAAGATCCACGAAGAAACTCCTGTAAGAGGTGTGATGGCCATAAAAAATAAAAAGTGATATGCCTCTTCTCTAACATCTTCAGCCACTGTCATTAAGTCCACAAAGTGTTCCCCAAAAATTAAAAATACAGCTGTTAAGAACCCCCCTCCGGCTAAACCCCATTTCAGCCCCATTACGAAAACCTTTCTAAAATCGGATAAACTTTTTTGACCATAAGAAATTCCTACAAGGACCTGAGATGAAAAGGCGAACCCATCTAAGGCATATGAGGAAAAACTTAAAAATTGATATAGTATTTGATTTGTGGCTTGAGTTAAGGTCCCTAATGTTGAGCCAATCACTATATAGCTTATTGCTACACACTCTAGAAGTAGGGTTCTAAGAAAGATATCGGTGTTTGCTCCTAGAATCTTTAGCCACTTCGATAGATTAAAAATAAACTTTCTTTCAATAAACAATTTTTTTGTAAAAATTTTCCTACAGAAAAAAAGCGATAAAGAAAATCCAAAAGCTTCAGAAATTGCGCTGGCCATTGCCACTCCCGGCACACCTAGTTCTAAATAGATTACGAAAAAGAGATCTAAAATAATATTCATTAATGTTACTGAAGATTGAATCAGCATAACGGTGAAGCTTTTCTCTACAGCAAGTAACCAGCCCATAAAGGCAAAGTTAGCCAAGGCAAAAGGAGCTGCAAAGACCCTAATACTGATATATCTATGAGCTATATCGTTTACCAAATCCTCTGCTGGACTAATAAAAAAAATAAAATTAAATAGCGGCTTATGTACGATAAATATACAAAGACCCAAGACCAAACCCATAAGCATGCCCCTCAATCCGTTGGCCAAAACCTCTATCTGATCAGACTTTCCTCTAGCCTGCGATGTGAATGCAGAAACTCCCGTAGTCAGAAAATTAAATAGATGATAAACACCAGTGAGGAAAGCAGCACCCATACCTGCCCCAGCAATTAAAACGGCAGAACCTAAATGACCAATGACGGCTGTATCAACCAAACCAATCATAGGAATTGTAATGTTTGCAAATATTATTGGAACAGCAATAGCAAAAAATCGCCTATTACTTATGTTGCTATCTGGTCTCATTTTCCCACGATTTTAAATCTATTTTGGGAACCAAAAAATGACCGATTGCCTGAGCGAAAGGCTTTTCCTTATTTTCCTGCCAGGCCTTTACCGAAACTGATGCATACCTTTTTCCAGCCCTATTCACCTTGGCCAAAGCAAATGAGTCTTGGTCCAAGCCCGGATACATATAATCTATAGTAAAATCAATTGTTTTAGGTAATTTAATTTTCCCCATTTTCTGGGGGATTTTTTTACTCATATTTAGATAATGTGCTAACTCAACAATGGCCACAGTTTCTAAAAATGAACCTATGGCTCCACCATGCAGAGCCTTAATGAATCCATTTCCTATCAGCTCGGGCTTGAAAGGCAATCTTGCTGTTAGCTTATCCTCAAAAAGGTCAAACTTGACACCTAAGAAATCTATAAAAGGTATCCTATCAACTACATCATATAGTATATGAGTACTTTCCTCGTGTGATTTCTTTGGAATAACTATTCCTTTCAATAAATAAGTTTCCTAGATTGGAGAAGTAAATGCTCCACTTGCTGATGCTACAGGAACTTCATCGACTCCATCTGTAGCATCTGCCTTCACAAAAGCCACACTTGATGTAATTCTGAAACAATTAGCCTTTGCCAAAATCATTTTTCCAGGCTTGGCTGAACGCATATAATCAATTCTAAGATCAATTGTAGCTGTAGGAACTTTTGGCATTCCTGCTGACATTACCGCAGCTCCACAGGCTGCATCTAGTAACGTTGTCACCACACCGCCGTGAATTACTTTACTTTCACTATCTCCAATCAAATTATTATTATAATCTACCATCATCTCAGCCGAGCCTTTACCTATCCTTATGAGTGATATGCCCATAAATTTGTTAAAGGGTAGCTTATTAAAAAAATCAATAACCTGTTCAGCGAGGTCACTTTCATCAAGTTTCATAAATAAAGCTCCTTATAATTCATAGTCATAAACCTAATGAAAAAATTTTCCAGAGGTAATTAATCTTATAATTGTAATTTTTGCTATTGAGAATTATTCGCAATTTGCGTATTGTAATTGCAACTCATTCGCAATATTAGTCCATAGATAAACTTAATATAGAGAAATGCTGAATTTGAATTTAGAAAGCAGGTCAATGAACTGGGCACCAAACAATTATTTTAATTCTCGCATCGCTCTTGTTATTGTGCTAGGTGCCCTTTCTCTATACCCCAGTGAAATTGGCAAAATTACTTTAACTTCTCTTGAAGATGCATATCTTGGCGTCAGCGTATTTGTGGCATTTACACTATTGGTATTCTACGGAGCAGAACAATTATTTAAAATCGATCTAAGACAATTGATGAGAAAGCAGAAAAATCTCCAAGTTCCACTATCAAGTTTTCTGGGTGCTTTGCCTGGATGTGGGGGAGCAGTGATAGTAATCACAGCACATAATTCTGGCAGTGTCACATTGGGAGCCGTAGTTGCAGCTCTCACCTCAACTATGGGAGATGCCGCCTTTCTTTTAATTGCAAAAAAACCGGATACGGCACTATTTTTGCTGCCAATGTGTTGGTTGGCGGGAATTATATGTGGCTATTTAGTTGATTTTTTTTATAAAAGTAAGTTCCACAAAATTGAACGAGGCTCTTTAAATATCAAAAGGATCTTGAAATCTAATTTTAAGTATAGACTATATATAATCTTATTTTTTCCTGGATTTATTTTTGGAATAATGAGACTCTCTTTTATTGAAATTTCTGAAAGCTTTACTTTTCTTAGCTCAATAATAGCGCAATGTGGTATATTTTTAGGATTGATAATATGGTCAATTTCTCCGGTTAAATACATGACACACCCAGAAGACTCAGCCCAAATTCGAGCCACTGAAGAAACTTGCTTTATTTCGACTTGGGTGGTTCTAGCCTTCTTAACTTTCGAATACACAATTTATGGGACAGGCCTAGATTTAGTTAACCTTTTTCAATCAGTCGCCTGGCTTCTTCCACTCTTAGCAGTACTTATTGGCCTAATTCCAGGTTGTGGCCCTCAAATTTTAGTCACTACAATGTATATAAATGGATTGATTCCGTTTTCTGCACTGCTAGGAAATGCAATTTCAAATGACGGAGATGCCTTATTCCCTGCTCTAGCAATTTCCCCAAAGATAGCTGCGGTTGCTACGCTTTTAAGTACAATTCCTGCACTAATTCTTTCTTACTGTTTTTATTTCCTTGCACCAAGCTTTTTATCTTAGTATTTTTTCGATAAAAAGAAATCAAAGTGAGGAAAAATTTTACACTCAAAAAAATTTCTGAAACTATTGACCTTAACACCACAGCTATTAGATAATAGTAAAATATAGATTGGACAAGAAAACCTAATTTTTCCTACATGAATACTAAACAGAGTGTCTATTACTAGAAAAATAATTTTAAAATAACGGAGAACATGTGCACCTATACGAACCCCCAGTAAATGATTTTCAATTTATTATTCATAAATTATTAAAAGTTCAAAATTTGAAGCTAAAAGGCTACTCTGAACTCTCTCCAGACTTCACTAAACCTATCTTTGAAGAAGCTGGAAAACTAGCAAGGGAAGAACTTGCTCCTATAAATATTTCAGGAGATAGAGAAGGTTGCACACTTGATAATGGGGTTGTGAGGACACCTAAGGGCTTTAAAGAAGCTTTCTTAAAGGTCAATTCTGGAGGCTGGACAGGAATTGATTGCGATCCAGAATTTGGAGGTCAAGGGATGCCTCACGTTATTAGCCTAGTTATAGGTGAAATGTTTTGTTCAGCGAATATGGCCTTAAATATGTACCATGGGCTGACCCATGGAGCTTATTCAGCAATTTATCAACACGGTAATAAGGAACAAAAAAGTACTTATCTGCCGAATCTGGTGAATTGTAAATGGACAGGAACTATGAATTTGACTGAGCCCCATTGTGGCACAGATTTAGGATTGATAAAAACAAAGGCTCAAAAAAGCCACGATGGATCCTACCAAATCACAGGGCAAAAAATTTTTATATCAGCGGGAGATCATGATTTATCAGAAAACATAATTCACCTTGTTTTAGCTAAAATTCCCGGATCCCCTGAAGGAGTAAAAGGAATTTCTATGTTTATTGTGCCGAAGTTCCTTATAAAAAAAGATGGATCTTTAGGAGAACGAAATACATTATCAGTGAGTAAAATTGAGGAAAAAATGGGCATCCATGGAAACTCTACTTGCGTAATGAATTATGACGGAGCAAAGGGATTTTTGATCTCTGAAGAGAATAAAGGGTTAAGAGCAATGTTCACTATGATGAACGAGGCTAGATTGGGAGTTGGGCTTCAGGGGATAGGTCAGGCTGAGGCAGCATATCAAAGAGCTGCAGCCTATGCTAAAGAAAGACTTCAAGGGAAAGATATTTCAAAAAGGGATGGATCAAAAAATGCTGACCCTATAATCCAACACCCAGACATTAGACGAACATTAATGGACCAAAAAGTGTTTATTGAAGCAGCTAGAGCTCTGGCTCTGTGGTGTGCAACAATGCTGGATTTTGCAGAACGTGAGGGTGACAAAGAAAGTGAAGGTTTGGCAAGTTTACTAATCCCAGTTGTAAAAGGATTTATTACAGACAAGGGATTTGAAAGCACTATTAATTCTCAGCAAGTTTTTGGTGGTCACGGCTATATTGAAGAATGGGGCATGAGTCAATTTGCAAGAGATGCTAGAATAGCCATGATTTACGAAGGAACCAATGGCATTCAGGCCTTAGATCTTGTTGGTAGAAAATTATCATCTGATGGAGGGAAGCATACAGTCAGATTTTTAAAAGAAATAAAGGATTTTATTAGCGAAAATAAAGAAGATGATAGAATTGCAGAAAATTTTATAACTCCATTAAATAATGCACTTAAGGATGCAGAAAAATGTTTAGAATTTTTTATGAAAGAAGGATTAAATAACCCAAATCAGGCATTGGCTGGAGCAACTGATTTTATGCACCTGATGGGATATCTCGCTCTCGGATTTATGTGGGCTCAAATGGTTAAAGTAGCCCTGGATGAACTTGCTCAATCCAAGAAAGAAGACCCGTTATTAAATGCAAAAGTTTCTTCTGGAAGATACTTTTTTAGGAGGCACCTTCCCGAGACTAGTTTACGAAAAGAGCGTGTTTTGAATGGATCCAAAGACATGATGGAACTTAGAGTTGAAGATTTTTAATTATTCTCCATTTCTCAGTTAAGAAAATTTAATATTATAGAAAAAAGGGAACTAATTATGACTGAACAATTTAAACTTTATTGCTTTGCTCAATCCGGCAATGCATATAAGGCGGCACTGTTTTTATCATTAGCAGAGTTAGATTGGGATCCAGTTTTTGTAGATTTTTTCAATGGCGAAACTCGATCAGAGGAATTCAAAAAAATAAACGTAATGGGTGAGGTGCCAGTATTAGTTGATCAAGATAAAAATATTTCTCAATCGGGAGCTATTTTGCATTACCTTTCATTAAAGACTGAACTATTCACCACAAATAACAGCGATTTAAAACTGGAGATAAGCAGGTGGCTCCTTTGGGATAATTATAAATTGACACCTAATTTGGCAACTGGCAGATTTATGTCACTATTCCTACCTGAGGCAAAAAGAAATCAATCAGTAATAGATTTCCTACTAGGCCGAGCAAGTGCATCCTTGAAAATTTTAAATAACCATCTTGTAGATCGAGAGTTTGTTGTAGGCGATAACGTCTCGATAGCTGATCTTTCAATTGCAGGCTACATATTTTTCACAGAGGAATTTGATTTTGACATGAGTCCTTTTCCAAATGTAATTAGCTGGAGAAACCGAATAAGTAAACTTAGAAACTGGCAACATCCCTATGATCTTATGCCAGGCCATCCAATAAAAAGATAAGGAGAGAAATATGGCAGAAGCTTTTATTTACGACTCTATTAGAACTCCAAGAGGCAAGGGTCGGAAGGACGGAAGTTTACATGAAGTCACATCCGTTGCACTTTCAAGCTGTGTGTTGAAGGAAATAGAAAAGAGAAATGAGCTAGATACCAAGGAAGTTTGTGACGTTATATGGGGTAACGTCACTCAAGTAGGAGAACAAGGTGGTTGCCTAGCTAGATCAGCCGTACTTCACGCAAAATGGGATGAGAGCACTCCCGGCCTATCAGTTAATCGCTTTTGTGCAAGCGGGTTGGAGGCAGTCAATTTAGCTGCTAATCAAACCAAAGGAACTGGAGGTGCATATGTAGCAGGTGGAGTTGAGATGATGAGCCGAATACCTATGGGATCTGATGGGGCAGCTATTGCCGTAGATCCAACATTAACTTTTGAAAGCTATTTTGTTCCTCAAGGCATTTCAGCAGATATAATAGCTACAAAGTATAATTTTTCTCGAAATGATGTTGACTTATACGCCGTAGAAAGCCAGAAACGGGCGAAAAATGCCTGGGAAAATGGGTACTTCTCTAAATCAGTGGTGCCAGTGACAGATGTAAATGGCCTTGAAATTTTAAGCCATGATGAATTTATGCGGCCAAACACAGATATGCAGTCTCTTGGATCTCTCAAGGCAAGCTTTGCAGAAATGGGGGAAGTTATGCCTGGATTCGATAATGTTGCAAAACTAAAATATCCTGAATTGGAAAAAATAAGCCATGTACATCACGCAGGCAATTCTAGTGGAATAGTGGATGGTGCGGCAGGCATACTAGTAGGGACAAAGGAATTTGGGGAAAAAAATTCCCTAAAACCAAGAGCTAGAATTTTAGCTTCTGAAAAGGTGGGTACAGATCCAACCATTATGCTTACAGGACCAGTTCCAGCTACAAAAAAGGTCTTGGCATCAGCCGGAATGAGTATCGGAGACATAGATCTTTTTGAAGTGAATGAGGCTTTTGCTTCAGTAGTACTTATGTTTCTCGAAGAATTCAATGTTTCCCATAGCAAAGTCAATGTTAATGGGGGAGCTATCGCAATGGGCCACCCACTGGGAGCCACCGGTACAATGATTTTAGGCACAGCTTTGGAAGAGCTAGAGCGCACAGGCAAAAGCACTGCCTTAGCCACTCTCTGCGTAGCTTCTGGTATGGGGGCATCAACAATAATTGAACTGGTATAAGTTTAACATCTTAAAAGGATAATTAAATGGAAGAATTTTCATTATCAGTAGATTCAGACAAGATTGCTACAATACTTTGGGATATTAAATCCAAATCTATGAACGTTTTAACTCAGAAAGGCTCACAAGAATTTTATGATCTAATTGATAAAGCTGTAGATGATAAAGAGATTAAGGGAATTATAGTAACATCTGGAAAAAAGGATTTTGCTGGAGGAATGGATTTGTCCACTCTTTCAAATCTAAGAAACACAAAGGTGGATAACCCTTCTCAGGAAGTCTTTAAATTCATCATGACCATGCATAATAAATTACGTAAACTAGAGCAAGCTGGCATGGATCCCAAAACAAATAAAGGTGGCAAGCCAGTCGCTTGGGCTTGCCCTGGCCTCTCTGCAGGGATAGGAACAGAAATAGGCCTAGCATGCCACAAACGTTTTCTTGCAAATAGTCCAAGAGCAAAAGTAGGGCTACCTGAAATATTAGTTGGCTTATTCCCTGGAGCTGGTGGAACTACCAGACTAGTAAGAATGCTTGGAGCAATGGCTGCTTCTCCGTTATTATTGGAAGGAAAGATGCTTAATCCAAAAGCGGCACGAGCGGCAGGGCTGGTGGATGAAATCGTGGAGCCGGAAAAGTTATTAGAATCAGCGAAAAAGTGGATCTTGGAAGCTGATGAGGATGAACTAGTTAAGGCTTGGGATAAAAAAGGTTACAAAATGCCTGGAGGAAATCCCTATCATCCCTCTGGTTTTATGACCTTTGTTGGTGCCTCAGCAATGGTAAACAGTAGAACACAAGGTGTCTATCCAGCAGCCAAAGCCCTTTTATCAGTTGCCTACGAAGGAAGCCTAGTACCATTTGATACAGCTCTTAAAATTGAAGCGAGATGGTTTACTCATATTCTCGGACAGGAAAATACTTCAAATATGATTAGGTCCCTGTTTTTAAATAAAACCGCCCTAGATAAAGGGGCCACTAGGCCATCACAGGTTCCAAATCAAAATGTCAAAAAATTGGGAGTTTTGGGCGCCGGTATGATGGGTGCTGGCATTGCATACGTTTCCGCGAGCAGTGGCATGGACGTGGTTTTGATTGACCAAAACCAAGAAAGTGTGAGCAAGGGAATGGAGAGTATTACAAATATTCTAGACCAAGGTATAAAGCGAGGAAAAATATCTAATGAAAAGAAGGAAAGTATTCTTGGAAGAATTACCGCAACAGAAGATTACAGCCTTTTAAGAGGCTCCAATCTTGTTGTAGAAGCTGTTTTTGAAGATACACAAGTAAAAGAACTGGCCACAAAAAAAGCTCAAGAATACCTTGACGAAGGTACTGTTTTTGCAACAAACACTTCTACACTTCCAATAGGGAAATTAGCGGAAGCCAGCATTTCAAAGGCTGAGTTTATAGGGATCCATTTTTTTAGTCCTGTTCATAAAATGGCACTGGTGGAAATTATTAAAGGCAAAGAAACAGGAGAAAAAGCCGTTGCAACAGCTTTGGATTTTGTAAAACAAATACGTAAGACCCCAATAGTAGTCAATGATGCAAGATTCTTTTATGCGAATAGATGCATCATTCCTTATATAAACGAAGGCGTTAGAATGATAGGTGAAGGGATTGAGCCTGCCTTAATCGAAAATGCTGCCAGACAATTAGGAATGCCAGTGGGTCCGCTCCAACTTATTGATGAGACGTCAATTGACTTAGGTGTAAGAATTGCGAAAGAAACAAAAGAAGCTCTTGGAAATATGTATGAAGGGGGAGCAACTGATGAAGTCTTAAAAATATTGTACGATACAGGCAGGCTTGGTAAAAAATCAAATGCCGGATTTTATTCTTATAATGAAAAAGGAAAGCGCTTAGGTATATGGGAAGGTCTTCGGGATCATTGGGAACCAAGTAAAGTACAATCAGATGTTTCAGAGGTTAAGAATAGACTGGCAATGATTCAAGCTTTGGAAGCAGTGAGAGCCATAGAGGATGGGGTGCTAACTGATATTAGAGAAGGTGACGTAGGGGCAATATTAGGTTGGGGTTGCATACCGTGGGCAGGTGGACCATTAAGTTGGCTCGATTTAATAGGAGCAAAAGAAGCAGTCAAGATATGTAAGTCTCTTGAGTCAAACCATGGCAGTAGATTTTCTCCTCCCTATTTACTTACTGATTTAATAAATAAAAATCAAACTTTTTATACCAGGTTCCCTGACGGAAAAACCACCTAAAATAGAAAGCTCAGGTCTCAAATTGAGAGAAATTATTTTTCCTCTCAGATAAAGAAATTAAAAAGCCAGAAATCACGATTAAAGTCATTCCAAATAATACAATACTAGAAATAAATTCTGCAAAAAACATATAGGCCCATAAAGTAACAAACAATAAGAACGAGTACTCAAATACTGAAACAAAGCTGGTCTCGCCTTTTTGGTATCCTGCTGTAATTAAAATACCCCCTAAAATTGAGCCTATTGCATGACCAATGATAATATAAACGGTCTCTTCTGAAGGTATTTTTAAAGGAAAAGTTAGAAAAGTTTTGGAAATCATAAAAATTTCAAAAAATTGGTTAATTTCAATAAGAAAAGTGATTATTGCAGCAACAATTCCCATTCCCAAGAAAAAAATTAACATAATAGAAGTTGCCGTTTCATTATAACACCACCGCCTAAGTGCCAGTGAAGCTAACGCATAAAATGCACCCGACGCTATTGGAATAATACTCAGAAATGATAAATCGAGCACGTTTATACCGAGTACTATAAATATACCCACTGTACCTAGAAAAACTGCAACTATTCTAGAAAAATAAAGGCGCTCCCCCAAGAAAAATACCGAAAAAATAATTACAAAGATTGGTGATGTAAACAAACCTGCTGCTACCTGAGATATTGGGAAAAATGCAAGGGATCCAAAGTATATAAACATAGCCAAAACTAGAATAGCAGTACGAAGAGCAACTAATTTAAAATTTTTAGGCCAAAAATCATATGATCTTAAATTTGCAAATAAAATCATAGCTGGAACTGCTATTAGGCTACGAATTAAGTGAAACTGCCAAAGTCCAATATCTTCAGAAATAAATCGTACATAATTATCAGTGATTGCTAAAATAAGCATTCCTGAAGTAATTAATAAGCCACCCTTAAAATTTTCATTTAAAATCATGATTTAAGTTAATTTTTTATTATTCTTTTATCAATTTATACTTTTTAATTCCTATCTCGAGTGCTATTTTCATTTTGTCAGAAAATAGCCTGGAGAATAAAATGCAGACGATGCAAGATTTCCCTTTAAGAGTATCTCAAATAATCGATCACGCTGCTCTATACCACCCTGAAAGGAAAATCATTAGTAGAACCGTTGAAGGTCCTATAACTGAGACAACTTGGAAACACATACATAAGCAAGCAAAAAAATTATCTCAGGCTTTAATATCTTTGGACGTAAAAAAAGGTGATACCATTGGTGTGATGGCTTGGAATACAGCCAGACATATGGAGGTTTGGTTTGGTATCCCAGGATCAGGTGCGATAAATCACACCCTTAACCCGAGACTTTTTGCAGAACAATTAATCTATATAATCAACCATGCGGAAGACAAAATATTAATGGTTGATTTAGATTTAGTGCCAGTAATTGAAAAGATAATAGACAGCTGTCCTAAAATTCAAACGGTCATCATATTAACCGATAGGAAAAATATTCCAGAAACCAGTCTGAAAAATACTCTATGTTATGAGGACCTGTTAAGGGAGCAATCTGGTGATTTTGAATGGGTTTCTGGTGATGAGCGGGAACCATGTGGAATTTGTTATACATCTGGAACAACAGGGAATCCTAAGGGCGTAACATACACGCATAGGTCAAATGTGTTGCATGCTCTAACAGTAACAAATCCAGATATGCTTAATCTTTCAAGCAATGATAGGGTAATGCCTGTTGTGCCCCTTTTTCATGCTAACGGGTGGTCTGTTGGATATTCGGCACCACTTTCTGGTAGTTCTCTGGTTCTACCGGGTCGTGAAATGACACCAGAAGCGTTATATGAAATGTTAGAGAAAGGAGTAACCATTACTTTGGCTGTTCCTACAGTTTGGCTCTTATTGCTTAATTATTTGGATTCAAATAACTTGGAATTAAGTACTCTTAAACGAGTAGTGATAGGAGGTTCGGCTTGTCCTAGAGCTGTAATAGAAAAATTTCAAAACAAATATGGGGTCCAAGTTCTACATGCGTGGGGAATGACAGAGATGTCTCCTCTCGGAACCATATGCTCATTTAAACCTGAAGTTATGTCTTTACCCTCGAGTGAAAGAGTTGACATTCAGGAAACCACTGGCCATTCACCTTTTTCTGTACAGCTACAAATAACTGACGACGATGGGAAAGTATTGGCCTGGGACGGCAAAGCATCCGGAAAACTTTGGGCCAGAGGAGCCGCAGTGGTAAATAATTATCATAAAGAAGATAAATTGGCTGTCGATAAGGATGGATGGTTTGATACTGGAGATGTAGCAACCATTGATAAAAACGGATACATGAGAATAACGGATAGATCAAAGGACGTCATAAAATCTGGCGGAGAATGGATATCTTCAATTGAACTTGAAAATGCTGCTATTGCTCATGATAAAGTTGCAGAAGCTGCAGCACTAGGTGTTGCTCATCCAAAATGGGACGAGCGTCCAGTAATAGTAGTCGTCTCAAAAGAAGGCAGCAAACCAGATCCAAAAGACATAATCAAAAAAATTTCTGAACGTGTAGCCAAATGGCAGGTTCCAGATGATGTAATTTTCATGGATAATATACCTCATACTGCCACCGGAAAAATATCTAAAATGGAGTTGCGGAATATTCTTAAAGATCTTGGTTACCATCATCCTGATATAAAAAAATAAAGATTTATGAGCCAAGAAATCGAATATACCAAATTTGAAACTTTTGGTGTTTGGCAGGAAAGCAGTGAGAAACCAGAGGAGCAAGTTGTCGTCTCTTTCGGCAAGTCAACCTTGCTTTTAAGAGATATAAACGAGTCAATAGTTGCACAATGGTCCTTCCCTAGCATTTCCGTTAATACACTTCCTGATGGTCAAGTAACCTTCTCTCCTGACGAAGACGGGATAGAAAAACTTACAATCTCTGATGAAGAGATGATTGAACAATTGAAGAAAGTTATCCAAGCTCCTACCTATGACCACAAAAATTTTAGGACTATTTTTTTTATTATAATTTCTCTTTTCGTAACCTTATTTTTGTTACTAAATTCAAAAAATATTTTAATAGGAATTGCTACTTCTATAACCCCAAATGGCAAAACTTCTATAATTTTTGAGAAATTAATTGAGTCTAAAGATAACCCACTTGGTCGGAAATGTATTATACCTGAAGGTCAGAAAATTTTAGACCAACTTGTAGAAAAGTATAACAATATAAATGACATTATTATTTTAAGTTCAACAGAAAACAAGTTTTTTGTCCTACCGGACGGGCAAATCATCTTAACAAAAAAATTCATCTCAGATATTAAGGATCCTCTTGAAATTTCAGAATTCCTTTTTCTTGCTGATAAAGCCAATCAAATCAACATTCCTCTAAAAACTTTTTTTTCTAGTCAATCTATTTTATCTCTATTAAAATATATTTCTGGAACATCCATAGATTGGGATCCAAAAATCTTAAACGAACTCACTATACAAAAGATTGATACCCTTAAGGAAATAAAATCTTTTAAAATACCAACACAAATTTCTGGGCTTGAGTGGGTCATGGTGCAAAACATGTGTAACCCTATATAAAGCTAAACCAACTTACCCGATTCGATCCTAATAATTCTATCTAATTTTGAGGCAAATTCTGTATTATGCGTTGCTATAATAGCTGCCATCCCATTTCTTTTTACGGTCTCAGTTAATATACTAAAGACTTCCTTAGATGTATCCGAATCTAAATTACCAGTAGGTTCATCTGCTAGAAGGATTTTTGGATTATTTGCTAGAGCCCTGCATATAGCTACTCTTTGTTGTTCACCGCCCGAAAGTTGACTTGGTTTGTGAAGTAACCGATTTTCTAAGCCAACAGAATGCAATAATTCTTCAGCTTCAGTTTTAGCTCGCCTGGATGACTTCCCGACAAGTAGTTTGGGCAATTCAACATTTTCTAAAGCTGTAAACTCAGGAAGTAAGTGATGGAACTGGTAAACAAAACCTATAAGGTCCCTTCTTAAATTAGTAGCTAATTTGTCTGAAAGTTTAATTTGCCTTTTGGCTCCATCTGCCATATGGAAAACCTTACTGCCATTAATCTCTATTGTACCAGAGGAAGGGCTATCTAGCAAACCTGCTATATTAAGCATAGTAGTTTTCCCACTGCCGGATGGAGCGATCAAGCCAACCATCTCTCCAGCATTAAGGGAAAAATCCACTCCCTTAAGAACATCTACCTGGTTTGGTAAATTTTGATTGTAGAACTTCAATATATTCTTAAATTTTAAAACAGATCTAGCCATGCCTCAAACCTTCAATTGGATTTAAGCTTGCCGCGCGATATGACGGCAAGATAGTAATTAATAGAGATATTACCAGAGCTATAGAAGTAGCTGAAAGGATATCATTTATGCGTAATTTCACAGGAATTTTTGTTAAATATCGCACCTGTGGATCCCAAACAGTTCCACCAAAAATAAATTCAACTAGATTTTGAATTTCATGCAAATATGAAGAAAAAAGGCAACCTAAAATGACTCCTAATATAGTTCCAATGATACCGATTAAGGAACCTGCAATAAAAAAAATACGCATTATAGAAGATCTAGAAAACCCAATTGTCCTAAGTATTGCAATATCCTGCGTCTTATTCTTTACCATCATTACAAGACCGGAAATTATGTTCAACGCCGCAATAAGAACAACTAGAGACCAGATTACAAACATTGCTTTTCTTTCAATATCTAAAGCAGATAAGAAAGAATTTGATGCTTGTTTCCAATCCCAAACAACAAACTTATTCCCTTTAATCTCCATTAAATTCAGATTTATTTCGTCGGAAATTGATTCAATTGTATTTGGTTGATCTACCAAAACATCAATCCTGTCCACAGAATTATTTCTATTAAAAAAAAATTTTGCTTCACTCATGGGCATATAAATTCTTGTGCTATCAATATCGTATCTTCCAACAGTAAAGATGTAGGAAACTTTAAAATCCATTGCCCTTGGAGTAACCCCAAATACTGTTTTTGCACCAGAAGGAGAAACTAATCTTATGTTTGATTCCACTTTAACGCCCAACTGCCGTGCTAAAGAAGATCCAATAGCAATCCCGTCACTAAATTTTTTTATGTCCCCTTGAGTGTTTTCTGGATTGATCAGGAGGGGCAGCTTAAGAAGATCCTCTTCTTGGATTCCAAATACTTGTACTCCAGCGTTTCCTGAGGTACTGGACGCCATAACTGTTTCCATAATTATTGGCATTGTATTTATTACAGAATCAACCTGCTTAAGTTTTTCAGAAATAATTTCTTGGAGCTCTTTATTAAGCCCTTGTCTTTTTTCTTTTATAAAAGAATCAGAATAAACACTTAAATGTGAGTTTGCTCCCAAGATTTTTGAAACAAACTCTACTCGAAAGCCAATCATCACAGCTTGTATTACTATCAGGGTAGCAACACTTAATGTTACTCCAATAAGTGAATACCAAGCAACTGCAGATAAGCCGCCCTCACTTCTTTTTGCAAAAAGATATCTAAATGCAATTCTTAGCTCATAATTTAAAGCAAACAATCCTGCTCGTTTAACAGAACCTTTTCCCAAATTTTACCCCCAAAATCGTGCTATTAGTCCAGAGACTGCAACCTATTTAATACTTGTTCCAAACTGTACTCTACACTCTCACTAGATTTTCGGCTAGTTAGCTCAACCTTACCAACCTCTACACCTCTAGGTCCGACTGTTATGCGCCATGGAACACCGATTAGATCCATAGTATTGAACTTTATACCCGCCCTTTCTTCCCTATCGTCATACAGGACTTCTAAGCCCATATTGTTTATAGCTGTATAAAGCTTTTCACAAAAATCACTTGTTTCTTTGTCAGATTGCTTCACGTTCACTATTCCTATCTTAAAGGGAGCTACCGATAAAGGCCATACTATTCCCTTCTCATCATGGTTTGCTTCTATTATTGCTCCCACCAGCCTAGACACACCTATACCATGGCTTCCCATCTCAACAGGCACTTTAGAACCATCAGGCAAATTAACTCTAGCATTCATAGTTTTAGAATATTTAGTACCAAAGTAAAAAATTTGTCCAACTTCTATTCCTTTACCAGCCTGTCTCAAATCAACATTTAGGTCCTCAAACATTTTCTTGTCATGTGTCTCCTCGGTACGGGCATAATATTTGGTAAATTGATTGACAATTCCCTGTATGCTCTCTGGATCTTCATAGTTAATATCTTCTGCGCCCAATGACAACTCAGCAACCGTCCGGTCATAAAATACATTGCTTTCGCCTGTTTCAGCCAAAACAAGAAATTCATGACTATAATCTCCCCCTATCGGGCCGGTGTCCGCTCTCATTGGAATTGCCTTTAACCCTAATCTTTCATACGTCTTAAGATAACTAACCAAATGTCTATTATAGGAGTGAATTGCACTATCCTTATCAATGTCAAACGAGTAACCATCTTTCATGTAAAACTCTCTACCCCGCATAATTCCAAATCTCGGTCGCATCTCATCTCTAAATTTCCATTGAATATGGAATAGTGTCTTAGGTAGTTCCTTATATGAAGAAATATGTGCTCTAAAAATGTCTGTTATTTGTTCTTCATTAGTTGGCCCATATAGTAAATCCCGTTCCTGCCTGTCTCTAATTCTGAGCATTTCTTTCCCATAATCTTCATACCTACCACTTTCTTTCCATAGTTCAGCTGGCTGTATGGTAGGCATTAGCATTGGAATATGGCCGGCCTTAACCTGTTCCTCTTCTACAATCGTTTCAATTTTCTTTAAGACTCTAAACCCTAGTGGCAACCATGAATATATGCCAGCCGAAGCTTGCTTAATCATTCCTGCTCGAAGCATTAAACGATGGCTTGCAATTTTTGCTTCCGCCGGTACTTCTTTCGCTACAGGTAAAAAATATTTTGTTAGCCGCATTCCACCCCCAATGTGATATAATATCTTACTAAAAAGTTGTCAGTCACACATTCTCAATAACTAGTTTTGCCTTTAAATTCAATGCATCCCCTAAAGACACTAGTCTTTTTTTCACTATCCCACCTGCCAATGCCTTAGCATCTTCATCAATCATTAAAACAAGTTCCTTAGAAGAGACACTAAGCTTGGCTTTTGTTAAGCCGCCTAGAGCAGATCCAGAAAGTAAAGCGCCTAATCGCATTGCCTTGCCAAGTATAATTGCTTTTTCCTTATCTCTCTTACGTAAAATTCTAAAAGTCGGAAGTTCAGAAATTTGAGTTCCGCCCTTATAACGAAAAGCTAAGGCTAGCCCTAAAAAAAGTCGCCCACTATGATCAATTCCTACCATATTTGCTCGCGTTATAGTTTCCACACATAATTCCGATCTGTAATCTGGGTGAGCAAACCAAATAGTATCATGCAATAAGCAAGCAGATAGAATTACCTTCTGCTCCAGCTTGGTTAATTTTGAAAAAATTGGTAATACCCAATCATAGAGTTCTACTCCAAAACCAGGGAACCGCGCTGAGCTTTTTTCATAATCTAAAGAGACTTCGATTAAAGGGTCTTGAACCTTCACACATTTGTCCAATTTTTCAAAAAATAGCCCTTCCCTTAAACCATATGAAGAAACAAAAAATTTATCTGGCTTTAAAATTATGATTAAATCTAGTATTACTCGGCAAGCATGTTTGATAGAAGACACTCTAGCTTTAGATAATCCTGTCCTCTTGATGATTTCAACTTCAGATTGGGAAAGACACCAAGATGCAGTCTCCTCCATCTCTTTAGATCGCATTCGGTATTCATGAAGAATTTTTAATGGATAGCCTTTCAACTCCATATCCACCTTAGCTAGAGCTCTCCAGGCACCTCCTACTAAAAACACGCTCTTATTTTTTCTGGTCAGTTTACTGTTTATGTTTTTAAAACTGTGCTTAAATGATCTTTTCTGCCCTTCCATTTCTTTTTCGTTTGCAAAGGCTAATGGACCAAGATTAACAGATTGAGCACTAAGGATTTCTCCTTTTAATACTTCACAAAACTCCACAGAAAGTCCCCCAATATCACAAACAAGTCCATTAGCTTTTGGCCAACCAAACAAAACACCCTTAGCAGAATATTTTGCTTCTTGCAGACCTGACAAAACTCTAAATGGAATTCCTGTTTCCTTACTCACTTTTCCCAAAAATTCTTGACCATCTTTAGCCTCTCTGACAGCTGCCGTCGCAACACCAATAGTCATATCAACTTTCATTTTTGATATGAGTAAGGAAAATCTTGCAAGTGTCTTAAAAGCTAGCGAAATTCCTTCTGGGTTCAGAAATCCCTTTGCCTTCACTCCAAACCCCAACTTGCATATAACTTTTTCGTTATAAAAATATTCTGGAGATCGCTTGAGACCTTTTAAAATGACTATCCTTACAGAATTTGAGCCAATATCAATTATTGCTGTTTTAAATGTTTCTGTTCGGCTAAACTTTTGGTTTGATATCAGCATTTTTAGATAATTAGGATTTTATTAAATTAGATTTTTTAATTTAGGCACATCATTTCCACCTGTTTTACCTCGACCAGACATTGATGGATTTTTCATAAAAAATTCATGACAGTTAAATTTATCCTTGGTATCTGGAGAGGTACCGCGGTGATAGATACCTTCAGAATCTAAAACCCAACTTTGTTCAGTATCTGCTAAATTAGCTGCCATAATTTGATCCACAATCTGTGCATGCACAGTTTTATTCTTAATTTCAACTAATGTTTCTACTCTTCTGGTAAGGTTTCTGCTCATCCAATCAGCAGAAGAAATATAAACCTTTGCTTCTTTAGAAGGAAGACCGTAGCCATTTCCAAAACAAGCAATCCTAGAATGCTCTAAGAATCTTCCAATTATCGATTTAATTCTTATGTTCTCAGATAAATCTTTGATACCAGGTCTCAATCCACAAATTCCTCTAACTATTAGGTTTATTTGCACTCCTGCATTACTAGCCTCATAAAGGCAATCAATGATATCTGGTTCGATTAGAGAGTTTAGTTTTGCCCATATAACCCCAGGTTTACCAGCCCTCTTATGCTTGATTTCATTTCTTATATTTTCAATTAAGGTTGATTTTAAGTTTAGCGGAGAGACTCTCAAATTTTCTAACTCTAAAGGTGGAGCATAACCAGATACATAATTAAATACTTTATTGGCATCACTACCTAACGCTTCATCACATGTAAATAAACTTAAGTCAGTATAAATCTTTGCATTTACAGGGTGGTAATTTCCGGTCCCAATGTGCGTGTAAGTGACTAAATTTTGACCTTCTCTCCTAACAACAGTAGAAACTTTTGCATGCGTTTTCCAATCAATAAAACCGTAAACTACTTGAGCTCCTGCCCTCTCCAGCGCCCTAGATTGTCGAATATTCGTAGCCTCATCAAATCTTGCCTTCAATTCTACCAATGCGGTAACATATTTTCCATTTTCTGCAGCTTCGCAAAGAGCCTTCACTACAGGACTATCCCAGCTTGTTCGGTAAAGTGTTTGTTTTATTGCCAAAACATTTGGATCAGATGCTGCTTGCTCTATGAAGTTAATTACGGTTTCAAAGGTCTCGTATGGGTGATGCAATAGCATGTCTTTTTTCTTAATTGCTGAAAAAATGTCACCGTCATAATCTTCAACTCTTTCCGGCAGCCTAGGCTTAAACTCTGGCCAAATTAAATCTGAACGTTCTGAAATTTGCAGATCATGTAAATCCGTCATTCCAACCAAGCCATCCACCGTTACTATCTCGTGCTTGGAAACACCAATAGATGAAGAAACCAACTCAAGGAGCTCCACAGGAAATTCTGAAGATACCTTCATTCTAATCACTTCACCTCTACGTCGCCGCTTTAGTGCTGTTTCAAATTCCCTTACAAGATCCTCAGCTTCTTCTTCTACTTCTAGATCGCTATCTCTTAATAGTCTAAAGCTAAATTTACCGCTTAATTTATACCCAGGAAAAATATTTTTTATGAATAAGCTAAGTATGTCTTCCATAAGAATAAATCTATACCTATCAACTTTATTCTCTTCCAACCTATGAAACCTATCTATCTGGGCAGGAACGGGCAATATAATATCTAAGCGCTCATCAGAATTTTCGCCTTTAAGCGAAAGTGCAAGAGCGAAACCACCTGAAGCAATAAATGGAAAAGGATGTGCCGGATCTATTGCCATTGGTGACAAAACAGGAAAAATATCTTTCAAGAATTTCTCTTCCAAGAATCTAACGTCTTTCTTAGTGAGCTCATCTATGGCTAAAAAACCTATTCCTTCCTTTCTAAGCTCAGCTACCAAACTCTTCCAAACTACCTGCTGATGACTAATTAACTCCTTAGCCTGGTAATTAATTTCTCTTAATTGCTCTAGGGGCGAAAGGCCATCATCACTTTGAATTTTTATTCTCTTCCTAACCATTTCCTTTATTCCAGCAACTCTAACAGTATAAAATTCATCTAAATTACTTGCTGAAATGGATAAAAATTTTACCCTCTCCATTAAGGGTACATTTTCATTTTCTGCCTCCTGTAATACTCTCCAGTTAAATGATATCCAGGACAATTCTCGATTAAAGAATCTGTTCTTAGATTTTAAGGAGATCCTTGTATTTGAAGGAGATACAGAATAGTTTTTTGTCAAAAAGTCCGCAATACTATCCATTCTCAAATCGCTTATTAAAATTATCTAAAGACACTAAAATTTTTTGCTTACAATTAATCAGATTCTCCTAGCACACTTTTAACCAAAGCCAAAGTAAGTTCACGCTTATCTTTTAATGCCTTAGCATCAACTTCTTCAACAAAGTTCCTGGCTGATAAATAGGTTCGCTCTATACGTGGGGCGATAAAATTTATCACAGACGAACTAGCATTTAGTTGCTTTTCAGAAAAAAATTTTAAAATGAGGTTCAAGAAAAGTTTGTCATCCGGATTATCAATCCTTGCTACAGGAAATGTCTTCAAACGTGAGCTTAAATCTGGTAAATTTATTCGCCAGAGAGAAGGGCTATTGCATCCAGTAACTAATATTCTAAAATTATTATTTTCAAATTTCACTAGTAAGTGGAAAATTTCTTCCTCAACAATTCTAGCCGCTTCATCATCCAAATTTTCTAACTGATCTAAATCCTCAAGAATTACTGTTACATTATTATTTAAATTCTGTATTTTTTGTAGTTTAAAATCCACAGCAGAACACATAACCCCATCCAGTTCGTTCGAAAATATTGATGATATATGAGTTTTGCCACATCCCTTTGGCCCCACTAAAACTAACCTGTTTTTAGGCCACTTCGGATAATTTTCTATAATGCTAAGTGCTAGTTCATTCGACTGGGATCTAAAAAACTGATCCCTGCCCATCATTTTCTTCTCGCCAAGATTAAAAACTAATTGTTCAGAATTCAATTTAGATCCTTAAATTGATTAAGATTTATAAAAGTCAGTTTCGAAATAAATCTTTAAAGAGAATCGAACTAAAACAGCTATACAAGCTGCGGATGGGACAGCTAAAATTACACCAACCCAACCCATTAAAGATCCGAAGCAAGTAACACTGAAAATTATCCATAAAGGGTGAAGCTTAACAGATTTTCCAACTAACCTAGGAGTTAAAAGGTTGCCTTCCAGAACTTGTCCGAAAAGAAAAATAATTAAAACTACACCAACCCATTCTGGGGTTTGCCAAAATTGAGCCAGAGAAACCACCAAAGCTACCAAACCACCAAGAATTGCACCAATTAAGGGTATAAAGGAAATTAGCCCCGAAAATAAGCCTACTAATAAACCGTATTCTAAACCCAAGGCAGTCAAAGATGTGGCGTAAAATATAGCTAAAATTATGCAAACACTAAACTGACCTCTAAGAAATGATGCTACAGTTTTATGCATTTCAATAACAATTTGGGAAATAGTGGGCTCCCAACGTCTTGGTATAACCTTTTCTACTTCCTTAATTATTTTATCCCAATCCACCAAAAGGTATATAGCGACAATAGGAGTAACCATTAATAAGAATATAAAATCTAATATTGCAAATGATGAATTAAATATTGATTTAGCAAATATAGGTGAAACTTCATTTAAATTCTTACTTAGATTCACCAAATCAATATCTTCCACTTCCCCTAAATTTAGTACCTTAAAACCCTTTTGCATCACTAAATAAATTTCATTAGTGATATAGGGAATAAATCCGATTATCTGATTAATTTGATCAAAAATAATAGGAATAACTAATATTGCAGCAGTCAACAAAACAAATAATGCAAATAAGCTTACAGTTAAAGCGGTAAGCAATCGAGGCACACCAAACGACTCCATTTTATCTGCCATTGGATCAAGCAAGTATGCGAGAATTCCTCCTAAAATAAATGGGGCAAGAATATCAGATATATTCCATAATAAAAACGCCCCCAAAGTCATACAAATTAAGACCCAAAAAACATTCTCTTTTAAGATTGATCTCATAATTTTCTTCCCAACCAAATTTACTCTAAAAAAACTGTTCCTGAAGCAGTCGTTCTTCTAATCCATGCCCAGGATCAAATAACAGATGATAAGATACTTTTTTGTAGCTGGAAACATGAACTGTAATGACATTTTTTACCTCTAATGTATCTGCCATTGCAGAAACTGGGCGTTTTTCATAGTTAATTGTTTCAAATGAAATCTTTGCTTCACTTGCCAGTAAAGCACCTCTCCATCTCCGAGGCCTATAAGCAGACATAGCTGTTAAAGCCAATACATCAGAATTTATTGGTAGTATTGGTCCATGGGCTGAATAATTATATGCTGTTGATCCTGCAGATGTAGACACTAGAGCTCCATCACATATCAGTTCACTTAACCTTACCTTATCATCAATGGAAACCTTTAACTTAGCAGCTTGAGGCCCCGATCTCAATAAAGAGACTTCATTTATCGCCAACGCTTCTTTGGCAGATCCATCTTCAGTAATTGCTTCCATACGCAATGGGTGAATTATAGTCTCTTCTGAGCTATTAATCCTTTCCAAGAGAAATTCACTAGAAAATGTATTCATCAAAAAACCTATAGTACCTTGGTTCATCCCATAAACTGGTTTATTAACAGATTTAGCAATATGAAGAGCATTCAGCATATGTCCATCTCCACCAAGAGCAACAATAACGTCACATTCATCAATACTGAAGTCACCGTATATTTTCTTCAAGTGATTTAGCTTGATAATATCCTTCTTTTTACTTTCTGAAGACAAAAATGATATTTTTTGTTTTTTCATCGGATCCGCCTAAAAAGACTTAACATACACAAATGTTTTTATTTTACTTTAAAATTTACCATGTATAGTCTATTAGCCTTGTTAACCAGTGAAAAGTATTTATTTATAGAAAACCTGTTTAAACAGATATAATTAAAGATATTTTGGAGAGAAAAATGAAAGATGTAAAATCCGGTTTTTTTAGTAATAGCGTTTATGAAACTGATCCAAATCTATTTAATTCCATCGAAGGAGAGCTGAGCCGGCAAAGAAATGAGATTGAGTTAATAGCTTCTGAAAACATTGTTTCGAAAGCCGTTTTAGAAGTCCAAGGGTCAGTGATGACAAATAAATATGCTGAGGGTTATGCTGGTAGAAGATACTACGGGGGCTGCAGTTATGTTGATATCGCTGAAGAACTTGCCGTTGAAAGAGCTAAAAAATTATTTTCGTGCTCCTTTGCAAATGTCCAACCCCATTCAGGAAGTCAGGCAAATCAAGCTGTCTTTATGTCAATAATGAAACCTGGAGATACATTCTTAGCTATGGATCTATCAAGTGGAGGACATTTGACCCACGGCGCTAAGCCAAATCAATCTGGAAAGTGGTTTAATGCAATCCACTACGGTGTAAAAGAAGATACTCATTTAATTGACTATGAACAAGTTGAAAAACTAGCATTAGAGCATTCGCCAAAAATAATAATTGCAGGAGGCTCGGCAGTACCAAGGCAAATAAATTTTGAAGCCTTTAGAAAAATTGCGGACAAAATAAATGCGATTCTTCATGTTGATATGGCTCATTTTGCTGGTTTGGTTGCTGCAGGAGAGCACCCCAATCCATTAAAATTTGCTGATGTTGTTACGACTACAACTCATAAAACTTTACGAGGACCTCGTGGAGGCATGATTTTAACTAATAATGCTGATCTTGCGAAAAAATTTGACTCAGCAATATTTCCTGGTCTCCAAGGTGGACCTCTGATGCATGTAATTGCCGCTAAAGCAATAGCTTTTGAGGAAGCACTCCATCCAGACTTCAAAATTTACCAAAAAAATGTGATAGGGAACGCCAAAGCTTTGTCAGAAACATTAATTGATGGAGGCCTGAATATAATAACAGGAGGGACAGATACCCATGTATTACTTGTTGATCTTAGGCCCATGGGAGTTACTGGAAATGATGCAGAAAAATCATTGGGAAGGGCTAACATCACATGTAACAAAAATAGTATCCCCAATGATCCGGAAAAACCCACAGTAACTTCGGGAATTCGTTTGGGAAGCCCGGCAGCAACTACACGAGGCTTTATGAATGAAGAATTTCAACAGGTTGGAAATTTTATTATTGAGGTTTTAAAAGGTCTGGCCGAGAATGGTGAGAGCAACAACCAAGATACTGAAGAAAGGGTCAAAAAAGGCGTTGTAGATTTATGCGAAAGATTTCCCATTTATTAAAATTGATTGCATTATTTATGGCACTACCAAGAAACTTGGTGCGACTGTGAACTTCTCTAATATATTTTCTTTAATATTTTTAGGATTTTCCATCTGTAGTTGCAGCCAATTAACAGAAAATAATAAACAATTCTTTGCATTGTATAAATTTCAAGACCCCATTTTTGAGAGGTCAGCACCCAAAGTAACAAAACCTAGGGATAGTGATATAAATATATCGGAAACTGATTTTTCTATATCGGAAGAGGATAAAAGAGCATTAAAAGAGGCAGAGGCTTTACTAAATGAGCCAACAATATCATTCGATAACTAAATACAAATAAAGTAAAAAATGACAAATGAACAAGAAAAAACCTTTAACATTGCCATAGCTGGGTTAGGAACAGTTGGCTGTGGCTTAATTAGGTTAATTGAAAAGAACAAAGATATTATAGAATTTCGAACAGGAAAAAAAATAAAAATCTTTGCTGTAAGTGCTAAGAGTAAGGAAAAAAAAAGAGCCGTTAATCTAGAAAATATAGCATGGGTTTCTGACCCTATGGAATTTACAAATTTTGATCAGGTACACTGTGTGGTAGAATTAATAGGTGGACATGAAGGTATAGCAAAGGATTTAGTTTTTCAGTCGATTAATAAAGGAAAAAATGTGGTAACGGCAAATAAAGCCCTACTTGCTCACCATGGTCATGAAATAGCAGTCCTTGCAGAAGAAAAAAAAGTTAATGTTTACTATGAGGCAGCAGTCGCGGGTGGAATACCCATAATCAGAACTCTAATGCAAAGCCTGTCGCCCAATAAGACAAGCCAGATAATTGGGGTAATTAATGGTACCTGCAACTATATTCTAACAGAAATGGAAAAAAGCTCACTAAGTTATGAGACGGCATTTAATAAGGCAAAAGGTCTAGGATATGTCGAAGCAGACCCAGAATTGGATATTGGCGGAATTGATTCAGCTCACAAGTTGGCCATACTCTCAAGTATCGGTTTTAATCAAAAAGCATCATTAGAAGATATAAATACTAATGGCATAAAACACATATCTCTTTTTGATATTAAAAGTGCAAAAGAATTAGGATTTAAAATTAAACTATTGGCATCTGCTAAAGTAACGGAGCACGGTTTTCACCATGAAGTAGCACCCTGTCTGATTCCACTGACAAGCCCCATAGCTCAAGTAATGGGCAGCGAAAATATAATTTTGGTTGAAAGTAACTTCATTGGCAAAACATATTATCGAGGGGCTGGCGCTGGAGAAGGACCTACAGCATCTGCCGTTATGGCCGACCTAATTAATATATCAGGTGACAAAGTAAAACCAATATTTGGCATCCCAGAGCAGCAACTCCAAACTATAGAACATTCCATCCGAGAATTTGAAAACTCATTCTACATTCGAATTAATATAAGGGATGAACCGGGCGCTCTTAGCCATATTACAGGAATTCTGGGGGAATACGGAATTTCAATCAACAGAATGAGACAAAAAGATCATAAAGGTCTAGAAGCTCCCATTGTTTTACTTACTCATAAAACAAGTGCTGAAAAAATCAGAACATGTATTGAACAGCTTTCAAAAGATGATATCTGCATTGGGCTGCCTGTTTGTTTGAGGATCGAAGATATTTAATAACTGGGTTAGTTTTATATGTGCGAAACAATACTCAATATTTCAAGCTCTCTAGGAAACAATGAATGGATTGGCAATAGTCTTATAGAGGATCGCCAAGCTGAATTCATAATGCAGAGGTCTAATGTTTCGCTTCTTACCGCCACTGTACTAGCTCTTAGAGGAATTAATCCAGAAGAGGTAGATCAATATCTAAATCCAAAGATTAAAAACCTAATGCCCGATCCGTGCTTATTATCTGATATGAGAAAAGCTTCAAATAGGTTAATTGAAGCTGTCAAAAATAAAGAAAATATAGTAGTTTATTCTGATTTTGATGTTGACGGTACGACGGCGGCATCATTATTGATACTTTGGCTTAGACATTGTGGAATTGAACCAAGTCTTTATATTCCTGATCGAATTACCGAAGGTTATGGCCCTAATATAAATGCATTCACAAAATTAGCAAAAAAAAATACACTTTTATTATGTCTTGACAGCGGCACACAAGCCTTTGAATCGGTTGAAGCTGCCAATAAAGAGAATTGTGATGTTATAATAATTGATCACCATCAGGTAAACCAAAATATTCCAAAGAGCTTCGCTTTAATAAACCCAAAAAGAAAAAATGAAGACCCAACCTTTTTTGACCTATGCACAGCTGGATTAGTTTTTTTGTTTATTGCTGATTTAAACAGAATCTCAAGAGAAGATAATAAAAAGGAATTCAATCTACTTAACTGTTTGGACCTTGTAGCCTTAGCCTCTATGGCGGACGTGGTGCCTCTTAAAGGCCTAAATCGTGCCTTTGTCCATCAAGGAATAAAAACGATTTCAAAAAACAAAAGACCTTGCTTTGAAGCATTAGCAGAGCAAGCCAACTTTAGATCTCCAATTACTGATCAGGCCTTAGCCTTCACTTTTGCACCAAGAATAAATGCTGCTGGGCGGATCAGCGATGCAAAGTTGGCTACAAAATTATTAACCACCAAAAATTTAAGCGACGCAGAAAAATATGCCAATAAATTAGAGACTTTGAATATGGAAAGGAAGAATTTGGAACAAAGCGTATTGGATTCCGCTTTGCTGCAAGCCAAAATTCAGCAAGAATCTGGAGCAAATATTCTTTGGATGTTTGAGAAGGGATGGCACCCTGGAGTAATCGGCATAGTAGCGTCTCGAATTAAAGAAACGTTTAAAAAGCCCGCAATCGTAATAGCAGTAGGCGAAAATGGAGTAGGAATTGGCTCCGCTAGATCAACGAAAGCTTTAGATATTGGTGCATGTTTTATAAAACTAAAGGAAATGAACTTACTTCTTTCAGGCGGTGGTCATAGCATGGCAGCTGGTCTAAAAATTGACTCGACTAAAATTGTCGAAGCTCAGAAAATGTTGTCGAGTATTTATAAACCTATTAATCAAGAAAAAAAAGAACTTCAAATAAATGCTGTGCTTTCCACATCAGCAGTTTCAACTTCACTATTGGAAGAACTAAATTCAGCTGGCCCTTTTGGATCGGACTCTCCCTTCCCAGTCGTTGCGTTTCCTAATTGTACTATAAATCATGCTCAAATTCTGGGTGAAAAACACATAAAGATTTCTTTCTCAAATAATTTAGGATCTCGGATTGATGGAATCCTCTTTAATGACCTGGGTTCCGACATAGGTCAATTCTTGATTAGTAAACAGAAAGGAAAGGCTCACATCGCCGGACGCGTGGAAATAAATGAATGGGGAGGACGAAAGAGAATTAATTTAATTATAATGGATGTAGCTGGCCAATAAAGAAATTATAAGATTTCTCTTGCAAGTATACCATGTCAGAAGTAAATATGTCATCACAGTGCGCCCTTCGTCTATCGGTTAGGACGCCAGATTTTCATTCTGGAAAGAGGGGTTCGATTCCCCTAGGGCGTACCATAAAACAAAGAAGTATTAAACTTAATCAAGGAAGTTTATCTTTTAAGGCATAATAGGACATGCCCAGAACTAATAAGGGCCAACGCATTAAATGTCCCCCAGGAAACTTTAATTGCGGCAAACTAGCCATAATATCAAACTTTTCTGCTTGACCTGAAATAGCTTCGGCTAAAATCTTTCCTGCAAAAGTTGCCATTGCAACACCATGTCCAGAATATCCTGAGGCAGAAAAAATATTATGGCCTACCCTGCGAAAGGAAGGAAGTCTATTTTGGGTAACAGCGAGAGTTCCTCCCCATGCATAATCAACCTTTATATCCTTTAAATATGGAAATACCTTTAACATAGGCACATGAGCCTTTTTGTTTATGGAAAGCGGAAACCTATACCTATAGCTTTCGCCTCCACCAAAAAGAAGGCGCCTATCAGAAGATAACCTAAAATAATTTACAACAAATTTGCTATCATGAACTGCTACGTCATCCCTGATTAATCTTCTTGCCAATTTTTCATCAAGTGGTTCAGTAGCTAGGATATAATTATTAATAGGCATAATCCATGAACTAATTCTTTTATCCAAATGACCAATATATCCATTGCACCCTATAACAGCATATTTTGAATTTAATTTCACTCCGTTTTCAAGCTCAATTGAAATATCTTTCTCCTCAGAAATTCTTATGACCCTTGATTTTTCAAAAATTTTTACCCCAATTTTTTTTGCAGCTTCAGACAGCCCTAGGACAAAGTTTAATGGATGAATATGTGCTCCCCCGTTATCTTGAAGGCCTCCATAGTACATTTCTGATCCAAGTCGTGCCCTAAGCTGCTCTTTGCTAAGAAATTCCATTTTTTCATATTTATAAACCGTACTCATATGCTCAACTTCCCGCTCATACTCCCAGACATTTCTTTTACGAAATTCAACATCAAGAATTCCAGGCTTATAATCACAAGAAATATTGTATTTCTTAATTAAGCCTAAAACATCTGAACTTGCGTCCAAACCTATATTCCAAAGATCCTTAGCCTTTGAAATTCCAAACTTTTTTTCCAAATAAAATTGATCCCGCCTCTGGCCAACACCTACTTGGCCCCCATTCCTTCCAGATGCACCAAAGCCCACTCGTCTTGCTTCTAGGAGTACTACGCTAAAGCCTCTTTCTTTCAACCTTATTGCTGTGGACAAGCCTGTAAAACCGCCTCCTATTACACAAACATCACAGGATAGATTATCTTTTAATGGAGAGAAATTATTTATTTTATTTCTTGAAGCAAAGTAATAGGAATTTGGGTGCTCCCCAGACGGATCGTTTATGGTTAATAAGTCCATTAAACATTTAAGAGCAAGTGTTCTCGCTCCCAAGGACTGATAAATTGCATAAATGCCTCAGCCTCATGTCTCTTAACTGAACCAAACACATCGCAAAAGCTCTTTCCAAACAACTTCTTCATTTCACGTGACTTCTCAAAAAAATCCAAACTTTCTGACAAACTGCGCGGCAAAGCTCTCTCCATATCATATGCTTCAAAAGCCACAGGTTCCCGGGCATTTACCTTATTTACCATCCCTAAGTAACCGCAAGCTAAGGAAGCTGCTATAGCTAAATATGGATTACAATCCATACCGACAACCCTATTTTCTATTCTCAAATCTATTGGCTCGGAGACTGGTATCCGAAGACCGGTAGTTCTATTGTCACGTGCCCATTCAAGGTTAATGGGAGCAGAATGATTTGCAACATATCTCCTATAAGAATTGACATTTGGAGCCATCATACAGAGTGCGCTTGGTACATATTTTTGAAGACCGCCTAAGAACCAATAAAAAAAGTTACTTGGTTCATCATCTTTATCACAAAATAAGTTTTTTCCAGTCTTTGACTCTACCACTGACTGATGGATATGCATTGCACTTCCAGGTTGCTCTTCCATTGGTTTTGCCATAAAAGTCGCAAAACATTTTTGCTTAAGCGCTGCTTCCCGAATAGACCTTTTGAAAAAAAACACCTGATCAGCTAATTGTAATGGGTCCCCATGCACAAGATTAATTTCAACCTGTCCAGCTCCACCTTCTTGAATAATTGTATCTATACCAAACCCTTGTGCCTCAGCAAAATCGTAAATATCATCAATTACAGGACCGTACTCATCAACTGCCATCATAGAGTATGTTTGCCTGGAGGCCACAGTGCGGCCAGATCTTCCAGTTGAAGGTTCAATTTTCTTTGTAGGATCTGTATTAGGGTTTATAAGATAAAATTCCATTTCTGGTGCTATAACTGGCTTCCAACCTTTTTTCTTATATAGCTTCAAAATCTTTTTTAGAATATTTCTAGGGACGAGCTCATGCGGAGTTCCATCCGAATTATAAACATCATGGATCACTTGCAAAGTAATGTCATCCGACCATGGGGAACAAACTGCAGCCTTGTAATCTGGAACTAAAAACATATCGCTTTCCGTCCATTGCCCTTTGATGTCCATATCAACATAATCTCCTGATATAGTTTGGTAAAATATGGATTCCGGAAGTAGTACCTTATTCTCTTTTTGAAACTTTACCCAAGGCATTGCCTTACCTCTTGAAACTCCAGACAAATCAGAAATGATGCACTCTACTTCCTCGATTTTTCTTTTATTTAGCCAATATTGAAAAGCTTTAGGGAATTTTTTTATCTGTGCCGTCATAACTATACCTTTAAACTTTTCCTATTTCTGTTTTTTGTGCGCCATTTTTTATAGCAAGCAAACATAACCAATCATGTGCTACTGTAGCTGCCGCAAGTGCCGTAATTTCAGAATTATCATATGGTGGTGAAACTTCTACAATGTCCATACCAATCAAATTCATATCACCCAAACATCTTATTAACTCAAATGCTTGCCAGGATGCCAATCCTCCAGGAACAGGCGTCCCAGTCCCTGGAGCAAAGGCAGGATCCAACCCATCAACATCGAAAGAAATATACAATGGTTTTTCTCCTGCCCTATCCTTGATCGTCTTAATAGTTGCATCTAAACCATTCCTGTGAATCCAGGGTGCTGTTAAAATTTCAAAGCCGTAGTCATCATAATTCACCGTTCTCAACCCTACCTGAGTTGATGAAGAAGCATCGATTATTCCTTCACTTACTCCCCTTGAAAACATAGTTCCATGATCTAATCTTTTGCCATCATCAGGCCAAGTATCACAATGTGCATCAAACTGAAGAAGTGCTATTGGTCCATGAAACTCAGCATGTGCCTTGATTAGTGGATAAGAAACAAAATGGTCTCCTCCAAATGTAAGAAGCTTAACTTTACTACTCAAAATATTTTTCGCATGCTGAAATATCGTATCTGATATTGTTTCTGGATTGTGCGGATCTAGGTAACAATCACCCCAATCTACTACGTTTAGATTTTCGTGTAGTTCTATGCCAAAAGGAAATGAACTTAACTCTGCTAACTGGACTGACGCTGTCCTTATTGACTGAGGACCAAAACGACACCCTGGCCTAAAGGTGACTGCACCATCATAAGGAATTCCACTAACTGCTACATCAACACTTTCTAAATTTCTTGTGTACCTACGCCTCAGGAAACTTTGCGCGCCAGCATAGGTCATTTCTTTCCACATTTGGTTATTTTGATCACTTCTAAATGCCTGATCACCGAATTTTGTCATTTTTGGTTTCCATATTTGATCATTTTTATGTTTTCTTTTAAAACTTGCTAGTTCCTATTTTTCTCCTCTTGTATTATAACATCTAAATAAAGATAATTGAAATACACCCAAAGAGGTTCCTTATAGAAACTCATTATACAAATAAGAATGCAGAGCAAACTAAATTATGGATACTAATTCAAAATTAAACAACTGGGAAGACCCGCATTATGTTCACCCTTGGCATGATTTTAAGAAAGAAGCAAATCATTTTGCTTTAGCATCTAAGGGAGAAGGTATCTACATTTATGACCAAAATGGAAGCCGGCATATAGATGGGCCAGGAGGAATGTGGTGCGTTAATCTTGGGTATGGACGAACAGAAATAGCTGATGCAATTAGTGACCAAGCAAAAAGACTACCCTATTGTAGTCCTTGGTACTACAGCAATGAGCCAGCTGCTAACCTTGCAAAAAAGATAGCTGAAAGAACCCCAGGAGATTTAAACAACGTCTTTTTTACGACGTGCGGTTCAACAGCTATAGATAGTGCACTTAGGTTTGTTCAATTTTACTTCAACTTCCTTGACCAGCCTCAAAAAAAGACAGTTATCGCAAGAGATAAAGGATACCACGGATCCACTTACTTTGCGGCAAGTATTTCTGGAAAAGAACGAGATAAAAGAAAGCTGGATACACTCTCCGAAAATGTTTCTTTTTTATCCGATGTTAACCCCAATTTACGGGACACTAATGAAACAGAAAGCCAATGGTGTGATAAAAAGGTAACCGAACTGGAGGAAAAAATTCTAGAACTTGGCGCAGAAAATGTGGCAGCATTTGTTGCGGAACCAATCTTAGCATCAGGAGGTGTAGTTATACCTCCAAAGGGATATCACAAAAGAACAAAAACAATTTGCGAGAAGTATGAAATTCTATACATCTCAGACGAGGTTGTAACGGGTTTTGGAAGACTGGGACATTGGTTTGCTTCAGAAGAGATTTTTGACATCATTCCTGATATTATTACATGTGCAAAGGGGCTTACATCTGGGTATATTCCCATGGGAGCTACTATTATTTCAAACAAATTAATGCAGAACCTCCAAAATACGAACTACGAGGAAATAATTTTTTCTAATGGATTTACATATTCAGGTCATCCAGTATCTGCTGCAGCCGGCTTAAAAGTAATTGAGATAATGGAAAGAGAAAATACTTTACAGCACGTACAATCTATCACTCCCCTTTTTCAGGATAGGCTAAAAGCAATTGAAACAAAATTCTCAATCGTAAAAGAAGCTCGAGGAATAGGTTTACTAGGATGCTTAGAAGGAAATATTGGCACCTCTACAACAGAGGAATCAAAATTGAAAAAAGACTACGATTTTGGTTCATTAATCGATAAAGCTGCTGAAAAACGTGGTTTGATCATTAGGCCTATCATAAATATGTGTGTATTTTCTCCTCCCCTCACCATAACTAAAGAGGAAATTAACATACTTTTCGATATTCTTGAGGAATCATTGAAAGAGGTGGAAAATACCATTTAGGTCAAATTTCTATAGACTCTCAGCTATTTTACCTATTTTATATTCAATACAATATAAATTATTAATCTCATTGAGTGGGGTAAACCAACATGAAAAAAATTCTTAGCTATTTAGTTTCGACTGCTGTTTTATTGTTCTCAGGTGCAGCATTTGCAGAGGACAGTGAATTGGTAGTTTTTGACTGGGGCGGATATGAAGACCCTGGTTTCTTTCAAGCCTATATTGATAAATATGGCGATGCACCAACATATTCATTCTTTTCTGACGAAGAAGAAGCTTTTCAAAAAGTAAGAGCTGGGTTCCGAGCTGATTTAGGGCACCCTTGCTCGCAATCGGTTGTTAAGTGGAGGAATGCAGGCATTATCGTACCTATAGATACTTCTCGTCTTTCAAATTGGGACAAAGTAATGCCCGAATTTGCAAACATGGAAGGTTGGAATGTTGATGGAAAACAGTGGGCCGTACCAATTGATTGGGGTGCAACCGCTTTAACTTACAATACTGAAGAAGTGAGTGCTGAAGAAGCTTCGTCTCTGTATGTATTTGCAGATCCAAAATTTCAAGACCGAGTATCACTAGTTGATAATGTTGACGATGCTTATGCATTGGGCTTTTTAGCTGTTGGCATAAGGGATTGGAATAAAGCAACGGATGCTGATTTTGATAAAGCTTCCGCTTTTTTAAGAGATGTGCATAAAAATGTTAGAACATACCATGCTGATGGTGCTGAAGGTTCTGCATTAATGGCAAGTGGCGAAATCTTACTAGAGTGGACTTGGAATGAAGTTGCAGCAACTTTGGGTTGGGACGGTCTTCCTGTAGCAATGAATCGCGACACTAAAGAAGGATCTTCAACGTGGGTGTGTGGATATACTATGATGAAAGATGCCCCAGGATCAGAGCAAAAGGCTTATGATTTTCTTGATGCTTGGCTAGCTGACTCTTCTGCAGAATACATTGTAACAGAGTGGGGTTATGGCCACTCCAATGGTAAAGTAATGGCTGCAATTGGTGAAGAAAACGGCTTTGGCTCTCTAGATAGCTATGCTGCTAATACTCTATGGCAGTCACCTACTTCTCCGGCATTGCGTGAAAAAATGATTAAGGAATGGGAACTCATCAAAAGTGGTTTCTAGGGTAATTTTATTAATTTCAGAGGCGAGACTTCGCCTCTGATTTCAATCCGAAAATCCAACTAGGCTTTTAATATCAACATTTAATTTTACTTCTTCACCTATTTGGTAATCCATTTGGCCAAATGAATTTTGAGCCGAAACAGTTAAAGTTTCAGATCCTTTCCCACATGCAACTTTGTAATAGGTAGTTTCACCAAAATACGAAGCATCTGTAATTCTTCCAGAAATTGAACCTGTTACACTAGAACCATCAGAAACTATTGAAATTCTTTCAGGTCTTATCCCTATAATAATTTTATTTTCTGTGAGGTCTCCAAAAACTTGAGATCTTGAAATAGTCAATGGGCCAAGGATATCAGAGTTAATTCCAATTTCATTCTTTGCTTCCATCACAGTTCCATTAATAAAATTCATTGCTCCGATAAAAGACGCCACCCTCTGAGAAGTTGGTCTTTCATATAACTCTCTTGGAGATGCTACCTGTTCAACCTTCCCATCAAACATAACGGCAACCTTGTCACTCATAGTAAGAGCTTCCTCCTGATCGTGGGTAACCAAAATAAAAGTAATTCCAACTGCTCGTTGCAAATGGCGCAATTCTAATTGCATTTGTTCTCTAAGTTTTTTGTCCAATGCAGATAAAGGCTCGTCAAGCAGTAATACTTTTGGTTTTAGAATGAGGGCTCTAGCTAATGCTACACGTTGCTTTTGCCCTCCTGATAAAGCATTTGCCGACCTTAGATTTAACTCCGATAATCCCACAAGCTCAAGGACCTGATTTATCATTTCCTCTTTTTCGATTTTAGATATACTTTTCTTGCGCAAACCATAAGCCACATTTTGTTCTACATTTAGATGAGGAAAAATTGCGTAATTTTGAAAAACCATGTTTGTTGGTCTTAAATTTGGCTCCACACCATCCATCGGTTTATTATCAATTAACAAGTGACCCGAGCTTGGACGCTCAAAACCTGCGATAAGTCTTAGTAGCGTTGTTTTTCCACATCCTGAAGGTCCTAGCAAAGAGAAAAACTGTCCCTGATCAATTTCCAGCGACACTCCATCAACTGCATTAACAGCTCCAAAACTCTTACTGATATCTTGCACTTCTACTAATGTGGTCATTTTTTGTTTTCCTTATTAATGTGGCTACAAAACAGAATTTTGAGAGTTAGCAGCACGTCGCCTAAAATACTCACTGAGAGAAAGTAAGATTAACGAGACTATTAAAAGAACAGTGCCCAAGGCCATAGTAGTAGGTAGTTTTTTTGGAAATCGAAATTGAGCCCAGATATAAACTGGCAGTGTCGTTTCTGTACCGGTTAAAAAGAAAGCTATTATGAATTCATCTAAAGACAGTGTAAAACCAATCAATAGACTTGCCATTATTCCAGGAAAAACCAATGGTAAAATTACTCTATAAAACGTACCAAATTGATTTTCGCCCAAATCCATTGATGCCTCTTCCAAGCTTATGTCCAAATTACTGAAAGCAGAATTCATAATTAGGATTGAGAATGGCAAAATTAATAATGTATGGCCTAAAACAACACTCCAAAGATTTAGAGGCAAGCCTAGCTGTATAAGCACAATTAGGAGTGCCACTCCAACAATTATCTCGGGCAAAACCAAAGGTGCCAAAATAAACGTTAGCGAAATTTGCTTTCCCGTGAAATCATATCTTGTAGCCGCACGTGAAGCCAAAACACCCAAAATCGTCCCAAGAATACTTGATGACACTGCTACAATGAGGGAATTTTTTAGGGCTTCATGCAAAGTTTCTTGATACAGCAAGTTTTCAAACCAATTTGTGGTAAATCCACTAAGGGGAAATGCAATAATTTGACTTGCATTAAAGGAAAAAAGTGGAAGAAGCAGAGCTGGTGCGTAAAGAAAGATCAAATACGTATATGCGAAAATCTTTAGATACTTTGTTGATCTCGACATACTAGTATCTCCTCAAATGTTTTCTATTAACCAAAACAAAAACAATTGAAATAAAGGCCACAATCATTAGGGAAGATACTGATAAAGCAGCAGCCAAGGGGGCATTATTAGCTTTTGAAAACTGAACTTGGATCATATTGGCAATCATCAATCCATCAGTGCCTCCAACGAGTTTGGGAGTGATATAATCTCCAACCGTAGGGATAAAAATTATCAATGCAGCTCCAACCACTCCGGGTGCAGATAGAGGTAGAACTACTCGAAAAAATTGATGAAATGGCCCATCGCCCAGATCTCTGCTTGCTTCTAGCAACGACCTATCAATTTTTTCCAAAGAAACAAAGATCGGTAGAATAGCAAATGGTGCCCATCCATGAGTTAATGCTATAACAACAGCATTTGCATTATAAAGGATAAAAGTCAGCGGTTCTGTAATCATTTCAAGCCAAAGTAAAAATGAATTTAATACACCATTATAACCCAAAATTACTTTCCACAGAAACATGCGAAGTAGATAACTAGTCCAAAAGGGTATTGTAATTAGAAATAACCAGAGAGCTTTTCTTTCGCCTCCATGAAAGGAAATAAAGTAAGCCATAGGATACGCCAAAAGAACCGTAAAAAATGTCACCGTTAGAGATATGGCTAGTGAGCGAGAAAAAAGTAACTGGTAAACTGGTTGAGTAAAAGCCTCAATATAATTATTTAAAGTAAAGGTCCTATCTAGGATCAGGTAATCTTGGGTCCAAAAGCTTAATAAAAGCATCATAGTCAAAGGGGCTGCGAGCAATAAAATACTGAAAATAAACGGAGTTGATAGTAATCTCCAACCCTTCTTTGTTTCTGGTTTAATATTTAAGATCAAATTAATCTCACTTTATTATTTGAGCGAATAGAGTAACTTAATTCTCTTTAGCTAAGAGTTCGGCGTTAGTCACTGCAATTTTGCCAAGATCTGGTGGTTCGTCAAGGCCAATAACTGGTAGCATTGTCCTAAGTGCATCATGATAATCTCTAACGCCTTTTTCAAGGTCAGAAAAAAACGATCCTTCATATGCACTAGATCGAGGAGCTTCATTTAACCAAACACTAAGCTGATTGTCTTCTTCTACAGCTGAATTATCTATTCTGCCAGATAGAAATCGAAGTGCCTTAAGTGCTCTACTTTCATTACTTCTTTTGTAAACTGCAGATCTTATCTGAGTTTCATTGTACTTTAATGGGATCTCCTGATAGAAAATTACAGAGTCAGGATAGAAACCAAAAACAGTATTAGGAAAGATACCAATATACAACCACTGTCTGGGTAGTTCGGAATATGGTTCTTCAAGCTGCTCCAAAATTTTCCTATATTTTTTTACAGTCCAAAGCTTTGAAGGTTTCTTATTAATTTCTCCTACTGAAACTGTAGACCAATAGTGGTAATCCTCGTCCCAATAATTTTCACCATACAAATCATGAAGCCCTGGATGTGCCTGAGCCACATGATACCCTTCGTTATCAACATCTCTAACAGTCTTCCAGTTTATAGGTAAACTTTCAGATAAAGAGATTTTTGAAGCTGAGATTATATTATCTGTATGATAAAGTTCAAATTTGTCTTTGTGCCTTTCAAGAATATTGGATGCTTTTGGATAATTACTGGGTTGGAATCGAACGAAATAAAATCCCATAAATTTATCTAGCTCAATAGGTTTGAGTCCCCATTCATTTCTATCAATTAAAGGGAAAGTTTCAGATCTTGAAGGGCCTCTTAATGTACCATCTAAATTATAAACCCAGGCATGAAAGGGACAAATTATTACATTCTTACAATTTCCTCTTTCCCCAACAACTAATCGAGACCCTCGATGTCTGCAAAGATTATGAAAAGCTCTAATCTGCTTGTCTTGCCCTCTCACAAGAAGTGCTCGCTCTCCAAGCATATCATATGTTATGTAATCTCCAATTTCTGGCAAATCACTCTCATGACAAGCCAACTGCCAATTTTTCTTGAAAATGTTAACCGACTCTAACTCGAATAATTCTTCGTTATTATAAGTCCAGCCCGGTAATCCTGATCGATTAAAACTCATCTTAAATCCTTTAATTCATAAAAAGTAACAGCTAAAAAATTAAAAGTACAATACTTAAACTGATAAAAAATATTCCCAAAATTTCCCTTGAAGACAATTTTTCTTTAAAAAGAAAAAAACCAGCACCAATAGCGAAAAGCAACTCAATCTGGCCTACAGCTTTCACATAAGAAACATGTGCCAAATTCATTGCTGAAAACCATCCAAATGACGCTAACATTCCGGAAAGGCCAGCAACCCAACCAGTGCGCCAACATGAGAAAACTGATATGAATGAAGTTCTGCTAAATAGGAATAAAATGACCCCAAAAATCAATGTTTGATACAACAAAACATAATTAAGGGTTAATATAGCTCGTATGTAAAATTCTCCAGAATCTAACGCCAATGTAGCGCCGCGATAAAAAACTGCTGAAAAGGAAAACATTAGACCACAAAGCAAACCAACGAAAGATCCCCAATTAAACAACCCTTCATTAAGCTTAGTTTTTGAAATCATAATTAGACCAATTATACCGGTAAGGATAGCCACTAGACCAAACAGACTTACTTTTTCCTGAAGAATCAGAAAACCAATTCCGACTGAGATTAATGCCTCTGTCTTCTTAAAAGCTCCACCGACAGCAAATTTTTTTAACGTGAACAAATATATGAGCAAGATTGTGGCAAGAATTTGGGCACTGCCTCCCAAAACTGCAAAGATCAAAAATTTCTCATTAGCCTTCGGTACATGAGTATCAAATCCCTCTTTTAAGAGGAACGAGATAGCTAAGCATAAGGGCAAGGCATAAAAAAATCTCACAAAGCTAGAAGCAAATATATCCAATTCACTTAATAAATTTTTTTGCACCACTGATCGAATATTTTGGAAAAACGCTGCACTTATAGCAAAAAATACCCAAGTTTCCATTAGGCAAATTTCTCAACTAAGCGCTCTCTCAGCTTAGTCTTTTGCACCTTTCCAGTAGATGTTTTCGGAAGGTTTTCATAGAAAATTTTCTTTGGAATTTTATATGAAGCTAGATTTTCCCTGCAGAATTCTGTTAGCTCCGATTCACTCAATATTTCATTATTCTGAAGCTCTACAAAAGCACAAGGAACTTCCCCCCATTTTTCATTTGCCATCGCGACAACTGCGCAGGCAGAAACCAAGGGATGAGATGATATACAATTTTCTATTTCAATTGACGATATATTCTCTCCTCCAGAAATAATTATGTCTTTTTTACGATCCTTTAATTCTATATATCCATCAGTATGAATTACTGCCAGGTCCCCAGTATGAAACCAACCATTATCAAAAGCCTCCTCAGTCGCATCTATATTTTTTAGGTACCCCTTCATTGTAATATTACCTCTTAGAAGTAGTTCGCCTATTGTTTTACCATCCCAAGGAATACTCTCTCCCGTTTTAACATCAATGACATTAATATCCTCTTGAACTAAATATTCTATTCCCTGTCGAGCTTTCAGGTTTGCCTGTTCGTCTAGGGGTAAGTGGTCCCAGTCCTCTTTCCAAGTCGACACAACGCAAGGTCCATAAACTTCAGTTAAACCGTAAACGTGAGTTACTGAGAACCCCAATTTTTGCATCGCTTTTAAGGTCTTTGGTGGCGGTGGGGCTGCTGCAGTCATAACTTTACACTCTTTTGACAAAGTGATTTGACGATCTGAAAAAGCTTCTATAACTAAATTGAGTACAATTGGCGCACCACACATGTGATCCACTTTATATTTCTTAATAGCCTTATATATTGATCTTCCTTCAACTTTTCTCAAGCACACATTTGTTCCAGCTTTGGCTGCTATAGTCCATGGGAAGCACCAGCCATTACAGTGAAACATAGGCAGTGTCCAAAGATATACCGGGTGAACATTCATATCCCACTCTAGGGCATTTCCAAGTGCATTCAAGTAAGCCCCCCTATAATGATATAAAACCCCTTTAGGATTACCAGTGGTACCTGAAGTATAGTTAATTGAAATTGTATCCCATTCGTCGCTAGGGTTTGAATCAAAACCTTCTAACGGGTTAGAACTAATATACTTTTCATAATCGAGACCTTTCGAAGGTTCCAACTCTTGGAAATATTTATCCTTAATGAGAATAACCTTTATTTGCATCTGGGATATTTCAATAGCCTCATTGGCAGTTGCAAGAAATTCTGTATCTACAAACAAAATTTTTGTTTCAGAATGAGATAAAATATAAGCTATTGTTTTTGCATCAAGCCGGTAATTTATAGCGTTTAGAACTAGCCCAGCCATTGGAATGCCAAAATGTGCTTCATAAAGCTCAGGGGTATTAACTGCTATAAATCCTACAACATCTCCTCGTTCTAAACCTTCTGATTTAAGTGCAGATGCCAGTTTTTTACATCTCTCAAATGTTTCAGACCAAGAAAACTTAATATCTTCATAAACTATAGAAGACCTATTCGGAAAAACTTTTGCCGTTCTCCTTAAAAATGATATAGGATTCAAGCTAACATAATTTGCTGAAACCTTATCAAAGCTTTTATTATCTTCTAGCATATGTTCTAAACAAAAAAAACTAGCCTACCAAAATTGATAAGCTAGTTCCAGCATTTCATAACTTTTTAATTATTAAGCCGCAGCCTGCCTCTCACTTTCCTCACGGGAGAGTGCCACAGATGTCCTAATACCTTTTTTCACGAAATCCATCATGCCGTTTATGCATCTCTCACTAGGATCGATACCGGCACACATTAACACCTCTCTACCGTCCCTTGAACGCGCCCACCTTGCAATCTGCTCTTCACCATTTCCATATTTCTTATCGTCCGCGATCGCGTCATCTAAAGCAGCTAAAACTACTGCAGCAAATAGACGTTGAGCTCTTGCACCCTGGTCATTGTTAATAACAGCCGTATCAATAAAATCAAACATATTTAAAAACCTCTAAATTCGAATGAACTAACGCCAAAACCCACCATCATCAGTATTTAAAAAAACATCTTTTACACTGAATCATAATAATTTTTCTGTTCTCGGAAGGTGTTATAAAACATACCTCGATACAAAAGTAAAGTTATTTATCTAAAAATCCTTTCGAGCGGTAAGCGCGGCTGATATCGTACCTTCATCAAGATAATCCAATTCGCCACCTATCGGAACTCCCTTAGCTAAAGAAGTAACCTTAATATTGGTGTCCTTAAACAAATCAGCAATATAATGCGAGGTAGTTTGCCCTTCCAATGTTGCATTTAAAGCTAGGATCAATTCCTTTTCACCGCTTTCCGCTAAAACTCTTTTCTGTAATTTTATAATATTTATTTCCTCTGGCCCAATAGATTCAATTGCTGAAAGAGTGCCGCCTAAGACATGAAATACCCCTTTAAAACTTCTGGTCCTTTCAATTGCCCACAGGTCACTGACGTCCTCTACCACACATATTAAATTCTTATCCCTCTTGAGATCTGAGCATATTCTGCAAACTTTATTAGTGCAGGCATTACCACATGTCTCACAAAGCGAAACATTTTCAAGAACATTTTTAATGGCCATATAAAGGGGCCTCAAGATAAGATTTTTCTTTGTTAGCAAAAATAAAGTTGCTCTTCTTGCTGACCTAGGACCCAAACCTGGCAGTTTACCTAGCACAGAAATCAATTTCTCAATTGGATCAGAATTATCCACAATTAATTTTCTAAACTTCCTAAAATAGTTTATCTTTGATAGCGTCCGGCAAGTCCATCCCATCAGTTATCTTTGACATTTCGCTCTTAGTCCTTTCTACTGCCTTTCCCTGCGCATCCTTTATTGCTGCAACAATCAAGTCTTCTATGACCTCCTTTTCTGAAGGATTCAATATTGATGGGTCAATATTAAGTTCTTTAACAATACCTTTAGCATTTGTTTTAGCTTGAACTAATCCTCCACCCGACTCACCGACTATCTCTATTTGCTCAATCATCTTTTGAGCATCAGCCATTTTTGATTGCATTTCTTGAGCCTGCTTCATCATCTTGGCCATATCACCAAGTTGCCCTAACCCTTTAAACATAAGTCTTCTCCCGTATATTTTTCAGTTTAGTATTTATCTTAATGTCTAATTTACCCTACAGAACATTATCCTCTTTATCATCAAAAAAAACAGTGGATCCTGGAAAAGTTTCAAGCACAGACTGTACGACATCATTCTCCATTAATTTTTTCTCTAACAGTTCTTTAGTTTCCAATTTATGCTCCTTTGCTGTTTTCTTTCCGCTATTTTCTACTAGATTAATTTCCCAACTCATTCCCGTGATATCATTCAGGACCTTAGAAAATCGGGAGATCAAATTTGGAGAAGATCCAGCCTTAAGCTCAATGCTGAGATCCCCAAGTGCACAAGCTTCAAACCTGACAAAATTTTCTACCTCTACTAATAAGGGGATTTCCTTATTTTTTCTTAGCAAATCTAAAACTTCATACTCCTCAAAGTTTTTCTTTAAAAGAACGGTTGGAGACCAATTTTCTCTCACATTATCTATCTGTCTTTCAGAATGCTCAGACTGAAACTCCTTTATATGCTCATTTTTTCCAGTCGTTTCAAGAATAGCATTAGTAGGAGTGATATTTTTATTCTCAATCTCTGATGACCCCCTATCTTTTGTATTTGCTTCATTTTGGGGCTTGTCATCTAATTGAAGAACCGAAACATTATCACTTAATTCTTTTTTTTTTGAATCCTCTTTAGAATCTTCATTCAAAAGCCTTTTATAATCTCTTATAACTTCGATTGGTGTAGGGAGATTAGAAATGGTAGTTAATCTAATAATTGCCATTTCCGTATGTGCAAAATGGTTCGTATACATGCTATTTTCGTCAAGAGATCTTACTAAAACTTGCCAAATTCTAGTCAAAATATTTAGCGGAATATTTTTTGCTATATTAGAGCCTTTTTCTTTTTCAAAAGAAGTAAAAAGTGGATCCTTTGATAAATCAGGAGCTATTTTTAAGCTAGTAATCCAATGAGTAACTTCGGATAATTCTCTAAGGATGAATATAGGGTCTCCGCCATTTTTAAGCATAAGCCGTAATAAATCCAGAGATTTTCGGATATCCCCCTGCAATATAAGCTCAAATAAATCTATTATTTTGCTTCTATCAGAAAGCCCCAGAATTTCATGTATTTCCTCCAGTTTAATTACGCTATCAACTTGAAGGATAATTTGATCAAGAATTGACAAAGCATCCCGAACTGAACCTTCCGAAGCTCTCACAATCAGACCTAAAGCATTCTGCTCTAGAGATTTATTCTCTTTTTCCAAGATGCTTTGTAAAAATTTAATCAAAACATCCGGAGAAACTCTATTAAGGTCATATCTTTGGCACCTTGAAATAACAGTTATTGGAATCTTCTGGATTTCCGTTGTTGCAAATATAAATTTTGTATGTTCGGGAGGCTCCTCTAGAGTTTTTAATAATGCATTAAATGCACTATTTGAAAGCATGTGCACTTCATCGATAATAAATACCTTGTATCGAGCTGACGCGGGCTTATATTTAACGCTATCTATGATTTCTCTTATGTCTCCAACCCCAGTTCTACTTGCTGCATCAATTTCTAGAACATCAACGTGATTGCCTCGCGATATTGATTCACAAGAGTCACAAACACCACAAGGAGTTATGGTTACCCCCCCTTTTCCATCACTTCCTGTACAATTTAAACATGACGAGATGATCCGTGCCGTTGTTGTCTTTCCTACCCCTCGGATTCCTGTTAGTATAAAGGCGTGCGCTATTCGATTAACCTCAAAAGCATTCTTTAATATTTTTACTAATAGGCTCTGACCAATTAAATCCTCAAAAGATTTTGGCCTATATTTCCGAGCAAGTACTTTATATGAATCCACTTTAGAACCCGTTCAAATCTCAATTTAAATTAGTTAATTTTTAATTACATAGGTGAGAGGTTGAACGACCCGAACCGAACTCGTTACGGCTGCTTCCTTCCGGACCTGACCGGGTTGGCGAGGTGTTCGCCCGTGCCAACCTCTCAGAATTATTATATAAAAAAAAAATTTAAAAACAAGTAAGTCCAAACGTTTAAACTTTCAGTTACTAAAAGATTTTGTTAGCCTTATTTTAAGACTTGGTTAAAAATCATATGTTATCGGAATATTCCTAATGAGACCCAAATTTAATTTAACTTTTTCTACTGACAAAATAGATAAAGCATCTCACATAAGAAAAGATAAAAATAAAATTGACTTATTGGCTTCGAATTCCAAATCTTTAAATTTAATTGTCTGGCAAGGAAAAATTCTTTTGGATTGGCAGAATGAAAGCCCAAAGATTTGCTATATTCCTGTTGATCATAAATTATTGCAAAAAGCTAAAAGAATAGCTTTTCTGGGCTTTATAGAAGCACTCTCTCCTATATTCTTATACGCATTGCCTAATTGGGAAAATGAAGGAAAAAATTATGATAAAAAATTAGGAAAGTTTGTGGACAACGAAAAGGTTACTCATCCTTACTTGCCATTAGAGAATCGCTTTACTGATCTTAAAAAAGTTCTCATAAACTTGAGCAGTAAAGAACTTAGTATCTGTGGAATGGCAAAAAGTTTATTCGAATGGCATGATAACAACAAGCATTGTTCACGTTGCGGCGATATAAATAAAGTTTTTGATAGTGGATGGGAACTCTCCTGTTCTAAATGCAAAAACAAAGTATTTCCCAGAACCGATCCAGTCGTAATAATGTTAATAGAAAGAAAAGACTCAATTCTTTTAGGCAGATCTTCTGTCTGGCCGAAGGGAATGTATTCTTGCCTAGCAGGATTCTTAGAACCAGGTGAGCGCATTGAGGACGCTGTTAGAAGGGAGACATTCGAAGAGGTTGGAATTAAACTTAGGTCTGTAGAGTATGTAACAAACCAAGCTTGGCCTTTCCCACATTCACTTATGATCGGATGTCGCGCCACTGCTGAAAGTAGCCATTTGCAAATTGATTATTCAGAGCTGGAAGCTGCCAGATGGTTTAGAAAAAAAGAACTGATATCCCTTCAAGAGAATAATAATTTTAGCCTTAAGTTGGCTAGAAAAGGTACAATAGCTAATTATTTAATAGAAGAGTGGATCAAAAGGTCAGAATGATTAGGATCCCCCTCCTGTCCTAAATTCATGCCCACTGTAAACACCTATTATCTTAATCATTGACGTAAAGAATGACAGTTCATCAATTGCTAGCTTAACACCGTCATCATCGGGATGGCCTTCAAAATCAATAAAAAACTGGGTAGTATTAAAAGATCCACCTAACATGTAGCTTTCTAATTTAAGTAAATTTACACCATTTGTGGCAAAGCCGCCAAGAGCTTTATATAGAGCAGCTGGCAAATTTCTTACTTGAAAAACTATTGAAGTTATCATCAATTTTTTGTCTCGTTCTGGATAACTGGATTCTGGGCCCATTACCAAAAATCGAGTAGTATTGTTTGTCATATCTTCAATACCTGAAGCAAGTGTATTTAAATCATAAATTTTTGCAGCAAGAGGAGAGGCCAATGCTCCAATTGTCATATCATTTTGATTAGCAACCATCTCAGCAGAACCAGCAGTATCAACACCCACTACTCCCTTTATTTTATTCTTATTCAGAAATTTCCTACATTGACCTAAAAGCACCATATGACTGATAGCAGATTTTACCTCTTTAATTTCTACCCCAGGTTTAGCCAATAAATTAATTCTGACCCTTAAGAAATGTTCCTGAACAATAAAAAGGTTTGATGCAGGTAGCAGTTTATGAATATCTGCTACACGTCCATAGGTAGAGTTTTCGACAGGAAGAATTGCAAATGAAGCATCACCAGTACGAACAGCTTCAATGGCTCCCTCAAAGCTAGAGCAAGTTACAGGTTCGGCATCGGGGTTTATTTCTAGTAAAGCCTGATGTGAGTACGATCCTAATTCTCCCTGGAAAGAAACTTTCTTATTCATATTTTGAGTGACCATGTCTTATTTGTCGCGGAATATTTTCTTGATATATAGTTCTATTATTAGTTAAAAGGAATTTAGAAAGATTTTACAACATTAATCTTAATAAACATTAAAGAGGTTCAGGTATGGATACAATGGAGTGGACTAAAATTGTTGGGGGGCTATGTGGTTCTCTTCTTGTATTTCTGTTAATACAATGGGGCACAGAAAGCATTTATCATGGGTCTGATCATACAGATCATGGAGAACATTATGCTAGCCAAAAGCTAGACAATAACTCTGAAACTACTGAACTAGATGAAAGTACAGAAATACCATTCATTGAATTAGTAATGAGTGGCGATTCAGCTAAAGGCAAAAAGGTTTTTGGCAAATGTAAATCTTGCCATAAACTTGCTGATGGTGAAAATGGCATAGGTCCTCATCTCTTCAAAATCATTGATCGTGATGTTGCATCAGTCCCAGATTTTGATTATTCAAATGCACTCCTAGAAATTGCTGGGAAATGGGATCAGGAAAGCTTAGCAAATTTCCTCTCTAATCCAAAAAAATATGCAGCAGGAACAAAAATGAACTTTTCTGGCCTAAAAAAAGCTAAGGATCGGGCTAACTTAGTAAAATTTCTTGAAGAAAATAGTAACTAAAGTAATTACGTATTTTAAAATTTCTTAAACTAAGAACTTTATTGAAAATCTGATTTATTTTATTTATGGTAAAAAAGAACAAAACATGAACAACTAAAATTAAATGCACCCTTCTGAAAAAGAACATTATTGTGAATTTATCCCTAGTATTTTTTTAAAAAATAAGAGAATACATCAAATACTAGGTCCCTCTAGGATAAGGATGCTATTATTTTTAGCACAGAAAATTTCTGGCCCTATTTTTTGGATTAAATCATCTAAAGAGAAAATATTTTTACACCCCGATGGCATTAGTCCCTGGTTGAATCCAGATAGACTAGTTTTTGTTTATGCAAAAAGCCAAATCGACAAACTATGGGCAATCGAAAAAATTATTGAAAGTAGATCTTCAAGATTAATAGTGGCAAATTTAAATAAAAATCCAAATTTTAACTCTATCAGAAGGTTAAATTTAGCAATAAAAAGCGATACCCCTTCCACAAATCATCCAATATGTATTTTTTTTACAGATTGTAAAATTGATATCAAAGGTGTTGAAAGCCGCTGGTTTATAAAAAGTGCACCATCTTGGACTGCGCTTGGAGATAATGACTTCAAATCAATTAAGGAGAAGTGGATATTCAAAAGAGTATATTGCCGAACAAATACAATTGCTAAATGGGTTGTGACTCTTGAGAGAAAATTACTAGAACATTCTATAGAAGAAATTACAGTCCAATCATTTGGACTTTCCTAAGCCACCACCCCCAGGAGTCTCCAGCCAAAAAACATCTCCAACCTCCATTAAAACTTTATCTGCAGAACCCAAAACTTTAACCTTTCCATTCTTTCTAATAACCTTTGAAAAGCCTAAAGCGCCAGCACCTCCTCCACTTAAACCAGGAGGGGGTTTAACTCGATGGCCAGACAATATTGCCAAAGTCATCTTCTCTAAAAAGCGGATCTTACGGATTACCCCTTCTCCGCCATTAAATTGTCCTTTACCGCCAGAATTTTCCCGGATACTAAAATCCTCTATTACTACAGGAAACCTATTTTCCAATACCTCGGGGTCAGTTAATCTGCTATTTGTCATGTGACTATGGACGCCTGAAGTGCCCTCATAAGGAACTCCATCAAAACCAATTCCAGCCCCTATACCTCCACAGATCGTCTCATAGTATTGGTACTTATTATTTCCCCAAGTCGTATTATTCATTGTAGATTGGGAAGCTGCTTGAATACCTAAAGCCAAAAGCAAGCACGAAGTAACTGCCTGACTTGTCTCTACATTGCCAGCTATTACTGCAGCAGGAAACTCAGGAGATAACATTAAGCCTTTAGGTAGATTTAGGTTTATTGGCCTCATTACTCCCTCATTCATCGGGATATCTCCTCCAGCTAGAAGTCGAAAACAGTAGAGAACCGCAGCCCTAGTAACAGGTTCAGGAGCGTTATAGTTACTTTCTAATTGACGAGTAGTTCCGGAAAAATCAACAATTACAGATCTACTTTTCTTATTTACCTTAATTGATACGTGTATCTTTCTCTCTGATCCATCAATATCTGGATCCATTTTATATACAAAAGACGAGTCATGAATCTTTTCAACCGCCTTTCTTACAATCATTTCAGCATTATTTTGAACGTGATTGATATATGCTTCAACAACATCAATTCCAAAATGACTAACCATTTGATTTATTTCATTAATACCTTTTTCACAAGCTGCAATTTGAGCTTTCAGATCTGCTAAGTTTATGGATAATGATCTTACTGGATATTTTGCAGACATGAGAATCTCAGAAACCTCTTTTTCGCGAAACTCTCCCTCACTAACTAATTTAAAATTATCAATATACACGCCCTCTTGATGGATATCTCTACTATCGGGAGGCATTGAACCTGGTGTTGTGCCTCCAATATCTGTATGATGACCCCTAGAAGCCACAAAAAAATTTATTTTCTTCCTTTTCTCATCCCAAACTGGTGAGACAACTGTTACATCTGGCAAATGTGTTCCACCATTATAGGGCGCATTAAGAGCAAATACATCGCCATACTTTATTGTTGGGTTTTGTGAAATAACTGTTTTAACTGAAGAGGCCATAGATCCAAGATGGACTGGCATATGAGGAGCATTTGCGATGAGGTCTCCTTTTGACGAAAAAATCGCGCAAGAAAAATCTAACCTCTCCTTAATTGTTACCGATTGAGAAGTTTTTTCCAAAATAACTCCCATCTGTTCAGCGATAGACATATAAAGATTATTAAAGATCTCCAACATTATTGGATCTGATTTTTTGCTAACCTTCTTCCTCTGTATAGGTGATGTTCTTTTTAGAACTATGTTTTCATTCCTGGTGATGGAGGCCTCCCAGCCACTAGAGACAAAAATTGAAGTATGGCCCTCAATAATATTTGCCGGACCCTGAACAGTACTATCTTCCTTAAAATTTTCCCGATTTACAAATTGTGCATCTACCCACGCACCTTTGAGAAAAACTTTTCTGATATCTTTATCACTATTACTCTTATTTTTAGGAAATTTTTCCTCTACCTTTTTATTCAAAACGACTTTCTCGACTCCAACGGATTCGCTTATTATGCTATCTATAATTAAAGTTTCGTCCGTAATCTTAAAACCAAATAATTTTTCGTAATCAGCCTTAAATTGTTTCTTCAAACTATTAATCGGCATGAACTTTAGCTTAATAGGTGTGTCAGTTCCTTTAATCTTTAAGAACAACGAATTTTCTATCTGTATGGAATATTCTTGAAAATTCTGTGATATCAGTTCATCAGAAACTATTGCCGATAGATTATCTAATTCAGCTGCCATTTCAATAAAAGATGCCTCATTTAGTTCCCGTTCAATAGTCTTGATTTTTGATGACGTAGAATCTGCCAACCCCATTCCAAGTGCGGACAAAAGGGATGCATTCTTATCTATAAGACATTCATTTATCCCTAAAACATCCGCTATATCGCAAGCATGTTGCCCCCCTGCACCTCCAAAAGTAGAAAGGCAGTATTCTGTGATATCGTAGCCTTTTTCGACAGAAATTTTCTTTATAGCATTTGCCATATTGTCGATGGCAATTCGAATAAACCCCTCAGCTACATCCTCTTCACTCTTATCCAAATTTTTAGAAATAGTCTTGAATGCCTGAAAAGATTTTTCTGAAGATATACCAGAATTTCCTTCCTTACCAAAAACCTTAGGGAAAAAGTCTGGCTGTAACCTTCCTGTGACTATATTGGCATCTGTCAAAGACAGAACTCCATCATTGGCATAGCAGACTGGGCCTGGGTTAGCTCCAGAGCTTTCTGGGCCAACTCTCATACGAACTCCATCAAATTTTAATAAGCTTCCTCCACCTGCTGCAACGGTATGAATTGACATCATAGGTGCCGTAACTCTAACACCGTCAATAATAGAATTAAAAGTCCGCTCGTATGACCCTGAATAATGGCAAACATCGGTAGATGTGCCGCCCATATCGAATCCTATTATTTTTGTTCTATCCTCTAATAACGAAGTCTTAACTGCACCTACAACACCACCGGCAGGGCCAGATAAAATGGCATCTTTACCCCTAAAATTACTAAATGTAGTCATACCGCCATCAGATTTCATAAACTTCAACTTTTCACCTAGAGAACCATCAAAAGACGCTAAAAACCCAGAAACATATTTTTTTATTATTGGTGTCAGGTAGGCATCCAAAACTGTAGTATCACCCCTACTCACAAATTTAACTAATGGGCTTACCTCATGGCTGACTGAAACCTGATCAAACCCAACATATTCAGCAATTTTAGCTGCTCTTTTTTCATGTTCGCTAAAGCGATATCCATGCATAAACAATATTGCACAAGCTTTAAAACCTTTATTATGAAGTTTTCTCAAATCAGCTTCTAGCTTGTCCTCATTAAGTTCTTTTTCTACAAAACCGTCGGCGCGAACTCTCTCTGAAACAGACAAAACTTCCCGGTATAGTTTTGAAGGCAATATTATATTTCTATCAAATAAATTGGGTCTATTCTGATAAGCAATTCTTAACTGATCCCGAAATCCTGATGTTGTAACCAAAACAACTTTAGCACCCTTTCTTTCAAGTAACGCATTAGTCGCGACGGTCGTACCCATACGAATAGATTTGATTTTTCCTAAAGGAATTTGACTATTTTTTTCAAGACTCAAAAAATACCTAATGGCTTCAACTGCTGGATCTTTATATAAATTAGGGTTTTCCGAAAGCACTTTTCTTGTCAATAAGGGTCCAGAGTTACATCTGGCGATCACATCTGTGAAAGTACCTCCCCTATCAATCCAAAATTCCCACATTATAAACTACTTCCTTTGAACAACCTGTCTTCTGTTACTAAATATTAACACATAAGAACTGCTGTTAATATTTGGTATGGAAATCAAAATATGGTAAAAATATGTTATGTCAATTTGGAAAAAAATTGGGAAAGCAATAAGGTCATTAGTTGAAGGTGAAGCCCTTTCGAACATCTTTCAAAATTTTGCCACTCCTCCTGAAAAAAAAATAGGTTTCACTATAGCAGTAATAGCTCTCAGTGCAAAGATGGCCAAAGCAGATGGCGTTGTTTCGAAAGAAGAAGTTGAAGCTTTTAAGCAAATTTTTGACATCCCACAAGGGC
>CACAMI010000005.1 GCA_902533625.1 uncultured Alphaproteobacteria bacterium | reverse complement strand
AGCAATAGAAAAGTTGCTTCACGGCAAATATATTTGTCATAAAAAGATATATTTTTATCAATTTTCAGTAAATTACGAAGCAGTTTCAGAATAAGTAAGCGTGAAATAGTGTTGCATTACAGTTTTCACTATAATAATAGCTTTAACGACCCAAGTTGGAAAAAAGATCGAATGGCCAGAATATTAATTACTTCCGCATTACCATATATAAATGGTGTGAAACATCTCGGAAATTTGGTTGGAAGCCAGCTGCCAGCAGATACCTTTGCTAGATTTATGCGACTAAAGAACCACGAAGTACTTTTTATTTGTGCAACTGATGAACATGGTACGCCTGCAGAGTTGGCTGCAAAAGAAGCTAATACAGAAATAAATGATTTTTGCTCCTCAATGTGGGAGTCACAAAAAAACCTTAGTGATGGCTTCAGTTTATCTTTTGATTATTTTGGACGTTCATCTTCTAAAGAGAACCATGCATTGACCCAAAATTTTGCGAAAGCACTTCATGAGAATAATTTAATCGAGGAAGTTCTTGAAAAACAAATATTCTCTCTCACCGACAATAGATTTTTACCTGATCGCTATATTGAAGGCGAATGTCCAAACTGTGGTTACGACAAAGCTCGAGGCGACCAATGCGAAATTTGCACTAAGCAATTAGAGCCTACGGATCTCATCGAGCCCAGGTCTGCAATTTCAGGTTCAAAAAATCTTGAAATTCGAGAAACTAAGCACCTTTACATTAGGCAAAGTCTTATGAGAGAAAAGTTGGAACAGTGGATTTCGAAGAAGGATGACTGGCCAATATTAACAACTTCTATAGCTAAAAAGTGGTTGAATGATGGAGAAGGGCTAAAAGATAGAGGAATAACTAGAGATTTAAAGTGGGGAATTCCGGTCAAAAAAGGTAAAGATCCTTGGCCTGGCCTTGAGGGAAAAGTTTTTTATGTATGGTTTGATGCTCCTATTGAGTATATAGCCGCTACCGAAGAGTGGGAAAAAGCAAATGATATAAAACCTGGCACTTGGGAAACTTGGTGGAGACTGGACAAGGGCGCTGAAGATGTCAGATATTTTCAATTCATGGCTAAGGATAATATACCCTTTCACACACTCTCTTTTCCAGCCACAATTATGGGCTCAAATGAACCATGGAAGCTCGTAGACTATATTAAGGGCTTTAACTGGCTTTTATATGAGGGGGGAAAATTTTCTACGTCCCAAGGTAGAGGGGTTTTTATGGATCAAGCTTTGGAATTATTGCCCTCAGATTATTGGAGATGGTGGTTGCTATCAAATGCTCCTGAAACATCAGACTCAGACTTTACTTGGGAAAGCTTTCAGAGCGGAGTAAATAAAGATTTATCAGACGTTCTAGGAAACTTCGTAAGCAGAATAACTAAATTTACAAATTCAAAATTTGGTGCTGAAATTCCTGAGCTGACAAAATTTGACAATAACCAAGTGATTATTGTTACTGAATTATCTGGTAAGGTTTCAAGCCTATCAGACCATATGAATAATGTTGAAATAAGAAAAGCATGTGCAGAATTGCGAAACATATGGACAATAGGCAATGAATACCTTCAAACCGCAGAGCCATGGAAGATATATAAAGAAAATCCAATTGAAGCAGGATCAATAATAAATTTTTCTTTCAATCTGATTTATCTTTATTCAATTATTTCTGAACCATTTATTCCTGATACTTGCAACAGAATAATCGAAGACTTGGGATTTCCTAAGGGTTCTGCTTGGCCCGAAGATTTGGATTCCTTTTTACAAACAGTAAAAGGTGGTCAAAAATTTAACGTTCCAGAAAATTTGTTCCAAAAAATAACTGACGAAGAGAGGGAAACCTTTGCCGCTAAATTCTCAGGAAGCTAATAATTTTCTCGGTAAAATTTTGCTAAATTTTAGGAGCAAAATAATTAAAGGCATGAAAACCCACTCCACTGATGAGAGAAGTTACGACCCCGCCCCAAAACATATCAATTAAAGTCATTTGAATCTTCCAATCTTTGAGAACCAAAAAGTTGGTTATGTCATAAACTCCGTAACAAAGTAGTCCTAAAAAAAAACCAGACAACAATGTCTGTGGAAAAGAACCAGTTTTAAAACCAGAAAAGTAACAAAAGTAAAATACGCCTGCCACATATAATAAGTAATATAATAATGTTACATAAAAGTTAATTTGGGGACGCATTAAGTGACCAATATGCTTTGAAAAAAAAGGGGCCATAAAAAATGTTAGCATCAATGCCTCTACTACGACAAACACCAAAAACATTATTATATAAGTGGCAAAAATCTGCATAAACCCTCCTACAAGAAACATCTAGGTAATTTAAGTAAAATAATCAATAGGTATATAATTTGACATTTAATTTTCTTTTAAAAAATTTCTTACTTATCCTTTACATCATTAAAAGGGGTAGTATTGTCCCAGTTATCGGTAAATAGGTTTTATCAACTATTTTAGCGGATAAGGGCACGCGGGCGTGATGGAACTGGTAGACATACCAGACTTAAAATCTGGAGGCCGAATGGCCGTGGGGGTTCGAGTCCCCCCGCCCGCACCAAGAGCTTAATGATTAAGTATATCATAGTTTGTAGACAGAAATGGAAACCTTGATTTGTATTCTCTAGAATTGTCAGAAAATGGGGTCAGGATACCTTTAGTACATTGGAAGGGGCCTCATAATACTTCTCCTGTATTTCATTGGGCCCATGCCACCGGGTTCAATGGTGAAACTTATCGAACACTTTTAGAACCTTTGAGTAAGAGTTTTAATGTTTACGCTTGGGATTTACGTGGACATGGGAGGTCTATGGAAAACACATCAATCATAAAAGATAGTGATATTTATACAACATATGTAAAAGATTTGAGTTCAGTAATTTCTTCGCTTTATAGGAAACATAATTCAAAAATATTCCTGGGAGGACATTCCATCGGTGCAACAATTTCAATATCCGCCGCTGCCAAAAATATAAAACTTATCGAGTCTTTATTGCTAGTGGATCCAGTAATTTTTGACTGGTACTCAAAATATTTAATGAATATTGCAAGAATTTTGAATCTAAATGTTCCCAATGCATATTTATCTCAAAATGCAAAAAGAAGACGTAGGGAATGGTCTAACATAGAAGATTTAATTAAATCCTATGAAGGAAGAGGTGCTTTTAAAACCTGGAAAAGAGATTTCCTAATTGATTATATCAGAGCAGGAACCACGGTATCAGGAAATTCTACGTTCTTATCTTGCCATCCTGAATGGGAATCGAGAAATTTCAAAGCATTTGACTCGGTATACATACTTAAAGTGATTAGAGGCTTAAAGCTCCCTGTTAGGTTGCTATTAGCCCAAAAAGGGTCTACTACCAAATCATTGTCAGCATTCAACAGTAACAAAAATAATCTCAACCTGGTTGTAGAAAACAGCACACATTTTATACCGATGGAATTCCCTGAAATAGTGCAAAAAGAAATTCTCGACCTCCTCATAGAGCAATAATAATTGATAAGAATAAATCAAAGATCAACAGGAGCAATTTTTCTAAATAAGAAGACACCTCCTCACATTTTCACGCTAGTAATTCTAGCAGGCGTACAAGCTCTAAATATGAATTTATTTCTTCCGAGCCTTCCAACAATGGCAGAATATTTTAATGTGAGCTATAGTGTTATGCAGCTTTCCATATCAGGATATTTTGCAGCTACTGCCTTTTTGCCCATAATTATTGGACCCATATCTGATCGCATGGGCAGACGACCCGTCATGATATGTGCAATATTGATATTTATATTAGCTGCTATCTGTTGTGAATTTTCTACAAGCTTTGGATATTTTTTATTCTTTCGAATAATTGAAGCTACCATTGCGGCCGGAATGGTTCTCGGAAGAGCTATCGTAAGAGATATGGTGTCAATGAATCAGGCTGCATCTATGATCGGTTATATCACAATGGCAATGACTATTATGCCAATGCTAGGCCCTGCAATAGGGGGGTTAATAGAAGAAAATTTTGAATGGCAGGCTTCATTTAGATTAATGTCCATCCTAGGTTTTATAGCCTTACTTATCGTATGGTTTGATCAAGGAGAAACTATTAAAGAAAAACAAACGTCCATAAAACGACAGTTCTCATCATATATTAATTTACTCAAATCTAAATTATTTTGGCTTTACTCCTTGACTGCCGGATTTTCTGTTGCCTGTTATTACAGTTTTTTAACGGGAGCTCCTATTGTTGCTGAAAAATATTTCCAAACCACTCCAAGCCAACAAGGGTATTTATTTACTATAGTAGGACTTGGATATATCCTTGGAAATTTTTTGACTGGAAAATATACGATTAGAATTGGAATGAATAAAATGATGTTTATGGGATGTACTATCACAATATTGGCACCAGTGTCACAAATTGTTCTTGTGGCATCACCAATAATGGGTCCCCTTGCTTTATTTGGTCCAATGTTTTTAGTTGGCTTAGGAAATGGAATGACTTTACCCAATGCATCTTCTGGTATGGTATCTGTCAATCCTAAATTAGCCGGGAGTGCTTCAGGGTTGGGGATGGCTATAATGATTGGTACCGGTGCTGCATTATCTGCTTTCACGGGCTCTATATTAGGATCTGGCGAAAGTCCTTACCCTCTCATCTTTATGGTTCTATTTGCTACAATAATGAGTGCTGTCACATCTTTTTCTGTTTTTAAGCTTGGGGAGCCAAAATGATTTAATAACTATTTTGCTTCTGCTAAAGCACTGTGAATGGTATTATATCTTTTAATGGAGAATTCTTTTTGAATTTCTAACAATTCTAAACTTAAAGCAATTGGGTTTCTTATTTCTTTTTGTTTCAAAAAATTTTCAGCCCTTCTATAAATATCGTCTGCAATGTTTTTTCTAACATCCTCAGATCTTCCTTCACCCATTCTAAGTATTATATCTACAAAACTATATTTTGATTTTCCGTCAGCTATTGAGCTTACATCAGCTGCCAAGCCACGCACACGGATTCCACCCAGAGGAAAGTGAGAAGTTTCACGCATCGCATCAGAGAGCTCATCGCATAATTCCTGAATCTCAAAACAATCGGACAAATCCTTCGAATATTCAAAAGTTAGGTGCGCCATCAGTCTCCATTTCTGATCAATTTAGATCCTATATTTTATGCCTCCAGTATATAAACTTTTCAATCTTTAGAACAATAATATTTTAGTTTCATTAATTATTTATATAGAGTATTTAATATCCAAATTTAGATCAAAAAAAATCTTAATCCAATCTTGGAAAATAGCCATGCCAGTAGAAGACAATTTAAAGAAGGTAAAAGATTACCTTATCAAAAATTTCTCAGACGAGACGGTCTATAATCATATTAACGGTGAATCCGTTTCCTCTGTTTCAGGGAATACGTTCGTAAGCTTTTCACCTACAGACTTAAATCCATTGGTCAAGGTTTCAGAAAGTGGAAAACAAGATGTAGATAGAGCGGTTAAGGCTTCCGTAGATACTTTCGCAGAATGGCGAGACCTTACTGGGAAAGACCGAAGAAAAATTCTATTAGATATTTCAGCTGGAATAAAAACCCGTGCCGAAGAAATAGCCCTGATAGAATCAATTGATACGGGTCAAGCAATCAGGTTTATGGAAAAGGCTGCATTAAGAGGCGCAGAAAATTTCATTTTTTTTGCTGAGAAAGCAGTTGAAGCGCGAGACGGAGCTAGCTTATTGGCACCTGAGCAAATAAACATTACGAGCAGAAAACCTATAGGGCCTGTAGGGGTTATAACACCGTGGAATACCCCGTTCATGCTTTCAACTTGGAAAATCGCACCTGCGCTCGCTGCCGGTTGTACAGTTGTTCACAAGCCTGCAGAGCTCTCCCCAATTACAGCAAAAATTCTTCTAGAAATAGCTGAGGAAGCCGGATTGCCGCCTGGTGTATGGAATATAATCAATGGTTATGGAGAAACAGCCGGAAGGTATTTAACAGAGCACCCAGATATTAAAGCAATTTCTTTCGTTGGGGAAAGCTCTACTGGAAAGAAGATTATGAAGCAAGGATCAGATACTCTCAAAAGGAATCACTTTGAATTGGGAGGCAAAAATCCCGTTATTGTTTTCGAAGATGCAGATACTGAAAATGCCTTAAAGGCTGTAGCATTTATGATTTTTTCATTAAATGGAGAAAGGTGTACGTCTTCCAGCAGACTTTTGGTTCAAAACTCAATTAAGGAGGAATTTATTGCGAAGCTCAAGGAGATTATAGCAAAAATAAAGGTGGGTCATCCATTAGATGAGGAAACTGTGATTGGACCTCTAATTAGTCCAGAACATGAAAAAAAGGTTTGCTCCTATTTTGACATTGCAAAAAAGGAGGGCGCTAAAATTGAAGTGGGTGGGACTAAAGTCCTCGATCAAAAACTTAAAAGCGGATGTTATGTATCTCCAACTCTTTTTACAAACGCTTCTGAAAACATGAGAATTTCTCAAGAAGAAATTTTTGGTCCAGTATTAACAGTAATTGGATTTGATACAGAAGACGAAGCTATTAGAATTGCTAACAACATTAAATACGGTTTGGCAGGTTATGTATGGACCCAAAATTTAAGTAAAGCATTGAGAGTGACAGAAAAAATGAATGCAGGAATGATTTGGGTGAATTCTGAAAATGTCCGGCACCTTCCGACACCTTTTGGAGGAACAAAAGACTCAGGAATTGGAAGAGACGGCGGGGATTGGTCTTTTGATTTTTATATGGAAACAAAAAATGTATGCCTTCCAACTATAGACAAGGAGATCAAAGGTCTCACAAAATAGGAATTATTTTTATGCCCTTACCAAAAGTTAATCTAGAACCTGATTTTGATATCTTGCGAATATCACACACTAAATTTTATGTAAAAGATTTAGAGAAAAGTAGATTGTTTTATGAGAAAATCTTAGGCTTACAGGTTACAGCAGAAGCAGAAAAGCAAATTTTTCTTAGAGGTATGGAAGAGCGAACCCATCATTCCTTGATTTTAGAAGAAGGGGATTCTGCTAAAGTTGAGAGCCTCAGTTTTAGATTAAAAAGCGAAGGTGAGCTCGATAAAGCTGCCTCATACTTCAAAAAAATTGGCTGTGAATTTGAGTGGGTTGAAAGACCTTTTCAAGGCAAGACCTTAAGAACTTTAGACCCCCACGGTATGCCTCTTGAATTTTTTTATATTATTGAGCGTTTGCCAACCATTCATCAAAAATATTATTTATATAAGGGTGTTAAACCTCTCCGAGTCGATCATTTCAATGTATTTTCTCCTAATGTAGACGAAAGTGTTAGCTTTTATAATGAGATTGGATTTCGAACAACTGAATATACTGAGGATAGCAAAACTAAAAAACTTTGGGCAGCTTGGATGCATAGAAAGGGCGGAGTACATGATATTGCATTTACAAATGGGGTAGGACCTCGCTTCCATCACTTAGCTTTTTGGGTAGCACACCCGATAAATATTATTGACCTTTTAGACCTAATGGCCTCTAAAGGGTATGTAAGTAATATTGAAAGAGGTCCTGGTCGTCACGGGATATCAAATGCTTTCTTTCTGTATATTTTGGATCCTGACGGCCATAGAATAGAGATATATTGTTCTGACTACCAAACAATTGACCCAGATCATGAGCCTATACATTGGGATTTAACCGACCCTCAACGCCAAACTCTCTGGGGTGCTCCAGCTCCAAAGTCTTGGTTTGAACACGGAACAAATTTTCGAGGAGTTCCAACAAAGAAGTCTTCGCTTGAATCCAAGCCAATTGTAGCACCTTAAGTTTAACGAATAGGGAAAGCATAACATTATGAAACTTGTATCTTTTTCAATAAATGGAAAAAAATCATATGGTGAGTTAAACGGTGATTTTGTGGTTGAAGCTCCTGCGGAAATTCTTCAAAGATACAGCGATATTTCAGAAGCAGCAAATATAAATGAAATCGAATATCTATTTGAGCAGTCATCTTCAAACAATCAATACGATGTGAGAGATATTAAATACCTGCCCCCAATCACAAGGCCAAATAAAATTATATGTGTTGGAGTTAATTTTCCAGATCGAAATGCTGAATATAAAGACGGATCTTCCACTCCTCAAAACCCATCCCTTTTCATTAGATTTCCATCAACCTTTACTGGACATTTAAATCCCCTAATAAGACCCCCAGAATCAGAACAGTTAGATTACGAAGGTGAAATAGCTATTGTTATTGGACGTCCAGGCCGTAGAATAAAGAAAGAAAATGCATTCGATCATGTTGCAGCATTTACACTATGTAACGAAGGCACAATTAGAGATTGGCTAAGGCATGCAAAATTCAACGTTACCCAGGGTAAGAACTGGTACAGAAGTGGCTCCCTTGGGCCATACTTGTTGCAATTTAAAGATAAAGAACAGCTGATCGAAAAAAAGATACAAACATTTGTCAATGGTGAGCTACGTCAAAATGATAATACGAAAAATATGATTTTTGGATTCGACTTTATAATTCATTACGTTTCTACATTCACAGAACTTTCTTCAGGAGATGTTCTAATCTGTGGCACCCCCACGGGGGCAGGAGCACGGTTCGATCCACCAAAGTGGTTAAAACCAGGTGATGTTGTAGAAGTAAAAGTGGATGGAATTGGAAATTTAATTAACAGCGTGCAGGATGAAACTATATAATGAGGGAAGAGGACATTAAAAGAAAAGCAGATGATCTTTTTAATGCTGAAAAGAACCTTTTACAAATTGATTTAATTTCAAGCGACTTCCCAGAAATAACCTTGGAAGACGCCTACGCAATTCAAGAAAAATTAATCGAAAATAAATTGTCCTCTGGACTAATAAAAAAAGGTTGGAAAATAGGGCTTACTTCGAAAGCAATGCAAAGAGCCTTAAATATTGAAACTCCAGATAGTGGTGTCCTTTTTGATAACATGTTCTTTCAGAACGAATCTCAAATACCTAAAAATCGTTTTATTAAACCAAGGATAGAGGCAGAAATAGCATTTGTAATGAAAGCCAAAATTTCAGGTAAGAAAATCACAAAGTCAGAAATAATAGAGGCAACTGAATATGTATGCCCAGCATTAGAAATTTTAGATACCAGAATAAAAAGATGCGATCCCACCACTGGGCAAACTCGAAAAATATTCGATACAATTGCAGATAATGCGGCTAACGCCGGCATTATTCTTGGCAACCAAACTCACAAAATCAAGGATTGGGATTTGCGTCGGGTTGGATGTATCTTAAAGAAAAACAATGAAGTTGAAGAAACAGGCTTAGGAGCAGGGATACTAGATGATCCGGTAACAGGGATATTATGGCTAATAAGGAGGTTAGCGGACTATAATAAATATTTAGACAAAGGTGATGTAGTCTTATCTGGAAGCTTCATAAGACCTGTAGAAACTAACTTTGGAGATCAAATTAGTGCCGATTTTAATGATTTTGGAACTGTGTCTTGCACATTTTAAAAACTTAATTTGATGCTAACTTTAACCCTTCATTAAGGGCATCACCTATTTTTTTCACATCTTCGGCCGTAACAATTAAAGGAGGAGAAAGTATCACATTAGGACCAGATACACGCACTAAAACTCCAGCATTGTAGGCACCTTCAAAGACTTTCCCAGCAGTTTCCTTGTCTATAGGTTTCTTTGTTTTTCTATCACTCACTAATTCCATAGCAGTCATTAATCCCTGCCCCCTGACATCACCTATTATTTCGAATTTAGCTTTGAGTTCTTCTAAAATTTTTAACAACTGGTCGCCACGGGATGCAGCATTTTCTTGAACCTTTAGTTTGGAAATTTCTGGCAAACACGCTAATGCAGCAGCAGCCCCTACGGGATGACCACTATAGGTGTAACCATGACTAATAGAGCCAAATGATGACTTGTCATTCTCAAAAATATCAGAAACTTTTGAAGAAATCATTACAGCACCAAATGGGAAATAACCATTAGTAATGGCCTTAGCAATACACATTAGGTCTGGCTTAACCCCCCAGAGCCTAGATCCCGTTAAAGCTCCTGTTCGACCAAAAGCGGTAATTATTTCATCTGCAATAAGTAAGATTCCATGATCGTCACATATCTTCCGCACCATTGGCATAAACGATTTGTGTGGAGGGATAACTCCTCCAGCACCTAAAACAGGTTCCATAATAAAAGCCGCAATAGTGTCGGGTCCTTGAAAATTAATTTCATCTTCCAATGCTTTAATACAAAAAGCAGAAAGTTTTTCGGGATCCTCTTCATCAAAAGGGTTTCGATAGGTATAAGGACTTGCTATCTGAAAACATCCCTGCATTAAGGGCTCATAATTTCTGCGAAAATTTGCATTTCCGTTTACACTTGCTCCTCCAAAATGAGTACCATGATAACCTTTCTTTAAACTTAGAAACTTTGTCCTGTCCTTATCTCCTCTGATTTTATGGTATTGCCTTGCCAGCCTAAGAGACGTTTCTACACTATCTGAACCGCCACTAGTAAAAAATGCCTTTGTTAAACCATCCTCCTTGAACCAGTTGCTCAACTCTTCAGATAACCTAATGGTTGGCCCTGTGCTTGTACCTCTGAAAATAGAATAATAAGGGAGCTTTTCCAATTGATCAGAAATTGCCTTCTTTATAGGATCACAACTGTAACCCAAATTTACATTCCAAAGCCCTCCAACGCCGTCAATTAATCTTCGGCCATCGACATCTATAACTTCAACACCTTCGGCCTCTGTGATGATCTTAGGAGGGTTGGCCATCATTTCAGCAGGATGAGCCATTGGATGCCATACATGCTTTGCATTATGTTCCTTTAAAAAATTCTGTTCCAAAATATGCGGCCCTTCATTTATAAATACTGATATACTTGCTTTAAATTTGATACGATCTTATTTTAGATTATATTACATTGAACAACGTAAGCAAATCTAAAACTATAATGGCAAAAATTGAGAATCCGTTAATAGCTGTAGTAGGTACATTTGATACCAAAACAGATGAGTTGCAATACTTAGCAGGAAAAATCCAAGTCGCTGGAGGAATTCCCATTACAATAGATGTAAGTGTATTAGGAGAAACCTCATTCCACCCGAAGTTTTCAAAGCATGATGTGGCTTCATCAGCGGGATCTACAATAGATAAAATAACTAATGCAGATGATGAAAATATTGCAATGCAACTTATGGCAAAAGGCGCCGCCAAACTGATTAAAGAACTCCACACGAAAAAGGAGATAAATGGATTTATTGCACTAGGTGGTACCATGGGAACCGACTTAGCTCTAGAATGTGCTTCATCCCTACCCTTAGGTTTTCCTAAATATATTGTATCAACAGTAGCTTTTTCACCCTTAATTCCACCAGATAGAATGCCCGCAGATATTCAAATGATACTTTGGGCTGGAGGATTATATGGGCTGAACGACATATGTAAAAGTTCTCTAAGTCAAGCTGCAGGGTCAATTGTTGGATCAGCATCGATAGTTGAAAAGCCAGACTTTAAAAAACCTTTAGTGGGCATGACATCACTCGGAAAATCAACTCTATCCTACATGGTGCATCTAAAACCTGAATTGGAAAAAAGAGGTTTTGACACTGCTGTGTTTCATTCAACAGGTATGGGCGGTAGAGCCTTTGAAAATCTAGCTAGTGAAAATAAATTCTCACTTGTAATAGATTTTTGCCTTCAGGAATTTACAAATTATGTTCACGGATCCATCGTAAATAGTGGAAAGGATCGGTTAGTTAATGCAGGAAAAAATGCCATCCCACAAATTGTTGCGCCGGGGGCGTCAGATCTAGTAGATATTCAGTCCTGGGGAGAAAAACCGGCACGATTTAAAGGCAGAGAATACCATGCTCATAATAGACTGATTGGATCCTTCTCACTATCGAAAGGAGATAGAGAGAAAACCGCAAAAGATATAGCTAAAACTTTAGCTAAAGCAAAAGGTCGAACACATGTTCTAATCCCTAAGCAAGGAATTCAAGAATGGGACAGGAAAGGTGAAGCTCTTCATGATCCAGAAGGTCTCAGTCATTTCTGCAAAACCCTGAAAAGGGAAATTTCTGATCCAGTAACTTTTGATGAATTAGATTGCCATATAAATGACAAAGCATTTTCAACTAAAGCCCTTGAAATTGTTGACGAATGGATAAAAAAGGGAGTTATTAAGTTTTAAAGACACCAACCTAATGGTAAAGGAAAATGTTGAAAATATGCCTTCAAGTAAAAAACAAAAAGCCTTCATATCATATGTTTCAGGACCTAAATTTAAGTCTGATACAATTGCGCTCTCTTTTAAGAGCTACATACCTTTGGAGCGGAAATTCAAAATTGAAGATCTTTTTGAATTTAAGAGAAAAGATGGTGACCTATTTTTGTCCTTTATATGTTTGCTTTTTGCAGGATTTATCATTTTCAATTTCTCCTCAGAAACTGGTTGGGAAGATCGTGCATTAGATCACAAAAGATTTGGAAAAATACTAAAACAACCATGGGTGGGTCCTTTGGCATGCGTAACAATTTTACTGCCAGCAGCTCTGTTAAATATCCTACCATCATATCGGAGGTGGATTTACAAAAAAAGAAATCTAATCCCAAGTCGATTTTTTCATGAATTTTCGATTTGGATAAAAGCTCTTGAATTTATAGGTTATTTCTTAATTTACACTCTCTCAATTAGATATCTTGGATATTTTTTATCTACAGTAATATTTGGAGTTTTTCTTACAAATCGACTGGGTTATACAACGTTAAAGTGGCAAATTCGAAGCATTCTTACCACAATCGCTATCGTTTTAACCTTTCGAACTTTTTTAAAAATCAAAACACCTGTTAATATTTGGCTCTATGAATTTTTTCCCCAAAATATAGAAACATTCATGAAAATTTATTTTTAATGGAAAACTTTTGGTTAGGCTTAAATAATTTATTAGATCTGCAAGTCTTAATAGCTCTTTTTGTTGGAGCAATAGGAGGCATGGTAATTGGAGCAATACCAGGCATTGGCCCAGCTATCGCTATATCCATACTTTTACCAGCAACAATCTTTCTTCCAGACCTTGTTAGCCTCATTTTATTATTGGGTGTCTATGGTTCAAGCATGTATGGTGGTGCGATCCCTGCCATACTTATTAATACGCCAGGAACTCCCGTAAATGCTTTATCAACCTATGACGGTTACGCCCTAACGAAACAAGGAAATCCTGCCAAGGCACTTTCTATTGCATACTCTTCTTCTTTTTTTGGGGGCTGTTTTTCTGTTCTTATTGCTCTATCTTCCCTAATTGCATTTGGACCTTACCTACAAAACGTGGGCGCACTTTTTGGGCAAAGGGATATTTTTATGGCTGCCCTTTTGGGATCAGTACTGTTAATTATTGCCCATCGGCAAAACATGGTTATTGCGGCGCTTTTATTCTCATTTGGCTTTTTGATTGCAATGGTAGGAAGGCAGTCAACGCGGGGTATTCAAAGGTTTACCTTTGATATTGAATATCTGGCCGCTGGGTTCAATCTTATTGTGGTGATTGTGGGTATCTTCGCAATTAGCCAAGCACTAAACCTTTTAACAGGAAAAGATACTGACCCGCCAGTTGCTCCATTGAAAGGAACATTTTTCCAGGGTTTCTTTGAATTATCAAAATATAAAAAAGTTCCACTATTTTCTGCATGCTATGGAACTCTAATGGGAATAATCCCCGGAGTCGGAGAATTCGTAGCACAGTTTTTCAGCTATTCCACTGCGCGTGCTTTTTCTAAGACACCAGAAAGATTTGGCCACGGAGCACCTGAAGGCTTAATAGCTTCCGAAACCTCTAATAATTCTGTACCGGCCGCTGCTATGATACCACTTCTTGCACTCGGCGTCCCAGGGGAAGCACTAACAGCTATGATGATGGTTGTCTTTTTCGATGCAGGCATTAAACCGGGTCCAGACATTTTTGAGAATAATTCAGATTTTCTCTTTAGTCTCTTTACAGCACTTCTTTTAGTAAACATTTTGGTCTTTGTAACACTTCTGTTTTCAACAAAGCTATTTACAAAAGTTATTTTGATCCCGAATCGATTTCTAGGAGCTTTTATTCTTATTCTTTCCTTTATTGGTATTTTTTCTATCCGGAATAGTTTTGTTGACTGTGCCTTTGCTGCGGGTTTTGGCTATATTGGATTTATCTTTCGCCGATTAGATTGGCCTTTAGTTCCTATAGTTCTTGGCATGGTTTTAGGTTCAATAATGATCGAAAGACTAACAGCAGGTGCGAGCCAAATAAAAACAATCTACGATTTGGTAAACCGTCCAGTATCAGGTACCTTATTTACAGCAATTTTTATAATTATTCTTGTGACAATATTTTTAAGCTTAAGAAAACACATATTGAAAAGATTGATATGAATCTTGATAGTTACAAAAACTGCTGATAACCTTTTTTTCTTGAATAAAGTTTAGATAACTCGATTCCATTGGAGGAAGATATGAAAAAAGCCTTAACAGTTTTATTAGCAGTATTTGGTCTTATGTCGGTTTCGGTTCCAGCCACAGCTGATTACCCTGACGGACCAGTACAATTTATAGTACCCTGGCCACCAGGTGATTTTGAAGATATTTTAACACGCTGGATTGCTGAGGATATGGAAAAAGCCACAGGTATGGCTGCTTCTGTTGTAAATAGACCAGGCGGTGGTGATGGACCTTTTCCAGGTGCGTTAGAAGTCCTTGCAGCGCCTGCGGACGGTTCAGTAATCGGATCATTTGTAATAGGTGTACCTATTGTTGGTCCAAGAATAGATATTGGAATAGAAGCGGATAGCTTTGAGCCTATTGGTATTTTCTTAACCTATCCATTTGTTTTAGCAGCTGGAGAAAATGCCCCTTACTCAAATATGACTGAATTAGCCGCGCACGCTAAGAATAATGATGTTGTTTTAGGTCATTTTGGTGCAGGACTTGTTCCAACTAAAGCTAGCTTTGCCGCAGCTAAATCTATGGGCTTTGAGTGGGCTGATGAAAGCGCTTTCGACATGCTAGACTGCAATTCTCTTTCAGCCGGTGATGCGGATGTAATAAATACTACCCTCGCCCTTATTGAGCCTTGCTTAGGAAAAATAAAAGTCCTGGCGAACATTGGAGAAGAGCCAATAGCAAAATTGAGTGGTGTCAAGACACTTGCAGACCAGGCTGGAATAAACAATGTCGAACTGTGGAATGGTTTGTTTGTAAAGAAAGGAACTCCTCAGGCAACAAAAGACAAGATTGCCGAAATAGCTAAAGCTTCCATGACAAGTGATCGCGCCAAAGAGTTGATGGCAGAATCTGGTGCTAGGATCTACTGGCAAGACGCAGATGCATCTGCGGCAAGGATAGCGGCAGACAATGCAAAATTTGACGAACTTAATGCAATGCTAAATTAATTTAGTTCATTTAAAAAGGAGGGGTATTTGCCCCTCCTTTCTATTTTTTGATATGAGAAAAATTAAAATTGGAATTTTACAAGTAAACCACGATAAAAGTGAAACAATCGGGGATACTTTCCCAGATGATGCGCACAGATTTCGGAATTTATTTGACACCCAATCTCAACGATTTGAATACACAGTTTATATGACAATCGGTGGCATTTTACCTAAAAATATTGATGAGCAAGACTGCTACCTAATCACGGGAAGCCCTTTATCTGTAAGAGATAATTTAGCGTTTAAACCAAATCTTTATAAGTTTATTGAGGAGTGTGACAAAGCAAAGAAACCTCTTTTAGGTGTGTGTTTTGGCCATCAGGCGATAGCTGATGCCTTGGGTGGCAAAGTGGAAAAATCAAATATTGAGTGGAATATTGGAATAGAAAATATTGCATTTCCTGAGCGAAGACAATGGATGACTGATCACTCCTCACTGGATTTATTTGTATTTCACGAAGATCAAGTTACCAATCTACCTGAATCATGTGTAGTAATTGGGAGCTCAGAACGTTGCCCTATTTCCAGTTTTCAAAAAGGGTCCCACATTCTTACTACCCAATCTCACCCTGAATTCTCTCATGAATTCATGGATGCTCTTCTGATCGATTGTAAAGGCAAGATAGGAGATCAATACTTAAATTATGCAAAGAAGACTTTATCTAAGTCCCAAAATGGGCAAATTTTTTCCACCTGGGCAACCGAATTTTTCTTAGAGAACATTAACTGATAAATTTAAGATACTTTTTATGATAGATGATAGTTACCTGGATATTTCCGACCACGACAGCTTTAAAAGTGGTGTTCCTCATAAAACATTTGAAAGGCTTAGAAATGAGGAACCAATATTTTGGACAAAAGAAAAAAATGGCAGAGGGTTTTGGTCTATTTTACGCCACGGGGACATACTTAAGGTAAATCAAAACTATAAAGTATTTAGCTCAGAAAGAGGTATTAGAATTGAAGATCAAACTGAAGAGGAATACATAGCAAGGAGAACTTTTCAGGAAACAGACCCACCAGCCCATAGAAATATTCGATCTCTCCTAAATCCAGCATTTTCCAAACAGAAAATGGACGAGTACGAAAACTTAGTAAGAAAGTTGGCTTCTGACATTATTAATCAGGCCATACAAAATACTAAATTTGAAGCCGTAGATAAGATTGCAAAGAAATTGCCAATGATGATGCTGGGTAGAATTCTAGGCGTTCCAGAAGATGATCTGGATTGGCTGGTTCAAAAAGGTGATGCTTTGATAGGAAATTCGGATCCAGATTTTTCAGAATTAATAATTGATAAAGAGGATAGTGAAAAATATAGGCTTATGCCTTTTAGATCACCCGCAGGCGCTGATTTGTTTAATTATGCCGAAAAAATCATAAACGGGAGTGTTGATATTACTAAGGAAGGTATTCTTTTCCAGATGCTTAACAACATAAAGACCTCTGAAGGTCAGCCTGTTATGAGCAATCTAGAATTTAAGAATTTTTTCTGTCTGCTAGTTGCTGCAGGGAATGACACAACAAGGTATTCTATAGCCATGGCAGTCTATCAATTGTCCCAAAACAAAAAATTATTTGATTACCTTAAAAATTCAGAAAACTACTCGCGTGCTGCAGATGAATTTATCAGAGTAGCATCACCGACTATGTACTTTCGTCGAACCGCAACATGTGATTTTGAACTGCAAGAAAAAAGAATCCGTGAAGGCGATAAAGTCGTTCTATGGTTTGTATCAGGAAACTATGACAAAACTGTCTTTAATAACCCCTTTAACGTAGATATCGATAGATATCCAAACCCTCACCTTTCTTTTGGAAAAGGTGGTGTTCACTTTTGCCTAGGTACTTGGCTAGCAAGGATGGAATTGAAAATTATCCTAGAAGAGCTCTGCAAGAAAATTAAATCTTTGAAAAAACTATCCGAACCTACTTGGACCCGCTCTAATTTTATTTGCGGGGTTAAAAGTTTAGATGTAGAAATACAAAAGTAACCTAAGTTATTAAAAAGGCCAAAACCAATGATTAAAGACAGAGTTTTATTTTGTGATTTACACGGTCTGCCGAGAGGAAAATATATTCCCGCTGTTACTAGTGGAAAAGAAAGTCAAAAAGTTGGCTTTGCTCAAGGAGCTTTTTCAGTATCCTTAGATAGAGATTTATTAACTGTTCCGGGCACCAATATCCTAGAGGGTATTCCAGATATGGAACTTGTCCTCGAAGAAAAAGAATACAAATCTTGGCAACCAAACACAAGAATTAGACTAGGAAATTTGTACGCGAAAAATGCACCATATGGCTTATGTGGTAGAGGTCGTCTAGAAGAAACCGTTAAGGAGCTTTCTAAATTAGATCTGGCGCCCATGATTGGAATTGAATTGGAGGCCTACGCATTTGAGAGAGATGATGATGGGACTTGGAGACCTTACAATACGCCGGGAGCTTTAGTTTATGGAACCGGCCCCAGTAATGATCCAAAAGGCTTGCTAGATCAAATTTTTTCAACAGCTTATGAATGCAATTTACCTGTAGAGAGTCTAAATGGGGAATACGATAACGGCCAGTTTGAGCTCACGCTTTGTTTTGATGATGCAATTAAGGCCTGTGATAGTACGTTTTTATTTAAATTAATGGCTCGAGAGGTAGCTTTCAAAAATGACTTACTACTTACATTTCTTCCCAAACCTATCCCAGAGAGGGGCGGTTCAGGTTTTCACGTAAATATGAGTTTAAGAAATTCTTCTGGTAAAAATATTATATCTGAAGATGGGAAGCTATCTGATATATCTAAATATTTCATGGCTGGGCTTATGAAACATCATGAGTCTCTTTCTAGTTTTTTGGCACCTACAGTAAATAGTTATGAAAGGCTGGCTCCAGCATCGATGGCAGGTTATTGGGCAAATTGGGCAGAGGATCATCGCTTAGTTACCTTAAGAACTTCCACTAAATCAGAAAAGTCTGCCAGACTGGAGCATAGAACAGGAGATTGCTCATGCAATCCTTATCTAGCCGTCACAGCTTTACTACAAGCTGGAATACTGGGCATAGAAAACAAATTTTCTCTTCAAGGCCCCGAAGACCTTGATGGTTTAGAAAACGTGCGTGCAACAAGGCATGTGCCATCGAATTTACTCAATGCGCTGGATGCTCTTGAGAAAGATGCTGAGCTTTGTGGCAAGGTAGGTGATTTAATTTCTAAAGCTCATATTTTCCTAAAAAGAGACGAGGCAAAAAGATTAGAAGGAAAAAATCTTGACGAAATTAGAGATTATTATCTGCCTTTCATTTAACTTAATTTTACAATTATAAGTTAGCCAAATATCTATCTGTCTCAACTTCAGTTATTTGTTGACTAAAGAAATTTAGTTCTCTTTCACATTGCTGGACACAAAGTAACAGCATGTCATCACCCAGAACCTCTTTCAACCATTTTGACCCCTTAGCCAAATTAATAGCGTCAGATATATTATCCGGCAACTTAGGAGACTTCTTGTCTTTATAAGCGTCACCAACTGTCACTTTAGAAGGTTCAGTTTTGGCTTCTAACCCATCTAACCCACTTGCAATGTCAGTCGCAATCCTTAGATAAGGGTTGCAGTCGGCTCCTGCATCTCTCTTTTCAAACCTTGTAGAACTATCAGAACCTTCTATGACCCTTAATGCCGTAGATCTATTATCAAATCCCCAGGTGTTATTAGTTGGGCAAAAGGAATAAAGTTCCTTTCTCCTATAACCGTTTACATTCATACTTCCACAAATAGTTGACTCGCAAATGCGCTTTTGGATTCCTCCAATAAAATATTTACCCTCTTGACTAAATTTTCCACTATCAGAAAAAATATTTTTTTTACCCTTCCAAAGTGAGTAATGGCAATGAAATCCACTCCCAGACTCATTAAGTATTGGCTTAGGCATAAAAGTGGCAATGTAACCCTTCTGATGAGCTATTTGCTTTACTAATGATCTAAACATTACTACTCGGTCAGCAGAAACTAATGGATCATCATATCTAATATTGACCTCAACCTGTCCTGATGCATATTCAGGATTAGATTGTTCTATTGGTATATCGCATTCTGATAAATGTCTCCTAATCGGTCCTAAAACATGTTCAAGCTCAGACGCTCTCTCCAAAGAATATACCTGTATACCCTTGTCTTTAGGCTTTTTAGTTTCTGGATCAAGCAAGAAAAACTCTAGTTCAGTTCCAACTTTTATATCATAACCTAGCTTCTTAGCTCTCACTACTTGCCGCTCCAAAACCTTACGAGCATCTACAGATACTGGTTTATGATCCATACCCTCTATTCTAGCAAATGAAATTGCTACTCCCGGTTCCCAAGGTAACGCCAACGGCTTTGTGGAAGGGAAGATATGCATATCTGGGTATCCGTTGTCATTATTTGCTATCGGTGTATCCCAAACATCACATGTCATGTCGTAGACTAAAGCAGACAAGCAAATAGCAGTACCGTTTTTGCAAACATTTTCCCAATTCGTTGCAGGGATACGCTTACCTCTCATTATTCCGTTAAGATCACCAAAGCCAATAGCAATGGTGTGAGTACCCTCAGGCAATTTTTCTATATCGTTCACAAAAATGATAACCTCAAGGACTCTTTAAAATCTTTTCTATATATTGTGTTGTCGGATTTACTATGTCTTCTTCAAACGCTTGAAAGACACCTTTCCATCAAAAGTTGTACCTTCATCAATTATCACTTTTTCGTAATTGACATCACCTTCAATCCTTGATGTTTCACCAAAACGAGCTTGTTTAGCATATATTTTCCCAACAACATGTCCTGCCACAAACAAATTGTCCGCCCTAATGGGTCCAGCAACTCTACTACCGTGTGCACTAACTACTTCCGGTGCTGTTATACTTCCCTTTACAAAACCCTCAACTTCAATCTTGCTCTTACTTCTAATATTTCCACTGATTTTTAGACCTTCACGAATAATTGATGGCCTGCCTTTTGCAACAATATGTTCATCTTCTGCTTTATCATCACTTTCAACAGCTTTTAATCCTATTTGTGCCACAGATCTTTTCCTTATAATTTAACCATCAACAGATATCAAAATTATCCTATAATTACAACATAACTTTGAATACTTAGATTTCTTATGGATAAAATTGAACTAAATTAATTTGACTCGAGAAGAGCGGCATAAAATTTGCAGTTTTTCCACATATATCTTTTGAATAAAACTTAACGTGCTAAAATTCAGCGATTCGGTTAATTAAGCGCTTCAAAAGTTCAAGCGCTAAAGAAGGAAAATATTTATGAGAGAAAATGAAATAAATACACTTTGTGATAACTCACTGCTATATTTGTATAGGACTATATCTATTTTAAGCTCACTCATAGAAGAGATGGAACCTAAATTAAATAGTACTGTATCTGCTTCCAGATTGGAGCAACGAGCTACGCCGTCTTCAGGACCAGATTTTTTTAAAAAAAGCAAAGGCCTTCTTGAATATAGAAAGCAATCTCTAGAGTTAAAACTTTTTCAGCTAAAACTCACAGAGGCCATTCAATCTAGAAACCTGCCTGAAAGCGAAGATTTTGAGGTGAAATCAAAAGAAATTAATCTGATTAGTGAATTTACCAAGGAGTTTTTCTTTTCTGAAAAAGATGACCCAATTAATATTCCTAAATTCGAAAATTTGGCAAATTTCAATAGAGCAAAGAAAACAACCTAATTATTCTTAAACCATCTTTTCAGAATCCTAATTTTCTATACAATGAGATTTCTGAAAAGGGGTTAATGTGTCTGAAATTTTTAATTTAAATGTTTGTGAAATTAGCTCATTAATTCAAAATAAGGAGCTAAAAGCTGAAGATGTATTATCTTCATATCTGGAAAATATAAAAAAACACAACGGAGATATAAATGCTATTGTCTCCCAGGTGCCGTCCGACCAGTTGCTCGAACAGGCTAATAAAATAGATAGTATGGACTTCAAAGAAATAAAGAGGAAACCTTTGCTAGGAATACCTATTGCTATTAAAGATCTTGAAGACACTAAAGGCATTAGGACAACTTATGGATCTAAAATATTTGAACAAAACATTCCAAAACAAGATGGAAAAATTGCAGAAAGAATTCGGTCATCAGGCGCGATATTAATAGGAAAGACCAATACACCTGAGTTTGGTGTAGGCTCGCATACATTTAATTCTATCTTTGGTTCAACTCGCAACCCATATGACAAAAAACTATCTGCAGGTGGGTCAAGCGGAGGAGCAGCTTCCGCAATTGCTGCTAATTTTATTCCACTCGCAGATGGATCAGATATGATGGGTTCATTAAGAAATCCGGCCGCATTCAATAATATTTATGGATTCAGACCAACGGTAGGACTTGTGCCCAATGAACAAGAAGATCTAAACGTCTCTGATCGTCTTTCTACTGCTGGACCAATGGCTAAGACACCTAAGGATCTGGGCTATCTACTACACGTGATTTCCGGCTCTAACTGGCTTGGAAAAATATCGTCTGATATAAAGGAAAAGGCAAAAGCCATTAAATCTATTTCTTGTAAAGAAATAAGAATTGGCTGGATAGAAGATTTGATAAATCAATACCCTTTCGAGGATGGAATTCTAGATTTGTGTAAAGATTGTTTAAATACTGTTTCTTTTTGTGGAGCAAAAGTATCTTCGGTAAAATCGAAACTAAGCTCGGCAGAATTGTGGGAATCTTGGACCACACTGAGAAGTATGTCTCTAAAGGATGGCCTTAGTTCAAAATTTAATATGAGAGAAAACAAGCTCCTTCTAAAAAAAGAAATAATATGGGAAATTCAAAAGGCTAATCAGATTGACGACTTGCAAATTCAAGAAGCTAAACATTTACAGATAAAAATAAAAAATACATTGGATGAGCTATTCTTAAACTATGATTATCTTGCCCTTCCTAGTGCTGCAGTATTTCCATTTGACGTAAATTTTAAATACCCCCAAGAAATAAATGGACGAGCTTTGGATACTTATCATAGGTGGATGGAAGTCGTAATACTTGTTTCTCTGCTTGGTTTGCCTTGCATCTCTTTGCCATGTGGATTAAATGAATACGGAGTACCAACTGGTTTACAAATTTTTGGAAAGCCGTACTCAGATATAGAAATATTAAGTTTAGCAGAAACTTACAGCAATACGACTAATACGGACAAAATACGTCCCAATCTAAATTAAAAAGCGTCATAGAAAATTTATGAAAACTTACATCCATATTTTTATCTCCACTTGGGTTTTTCTGGGCCTTTTTATTACTTCATCAGGATATTCGGACGAATACAATATTGCTGAGGAAAGACAATCATTCGAATATGAATTTTATGAGTGGAATAATCGAATGTATGAATTGACTGGACGCCTTGTATTAATTAACGACTCGAAGGCTATAATTCATCTGCCAAGAAGAAATTATGGCTATACAAAGTTTATTTATACCGATGTTGAATTGGACCAAGGGCAGTTAATATCCTTTAGGGCCTGCAAAAATCTATGCTTTATTTCAGGAACTTTTTCATTTTCAGGAAATCAGCAGAAAGATTTTGGATCTGAATATCAAATTAACTCCAAAATGATTAGTTTTAAGATGGGGTTAGATGAATCTCTCATTACAAAAAATAGACGTCTTTTTTCAGATTTGAGAAAACTTGACGAACTGTTCACTAGCACGTCTGAGAAAAATGATGGCCGTTATCCTCCTACTTTTTTCTTTGAATTTGGACAAGAACCAAAAGAAGAGGAACCCAAAGAAGATGACTAATCTTTGGTCTTTGATTCATCTATGATACCAAAACCTCCAATTCCACTCTCACCCAAATTTGTTGCGGCAAAAGGACCACCGTGCAGAGCTACCTCTGGGCTACCAGGATTTTCTGGGTAAGTACCGTTGAGAATTTCTTTGGCGAATCTTTCTGCATTGTCTCTTGGACGATAACCAAGAAAACTTGCTGAACTATTATCAACTGGACTCCGATCATTGTTTGACACTCCATACACAATTTTAAATCCCGTCACCGGTGTGTCAATCGCCCTATTCACCAAATGCACCAAGTCGTCGTATGACAGCCAGGTACCTAAGGCACGAGAATTACTAACCTTAGCACAGGATAAGATTCTAAGGTGGACAGATTCTAATCCGCATTTTTCAAAATACATTTTCCCCAGGTCCTCAGTAAAGCATTTAGCCAAGCCGTAAAACGTGTCTGGCCTATGTGGTACTTCTGTATCAATAAATTCATTTTTAGGATACATGCCAACTGCATGAATAGAAGAAGCATAAATTATTCTTTTAACATTGTTAAGATATCCGGCCTCCCAAATATTATAAGATCCTATAAAGTTTGGCCCCAATAATTTCGGGAAGGGCGCCTCATCGACAATTGCACCAAAGTGGACGATTACATCTACCCCTTTTGACACTTCTTTGATCGCCGAAAAATCTTGTAAATCTATTTGTTTAAAAGTTTCCTTATCATATAAAGATCCTATTTCAGATTTTATATCTATTGATACAAGTTCATTTGCCATTTTTGTTAAAGGTTCCCTAAGATAAGACCCTAGCCTGCCCCCTGCACCAGTTAATAAAATCTTTTTTAGCATAAAAATCTCCTTAAATTATATGATAGACTTTTCAAGCACTCTTTCATTTTTACGGATTCTTTCAAACTCCAAAGTGCTTAAATCCAGAGTACGGAATTCATTATAAATTATCAATTCAGATATTCCCCTTCCCATTGCAGGTGATTGCTGCAAACCATGTCCAGAAAACCCATTCAAAAAGAAGAAATTTTTTATATCTGGGTGCGATCCAATTATGGCATTCTGGTCAAAGGTATTGAAGGCATAGTGCCCAACCCACCAATTAACTAGTTTAATTCTATCAAAAATAGAAATCCGATTTGCAAGAACCGGCCAAACTTTATCTTCCCAAATATTCTCTTCTATTGAGAAATCGCTTCGATCTACTGGAAAATCTTCGCTTGGACCACATCCAGCAAGAAACCTTTCTCCATCTGATCTAAAATGAATACCACTTGGATCGATTGTCAAAGGCACCTTTTTATCTAATTTTTCTTCAGAATCAAAAACAAAACTAAATCTCTTCCTCGCTTCTACTGGTAGGTCACAATTAACCATTTTTGAAATACCTTTGGCATTTGTCCCAGCACAATTAACTAAATTTTCACATGAAATGGCTTCTCCATCTTTAAGGATAACTGTTTTTACTAAACCGCCCTCCAATATAACGTCGATAACTTCATCTTGGATATATTCAACACCATGGCTCACTGCATAATTCTTAAAAAATTCAAAGAGCAGCTGGCCATCGAAATACCCTTCGTCTTTTGTATTATGGCTACAGAGCAAAATGTCTGAAAAATTCATAAAAGGGAAAGCCTTAGAAGCTTCTTTCTTTTCCAAAAGATAGGTCCCAGAACCTAGGGAGTTTTGCATTAATTGATTAGCATATAATACATCAGCAGCCTTTTTAGTATTTGCTAAATACAAATATCCAAAATTATCTAAATTAATCTGTGTCGGAAGCCCAAATTTAAAATAATCCTTATTAAGTCGAGATATAAATGATGCAGAAAATTGAGAAATTTTCACATTTATAGGTTCAGAAAACTGCTGTCGTATACAACTGTTAGTTCTAGCGGTTGATGAAAATTCAAAGGTGAGGTCCTTATCAATAACTAGCGTCTTCCCATTATAATCAGAATTTTTAGACAAAAAATATGCTGACGCTGAACCCATTATGGCGCCACCAATGATAATAACATCATATTTTTTTTCTTTTGGTACTTTTATTCGCATTTAATATTATGAAATTGAAGTTATGCTTTATGCTCATTAGAATTTAAGGGTTTAATATTTTTAACACCCATTTAATTATTGCTTTTTGGACATGAAGTCGGTTCTCTGCTGCTTCGAAAACTTGCGAATTAGGACCATCTATGACTTCATCAGTAACTTCTTCTCCTCTATGGGCAGGTAAGCAATGTAAGAATATGCTATCTTTTTTTGCTAGAGACATTTTTTTTGATGTTACCTGAAATGCAGAAAACACTTCTCTCTTTTGTTTCTTTTCAATTTCATGCATTGAGACCCATGTGTCTGTTACAACTAAGTCGGCATTATAAAATGCCTCCTCTGGATTCTCAGTAACTAATACTTTACCTCCACATTTTTCTGCACTTTCAATCAAGCTCCTATCGGGAAGGCAAACTTGAGGGCCATAAAAACAAAAATTAAATCCGAATTTACCTGCTGCCTCCAAATAGCTATTGCATACATTATTACCATCACCAGCCCAAGTTACTTTTTTCCCCGAGATAGAACCTCTTTTCTCTTCATAAGTAAAAATATCGGCCAATACTTGACAGGGGTGACTTTGGTCTGTCAAACCATTAATAACCGGCACAGCTGAATGTTCACAAAATTCAAATAAAATCTTTTCGTCAAAAGTTCTAAGCATCACCAAGTCAACATATCTACTCAAAACTTTTGCGGTATCTGAAACATTTTCATTTTTTCCCAAATGCATATCCACACTAGAACTTGTTATTGTTTCACCTCCCAGCTGCCTTATGCCAACGTCAAAAGAAAATCTTGTTCTCGTCGAGGGCTTTTCAAATATCAAAGCTGTTATGACATCGCTTAGGACTTTATCTTCATCCTTTTTGCCATTAAGACAATTTACTCGTAGGTCCTTTATTCTTAAAGCCTCATTAAGTATTGCCCTTAAATCATTTAAATGAATGTCTTTCAGATTAAGAAAATTATTTTTCATGACTATTTGATTTTCTCTTGAAATGAAGTAGCTATAGTTTCTATTCTATTTATCCCTTCCCTAATCTCTTGATCGGTAATATTTAACGGGGGCAGAATGCGAATAACATTGTCTGCGGCAGGAATTAATAAGAGCTTTTGGTCATATCCGGTTTCTATTAATTCCATATTATCTACTTTACATTTGAGGCCTAGCATTAATCCCTCCCCTCTTAATTCTTCAAAAATGTCTGAATACTGATCTAGAATTCTTGAAAGTTCTTGCATAAAAATTTTAGATTTCCGTTGCACTTCTTCCAAAAAACCAGGACTTGTAATTTCATCCAAAACGGATCTAGCTACAGCACAAGCTAAAGGGTTTCCACCAAAAGTTGATCCGTGTGTACCCTTAGTCATTCCACTAGCTGCTTTATTAGTTGCTAAGCAAGCCCCTATTGGAAATCCTCCACCCAGACCTTTTGCTATGGCCATTATATCTGGCAAGACATCATATTTTTCATGGGCAAACAATCTTCCAGATCGACCAACTCCACACTGAACTTCATCAAAAATCAATAAAATATCATTCTCATCACAGACTGCTCTTACTTCTCTGAGATAACTAGTTTCAAGACTTTTTATCCCACCTTCACCTTGAATAGGCTCCATCAGAATGGCTGCTGTCTGATCATCTATGCAATCTAGAATTTCAGTTATATTATTAGAAGTCACTTGATCAAATCCCTGTAAATCAGGACCAAATCCTTTTGTTAACTTCTCTTCACCTGCTGCAGCTATAGTACCTAAAGTTCTACCATGGAAAGAACCATTCAAAGTTATTATTCTATTTTTTTTCTCCAAACCTTTATCATAGAAATGCTTTCTAGCCATTTTAATGGCACATTCCACACTTTCAGCACCTGAATTGGTGAAAAAAACTTTTTCCGCAAAGGTGTTCTCAACCAAAAAATCTGCAAGCTCATTCTGCTGCATAATGTTATGTAAATTCGACGTATGCCAAATTTTTTCAGCTTGGTTTTTTAGAGTTTCTACTAATTTGGGATGACAGTGACCTAATGAATTTACCGCTATACCGGCCCCAAAGTCTAAATATAAATCACCTTCTTTTGTCTCAAGCCAAGAACCTTGCCCCCGCTCAAAAAACAAATCACTTCTATTATAAGTAGGAAGAATAGAATTATTCAAATATTTACTCCTATTAAGGTACATATGGATAAACGAATAGAGAAAATTAATCCATAGAACTATTTTTAGTTTTTAAGTCGGACCCCACGAAACAATAAAATCCAATTAGCGGTAAACAAAAGAAAAATAAACACTAATGTAAACATGATACCATAAAAAATATTCATGTCAGAGAAATTTAAAGCTCCAAAGCGATCTCCGTCAATTAACCAAAAAACTGGATTCAAATAGCAAAGATTTTGGAGATATTCTGGAAGGACATTTATCGAATAGAACGTCCCGGATAAAAAAGCTAAAGGTGTAATTAGAAAATTGGTAATTCCATTCAAGTGATCAAATTTCTCACAAAAAATTCTGGCCATTATACCCAGAAGTGATAATTCAAAGCTTGCTAATAGAATATAGAGTATGAACAAAAAAAATATTGTCACACGTCAAACCAATTAATGGAAAAATTAATATTGGTGACAAGCTTCCAATAATCAAACTTCTAATTGACCATCCAATGCTGAGCCCAAGTAACAAATCAAAGCTACTAAGTGGTGGCATTAAATTATCCACGATATTTCCTTGAATTTTGGATATTAAAATAGAAAATGACGTGTTGGTAAAGGCATTTTGAATTACGGCCATCATAATTGCACCAGGTGAAATAAAAAATAATTTTCCCTGATTTGAAATACTTTCATTTTCAAAAAAATTAGAAAAAAAATAATTAAGAATACACAGGTAGAGAAAATCGGAGCTAAGACAGTTTGGCCCCATACCGACCCAAATCTCTTTGTTTCTCTTTCAACTAGAGTAAATAGCCCAACGTGGTTCATTTTATTCGTTAACCTAAGTAAAATATCTTGTTTACATTAAAAATTAGCTTATTTATAGACGTGAGATCGAAATATTTCTGGAGAAATACACATGGCCTGGACTGATGAAAGAATAAAACAATTAAGGCAACTTTGGTCTGAGGGGCAAAGCGCCAGTAAGATTGCTGAAAAACTAGGTGGTGTTACTAGAAACGCCGTTATAGGAAAGATCCACAGACTAGGTCTTTCGAATAGATCGGAAAATTCAGAAAAAAAAATCATAACGAAAAAGAGAGGAAGACCCGCTAAAGTAAAAAATACAGATAATTTTCAGAGGCAACTAAATAATAATAGTAAAAATAAAGATTTTTCCCAAATAAAATCGGATAAATTTGATGACTTGCATGTAGATGGTCTTGAAGGTGATAAAAATATGTTACCTGAGGCAACTCTGGCAAACATCGCTGAATTAGAGGAAAATGCAAAGAAATTGAATCTTATGGAATTGACAGAGCGAACTTGTAAATGGCCAATAGGAGATCCAGCTACTGAAAACTTCTGGTTCTGCGGTCACCCTTCGGAACAAGGCAAACCGTATTGCTCCACCCATGTTAGTATTGCTTTTCAGCCTATTTCCTTGAAAAGAGAAAGAAAAGCAAAGTAAAGTTACAGAAAAAGATATCATGATTTTATACAATCTTAAGTGTACAAATGGTCACAAATTTAACAGTTGGTTCGCATCTGCAGAAACTTTTGATAAACTTAGTGGACTAGGACAATTATCTTGCGAAGTTTGTGGGTGCAGTGAGATCAAGAAAGACTTGATGAGTCCAAGATTGCAAACAGAGTCTAAAAATACAAAATTTAAAAAAAATATGCTTGTGAAGCCTCATTCTGAAGCTGAAAAAATTCTTAAAGATTTTAAAGAAAAGATTGAAAAAAACTCAGAAAACGTTGGTAGAAACTTTGCTAAAATAGCACGTGAGATCCATGAAGGTGATGCACCGGAACGCTCGATAATTGGCGAAGCCACTCCAAAAGAAACATTAGAGCTTATTGAAGATGAGATTCCAGTGACACCTTTACCTTGGTTCAATCGAAAGTCGCATTAGCATAAAATTTTATCAATAGTATTACAGTTATTTAAGCGAAGAAAATGTCATATCTTGTTCAAAAATTTGGAGGTACATCTGTTGGAGATCTTGAGAGAATAGAAAATGTGGCTGGAATTATAGCTTCAGAAGTACGAAAGAATAATAAGGTTATTGCCATTGTTTCAGCGATGTCTGGTGAAACAAATAGGCTAGTAGAGCAAGTTAAACAAACGTCACCAGTTTATGATGGTAGAGAATATGATGTTATTGTTAGTACAGGGGAAAATATAACTGCGGGTTTACTTGCAATAAAACTCCAGGACCTCGGTATCCCAGCAAGAAGTTGGATGGGCTGGCAAATTCCTATTATCACGACGTCAATGCATTCGAATGCACGCATATTAGAAATCAAAACAGAGAATATTGAAAAAAAATTTGTTGAAGGTATGAAAGTTGCTATAGTTTCTGGCTTTCAGGGCATTAGCAAAGAAAATAGAATAAGTACACTTGGAAGAGGCGGATCTGACACAACTGCAGTGGCTATTTCAGCGGCATTTAATGCAAAAAGATGTGATATATTTACCGATGTAGAAGGTATCTTTACAACAGATCCTCGTATAGTAAAAAATGCTCGGAAGTTAGATAAAATTTCCTATGAGGAAATGCTTGAATTGGCTTCAATGGGAGCAAAAGTCCTTCATACAAGATCTGTTGAACTAGCAATGCGATATGATGTAAATTTACAAGTTTTAAGTAGTTTTCGAGAAAAAATTGGTACATTAGTTTGTAGAGAGGACAAAATGTTAGAAAGTAGAATGATATCAGGGGTAGCCTCCTCAAAGGATGAGGCAAAAGTTACTCTATCGGGAGTTTTAGACAAGCCTGGAATTGCTGCCGCCATATTTGGGCCCCTGTCTGAGTCTGGGATAAACGTCGATATGATTATCCAAAATGTATCGGAAAATGAAACTACAGACATAACATTTTCATGCCCTATGTCTCAGGTTTCAGCGGCAGAAGCGGCAATACATAAAGCCTCGAAGAAGAAAGAAATATCTTTTAAAGCTTGTGTGATTGACACTGAGGTAGCAAAAGTATCCATTGTAGGCATTGGAATGAGAAGCCATGCTGGTATAGCAAAAAAGATGTTTGAGTCACTTGCACATGAAAACATAAATATACTAGTGATATCAACATCAGAAATTAAGATATCTATCCTTGTTGAGCAAAAGTATATGGAGCTGGCTGTCCAAGTACTCCATGATGCATTTGAGCTAGATAAAGTCTAAGTAGAGATTTTGGCAAGAATTCTTAATTAATAAAAATACTGCCAGGATTCAGGATATTTTTTGGATCAAAAGTATTTTTTATTCGTTTCATTAATTCAAGCTTCATAGGTTCTGAATATTTGCATAAGTCATCTTTCTTTAATCGTCCAATACCATGCTCCGCGCTAATAGAACCATTATAGTCAAAAACTAAACTATTTACCTTTTCTGTAATTTTCTCAGAAAAAGAATCAAATTCTTTTTTTGAACTTCCATTTGGTGGAAATACATTGAAATGTAAATTACCATCACCAACATGGCCAAAACAATTTACTCTAACAGAATTTGAAATTCTTAATATTTCTTCCTCTGCCTTACCAATAAATTCTGCTATTTTTGTTATAGGTAAAGAGATGTCATGATTTGAAATTGCTCCAATTAACCGATTAGCTTCCGGAATCAACTCTCTAATTTCCCACAACGAATCGTACTGCCGCTCATTTTGGGATACAACTATTTCATCAACTACCCCCTTCTCATTAGCTTCGTATAGACAAGACTCGAAAAAATCCTTTAACAAACTTATTTCCGTTGATCCTACCTCCAACAGTACAAACCAGTCTCTTTTTGAGTTTATTGGGAATGATTTGCGAAGGCCTGTCACACTTAAAAACTCTATTCCAGTTGAACTTATTAATTCGAATGCCTGAAGGGAAAATTCTAATCTAGAATTTAAAAAACTATATAATTCAACTGCCTCATTAGGCGATCTGATGGAAACCATAGCTGCAATATTATTTGTTTTTGGAAATGTTTTTAGTGAAGCAGCTGTAATGACTCCCAAAGTTCCCTCAGAGCCAATTAATAAATTTCTTATGTCATAACCTGAATTATCCTTTTTCAATGCCTTCAAGTCATTAAAGAGTTTACCATCCGCCAACACTGCTTCAATTCCTAGGCACAAATCACGTGCACTGCCATATTTTAGGACATTAACCCCTCCAGCATTCGTTGCTAAATTTCCACCTATCATACAACTTCCCTGAGAAGCCAATGTTAATGGAAACTGTCTTCCATAATTCTGACTTAGGCGTTTTACTTCTGACAAAATCATGCCAGATTCAACTTTAATGATACCACTAATTGGATCGAAATCTCTTAATTTATTTAACCGCTCTAGAGATAAGAGCAGTGGTTGGCCACTTGTAGAAATTTGTCCACAAACTAGCCCCGATCCGCCAGAATAAGGAACTATTCCAAACCCCAAAGAATTTGCACACTTGATTATTTCTGATACATCTTTGGCGGTACGAGGTTTTGCGACGAACTTAGCAGTATTATGAAATTTACCTCTCGGTTCCATTTTGTATTTTTCATCCAGAGATGAAAAAATATCACCAGAAATGGTATTTTCCAGAATTTCAATAATTTTAGAATCTACAGGCTGCAAGTCGCTCATTTAGTTTTACCTTCGAATTTCATTTTTTATTTATTTTCTTTCTGGTGCTAAATAAGAAAAAATCATGTGATCCCTCCAATTACCTTTTATTTTGAGGTATTTTCTCCCAATGCCCTCTTCAGAAAAATCAAATTTCCTTAACAAATTTATTGATGCTGTATTTTCTGGCAGGGTTGCTGCCGATATTTTTGTAATTTTCCAGTTTCTTACTGCAAAATTAATAACAGAACCCAATGCAGCTGACATAAGTCCTTGTCTATAGTATTCTGACCCTAACCAATAACCTATGTAACCCGAATAAAAAGGACTAAACTTTACATTCTCCAAAGTAATTGAACCTACTAAATCTAAGGTAGGTTTTCGGAATATTAGCATAGATATAACTTCCTTATTTTTGAACCCTCTCTTCGCCCACTCCACTCTAATTTTAAAATCACTATATGAATTTTTCCTTAATGCGCCGTCAGGTTCCCAGCAGGAAAGGTATGAAAAGTTATTACTCCGTAAATTTACCCAAGGTATATAATCAGATCTATTTGGCAATCTTAGGAAGACTTTTTCATTCTCTAATGAAATGAGTTTTTTTTGCCATAAAAACATTAGCTTACTTATTTAAAACTGACAGAAGATGTGACAATTCTGGGGCTTTAGTAATCGGCCCATAAAGCGATAAGCCTGCCTTTTTATTATTGAGCAATGCTAAACCAAAGTCCTTAACTTTTTGGACATTTACCTCTTCTATTTTTTCTATTATTTCCTCCAAATCAATAATTCGCCCCCATATAGTCAAGGAGCGTGCCATTCTTTCACACCTACTAAAGGGATTCTCTAATGCCATTAACATGCCTGCCTTCATCTGGGCTTTAGCTCTTTTCACTTCATTATCCATAACATTTGATGCCAGTTTTTTTAATTCTTCTGCAACAACATTAGAAAGTTCACCAACCTGATCTCTACCCGTACCAGAATAAATCATTATTGAGCCAGTATCTGATAAAGTTTCAATGAATGAAAAAATTGAATAACACAATCCCCTTTTCTCTCTTAATTGTTGAAACAACCTAGAAGACATTCCTCCCCCTAAGATTGAAGTAAATACTCGTGCATCATACAATTTTGGATCCGTTAGTTTTGGTGCCTCAAGTGCAAAAGCAAAGTGAGCTTGCTCCAAGTCTTTTTCCTTCCTATACTCACCACCTCCAAATTCTGCCTTAATAGGCTTAGGAGTATCTATGGCATCCAAAAATCCAAACTTCTCTTCTATTATGCGAAATACCTCTAAGTGCCTTACTCCTCCAGCCACACAAACAATCATTTCTTTAGGAGCATAATACTTTCTTAGAAAATTAAAAAAGTCTTTCTGCCCAAACCTTTTAACGTTTTCCGGGTTTCCTAAAATACTCCGGCCTATTGGCTGATCTGGATAACAGACGTCTTGGAGCCAATCAAAAACTACATCATCCGGAGTATCCAAATACATTCCGATTTCTTGGATAATTACCTCCCTTTCAACTTCAATTTCCGTGTCAAGAAAAGTTGAATTAAGGATTATGTCACTTAAAACGTCTAGACCAATATTTACATGTTCAGAAAGAACCTTAGCAGAATAATTCGTTACCTCCCGGCCTGTGTATGCATTAATATATCCACCAATATCTTCGATTTTCTCTGCAATTTCTAAAGCATTCCTTGTTTTTGTTCCCTTAAAAGCTAGGTGCTCCAAAAAATGAGCGATACCATTTTCTTCTCTTTTTTCATAACGTGCCCCTACATTTACCCATACTCCAATAGAAGCAGTCCTTATCTCTGGCATCTCTTCAACAGCAACTCTGAGGCCATTACTTAAGGAATGAAAATGTATCGTCAAGATAATTTCCCATCCAAAATGACTTGCTTTAACTGTTCAACATCATCCGTCAGTACATCAAAATTTTCTTCTAAATCTAGCAACCTTTTTAATCTAGATGGAATCTCAACCTGAAGATCTAAAACTTTATCTATAACATCATTAAACTTACTTGGATGGGCTGTTGCTAATGAAATCATAGGGGTTTCTGGGGATTTTTTTAGATACTGCCTTGCTACTCTTGTACCAGCCGCTGTGTGAGGACAAATAATTTTATTGAAGTTTTTATAAAAGAAAGAAATTTCTTCCCTAAGTTCCTGATCATTTCCAGAGCCTCCATAAAAATTTTTTCTAAAATTCTTCAAGGACTTATCATTAAGCTTGAATAAATTATTTTTAAAAAGTTCATTCATTAGCCTACAAACCTCAATTTGATCACCCTCAAAAAGATCAAAAAGTAACCTTTCAAAATTCGAAGAAACCTGAATATCCATTGAAGGTGCTATTGTAGCGGTAACATTTTTTTTGTCATAAACACCAGTTTTCAAGGTCCTTTGCAAGATGTCATTCTGATTACTTGCGATTATTAATTTATTAATCGGCAGACCTATTTTTTTTGCCACATATCCTGCATATATATCGCCAAAATTTCCCGTAGGTACCGAGAAATTTACTCCATCTCTATATGAAACTATAGAAAAAGTACTTTTAAAATAATAAACCGTTTGTGCTAAAATTCTTGCCCAATTAATGGAATTCACCGCACTCAAATGCACTTCATTCCTAAAGACCTCATCTCCAAATAATTCCTTCACCATCCTTTGACAGTCATCAAAATCACCCCTGATCGCTATTGGGAAAATATTTGAATCTTTTGATGTGGTAATTTGGAGTCTTTGCATGTCTGATATCCTACCTTCTGGAAAAAGAACGTAGAGATCAACCTGTTGCTTTCCTTTAAAAGCTTCTACGGCCGCTGACCCAGTATCACCAGAAGTTGCGGTCACTATCGTTAATCTTTTGCTTTCCTTAGAGAGAAATAATTCAAATAGGTTCCCAATAAATTGCATTGCAAAGTCTTTAAAGGCCAGGGTAGGTCCATGATATAATTCAAGCAAATACTCATTATTGTCTATACTTAAAGTAGGACAGAAATTTCCTTTTCCAAAGCTGCCGTACGAAGTATTAATAGTTTGAAACAGTTCAGGATCGGATATTTCAGGACCAATAAATTTTCGCATTACATTAAATGCTAGATTTACATAATCTAATCCCTCTAAACTTCTTATTTCCTCTTCTGAAAATAATGGGTAATTTTTAGGAATATATAACCCCCCATCACTTGCCAAACCAGATAATACAGCTTCTTTAAATCCGAGTGGAGTTGCTTGACCTCGAGTAGATATATAAAGCAAAAGTTATTCTCCTAATTTATTTTTAATCTAGACCAAAAAAAATAAATAGTCATAAAAAACCAAATAATTGCCAAAGAAAACCACGTAACTGCATATTCAAAGTGATTATTGGGGATACCGATTGTTAAAGGTTTGGGGTTAATATGATTGTCAGCCTTATTTTCGTTCATAGCAATGAGTAATATAGGAGCTGTCTTAAGATGCTCTGACATCTCATGTACGTCACGAGCAAACCATATACCTCTCTCGAGATTTGGCTTTGGTGTAAAATAATCAATTTCATCCGGCCATAGAAGATTGCCCTCAACAAAATTTGAATCAGTTGTCTTTTGAATATCTTTGAACTTTTCTAAAATGAAACCCCGATCTACCAAAATAGTGGAGCCAGAGTTTGTCAGGAAAGGCATAATTACTCTAAACCCAGGACCTTTAAATTTCTCAGAAGTTAGAACATGAATTTCACCAGGAAGAAAAATTCCTTCAACAGCTACTTTTAGATACTGATCATCACTTTTCTTTGGGTCAAGTGGCAATGCTACGCTAGGTCGATTAATCTGTATCTCAATACTGCTCAGCAAGTCTTCCTTCCAATTAAGTCTCTGAATCTGCCAAAACCCTAATGAAGCAAGAATACCTACTCCAATCAGACTAAAAATTATAGGAACAAAAACCTTATATACCAATGTTTCATTAACTTCAGTTATTTAATTAAATTCTTTTCAAAGTAGCAAAAAGATCTAACGACCCCAAACATACACAACCAAAAATAAAAATAGCCATACAACATCGACAAAGTGCCAGTACCAAGCAGCAGCTTCAAATCCTATATGCTTCTCTGGTGTAAAGTGTCCATTAGATGCCCTTATTAAACACACTAAAAGAAATATGGTTCCAATTAGAACATGAAATCCATGAAACCCCGTTGCCATGAAAAAATTAGCACCATAAATGTTTTCTGAGAAAGTAAATGCAGCATGGCTATATTCATAAATCTGGAACCCAGTGAATAAGACACCAAAACCAATCGCTACAATTAATCCGTTTACCAAACCTTTTCGATCATTGTCATGGGCTATCGCGTGGTGTGCCCAAGTTGCTGCAGCTCCTGAACATAGAAGAATTAAAGTGTTAATAAGTGGAAGATGCCATGGATCAAATGTCTGTATACCTGTTGGTGGAAATACGCCACCAGAGGCCTCCATAGGAAACAGAGCGTGTTTAAAAAAACTCCAAAACCATGCTACAAAAAACATTACTTCTGAAATTATAAACATTATTACGCCATATCGGAGTGCCAGTTGGACTACTGGCTTATGATCGCCCGCTCTACTCTCTCTCACCACATCAGACCACCAGCCATACATTACGTATAATACCAATAATAAACCTATAATGAGCATAGCTGGTCCTTTGTCATGAAAAAACAAAACTGAACCAAACAACATCGTAAATCCTCCGAGCGCTCCTAGAAAGGGCCAAATACTTGGATCTAAAATGTGGTAATCATGATTTTTTTCTTGCGCCATAATTCATACCTTTAAAATATTAATGTATTTCTATTTTCCTTTTTAAGTCAAAATTATTCTTTACGGTCTTTAGAACTTCACTTGGCAAATCTATCTCATAAAAAGTATAGGATAATGTTACAGACTTTACAAACTTCGCTTCTCTATCATTAACGATTTCGGGATCTATGTAAAAAGAGACTGGCATAGTTACTTTTTCTCCAGGTTGAAGGACCTGCTCGACAAAGCAAAAGCAATCAATCTTGGTAAAATACTGACCTGCAGAAAATGGAACCACATTAAAACTTGCCTGCCCCGCTACAGGCCGATCTGTGGGATTAAAGGCCTCATAAAAGGCTAGACCACTTGCACCTATATTAACTTCCACTTCATGCTGCAATGCTTTAAAATTCCATGGCATATCTTTCTGAAGAGAAGCATCAAACCGTATCTTAATAATTTCTTCTAGTATTCCTGAATTATTCTTTGCAGACACGGACGGAGTGCCCCCATAACCAGTTACTCTACAGAACCAGTCATATAATGGCACCGATGCAAATGATACCGCACCCATAACTAATACTAGGGTCAGCAAAGATAAAATAGTCTTTTTGTTTCTTTTCCTATTCATCTGTCAGCATTTCTGGTCTCAGCACATGATCATATGCCTGCATTTTATCTCCATTTGAGAGCTTCACAACAGTAACGCTAAAAATCAACATCACAAAAAAGGCTAATATTAACCCTAGAACGATATTAGTTGAGCTCCTTCTCTTACTGATTTCAAGATCATTATTCTTCATCTAAAAAATATATCTATAAGTTGAAAGTTTACTGAAGCAATCTGAAATCTGTCCATCAGAGCCTCTAAAAGAATCATCCCGAAGAGCACAAACAGATAAGAAATGGAAAAAAGGAAAAGCTTTTTCTCATATTTCATGTTTAACCCAATCGAGAGTTGCTCATTTTGAAAATAAACCCGTACAGCAAGGTAGATTAGGTAACCATTTAATATTAAGGCGGAAATAAAGTAAAAAATCCCGCCTAAGCTAGAAAATGAAATACCAACACTTATTATTGTGAGAGCCAATGTATAAAGTAAGATTTGCAATCTTGTATGAGGTTTCCCGTAGGTAACATTCAGCATGGGAACATTTGCTCTATGATAATCAGAATGAGAAAAAAGTGATAAAGCCCAAAAATGTGGAGGTGTCCAAATGAATATGAGCAAGAACATTAAAATACTTTCCAACCCTATATTACCAGAAGTGGCTACCCATCCAATAACTGGTGGAAAGGCCCCTGCCGCTCCACCAATAACAATATTTTGAGGTGTCCGCCTTTTGAGCCAGATAGAATATATAAAAATGTAAAACCAAATGGTAAAACCTAAGATAAAGGCTGCCAAAAAATTAGCAATCAACCCCAACATCATCACGGAAAGTACAGATAGAAATAACCCGAAATACAAGGCATCTTCTGGCTTAACTTTCCCCGAAGGTATAGGGCGCTTATCAGTTCTTGCCATCATAAAATCAATATCTGAATCCCACCACATATTTAATGCGCCGGCCGCGCCAGCTCCCAATCCAATAAAAATGACTGATGCTATTGCAATAACTGGATGTATAAATTCTTGTGAAGCAACCATTCCTACAACCGTAGTAAAAATAACAAGCCTCATAACCCTTGGTTTCATCAATTCAAAGAAAGCAGTTAAGTCTGCGCTTGAGTAATCAGTTTCCGATTTACTTAACATTTGTAAAACAAAGCTCCACTTGTAAAATTAATTTAATCAGCTTTTGCTAACATTATCTCAGAATGTAAGCTGGCAAACTCTTCTGATGCATTTGCTAACCATTTTTCAAAATTTTTCTGGCTAATTACTTTTACAACTATTGGCATATATGCATGATTCATTCCGCAAAGTTCTGAACACTGTCCGAAGTAAATACCTTCTCTTTCAGCCTTAAACCAAGTTTCATTTAATCTACCCGGCATAGCATCTGTATGAACTCCAAAAGAAGGTATTTTCCAAGCATGAATGACATCTGCACCTGTTACCTGCATTCTAACTATCTTACCAATAGGTACTACTACTGGGTTATCGGTAGCTAGCAAATATTCATCTTGAGAATAGCCATATTCACCTAACTCATCCTTAGTAAGCATAATGGCATCAAACTCTATTTCATGTTCTGGATATTCATAACTCCAATACCACTGATTTCCAGTAGCTTTTATAGTAAGGTCTGATTCCGGTATTTCCATTTGCTTGTACAGCAAAGGAAGAGAAAAAATTCCTATAAAGACTAGGATGAAAATAGGAACAACTGTCCAAGTGACTTCCAATACAGGATGGTGAGTGAAGGTTTGTGGAACTGGATTTGCTTTCCTATTAAATTTAAATGCGGCATAAATGAGTAATAATACTACAAATATTGATATGACCAAAATTATCCAAAATAACATTTGATCGAGCCAGTTAATATCCCTTGCAAGCTCTGTAACTGCTGGTTGAAAACTTATACCCCCTGGAATAGGTTTTCCTACAGTTTCTAACCCAGAAAAAATCTCATTAGCACTAACTAATTTTACTCCACAGAAAAATACTGAAGACAGAAATAAAAAGAACACGGTAAATCGCTGATTAAGTAGCTCAAAGAGTTTTATAATTTTAAGTGGCATTTTATTCTTCCTGTACCTGGTGAAACTCATTTCAAAATAATTTATATTATCGATATATATACTTATATAAAAAAACAAAGGTTTAGAATAGAAATTCGTATTATTTTGTTGCGTCATTAGGCCGCGAACCTCTTTTTGCTACTCTCCCTTAATTTTCTTAACAAAATTCTGTCTTAGCTATAAATCTGAAGTTAAATTTATTTCTTTAAAAGTTGAGAAGTAATTTTAATTTGTAAACGTATCTGGACATGAGTAGCGTCTGCAATTAATAAAAGGTTTGTTTTGAGATTCGTATTTTGTATTAAAATAAAAAAATAAGTAAGTGGAATTTTAATTATGCCAGTCTTAGTGGTTGAATCTCCTGCAAAGGCTAAAACTATAAATAGCTACCTAGGATCTAGTTATACTGTCATTGCCTCTTATGGCCATGTAAGAGATTTGCCTTCCAAAAATGGTTCTGTCGACCCGCAAAATGATTTTAAAATGAAGTGGCAAGCTGACTCAAATGCGCAGAAGCAAATAAAAAAAATTGTTGATGCCCTAAAAAATGATAACGACCTGATTTTGGCAACAGATCCTGATCGGGAAGGTGAAGCAATTTCGTGGCATGTAGTGGAAAGTCTTAAAAACAGAAAGGTAATAAAAAATGATACTCCAGTTAAACGGGTAGTATTTAATGCAATTACCAAATCTTCAATTTTAGAAGCGATGAAATCCCCTAGAGAAATTGATATGCCATTAGTTGAAGCATACTTGGCACGCGTAGCCCTTGATTATCTTATGGGGTATGAAATCTCCCCTGTGCTTTGGAGAAAACTACCTGGCTCACGTTCTGCTGGAAGGGTCCAATCCCCAACTTTAAAACTAATTGTCGAGCGAGAAATGGAAATAGAATCGCATGTGCCATTGGAGTATTGGTTGGTTGAAGTGAAGCTTAAAAACTCTTGTGGCAATTTATTGACATCAAAATTATTTTCACTTGATGGAAAAAGAGTCAAAGATCATGATATAAAGTCAAAAATTGAAAGTGAGAAGGTTGTTGATGTAATTAAGAGTCATCCTATTCATGTTCTCAAAATTGAATCTAAATTTACCAAAAGAAATCCTTCACCTCCTTTTATGACAGCAACGCTACAACAAGAAGCTAGTCGAAAACTAGGCTTAGGTACTAAGCAAACAATGTCAGTAGCTCAAAAACTTTATGAAGCGGGTCTAATTACCTATATGAGAACCGATGGAATAGATATGGACGTTGAAGCTATACAGGAATCAAGATCTGAAATCCAAAAGAAATACGGCAAACAGTATGTCCCAGAAAAGCCAAGATTTTATAAAAATAAAGCACGCAATGCTCAAGAGGCACATGAATGCATAAGACCAACAAATTTGGGAAAGTCGCCTAAAGATCTGAAAAATTCCGATGATATTCAGAAAAAACTATACGAGCTGATATGGAAGAGGACCATTTCTTCTCAAATGGCATCAGCAGATATTGAAGAAACGAAGATTGATCTAGGACCTGAAAAAGGTCAATTCATGCTAAGAGCAACCGGAGCAGAGACAGTTTTTGATGGTTTCAAAAGAGTTTACCTTGAGGGTGTTGATAACGAGAAGGAAAATGAGAAGGAAAGTAGCCTAATAGCTTTAAAAAAAGGAGAAAGGCTAGAAATAAATGAAGTCATTCCGTCCCAACATTTTACTCAACCTAAGGCCCGTTATACTGAAGCATCTCTTGTAAAGAAAATGGTTGAACTGGGAATAGGAAGACCATCTACCTACGCTTCCGTAGTATCAACTATTCAAGATAGGGAATACGTTAGAAAAGAAAAAAACCTCTTAATCCCAGAAATTAAAGGAAGGCTTGTAACAGTGTTTCTCGACTCTTACTTCAATAGATACCTCGAGTATGAGTATACTGCAGATTTGGAAAAAAAGCTCGATAATATTTCAGCAGGAAATGTTTCGTGGAAGAAAATAATGAGTGAATTTTGGGGTGAATTTTCTGAATCTGTCTCCACTGCATTAGATTTAGACATCCGTGATGTATTAGAACGAATAACTGAGGCACTTACTCCACACTTGTTCCCTGAGAAAGAGGATGGCACAGATTCAAGAATTTGCTTAAAATGTGGCAGTGGGATTTTGTCAGTAAAAACAAGCAAGGGCAGTAGGGGCAGTGCATTTATAGGTTGCTCAAATTACCCAAATTGTAATTATATTCGCCCCATGTCCGTTAAAAAGGATGAAATTGAACTTGCTGGAGAAGATGGGAAACTAATGGGAAATCATGAAAATGGGGAACCTGTTTTTCTTCGAACTGGCCGCTTTGGACCATTTGTTCAACTTGGAAATGAAAAAACAAATTTAGAAAAACCAAAAAGATCATCCATACCTAAAGGATACAGTATTGAAAGCATTGATCTAGATTTTGCCTTAAAACTTCTATCTCTTCCTAGAGAAATTGGAATTCACCCTGATGATGGAAACAAAATAGAGGCTGCTATTGGCCCATATGGCCCCTATATTCGTCATAATAAGACTTATGCCAATGTTAAGGATGTTGAAGAAATATTTATAGTTGGGCTCAATAGGGCGGTAGAGCTAATAGAGACCAAAAAAGCATCAGGACCTGGACGAAGATCTTCTAAGATTATTAGGTCTATAGGCGACCATCCAGAAGGTGGCTCAATAGACGCAATGGATGGCAAGTTTGGAAAATATATAAAATGGAATAAGATAAATGCCACTATACCAAAAAATCTTGATGCATTATCTATATCACTTAATGAAGCATTGAACTTAATTAACGAAAAAAAATCCAAAAAGAAATAATTAATTAAGAGAACTAGTTTCAAAAGAAAGATCTTCCGACATGTTAAAAAGATCTACTAATTTTACTTCCAAAATAAAGGGTATCGTCTCTTTTAAAGAAAACACCGCAATGGTCATCTCTATTTCCAAAGGAGATGAAAGAACTTATTTTATTAAAGGAAAAAACCTCACTGGTATAAGGGCAGGTGACCTGGTTGATTGTCTCATAACGAGAAAACAATATAGGCATGTAAAAATAATAAAAGTTTTACGTAAGAATGTTCTCAAAAAACCTTTAAATCATATATCTCTATATGAAAAAGGCATTCCCAATATTTTCTCAGATAAATCAATGCGTGAATGTGAAAAAATTGAATTGCCCTACGTTTTTAATGATCACAAAGATTTTACTCATTTGCCCTTTATAACAGTCGATCCTCAGGATGCAAAAGATCACGATGATGCTATTTATGCAATTAAAGGAATGAACGGAGTGGATAATTTTTGTTTTAAAGTCTATGTTGCCATCGCTGATGTCTCCTTTTTTGTTAAGGAAAATTCGGAAATTGATTTTGAAGCGAGAGATCGAGGAAATTCGACCTACCTTCCGAATCTCTGCATTCCCATGCTGCCCGAAAAATTATCTTTTAATTTATGCTCTCTTTTAGAGGGAGAAATCAGACCATGTTTAGTAGTTGAAATGGCTATAGATGAAGTTGGAAAGAAGTTATCTCATACCTTTCATAGAGCCATAATAAAAAATATTAAAGCTCTTACATATGAAGATGTTGAGATTTTCAGACATGAAAAAATCGTTAAAACAGTACCATATTCTCAATCATTAGCCGCCTTATGGGACTTATACGATTTACTATTGAAAGAGAAGAAAGACAGGTCTCCCCTTCAGCTTGATTTCCCAGAAAGGGCAATTAGTACTGACGTTGACGACAACGTTTTAGATATCACTAGTGTTAAAAAAAATAATTCAAACCAATTAGTTGAAGAACTAATGATATTGGCTAACATTAGTGCTGCAGAAACCATTAAGAAATGTGGAATGGGGAATTTGTTTAGGATTCATCCAACTCCTTCAAATGAAAAAATTGAAACTTTTAGAAATATAAAAGGAGTAGGGTCTTCTATAACTAAAAATGGGAGCAAAATCACTTCAGTGAATTTGAATGAGTTAGTTAATTCAGCAAAAGGTGCAGATGAAAGGGAAATATATAAACAAGAAATCATTAAATTGCTTGAACAGGCAAGATATAGTACTAAGAATGACGGTCATTTTGGGCTCAACTTAAAGTATTATACTCACTTCACTAGCCCCATAAGACGATATGCAGATATAATAATTCATAGATTGATAATTAATTTTACAATAAACCAACATTCTATGACCAATAGCAAAAAATCAATAAATCTGGGAGAAATATGCGACCATATCAGTTTTACTGAAAGGCGTTCATCTGAAGCAGAGAGAGACACCACAAGGAGATATTTAGCGAAATATATAAGAAATGGAATTGGACAAAATTTTGAGGGCAAGATAATTGGTTTTATCAGAAAAGTAATTTTCATTAAGATTGATTATCTAGATGCTGAAGGTGTAATCATACTAAAACGGGGACAGAATGATTCCATCTACTTTGATAAAGATAAACAGAGATTTTTACATAAGCATTCATCAGAGGAATTTGATATTGGTTCAAGAATACCTGTCACATTAATCAAAGCAAATGAACTTAATGGCAGCCTTACCTTCAGATACAACCATTAGATAATTTTTATTTCTCAGCACTAGGCCAATTGGCACTTCTCATCTCCTCCAACCTCGAAATCGTACGCTCAAATTCAAAAGCACCTCTTTTTGACCTGTATAAAGAGCTGGGCTCATCTTCGGCTGTACATATGAAGCGTACTTGGTTTTCATATATTACATCTATTAAATTCATGAACCTTTTAGAGGAATCTAGGTTTTCAGTACAAAATATTGGAATGTCTTCTAAAAATAACACCTTAATTTCATTAATCATTGACAAATATTCCCTGGAAGACAGTGGCTGTTCACACAAATCTTTAAAACTTAAACGCCCTATTCCATTAATAAAATGAGGAATTGCCAATGTCCGAGTTCCTATCTTAATTTCAAAGGGTAGTGCCTTATCTCCACGAGTTAAGCTTACCCATAATTTTTGGAAAGGATCATGTGAATTTGGATTGGAAAGAACAAAATATTTCTCACTACCTTTTAGCAAATCCCTCCTATAATCTCTATCAGCATTCAACGGGAAAATTTGGAGATTACTCTCCAGCAAATCAATAAAAGGAAGAAATAGCTCCCTGTTAAGACCGTCCTTATATAGATCTCCAGGTTTCCTATTTGATGTACAAATAAAAGATATTTGCATGTTCACAATCTTTTCAAATAACCGACCGACTAGCATAGCATCTGCAATATCCGTTATTTGCATTTCATCAAAACAAATTAAGGAAATATTTTCAAAGATCTTGCCTGCAACTAATTCTATAGGATCTGCAATTTTTCTTTCTCTGGCAACCCTTATTCCCTCGTGGACATCTCTCATAAATTCATGAAAATGAAATCTTTTTTTTGATGAGATCTTAATTTTTTTGAAAAGTAGATCCATTAGCATTGTTTTGCCTCTTCCGACCCCACCATAAATATAAAAACCCATCACCGGCTTTTGTCTTTTATTTTTTCTTAAAACTTTTCTTAGAAATCCCCTTTTTTCTGAATCTTTCACATAACTCTGCAATTCATTTGCAAACAGGTCTAACTGGCGTGTTAGATTAAGTTGCATTTCATCAAAATGAAATCCACCGTTTTCTGTAAGATCAGTATAGGTTTCAACTAAAGTTGCTTTAACCTGATCATGATACTCCATCACCAAAAGCCTTCTGAGATAATATTCGCTGAATCAATTCAATCTTCCGATATGCCTATAACCACGCTCATTCGCTAAACCAATTTGCTTCTGCCTTTCCTTGAATCTTTTTTTACGTTCTTCATTATGTTCGGTAAAACAGTTCTTACAACTGACGCCCTCTTTATAATTAGTGTGATGAGTATCCTCAACCTCCACAGGCCTACGGCATGCATGGCAAAGAATTTGAGGGCCCTCCACTAAGCCATGCAAAACTGAAACACGCTGATCGAAAACAAAGCAGGCTCCCTCCCACAAACTTTGAGATTCACCCACTGTTTCTAAGTATTTCAGTATACCACCCTTCAAATGTACAACTTCTTCTGAACCGCTCTGCAAAATGTAGTTTGTTGATTTCTCACACCTTATTCCACCAGTACAAAACATAGCAACTTTTTTTGATTGATATTTTTCTTTATTTTTCTCCCACCAAAGTGGAAATTCTCTGAACGATTTTATTTTTGGATTAATAGAATTTTTAAATGTCCCAATGCCCACTTCATAATCATTTCTTGTATCAATAATCACGTAATCTTCTGACTGAACTATATTGTTCCAATCCTCAGCTTCAATATAAGTCCCGGAAAATTCGTGAGGCTTAACTTTGTCTAGACCAATAGTAACAATCTCTTTTTTTATCTTGACCTTCATTCTTAAAAATGGAGAAAAATCAGAATAACTCGCCTTAAATTCTATGTCAGAACATTTTGGAATCTCTTGTAAAAATTCAATCAAGCTTCTAACACCATCTTTTCGTCCTGAAACAGTGCCATTGATGCCTTCAGGTGAAATAATAATCGAACCCACTATACCAGAAGCTTTACACTTTCTTTGAAAAGCGTCTTTTAAAACTAAAGGTTCTTCGATTGGAAAAAATTTATAAAATGCAATTACAACATACTTCATGGCTATCATGAGATAACAGTACTCTATACGCATTGCAATACTACATTAAGCTCTCTCAAAACGCTTTTTTCTTGACGAATTACTAAAAGTTTCATAACAAACCCATATTCTGGAAGTTGAGATTCTTCCGGGTCCAGCTTTTGGATCTCCACCCGTCAGCGTTATACGCCCGCGGGTGTGTTCTGGGTTTGGTATATAGGAATGTAACTAAGGAAATTGTCATGTTTGAATCACTGTCCGAACGTTTTTCAGGGGTATTCAATAAACTAACGCGTCAGGGATCGCTCTCGGAGAAAGACGTAGAACGTGCTTTAAAAGAAATTAGGGTTGCTTTAATAGAAGCAGACGTATCACTTTCTGTTGTCAGATCCTTCATCAAGACAGTCGGCAAAAAGGCAACAGGGCAAGCGGTAACAAGGTCTGTTACGCCTGGTCAGCAGGTTATAAAAATCGTCCATGACGAGCTGAAAAAAATACTTGAAGATTCAGATGATAATTCGGATCTAAAGATCGATAGCCCACCAGCCCCTATTTTAATGGTTGGCCTGCAAGGATCAGGAAAGACAACAACCACTGCAAAATTAGCCAAAAAACTCGCAGCTGAGAAAAAAAAGGTTCTAATGGCAAGTTTAGATAATAGGCGACCAGCAGCTATGGAGCAATTGGCTATACTTGGTCAACAATCTAAAATTGATACACTGCCGATAAAGAGCAATGAAACAGCTATGGAAATAGCAAAGAGAGCTAAGCAACAAGCAAGTCTAGGAGGCTATGACGTATATTTGCTTGATACCGCTGGCAGGCTCCATGTTGATAACGAGCTAATGGGAGAAATCCAGACTGTAAAAGAAGTATCGAATCCTCATGAGATCTTATTGGTGGTTGATGGTTTAACTGGCCAGGATGCAGTCAATGTAGCGGAAGAGTTTGATTCTAGATTAAATATTTCAGGTGTCATTCTAACCAGAATGGACGGAGACGGAAGAGGTGGAGCTGCTCTTTCAATGAGAGCAGTTACTGGAAAACCTATAAAGTTCATAGGTGTAGGAGAAAAAGTAGATGCCTTAGAACAATTCGTTCCTGATCGAATTGCCGGACGAATACTAGGTATGGGGGATATTGTTTCCCTAGTAGAAAAGGCTCAAGAAACTTTTGAAGCTGAGAAAGCTGAAAGGATGATGAAAAGGCTACAAAAAGGCCAATTCAATATGAACGATCTAAAAAGCCAACTTGAGCAAATGAAGAAAATGGGAGGCATGAATAGTATAATGGGAATGATGCCAGGAATGAATAAAATGTCTAAACAGATAAGCTCTGCTGGCTTCGATGATAAAATGATAGCACGCCAAGTGGCTTTAGTGAACTCCATGACCAGAAGAGAAAGAGCAAATCCTCAAATCTTGCAAGCAAGCAGAAAAAAGCGAATAGCTTCTGGTTCAGGGCTGGACGTATCTGAATTAAACAAGTTGGTAAAAATGCAGCGACAGATGTCAGATACCATGAAAAAGCTCGGGAAAAGTGGGGGAAAAGGGATGATTTCACAGATAATGCAAATGATCTCTGGAAAAACGGGGAATAGTTTACCATCCGCAAAAGATATCAGCGATATCGGCAAGTTGTCCGGTGGTAACTTGGAAGGCCTTCTCAGCAAAGATTTAGATTCGTTGCCAAAGGGAAAGTTGCCTTTTGACTTGGCCGGATTAGGGAGGAAGAATAAATGACTTCAGTTGATCAAGAAAAGCACAAATTAGAATCTCTTGAAAATTACAGAGATTCAATAGATCGGCTTGACGCCATTCTTGTATTTTCATTAGCGGAAAGATTTAAAATCACAGAAAAAGTTGGGAAATTGAAGGCAACCGTCAACCTGCCTCCATCTGATCCTACAAGAGAAAATAGACAATTAGAAAGGTTGAAAAAATTATCACTGGAAGCGGGCCTTGATCCTATTTTTGCCAAGAAATTCTTAAAATTTATAATTTCAGAAGTGATAAGATGCCACAAAAAATTTAAATAATAAAATTAAAAAATAAAAGTTAGGAGAAATAAATGAGTGTAAAAATAAGACTTGCTCGAGGAGGATCAAAAAAGCGTCCATTCTACAAAATAGTTGCTGCGGATAGTAGAATGCCCAGAGACGGGAGATTCTTAGAAAAGATGGGAACATATAATCCGTTATTACCTAAAGAAGATCCTAATAGAGTAAAAATTGATTTGGATAGGGTGAAGTATTGGCTCTCTAAAGGAGCACAAGTGTCAGACAGGATCTCACGGATGTTAGAAACTCTGGAAATCTTGCCTAAGAAAGTTCGTAATAATCCTGAAAAAGCTAAACCAAAAAAGGTAACAGAAGCCGCCCCAGCAGAAGCCGCCCCAGCAGAAGCCGCCCCAGCAGAAGTAGAAGTGGAACAAAAAAGTTAGTTCTTTAGATTTTAATCACCTAAATATATTCCATTGAATTTTAAAGTTTTTTAGGTCTTAAAATATAATCAATTGGGTTATAAATTTGATTACTGTAGGAACGATTAGCGGATCATTTGGCACAAGAGGTTTGATCAAAATTAAATCATTCTGTGAACCTGCTGAATCTATAAAAATTTATCACCCAATTTATATTGAAGGAATACTAGAACCAGCCGAATTAAAATTTCTTAATAGTCATAAGACTTCTTTGACCGCATCAGTAAGTGGCATTACAAATAAGGAAATCACCAAAAACCTGATAGGAAAAAAACTGCTGATAAGGCGGCAGTCTTTACCACAATTAGAGGAAGATGAATTTTATCATTCTGACTTATTACAATGCGAAATATTCACCCAAGATCTCCAAATAGTTGGCCCCATAATTTCTGTACAAAACTACGGTGCAGGAGATATAATTGAATTCTTAGTGGTAAAAAAGAAAAAGAAAATAATGGTTCCTCTTAATAGGAATTTTGTAAAAAGAATAGAAATAAAAAAGAAAAAATTAATAATTCACGCAGATATAATTGATTCGTAAAGCTGAAAACTTAAGTTTTGTTCAAATGAAAAAAAATGACCTAAATATAAAAACAGACTTGCCTACCAATACTTATAGAAATTGGAAAGCCAATGTTCTTACCCTATATCCTGAAATGTTTCCCGGATCATTAAATTTTGGAGTTATTGGAAACGCTCTAAAGCGAGGTATCTGGTCACTAGAAATTACAGATATAAAAAAATTTGCTGTTGGAAAGCATAAAAATGTTGATGAGCGTCCAATAGGTGGTGGGCCTGGGATGATCCTTAGGTCTGATGTAATAGACAATACTTTAAATTCAGTAAGAGAAAATGAATCAAAAAATCACCCACTCATTTATTTGACACCGAAAGGAAATAGGTTGAGTCAAGAACTTGTTGAACGCTTTTCCAAAACCGATGGGGTCACCATTTTATGTGGAAGGTTTGGTGGAATAGATGAAAGGGTTATTACGTATTACAACCCAATAGAGATTTCTGTAGGTGATTTTATTTTATCTGGTGCAGAAATTGCAGCTCAAGCATTAATTGACAGTACTGTTAGATTATTACCGGGCACGTTAGGAAATACAAAATCAACAAATGATGAATCTTTTTCCAGGCATTTACTTGAATATCCTCAATATACTAAACCTAATATTTGGAAAGGCTTTAAGGTCCCGGATATACTTTTTTCAGGAGACCACCAAGCAATTAAATCTTGGCGTTTTGATCAATCAAAAATAATTACTAAAGAAAGACGAAGTGATCTCTGGAAAAAGTTTTTAAATAGTGATATAGGTGCCCACAAAGGTAATGAATGACCCTTTGATTAGTCTTTTGAGGTATGAGAAATGAATATTATTGAAGAATTAGAATTAGAACAAATAAAGTCACTAGGTAAATCGATTCCAGATTTCTCGTCTGGTGATACCGTTAAGGTTGGATACAAAGTCACAGAGGGCAGTAGAAGCAGAGTTCAAAATTATGAAGGCGTTGTCATTAGTCGACAAGGCGGATCAGGAATTTCAGCTTCTTTCACTGTAAGAAAAATATCTTTTGGTGAAGGTGTAGAAAGAGTATTTCCATTGCATTCACCAAATATTGATAATATTACCGTTGTTAGGCGTGGCAAGGTAAGAAGATCAAAGCTTTACTACCTACGTTCAAGAAGAGGCAAGTCAGCCAGAATTGCGGAAAAAGTAAATTATAAACAAAAAGTAGTATAAAATAACCAGCTATTTATATAGTGAGGCATAATGAAAAAAGAAATTCATCCAGATTATCATTTAATTACTGTTAAGTTAACTGACGGCTCAACTTACGAAACGAGGTCTACTTATCAAAATGAAGGATCTATTTTAAATCTTGAGATAGACCCATCTTCACATCCTGCTTGGACCGGAGGTGGGCAAAAACTTCTTGACACTGGAGGCAGGGTCTCCAAGTTTAAGAAAAAATATGAGGGCTTAGGCTTTTAAATTAAATATAACTCCTATCATTTAATATTTTTTTCTCTAGTGTTTTTATGGCAAAGATAATTGTTTTAGGAAATGAGAAGGGTGGTTCTGGAAAATCTACCACCGCAATGCACCTAATTGTGGCTCTAGCAAAAACGAAAAAAAAAGTCGCCGTAATTGATTTGGATCTTAGACAGAAGACACTATATAGGTATCTAGAAAATAGAGATACTTATTGCAAACGTCACAAAATAAAACTTCCTACAGGTGAAAAGATTTTCCTCAAGGAATCCCAAAAAGATAGTAAGCTTGAATCTTTGAAAAAAGAAGAAAAAGATTTTAGTGAAAAACTATTTGATATAGATCAAGTGTTTGATTACTTAGTTATCGACTGCCCTGGGAGCCATACTAACTATTCTCAAATGGCACATGCAGTTGCGGATTTACTTATCACTCCTATGAATGACAGCCTTATAGACTTTGATTTATTAGCCAAGATTGACCCTAAAACAGGTAAAGTTCTAGGTCCTTCAATATATTCAGAAATGGTTTGGTCTGCTCGTCAAGTTCGTGCAAGAAGTGAAAAAGCGCCAATTGACTGGGTGGTAATTAGAAATAGAATGTCCCAAGTCTATAGTAGAAATAAGCGCAGAGTAAATACAGCGCTAGATGATCTTTCAAAACGCATAGGGTTTAGGCTTGCATCTGGGTTTTCAGATAGGGTCGTTTTTAAGGAATTATTTCTCTCTGGACTTACACTAATGGACCTGACTGACTCAGAAGCTTGGGAATTAACTTTAAGCAACATTGCTGCGAGGCAGGAACTTAGAGAACTGCTTTCATTCCTTGGCCTTAGTGAATGTGCGAACTCTATATAACTAAATATTATCTAAACGAAACGATACAATTAATCTTATTAACTCTTATTCTCGCACACGACTTCAGCGCCTGAGCAGAAGTTAACCCATCAAATTCTAAAGAGTACCCTTTCTCTTTTTGTCTTATAACGGGAACGATATTCGTTTGTGCTTCTTTTAAGGTATCTATACTGCTTAGTATTACCTTTGTTATATCTCCCTTTGCATTAGATTTGGTATAATAAAAACCCACCTGTATAAAATGATCTCTTTTTTGGCTGTATACTTTAAAAGAACTTTCTATTTTATTAGTTATTTCGGTATCCGGTGAAAAAGATTTTGGAATTAAAAAAATTTGTGGGCGATCAATCTTAGAAACGTTGGATATCCCTAAAAAACCCACAGAATCTATTGAAAAATTCAAGTTAGGTCTAGGAGGAGGAATATGTGCCGCCACTAAAACACCTTGCGAACCTGAATTTAAGAGATTGTTTAAGTTAATTGGTGAAAGCGGATCTTTATAAGGATAATTTTCCAGATTCGAAAATCCTATATTCAGCATTTCAATCATTCTTTTAGTTCTTTCACCTGAACCTTCTGCCCCAAGAATAACGCCAATGACCCTCTCAGAGCCTCTTTCAGCTGATGCAGCTAGATTAAAACCGGCTGCGTTTGTATATCCTGTTTTTATTCCATCAGCCCCTCGATAACTTTTGAGAAGCTTCCAATTAGTATTTTTTATTTTCAAACCTCTAACGTAGGTAAAATTCTTGCCAAATAGGTGATAATAATCTGGGAAATCAGTGTAAAGTCTACGTGCTAATATTGCCATGTCTGAAGCCGTTGAATAATGCCCCTTCTCAGTAAGACCGTGAGCATTCTTAAATCTAGTATTTTCCATTCCCATCAATTTGGCACTCCGAGTCATGTATTCTGCAAATTTTAGCTCAGAGCCCGATATTGCCTCAGCTAACGCTGTAGCAGAGTCATTAGCTGACTTTAATGCAGCACTGCGGATAAGATTTCTTATCGTTTCCGTGTTTCCCGCCTTTAAACCAAGACGTGAAGGAGGTTCTCCACTTGCCTTTTTTGATATACGTACCCTTTGGTCCAATTTCAGCTTCCCTGTATTCTCTACAGCATAGAAAGTTAAATATAGAGTCATCATTTTAGTTAAAGATGCTGGAGGTCTTCTCTTTACACTATTTTTAGAGAACACTTCCTGGCCATTCTTTGCATCTATAACCACCATCGAAAGATCGCTAGCTCTTAAGTAATTTGATGAAATAAAAGTAAAGAAGAATAACAGTGCTGCAATAATAAAATGTATTCTTTTAAAAACCATATAACCAAAATAGCCTTTTTCAAACTAAAACTGTAACATCTTACACAAAAAGATTTGTTATGCCCTAAATTTATACTATATAAATCTTTGAAAGCAATCAGGACTCTAATCTACAGACATGACAGATACTAAATTAAACACTGATAACGAAACTGTTACATTATCAAAACCAAAAACTGCCAAGCCACCAATGTACAAGGTGATTTTACTTAATGATGATTTTACCCCAATGGAATTTGTTGTTCACATACTGGAGAAATTTTTTGGCATAACCCATGATCTGGCAATAAACATTATGCTTACTGTTCACCAGAAGGGATTGGCAGTAATCGGAGTGTTTTCACATGATGTAGCAGAATCTAAAGTTAACCAAGTAATGGCTTATTCAAGAAAAAATCAGCACCCATTGCAATGTACAATGGAAAAAGAATAAATTATGTCTCTTAAGGTTAGGCTTAAGTATATTATAAAGAATAACTTATTATTTAAATCCAAAATACAGCACGTTAAGGTATTAGCAATTGGAGTAGATTCTCCCTCAGACCTATTAATACTAACAGATTTTTTTCAAATAGAAAGGAGCTCTATTACCTTCCAGAACAATTTTAAACCCCATTTGGTAGAAGCGGAAGCTTTGGGCTTTAAATGCACAATCGATTGTAAAGATAAACATGATCTCATAATTCTAGCCATTCCCAATGATAAGAAGGAAGCCTTAGGGTTAGTCTCTAAATCTTTAAAAATTATTAAAGAAAAAGGCTATATAATTTTTGACGGGCAAAAAAATATTGGGATAGAATCAATTGTGAACAAACTTAGCTTTTTAAACTTTACGCTAATTTCAAAAGCACATGGTAAATTAGTTTTAGCACCAAAACCAAAAACAATTCCCCATTCTGTGGAAGAGTGGGATAATGCATCACAACTTTCTTTAAATAAGAATAATTTTTTAACTAGTCCAGGGATGTTTTCCTATAAAAAAATCGACAGTGGCTCTGAGCTTCTAGGAAATTTTTTAGGCAACCATATTAAAGGTCAGGTAGCGGATCTTTGCTCAGGTTGGGGTTACTTATCTATAATTGCATTAGAAAAAAATAGTAAGATTAAAAAAGTCTGTTTATTTGAAGCCAATTATGCAGCTTTAATGGCTTCAAAGCAAAACCTTAAAGATCCACGGGCCTGTTTTTACTGGGAAGATGTAATCAATCTTCCTGATCAGGAAAAAAAATTTGATTTTGTAATTTGCAACCCTCCATTCCATTCCAAAGCTAAATATGATATAATGCAAGGTAGGAAAGTCATCAAAACAGGTTATAAGATTTTAAAGTTTACAGGCACCTTTTTTATGGTAGCCAATACACATTTACCCTATGAAAGGAATCTGAGAAATTATTTCTCAAAAGTAGATAAAATGAAAGAAACTCCATATTTCAAGGTCTTTAGAGCTACTATGCCAATTATTAATCCTTAAACGTTAGGAAAGATATAAAATGGAAAAATTATTAGAAAAAAAGACAGCTATTATTACAGGCGCTGCAAATGGTGTTGGTCAAATTATTTCTCAGAAGTTTTCTGAGGAGGGTGCGAATTTAATTTTAGCTGACATGGATGAAAGTAACCTTAAAAAAGAAGCAGATTTAATTAGAAAAGGCGGTTCTCACGTTGAAATATTTTGTGGGGACCTTCGGCAAAATCTAACAATAAAAAACCTCTTAGCTCTTTCAGCAAAAACTTTTAAAAATATTGACATATTAGTTAATGCAAGTCGGCAGGTAACCATCTCACACCCTTTAGATTCTGATGATATGTTTTTTGAGGAATTAATGAGTCAAAACGTTGGAGTTAACCTTAAGCTTAGTCGAGAGGTAGCAAAGAAAATGATTGCACAAAATATCAGCCAACCTGATTCTGGAACTGCGATTGGAAGTATAGTAAATCTATCATCTATTGCTTCAAACAGAACCTTACCAGATACATTAGCATATTCTGTTAGTTCGGCCGCTCTAGATCAACTTACAAAATCTATGGCAATCTCACTTGCTGAGTCTAAGATTCGAGTTAATGCAGTAGCAATTGGCAGCGTTATGTCATCTAGCCTTAGAGCAAAATTAGCAAAAAATAAATTTGTCTTAGAAGATTTAATTGCAGCTACACCACTTGGCCGACTAGGAGAGGCAAGTGAGGCTGCAGAAGCTGTTTTATTCCTAGCATCAGAAAAATCATCATTTATTACAGGTACTATTCTTACCGTTGATGGAGGCCGAAGTTTGCTAGATAGAATGCCTGCGGCGGCTTATTAATTAAAAAAAATTCTTAAAATTTTCTAATAGGAAATATTTTACTCTAGGTTAAGGAATCATCTGTAGATAAAATCTTTTGGTTTTCATCATCGGAAGTTCCTTTTACCGCGACATTCTTTTTTGAAATGCGTTTCACTTGGAGATCTAATTCAACCTGCTTACAAAGCCCCAAAGCTACAGGATCTATGGGTTGTATATTATTTATATTCCAATGTGACCGCTGCCTTATGGACTGTATCGTGTTTTTTGTTGTTCCAACCAATTTGGAAATTTGGCCATCAGTAAGTTCTGGATGAAACTTTACTAACCACAAAATTGCAGAGGGTTTGTCTTGCCTTTTTGAGAGAGGTGTATACTTTGGACCTCTCCTCTTTTTCTCACCCTTTGCAGCAGGGTTGATCATTAATTCAAGATTTCTATCTGCATTTCTCTCACAGTTTTCAATTTCTTCACGCGTCAACTGGTTAGTAGAAATTGGATCCATTCCTCTAATTCCTTGAGCAACCTCCCCATCCGCAATTCCACTAATTTCTAATTCATGCAAGCCACAAAATGTAGCTATTTGCCTGAAAGTTAAAGATGTATTCTCAACTAACCATACAGCTGTTGCCTTTTGCATTAACGGAAGCGCCATCAAAAACTCCTAAATTGATTTCAACTGAGAAATTTAATTAAACCGATTTCTAGAGATCCACAAGTATACTTTTAATCCCAAACTTTCAACATAATTTTTCCTATATGGGCTGAAGATTCCATTCTCCTATGTGCCTTAGACACATCCGCTAGGTCAAAAACAGAATCAATCACTGGGACCAGCTTTTTTTGTTCCAACAATGGCCATACATTTTCTTCCAAACTTCTCGCTATTTGCGACTTTGCATTAAGAGATTGCGGCCTTAGCGTCGAGCCAAATAGCTTTAACCTTTTTATCATTACCCTAGAAAAATTTACTTTCTCAACAGATCCTTTTAAAAAAGCTATAAATATAAGACGTCCCTCTTCATTTAATAATTCGATATTTTTTTCTATATAATTTCCACCCACCATATCCAGAATAACATCCATTTTAATTTGATCTGCCCTATCAAGAAAAAAATCCAAAAAATCTTGCTTTTTATAATTTACTGCTGCTTCAGCACCCATTTTAGAACAAAAATTACACTTTTCCTCTGTTCCGGCAGTTGTCCATACTTTAGCTCCAAAGTAAGTTGCAAGTTGGATAGCCGTAAGGCCTATACCACTAGTTCCTCCATGAATTAAAACCTTTTCACCAACTAATAAATTTCCTCTAAGGAAAAGATTGCTCCATACCGTGAAATAGTTCTCACATAAAGATGCTGCCTCCAGCATAGATAAGCCGATCGGTATTTTAAGGCAATGATATTGGTTTACAGCAGCATATTCTGCATACCCTCCACCGTGAAGCAAGGCAGTCACCAAATCACCAATTTTCCACCTGTGTACTGATTTGCCTAACTTAATAATTTCTCCCGATGCTTCTAGACCCAAAATTGGACTAGCATCAACTGGCGGTAAATATTTTCCCTCTCTCTGCAAAATATCTGGACGATTCACCCCAGAAAAATGTATTTTAATTAAGACTTCATTAGGTCCTATTTCCGGAATATCAGCTTCTAATAAAAAGAAGTCCTCCGAGGTGCCTTGCTCCTTGGCACTGATATATTTCATTTTTTTCATAAAAAAATTTACCCAAAACTGCCTCTTATATCAAATCAAATTTTTTTAAACATTCCTCTTAAGAACACAATCAATCAGGTATTTAATTATTTAATACATTAATTCTACCAAAAAAGGTAGAAACTACCATATACCAAATTTTAATTATTTCTATGGACATAGAGTCGGCCTATTGCTATAAACTTGCTCTGATCAATAAGGTTAATGTAGAGGAATGATTTGCAAGTTCAGGTAAGAGATAACAATGTAGAGCAAGCTTTGAGAGCACTTAAGAAAAAACTTCAAAGAGAAGGCGTTTTTCGTGAAATGAAATTAAAGCAACATTTTGAAAAACCCTCTGTAAAAAAAGCTAGAGAAAAAGCTGAAGCTGTTAGAAGATCTAGAAAATTGGCTCGAAAAAAACTTCAAAGAGAAAGTATGGTTTCTTAGGTAGCATAGATCGCTAGAAAAATTAAAACTGCTACACAAAACACACAAACATATATAATTCCTTTTATGAAACCTCCAAAGGTTTCAGTTTGAACAGAAATATCCATTTTCCCAGGTTTATAGTCGGTCATTGTACGGTCCTCATTTTATTGATTAAATTCTACTTTAAAGAAATTAAATTTTCAAGAATTTGCTTCTAAGCCTTATACCACAAATAGGCTCCTTCATTATCTAATTTTCTAGAAATCTTACCTTTTTTATACAGATGATTCATATGCCCAACAGCTTCCGATAATGCCAGACCATATTCACTTTCCTTAATATCACGCATGAAGATTGTTTTAAATAACTCAACAGTCCTAACAGGGCCTTCAGCTAACCTTCTATCTATTCGTTTTAACGCAGTCCTATGGTTTCTAATTAATTGGTCCAGCCGTAAGGACAAACCAGTAAAAGGCAACCTGTGCCCAGGAAGAACCAATTTCTCATTATTTGAATATCGCTTCAGTTTCTTACAACTTGAAATCCAATCGCCTACAGTGTCCGCTTCTGGTTCAGTAGGATAAACACCTAAGTTAGAAGATATTCCTGGTAACACTTGATCTCCAACAATTGCCATATCGGATTCCTCTGACCAGAATGTTGCATGAGTAGGTGCATGTCCATTTCCGAATATAATTCTCCAGCTCTGACCACCAATTTCTATACTGCTATCATCTTGAAGTCTCCTAAAGCCTAGTGGTATTTTATATACTAGGTCAGAGAAATTCATTGGTCTCATATTTTTCCTAGTTTCAAGAATAATTTTTGGCATTCCTGCTCTAACGTAAAATAACTCTGCTTCGGGAGAAAGCTTATCTTGCACATCAAGAGAAAGCATTCTTGCCATCAAATAAGAAGTTCTTGAACTAATGATTTGAGCATCAAAATTTTCACTAAACCATCCAGCCAACCCATAGTGATCTGGATGGTGATGTGTAAGTATTACTCTAGATATCTTTTTAGTTCGGAAATATTTTCTTATTATGTCAGTCCAACTCTTTCTATTTTCCTTAGTATTCATACCTGTATCAATAATGGTAAGGTCATCCTTTTCTTCAAAAATGTAGACATTTACATGATTTAATGGGTTAGGAATTTGCATTCTAGCCCAAAAAATTCCTTTTCTAATCTCAACTAAATTCGAATCTTCTGGAACAGTGTTGATTGGAAATTTTATTTCCTTGCGATAAGTATTCAAGATTTATAATCCTGTTCAAAGTTGTAAGCATAAAGAAGTTCTGACCCTTGGACCGAATAATCGAAAAGTGGAAAAGCTTCAGGTAAAACTTGCTTTAAAAAATATTGTGATAAAATATTCTTATCTTCATCATCTGAAACCACAGCGCTTTTTAGCAAATAATGCGCCCCAAGAACATAACCAAATGCCTTTAGAAATGGTGAAGATCCTGCGTATCTTTCGTTTATACTTTCACAGTTTAACATCCAATTGGTTGCCTCCTGCAGTTTTATCCGAGCGCAAGCTAGTAATTCTTTTTGTTCTATAGAAAAATTAATGGCTAAATTTTCAGTGCTTTTTATCTCGCTAATTAAACCTTGTGCGGCCTCTCCACCATCGTTCATTTTTCTGCCCACAAGATCCATAGCTTGAATTCCATTAGTACCTTCATAAATTGACGTTACCCTGGCATCTCTATAAAACTGTGCTGCACCGGTTTCTTCAATAAAACCCATGCCACCATGAATTTGGATACCAACTTCAGTAATTTTATTTGCCACGTCAGTTGAAAATGCTTTAGCGATTGGAGTTAATAACCCTGCTTTCCTAGCACAACCTTCATCATTGTTTATGTTAGCAATATCAATATTTATAGCACAATCCATGCATATAGCCCTAGAAGCCACTGTCAAAGCTTTCATATCCAAAAGGTTTCGTCGAACATCTGCATGGTTAATTATTTCTGTCGAAAGATTAGTTTTCAGATTTTTGCCCTGAACTCTACCTTTCGCAAAATTTAAAGCCTTCTGGTAGGCTCTTTCAGATTGAGATAATCCTTCAACACCAACACCTAACCTAGCATTATTCATCATGGTAAACATAGCGGTCAAACCTTGATTTTCCTCTCCAATTAACCATCCAATAGCATCTGAGTACTGAATAACCATTGTCGGAGATCCATGAAGACCAAATTTTTCTTCCATTGATACTGATATTACACCGTTCCTTACATCCGGCTCACCATGCAAATCAGGTATTATTTTAGGAACTAAAAATAATGAAATTCCTTTTGTGCCTTCAGGAGCCCCTTTAACCCTTGCTAAAACTAAATGGCATATATTTTTATTTAAGTCATGATCACCCCAACTGATATATATTTTCTGCCCAGTGACTTTATATTTTCCATCAGGGCATTTTTCAGCTTTAGTTTTTAAAGCTCCTACATCAGAACCTGCCTGAGATTCCGTCAAGTTCATTGTTCCAGACCACTCACCACTGTTTAATTTAGGCAAATATATCTCTTTTATTCTATCATCTGCATGATTTTCTAGAGCTTCAATCTGCCCTTGTGTCATCAAAGCATTAAGCGATAAGGCCATGCAACCACTAGATAATATCTCATTTATACAAGTTGTTAAAACTGAAGGCAGGCCCATGCCTCCATATTTTTGATCCCCAGATATACCAATCCATCCACCCGTTGATAATGCAGAATAAGCCTCTTTATATTTCTCGTTGCATTTTACATTTCCACCGTTGAATGTGGGAGGGTTAATATCTGCATCTCTATTAATGGGAACTAAAATATTTTCGCTAAATTTGGCAACCTCTTTCAAAATATCTGATATAGCTGATTTATCTATATCCTTAAACTTGCCAACTAATACCCTTTCTCCCATTAATACCTTATCAAAAAGAAAAAGCATCTCTTGTACTGGGGCATTATAAATCATATTAACTCCTAAAATAATTCCTATACAGAGTAATTATATATAAGTTAGACAAATGAAAACATATTTATACTAAAGGAATATACACTCCAAATGGAATCAAAAATATTTCAGCCAAATAGTAAAAATATTCTTAAGGCCTCAAAAATTTTACAGGAAGGTGGTAGTGTTGTTTTCCCTACTGAAACAGTATATGGAATTGGTGCAAACGCATTAAATGATAAGGCCGTAGAGAGGATTTATGCAGCAAAAAAACGACCTCAAAATAACCCTCTAATTGTTCATGTAGAAAATCTGGAGCGCGCGCGATCGATCGCTCATTTTTCCAAGATTGAATTATTTTTAGCAGAAAATTTTTGGCCAGGTCCCCTTACCTTGGTTTTAAATAACGGTTCCCAAGAAATATCAAAGAAAGTGACAGCTGGTCTAAGGACTATAGCTATAAGGGTACCAAAAAATACTACAGCTATTTCGCTATTAAAAACTTTTGGGAAACCAATTGCTGCTCCTTCTGCTAATATATCTGGTGAAGTTAGCCCAACACTTGCCACCCATGCTCTAGACCTTAAGAAAGATGTTGAAATGATTTTGGACGGAAATTACTGTGAAATTGGTTTGGAAAGTACAATTTTAAAATGTGGGGAGGGGAAAATTGATATTTTGAGAGAAGGCTCACTTACTCGCGAAAACATCAAGAAGGTGATTTCATTCGAATTTCCCAAAATCGAAATATCATTGCAATCTCCAGGAAAAGAAATAATTTCACCCGGGCAACTTTTAACCCATTACTCACCAAAATCTAATTTGCGGTTAAATGTTTTAGAACCAAGTAAAGAAGAAGTTTATCTGGCCTTTGGTTCAAAGAAAGCCTCTATAGAGGGCTTTTCTTTATCAGAGAACAAAATTTTAACTGAGGCAGCTAGAAATTTATATAACTATCTAAGATTGGCTGATGAAATGATTCTTGAAGATCCAAACTCCAATAAAAAATCAATCGCAGTCGCGCCAATTCCAAATTATGGTTTAGGTGCGAGTATAAATGACCGCCTTTTAAGAGCATCTACTTTAAAAAGATGAATTAAGCTTGACCTCCAACCATTGAAAATTTTGACAAATTTATACCAAGTTTGTTAATACCCATATTCCATTTTTTTTCGTGCTTTTCTGTAAAAATTAATTTATCATCAGGATCAGAAACCAGCCAACCATCTTCAACAATTTCTTTTTCTAGCTGACCAGGAGCCCACCCGGCATAGCCTAGTGCCAATATGCTGTTTAGAGGCCCTTTCCCAGCTAGGATATCCTTTAGAATTTCAGTTGAAACAGTAAATGAGCAATCATCAATCTTTACCGTCAAATCTGGAATTTCGTAATCGTTAGAATGGAGAACAAATCCTCTTTCAATTTCTACTGGGCCTCCAACGTAAATTTCCCTTTCTTCTACATTCTCAATATCAGGAATACCCAGTCGTCTAAGCAACTGGGTAAAATTAAAGTTCATAGCAGGTTTATTAACCATAATACCCATCGCCCCTTCTTTTGTATGTGAACAAACAAAAATCACAGCTTCAAAAAACCTCGGATCAAGCATTCCTGGAGTTGCTAATAAAACTTTACCGGTTAAAAATCGCTCTATAGGATCTTCTTCCATTTATCTGTGTTTATTATTAATATAAGAAGATTATATATTAATTCTCCTAATAAGTAAAAATATTCAATAAAAATGATAAGAATTGGTTTAATATTCCCTCTATTCTGTTTGGCAACCTTGACACTTCTAATTCCTGGACATGTATCAACTTCCGAGTTAGAGCAAGAAAGTATTATTTATGAAGAAATTTATGGTAGAGTTTCAATAATCGATGATGTCATTCATGAAGATAAAACTATTATAATTGGGCTTAAAATTAATCTTAAGGAAGGGTGGAAAACGTATTGGAGACACTCAGGAACTACGGGTTTACCCACCGTTATTAATATTGAAAAAATTCCTGATATGGAAGATTTTAAGATACTTTGGCCTAGGCCAGAAGTGCAGGAAAGTGATGGAAATATTTCGCTTATCTATAAAAACGAAGTATTAATTCCAATTGTTATTAAATTAAATAATAAAAATTTACCATATTTGTTCAAGCTAAATGCAGATTTTGGAGTCTGCAAAAACATATGCATACCCGTAAAGAAATATTTAACCTTTGAAATAAAAAATTCTAAAATTTCTTCCAAAAAGGATGCTCTCGAAAATGCCTTGAATAAAGTTCCCAAAAGCAGTTCAGACTCAACCTTAGGAAATCTACGTTGCTCGCTAAATACCAATGTCGGACGATCTTTTCTTAAATTTTCTGCAAAACTATCTGATTCATTTTTTGAATCATGGTCAATATTGGAATACGGCACAGACATGATAGCCCTGTTAAAGACTAAAAAGTATATAAGTGATCAAAAATTATTCTTCGAAACTGCGATAGACCGTTCCCAAAAGAAGTACCTATTTATTGATAAATCAAAATTTAAACTTACCATCATTTCCAAGGATAAATCACTTCTTTTTCTTGGTTGTCATTGATTGCTCTCCCGATTCAGAATATGAAAAAATATTATTTTTTAAAGCAAGAAATCCAACTGGAAGAACAACCAATAAAGTACAATAAGTTAAGAAAATACTCAAAGAATACGGTAAAAATGGTAAAATGTGTGGAACAACTGCCCCCAAATCTCCAATAAAAATATATTGGCCCATTAAAATCAGAAAACTAAGAAGTAATAAGGCAATTAAACCCCACATTTGTCTTTTCAATGGCTTTGAAACTTCTCCAAAAAGGATCTCTCTTAGAGAATAAAAGCAAGATTTAATATCTTTTTGCATAGAAATTAAACTTGGAACAAGAAACAAAATAATAAACATACCAAAGCCCAAACCAAATACTAAGGTTACTACAGTGGGCTTCAGGAATTGAGCATCTTGAGAAGTTTCAAATAGGAGGGGTGCTAGACCAAAAACAGTTGTGAGTGTTGTGAGTAAAACAGGTCGAAGTCTATCACAAATACCATCAATAACAGGTTCCGCTCTATTTTCAGCCTCATACTCATTAATAGTAGACACCAAAACTATTGAATCATTAATAATTATTCCTGTCATACCGATTAAGCCTATTACCGAGAAAAGAGACATAGGAATTTGCCAGAAATAATGCCCCCATATTGTACCTATCAGTCCAAATGGAATTATTGCCATTACAACTAAGGGCCTAACCCAACTAGAAAAAACCCAGGTTAGAGCTAAATAGATTCCAAACAAACATAAGGAAAAGCTAATAAGAGAATCATTTAGGAAATTTCTTTCCTGTTCCGCAAGACCAGTCATGATAGCTTGAATGCCAAAACGGCTAGTGACATCCGGTAATATATTCTCTTTAATTTTCCTAGTAATTTCTTCTGCTGCCTCAGGATTATCCTCAGAAATATCTCCAGTAACAGTAATACTATTCAGCCCATTTTCTCTATTTATAGTAGAGAACCCACTTTTTGCTTTTATCGCCACAATGTCGGATAAAGAAACATAGGAGCCAGAATTTGATTTTAACCATGTTTTATAGAGAAACTCTGAATTCAAATCTTCCTTAGGAACCATAACCATTATTTTAGCTTCTCTGGGTCCGTCTGAATATGTTGCAGCCTCAATCCCGTTTAATCTACCATATAATTCCCTGGCTATCTGATCAGTCGAAAAACCTAGTGAAGATCCTTTTGGAGTAATTTCAAGAATTAACTCAGATTTATCGAACGACTGAGTATCTTCAAGTCCTGAAACTTCTGGAAAGCTTTCTAACTCAGCGATCAAATAAAGAGCAGCCTCCTTAATAATGCTTATATTATTTCCTAGCAATTGTACCGATATGGCGTCTCCCCCTGGACCTGAACGCCAACCTCGAAAACTAAGTGTCTCCAATAAAGGACTCTTGTTTACCTCGTCTTGCAAACTTCCAAGATATGCGAAGGAACTATAGGGTCGCAAATCCGCATCTATCAATTCTACAGATATTGATCCTAATAAATCCTTATCCTTAAATTCTGAACCTGCTAAACCACGCCCAGAATTACCCCCGAGTTTAACTATTGAAAAAGTTACTGGGTAATCCCCGTGCTCTTCTTCATATTTTAATGCAACTCGTCTGCTGGCGTCCTCAAGTTCTTTAAGCATTGAAAACGTATCTTCTCTAGTTGCTCCAGGCAACATAGCAATATTTCCCGTCAAACCTCCTCGTTCAGGAGCATTAAAAAAACGCCACTTTACTTCACCAGTCAACAAAAGTGAGTACGATATAGTTAATAGAAGAATAGCGCTCGCCAAAAGAGGGTATCTCCCCAAAATTAAAATTCTTATAGTGGGTCTAAAATATTTCTCTCTAAACATATTAAAAAATAAATTAAAATAATGACTCGGATAATCATACCAGGGAATAGACTTTGAAGTTCTGGTTAAGGAATGTGCCATGTGATTTGGTAGAACTAAAAAACATTCCATAAGAGATGCAGCTAATACTACAACAACTGTAAAAGGGAGATCTCTTATAAGGCTTCCAAACCTACCTCCAATTAAGATTAATGCACTAAAAGCTAGAATAGTGGTTACTGTGGCAGTAAAAACTGGCATACTCATCCTTAGAGCACCATTTTCCGCTGCTTCATAAGCAGTTTCTTTTAATTGCCGCGATCTAAAGTCAGCATGCTCTCCGACAACTATTGCATCATCCACAACAATGCCTAGGCATAGGATAAGAGCAAAAAGGGAAATCATATTCAATGTAATTCCAGAAACATACATAAAACCCAAGGCAGTTAACATCGCTGCCGGTATGCCAACTGCAACCCAAAAAGCAGTCTTCAAAGATAAGAATAAGAAAAGTAAAATAATTACGAAAAGTAACCCCGTGGCACCATTTTTTAGAAGTAAATTTAGTCTATTTGATATTGCTTCTGCTCTTGTACCAGACAACTCAATTTCTATATTTTTTGGCAGGGTTTCCCTTAACTCTTGCACAGATTTCTCAACATCATTCTGAATTTCTATTGCATCTCCAGAGTCAGATCTATCGACCCTAATCGAGATTGCTGGATTCCCCCGCCTATAAAAGGCTACAGCCTCAGATCCCTGATTTACTTCTAATATTGCCACATCTTGTAAATAAACTTTAGAGCCATCTTTTCTCGAAATTACTGGGATCGATCCTAAGTCTTTTATGGATTTTTTCTCAATACCAGTTTTTAACCTCGCTACTCCACTTGATAAATCTCCCGCTGGATCTGACCTCGCCTCCTCATTAATCAGTGAAGCTATATCCCGAAGGTTAATATTATACTGAACCAGCTTTTCCTCTGGTATAAACACATTTATAATTGGTGCTTCTATTCCGTTAGTACTAGTCCTACTAATTCCCTTTCTATAAATCTTTTGAGAGAACTCATCCGCATAAGTTCCAAGCTGTTCCACAGATACTGGTCCCGAAATAATAACGTCAGTCACTTTATCTCGCCAGGCGATCCTTCTGATCTTTGGGTCAGAGGCTGTTTCGGGAAGGTTATTTACTCCATCAACAACAGATTTTACTTCATCACCTGCTCTGTCCATGTCCCAAGAATCTTCAAAGTCTAAAGCTATTCGCGCCTGCCCCTGGCGGGAAGTAGAAACAATCTTTTCAAGACCCTCGACTCCAAGTAGACCTGGCTCGATTATGGAAATTATTCCATTATCTATGTCTTCTGGACCTGCACCATCCCAATTGACACTTACAACTATGGTATTAATTACAACATCTGGAAAAAATTGAGATCTGAGCCTGCTAGTAGCAACTAATCCCAAAACTATCATTAAGCCAAGTATCAAATTTGCCGCTGTTGCATGTCTAGTGAAATATGAAATGATATTTCCAAAAAATGAATTAATCTTGCGCTCCATTTAGCTACCCTTCATTCTTTGTTCCAATCTATCAATTAACTTTTTTGGTACTTTTTCCATTTCCAACGTCTTTAATATTCGATCCTTAGCCGTATCGGGCATCCATTTGTTTTTCTTTATTCTCTCGATATAAAATTGTCTCTTTTCTTCATCAAGTTCAATAAATTCCTCTTCAACCTTTTTTATTTTACCAGTTGAATCTATTGCTTTATTCAAATCTTCCTTCCTTATAGGATCTATTCTAAGATCTGCTCCCAATTGTGGGGTCCTACGAATGACATATTCGACTCCTTCGGGAACATTCTTTAATACCAGCTCATCTCCTTGCCTTCTAATTAATTTTACTTCCAATTCGTCAAGCCTTCCTTCATCATTTAAAACCAAAACTTTATTATTAGGATCAACAGAAGATGCAGGCACAACAAAAACTGAAATTAACTCTTTCTCTTTAATGATAACCTTTACAAAATCACCAGGCCTTAAGATTGTATTTGAAGATGTTTCCAACGACGCGAAAATTTTCTTTCCTGCCGCTCCTTCCATGACTTCTGACGCCATCCTAGTTATTCTTCCATTTATTCGAACGTCCCTATTTTCAAATTCTAGACTGACACTTACTGGTAGCCCAACCAAGCCCAAATTTTCATCAATTATTTTGTCAAAGTCAGCATTTGAAACTTGAAATGAAACTTCGAGAGCTAGTGGATCAATAAGAGTGCCAAGCCTTTCTCCAACCGTTATCAATCTACCCTTTAAAGCCGATACTTTTGAAATTATAGCATTAAAAGGAGCATAGAATTCTGTTTCTTTAAGCTGCCTCTCAGCTTTTTGAACAACAAGAAGTTGTTTTTGGTATGCAATTTCAGAAATTTTTTTTCTGGTACTTGCTTGAGAAAGAGCGCTTTCTCTTGAAAGCAACGTTTGTTCAGCAATAGCTACATTTAGTTCAGCATTTTCCACTACACTTTTTGTAACAATTTCATTTTCTGACAATTCGACCTGTCGATTAAAATTGTCTTGTCGTAATCTTAGTTGCTTTTCAGCGGATTTTAATTCACTCTCTGCTAAAATCAGGTTTGCCTCAGCACTTTCTCTTTCCGCCTGAAGTTCTTCTAAACCTATCTTAGCAAAATCCAAATCATTTTGAAACTCTACTGGGTCAATCACATATAATAATTCACCTTTATTAACCACAGCGCCATCTCTAAAATTTTCGGATACAAAATCAATTCTCCCACCAACAGACGACCGCAACTCAAGTGAGTTCCAGCTCGCTACTTCGCCGTAGGAACTTATCTTTGGTAAAAAATTTGTGGATGTGAATTTTGAAACTGGAACTGCATAAGTTCTCTCTTGACTCCCTCTAAAACTAGGCCTATCTGCCCCTTCCTTTACGGTCGAACGAAGGACAGAAAATGATACCGCTACAAGCCCAAAAGTCAAAAATATAAGAAATAAACTTACAAGACCCTTATTTAAATAATTCAATTTTTTTTACCAAGTTAAAATTTAGTGCTGACTACTAAAATAATCAGTTTTTAAGATAAGGCCATACTATTTAAATACAATTCATATATTTATTTACGTTTTTTGTGCTCGTCTAATCTTGGCAATATCTCCACTAGATTACATGGTCTATTTCTATAATCTAACTGTGTCACCAAAATCTCATCCCATGCATCCTTGCAGGCAGATGGAGATCCTGGCAGAGCAAACAAAAACTTGCCATTCGAAATTCCAGCACAAGCACGAGATTGGATAGCAGAAGCACCAATTTTCTTAAAAGATACAGCCGAAAAAACAGAAGCAAAGGCATCCACCTCTTTTTCATAAATCTGACGATGAGCCTCAACCGAAACGTCCTTACCAGTCAGGCCTGTCCCTCCAGTTGAAATCACTACATCAACATCAGATCTATTTACTAGCTTAATAAGCTGATTTTTTATTTGATTGATATTATCTTTCACAACTAAATGATCAGAGCAGTTGTGACCCGAAGAAATTATTCTGTCTTTTAAGAAACTGCCTGACTTATCTGACTTGATATTTCTCGTATCGGAAATACATAAAATAGCAATTTTGAGTGAGATAAATTCCCTGTCCTTATTTAATGAATATTTTGTCATTTTCCCTGTCCAAGCAAACTTTTAATTTCCTTCAAAGTTTCCCAAGCAGTTTTTTTTTCGTCAGGAAAGTCAATTAATCTACCAGGAGAAGCTATCGTAAAATTCTTAGTTGCCTCCGGAATAAATTGATCCTCATTTGCACTTTTGGAAACATTAGCCAATATTCTAAACTTCTCAAAAAATTCAGTCATTATAACTAATATCTTTGGTTTAATTATTGAAAGATGCTTTAAAACAAAAGGATATATTAAGGCTAGATCAAGTTCTGAATTTTCTAAACTCGGTGGCAACCTCCATGGAAAAATGGGTACTGCATAAAGACTTTCTTCTTCTATAGAAAGTCCGATCGCCTTAAACATCTTATCGAAGATCAGACCTCTTTCTCCAGAGAAAATATTTTTTTCGGAAATTTCTTCGCGCCCTGGAGGGTCACACAGCACCATAACATTAGCCCCTTGATTTCCAAAAGAAAAATTCATTTTATTAGAAATTTTCGGTGCGCTGAAATCTTCACATTTCTCCAATATCAATCTCAATTCTTCTATACTATTCACCCTTTTAGATAGCTCATCTAATTTATTTGTAGCATCAAAACTTTTACTTTTCATTTTGTCTAGAAATATAGACCTGTTGTGATTTACATTAAAAGACTCTAATTTATATTCGTCTGAAGTTGAATCAAATCGGTTTATAGGACTCCCTTCATGAGCTTCATCAGCACCAAATTCTATAAGAAGATTCAAGGTTTCAACCTGATTCTCTAATTCCATTTTTTTATTCAAGTGATGATCCTCAGAAAAATATTTAAACCCCTATACTACTCCGTTGCGAAACCGTAGCTTTCCAATTTAAAAGAAATTCCAAATGCTCAGGTATTTCAACTCTAATTGTTCTTAGGAAATTTACTGCTACTATTGCAGTAATGTCCGCTACAGAAAAATTAGATCCAACTATAAACTGATTATGAGTCAATTGTTTATTTAATGTTTCTAGTCCAACTAAAACACGGGGTCTATTTGCTACAGACCATGCCTCGCACTGATCCTCTAATACTGTCATTTTTGGATTGCCGTGCCTCAAAACAAAAGCGATTGGCCACAGCAATTCAAACTCCATCCGACGCTGCCACATTTCTACCAAAGATATTTCCAATTGTGTCCTTCCGAAAAGAGGTATTTCGGGCTTTTCCATTTCAAAAAATCTGCATATAGCAATACTTTCTGTAAGAAAAGATCCGTCAGAAAGCTCCAACACAGGAACACGGTAAGTACCTACTTTTTCTTTATATTCCGTTTTGAAATGATCTCCTGCCATTATATCAATTTGATCATAAGGTATCTCTATTCCCTTTTCTGCCAAAAATATTCTTACTCGCCTACAATTCGGGGCGGCTCTATTTTCAATTATTCGAAGTGGTTTTATCCTATCCATGATTAATCATATCCTTAACACTTGATAGAAGCAATCACTCCGAGTATACCTATGAGAACTTTTCAAGGGTATTAAGATATTGATAGCTAAAAAGAATCTACTGGGAATAGAGTTTTTAGAGCCAAGTGATATTTATGAAATTTTAGATAAAGCTAAAGGTTTCACACAGCAAGATCTATCTGGAAAAAGTGTCGCCCAAACACTTGACGGTTACAATATAATTAATATTTTCTTTGAAAACTCAACTAGAACCCAAACAAGTTTTGAAATTGCGGGAAAAAGGTTAGGAGCCTTAGTTACTAGCATAAATGTAAAAGATAGTTCTATAAAAAAAGGTGAAACTCTGTTTGACACCGCGCTAACTTTAAATGCGATGAAACCTGATCTAATAGTCATCAGGCATCCCTATTCGGGAGCAGTACAGCTTTTATCTGAAAAAATCGATTGCTCTGTTATAAACGCCGGTGACGGAAAGCATGAGCATCCAACTCAAGCTTTGCTTGATGCTATGACCGTTCTCCGCAGAAAAAACCAACTTAGTGGACTTACTGTCACAATTTGTGGGGATATCGCCCATAGCCGAGTAGCTAGATCAAATATTTTTCTGTTTGGAAAATTAGGAAATTCTATTAGGCTTGTAGGTCCAGCAACACTGGTACCAGACTGCTTTAAAGAATTTGGAGTTGAGGTATTTAATAATATGAGAGAAGGACTAAAAGGCGCTGACGTAGTCATGATGTTGAGGCTACAAAAGGAAAGAATGGATGGTGGTTATGTTCCTTCTGAAAGAGAATATTTTCATTTTTATGGATTAGATGAAGAAAAACTTTCACAAGCGAAATCAGATGCCATAATTCTTCATCCTGGTCCAATGAATAGGGGTGTGGAGATTGATAGTGAGTTGGCTGATGACTTAAGTCGATCAGCGATCCAAGAGCAAGTTGAAATGGGCGTCTCCATAAGAATGGCAGTTATAGAAAGTTTAATTGCACGAGTTATTGATAAATGATTACATTTAAAAATGTCCATATTATTGATCCAGAATCAAATCGGGAATCCTTGGGTTCATTAACTATAGATAATGGAATTATTGAAAAAATTGATGGACCGATTAAAGGGGAATCAATTGATTGCAAAGGTGCATGTCTAGCACCGGGAATAGTCGATATAGGTCCAAAGATTTGTGAGCCTGGAGAGAGACATAAAGAGAGTTTTAGGACTGCTTCTGCGGCAGCCGCAGCAGGTGGAGTAACATGTCTTGTGACTCGCCCTGATACTTCTCCACCAATAGATACTCCAGAAATATTAGAGTTTTTTTTGACTAGAGCCTCAAATTCAGCAAAGGTAAAAATACTGCCAATGGTAACTCTGAGTAAAAATCTTTGTGGAAAGGAAATGAGTGAACTTGGCTTTATGAAAGATCTTGGAGCAATAGCTTTTTCTGAAGGGTTAAATTATTTTCATGATACAAAATATTTTCAGAAAACCATGCAGTATATTAAAGCATTAGATCTTTTCATAATAGGACATCCGCAAGAAAATTCTTTATCCGAAGGTTCAGTGGCAACAGCAGGTGCTTTTGCTTCAAAATTGGGATTACCGAGTGTATCAACTGTGGCAGAGAAAATTGGTCTTGAAAGAGATCTGTCCCTTGCTTCTCTTACAAAAGTTAAATACCATGCAGACCAAATAACAACTGAGGAAGCTGTCGAAACACTTAAAAGATACAAAAAAACAAATGACCGGATTTCTGCCGGTACATCTATTCATCATATTTCCTTAAATGAGTTAGACATAGGTCCATATAGAACATTCTTTAAAATTACCCCACCATTGCGCTCCGAAAAGGATAGGTTAGCAGTGATTAATGGCCTAAAGGATGGAACTATAGATATAATTGGATCTTTTCACACACCTCAAGATGAAGAAAGTAAAAGACTTCCATATGAAACCGCTGCCCCTGGAGCCATTGGGCTAGAAACAATTCTTTGCTCAGCTTTAAGATTAACTAAAGACAAGATCTTTAATTTGCCCACTTTGTTTAAATTCTTATCTTTAAACCCTGCTAATTTAATTGGAGCACCATTTGGTAGAATTAGAGAAGGTAGCCCAGCAGATCTAGTCTTATTTGACCCTGATGAACCTTTTTTAATTGACAGATTTAAATTAAAGTCTAAGTCGAAGAATACACCTTTTGACGAGCAAACCATGCAGGGACGTGTCCTAATGACATATGTTAATGGAGAAGAAGTTTTCCGGAGATATAATTAATGCTCCCTGACTTACTTAGGATTGGTGCGGCGGCACCTGGATTTTATCAAGCTTTACCATGGATTCTTTCGATTTCTGTAGCCAGCTACCTATTAGGTTCTATTCCTTTTGGAATAATATTCTCCAAGTTATTCAAATTAGGTAATTTGTCAGAAATTGGTTCTGGGAATATTGGCGCAACAAATGTGCTTAGAACTGGAAATAAATTTGCAGCGTTTCTTACACTCTTTTTAGATGGGTTTAAAGGATTCCTAGCAGTTTATATATTTTATAGTTTTCTTGGGCTTACCGCGGCTCAATTTTCTAGTATTTTTGTCTTCCTAGGACACTTGTTGCCAATATTTAATAAGTTTAAAGGCGGTAAGGGTGTGGCTACTTTTTTAGGGATAATTATGGCATTAAACTTTTGGTTATTCTTCTATGCTGGCCTAATTTGGCTTATATTAGCATTTTTATTTAAGCGGTCTTCCTTATCTTCCCTTTTTTCAAGTTCCTTCACTTTAATTCTAGCCTTCCCGCTTGGCCTAGAGAATAATTTTTGGGTTTTGATACTTCTTGTTATTGGAATGTTTGTTTCGCATAGAGCAAATATTGTTAGACTTTTTAATGGTTTAGAACCAAAGATCGGTGAATAAATCTATCCTTCAATAGCTATGTTCAAGGTAAATCCTACGTAAATCTTTTTCCCACCGACCCCAATAGTTTTCAAGGAGTTTATCAGCGAGAGTCTGTCTTGCTTCAACTATTTCAAATAAAGGATCTAAAAAATGTGCCTCATCTCTACGCCCACCTGAAGAATTTGATATTGCTCTCTCTAAAAGTCCTCTCCTCGATATCTCCAAAACTTTCTTGCAAACCTTATACACTGGCACACCTCTAATATTCGCTTCAAATCCTTTCTTGGCAACATCTTGATTTAGTTTTTCTCTATCAAAATCCGACCAGTCCTTGGTTAAATCTAAAATTTCGTCTAACGCTCCTGAATTGTACATTATACCTACCCAAAAAGCTGGAAGAGCACATATCGATGCCCAAGGCCCCCCATCTGCTCCTCTCATTTCAATAAAATTTTTTACCCTTACTTCAGTAAATATGGTGGTCAAGTGATCTGCCCAATCACTCAAACTAGGTTTTTGTCCTATAAGAATATCAAGCTTACCCTCTAGAAAATCTCTGAATGATTTTCCAAGTGCATTAAAATATTTGCCATCTCGATATACAAAATACATTGGCACATCTAAAGCATAATCAACCCATTTCTCAAAACCAAAACCTTCGTCATATACAAATGGAACCATACCAGTTCTGCTCTTATCGGTATCTCGCCATATGGCTGATCTCCAACTCTTATAACCGTTCGGTTTTCCATCAAAAAATGGTGAAGCAGCAAATAGGCACGTGGCTATTGGTTGTAACGAAACACCAACTTGCATTTTTCTTATCATATCTTTTTCTGAACTATAATCCAAATTCACTTGTACTGTACATGTCCGATACATCATTTTTTTTCCATGGGCACCTACTTTACCCATGTATGGGGTCATAAGCTCATATCTCCCTTTAGGCATCATCGGCATTTGATTTTCACTCCAATCAGGAGACGCACCTAATCCAATAAAACCGGCCCCAATATTATCAGCTATCATCTTAATTTCAGATAAATGATTCGAAACTTCATTACATGTCTGATGAACATTCTTAAAAATAGCCCCTGATAATTCTAGCTGACCCCCAGGTTCTAAACTAATATTGGAACCACCTCTTTTTAACCCAATTAATTTTTTATTCTCCCTAACTTCTTCCCAACCGTACGTATCTCGCAGACCAGATAACATGGAAAAAATTGATGTTTCACCCTCATAGGGTAAAGGAGAAAAACTCTTCTTATCATAACCAAACTTTTCATGCTCAGTACCTATTCCCCAATCAGTATGCACTTTGCAGCCATCCTCAAGAAACTGTACAAGTTGAGAATAATTTTCAACTGTTCCCTCCGCTGATTGTGGAATAGACATGAATTTCTCCGCAAATTAACTTCTGATAACCTTATCCCACTTTATAGTATTTTAGAAATATAAATTACTTGCTACTTAGGTGGAAAAATGTGAATGCCAAACTGCTAAAGCGACAGTGACAGCCGTTTCAGCCCTGAGAATCCTCGCCCCCAAAGAAACAGAATAAACATTCTTTCGACTGGAAAGCATTTCCCTCTCCTTATCAGAGAATCCTCCCTCTGGGCCAATTAGGATACAAGCCTTGGAAAAATTATCTTTGGTGAAGATTTCTCTAAGGTTCGGCTCTTTGACAACCTCATTGCAAAAAATCAACTTTCGATCCTCTGGAAAATTATCTACAAACTCTCCAAGACTAGTATTTTCTCTTATTTCTGGAATAAAATTGCCTCCGCACTGTTCAACAGCTTCTATAGAATTTAGCTTCCACTTATCAATCCGTAAATTCTTATTTTCTGAATGCTCAGTAAATATAGGAAAAATCTTTCTAACCCCAATTTCAGTACATTTTTCTATAACAAAATGTGTACCAATTTTCTTTATTGGCGTAAATGCTACCCAAATATCTGTTGGTCTAGAGACTTCTGCTAACTTCTTTTTTGGCTCTAACGTAACAGTGCCTCTGGACATATATTTTATTTCTGCTTCATACTCTCCACTTTTCCCATCAAAAACTATCACCTTATCACCCTTTTTTCTTCGCATTACATTTTGAAGATAATGGGCGCTCGTAGATGACAATGTGATGGGTTGTAATAAATCAATTGTTACTCCAGAATACAAACGTACTATTTTAACCATGGATTTACCTTTTTCGCCTAATGGATAATAACTCGCCACATTTACCAGACGCAATAAAATTAAACTGGGTTGATATAATTGCACCTGATTGGAGCATACCTTACCTACGTCTTAGCCGAATGGATAGGCCTATTGGAACTTGGTTACTTTTAATTCCATGTTGGTGGGGGCTTTGTCTTGGTATCCTTGAGAGCGATACTAAGGTCGGTTTATATGATTTCTGGTTGGCCGTTAGTTTTATTTTAGGGGCTATTCTGATGCGTGGAGCTGGATGTACCTGGAATGACATAAATGATTGGAAACTGGATTCAAAAGTACAGCGGACGAAACTGAGGCCAATACCTTCGGGTCAAGTATCCAATAAAAAAGCATTTGCTTGGATGACCATCCAGGCTCTTGCCTCGTTCCTTATTCTACTTTCATTTCCCAGCTTTTCAATTTTTATAGGGATTGTGTCTTTATTACCTGTTATTATTTATCCCTACGCTAAGCGATTTACCTGGTGGCCACAAATTTTTCTTGGGATAGCATTTAACTGGGGAATTTTACTTGGTTTCTCAACTCAAGGCCTTGGAATTAGCTTAGGTTGCTTCATTCTTTATATAGCTGGAATTTTCTGGACCCTATTTTATGACACCATATATGCTTTCCAAGATATTGATGATGATAGTATTGTTGGCATTAAATCAACAGCAAGGCTTTTTAAAGAAAATGCAGCCTCTTGGCTTTTCACTTTTGTAATTATCTTTTTTCTACTAGCTGGTTTAGCATTTTATGTTTCACTTTTTCATATATCAGAAACTATCTTCTTTATTTGTTTCCTGGGTGTCTTTATATTTTGTTGTAGCCTTTTTATACAATTAATTAAACTTGATACAAAGCTACCACATGTTTGCTTAAGATTGTTTCGATCAAACAAAATGTCAGGACTAATACTTTGTCTATTCTTAGCGGGTAGCTTATTCTTGAGTATTTGACTTGGCCTGAATTACCATGAATCCATTTTCTGTATATCGGCTAAACTTTGATTGACCCAAGCAGAGCCTTTTCTATTAAATTCTTTTTTCCAAAAAGGGGCGTCTGATTTAAGATAATCCATAATAAACGTACCGCCCTGAAATACATCACTTCTATTATGAGAAGCCAAAACAAGATTTACAATATTATCACCTGGTTTTAATAAGCCAAACCTATGGACCAGATGAATTTCTTTTATCTGCCATCTTTCTAATGCTGCTTGGCAAATATTTTTAAGCTGCGTTTTAGCCATTGAGTGGTAATGCTCGATATATAAACTTGTAACTTCCTCCAATTCAAAAAAATCTTTAACAAGCCCAGTAAATGCTACTTTTGCTCCAATATCTTTTCTATCCTTGCCGACTAAGTTGTAAATGAGGCCTGGGTCAAAGTCATCCTCTTGGATTCTTATAGAGAGCAAATCAGCCCCCTGTAACTGGTGGGAAAAATGCAATTTCTTTTGCATTCTTAATTGGGTGATTAAAATCGCTTACGAAAACCTGATCCACAGCTACCTTTATATGTTCTAAATTGCTAAAAGCTAATGTGTAGTTTTCACCTTTCAAGGATAGTTCATCGATAAGATCTTTCACCGTATTAGAATTTGTTTGTATTTCTTCTTGACCAGTACCTACTTTTTCTCTTACCCATGAAAAATAATAAACTTGCATGCCTAATCCCGAAAAAATGGTTTTGCTTTTATAAAATAATCCAGACCACTAATTAGTGTTAAAACTGCAGCTGACCAAATTAAGACTAAACCAATATATTCGAAACTGGAAAACTCAGGATAAGCAAGAAAGAAGATCAATGTACCTATCGCTGTTAACTGTAATCCAGTCTTTATCTTGGCAATCCAGGAGACTTGAAGGACTTCAGACCTTTTACTGACGTGCTCTCTAAGCCCAGATATGAAAATCTCCCGAAATATTATCACAACTATTGGAAGACCTATCATTAATTTGAAATCATCACCAACTTTTGTACCATATAAAACACATAATAATATTACCGTCATAAGTTTATCCGCTATAGGATCCAAAACTTTTCCAAATTCCGTACTTTGATTTAGGGTTCTAGCTGTTAACCCATCTAGGTAATCAGTTAGCGATGCTAAGATGAAAAGAAAAAAAGCAAAAATTAGGGGACTCTGACCTTTAGCAGTAATTATTATTAAGGCAATAATGGGAACACATACTATTCTAAATATGGTTAGAAAATTAGGCAGATTTAGCATCATCTTTTATTACATTTCCAGTTTTTAATTTGATTCTCTAAAATGATTGAATATGACCTTTGCAAGTTCTTGAGAAATACCATCTACTGACTTTAAATCTAATCTACTAGCTTTAGATACTGCCTTTGCTGAACCAAATTTAGATAATAATGATTTCTTCCTAACTGAGCCAATTCCTTCAATTTCGTCTAAAGGTGAAATATATGCATCTTTAGCTCTTTTTAATCTATGTCCTCCTATAGCAAATCTATGAGCTTCATCCCTAATCCTTTGCATAAAATATAATATTGGGTCTTTTGATTTTAAAGTAAATGGTCTTTGACCATGAAGGTAAATTTCCTCTTTTCCAGCATTGCGGTCTAATCCCTTAGCTACTCCAACTACTGAAATATCTTTGAGACCTAATGAATGCAAGGTGGAAACAGCAGCAGACACTTGTGCCTTACCCCCATCCACAATAATCAATTCCGGCATGTTGCTTAAAACATTGGCTTTTGCATTTTCATATTTTTTCCTGAACCTTCTTGAAAGCATTTCCTTCATCATTGCAAGATCATCACCCTTTTTAACAATATCTTCACTAAAGTTATATTTCCTATACTGAGATTTAATATAACCTTCATCTCCTAAAACTATCATCGCACCTAAAGCATGCTTGCCCTGAAAATGTGAGTTATCATATACTTCGATCCTAGAAGGATATTTGTTTAGGTTCAACTTCTTTTGAAGGCCCGTTATTAATTGCTTCTGATTTAAAATATCACTCAACTTTCTTATCAACTCTTCTTCCGCATTCTTTATGGCCCACGAAATTAACTCCTTCTTTTCACCACGCTTAGGGAAAATAATATGCACCTTCAGGTTTGCCCTTGCGGTCAGGAATGTTTTTAAGACTTTAGTATCTGGCAAATCGTTAGAAAGAATTATTTCAGATGGAGGAACTCGGTTTAGATAAAATTGCGTTATGAAAGCTTCCATTAACTCAAAGCTATCCGCACCTCTACCCGTTTTTGGGAAATACGCATGGTTACCAAAAATTTTATTATTCCTTATAAATACTACTTGTATACACGCTTCATTTCCGCTCTCGAATAAAGCAAATAAATCAGCATCCTTGACTGTCTTTGGATTGATTTTTTGAGAGCTTTGTATTTCCGTTAACGCTCTAATTCTGTCCCTTAATTTTGCGGCCTTTTCAAATAACAATTGAGCACTAGCATTCTCCATTTCTATGGCCAAATTACTCTGAACCTTGCTATTTTCTCCAGTCAAAAATTTATTGGCTTGGTTGCATAAATCACTATATGCTTCCTCACTAATATAACCGACACATGGCGCTGAACATTTTTTAATCTGATACAGAAGGCATGCCCTTTTTCTAGTGCCAAAGTCTGGATCAGTGCATGTTCGTAATAGGAATGCTTTTTGCAATTGATTTATAGTTCTATTTGTCGCTGGTGCAGATGAAAATGGTCCATAATATTTTCCAAGTTTACCTCTACCACCCCTATGCTTTGACAATCTTGGAAAAGATTGATGAGTGCTCAGGTAGATATAAGGGAAACTTTTATCATCCCTCAATAAAACATTGTATTTTGGTTTTAATTCTTTAATCAAATTCTGCTCTAAAAGCAGAGCCTCTACTTCTGTCTCCGTAGTTAAAAATGCCATGGAAGAAATTTCAGAGATCATTCTTTTAATACGATTTGAGTTCCCTTCTAACTTTGCATAACTCGCAACCCTTTTCCTTAAGTTTTTTGCCTTTCCAACATATAAGATATCCCCTTTCTTATCTATCATTCGATAGACACCTGGCTTTTGAGATAACTTTCTCACATTATCTTTTACAATTTCTACGCCTTCCAAAATCACGATTTCTTCCCTATTGTAGAATTTATGTTTGCAATAAGCTCAAATTTTCTTGAAAAAAATTTCTTCCACTATTTTCATTACTGATTCTCTTACGCCTGCACTTTATTGAAAGTTTTTTCAAGAAAAAAAGTTTCCACTGAAGTTGGGGATAAGTCTGGGGATAAATGTAGATTTTTATCATAATATCATTATATTTTAGGTACTTTATTAAATTGCTTAAATTTTAGGCATTTTTTTAACTTATTGTTTTTTATGAATAAATTAATTTTTTAAAAAAGAAAAATACCAACATCTCATTAAAAATAACTAATTTTCAAGCAAATATCTTTGTAAGTGGACAAATTTAGTTCTTTAAAGAGAAATTTCAAACAAAAGGTCAAGGTATTCAATAATTTACGAGCAGTTACCATTCCAAACTTTGACCACCGTCAGCACATATGAACTGCCCAGTTATACCTTTATTTTCTAAAAAGAAATTCATGCTGCCAATTATATCCTCTAAATTTGAACCGCGCTTTAAGACTGTATTTTTTCTTTGCTCTAAAAAACTTTTAACGCTTTGGTTTTTAGCAATTAAGGTTGGGCCTGGCCCTATTCCATTAACGCGAACCCTTGGAGCCATTTCTTGAGCTGCCGTCTTTGTAAACGACCAAAGAGCCATTTTTGCAATCGTATAAGTTGAAAAAAAAGGCGATGTATTTACCACTCTCTGATCAATTATGTTTATTATTTGAGCCTTAGAAACTAATTCTTTCCTTTCATCAAGAATCGGTTTTGGAGCTTGCTTGAAAAAGGCTTGAGACAAGAAAAATGGAGCTTTTAAATTGGTTCCAAAATGCCGATCCCAATTCTCAAGGGTAGCTGTTTCTATAGTATCATATTCAAAAATAGATGCGTTGTTAATTAAAGTCGTCAACGGCTTATTTAGTAGCTTTACTGATTTAGATACCAAATTTAATATCTCTTCGTCATTTAAAAGATCGGCTTTTATCGAGTACGCCTGAACCCCTTTAGATCTAGCATATTCAACAACTTCCTCTGCTCCTTGTGAGTCGGCATTATAATGGACAATAATATCATAGCCATTTTCTGCCAATGAATTCGATATTGCCCCTCCAATTCTCTTAGAGCCCCCGGTTATTAACGCAGATCTTTCCATTTTCCTCCTATTTCAATAAACTAAAAACCAAAGATAGCTTGCATAGCTAAGTAAAAATACAGCACCCCAATTCCTACCTATAATTCTAGGCTTTATAACAATAGCCAACAAAAAAACAACAGAAATGAAGAGATAGCCAAGTGACTGAACCAAATCTGTTTCTTGAAAATTTATGGGTGCAATTAGGGATGCAACACCTACAATAAATAAAATATTAAATAAGTTTGAACCTATTATATTTCCCAAAACTACTTCTCCCTGATTTCTCCTAACTGCCGCGAATGTAGTAGCTAATTCTGGAAGTGAAGTACCAACCGCTACAATTGATAAACCTATGACCTCCTCAGACACATTAAAGAATTGAGCCAGCCCTACAGCACCATTTATGAGAAAGTGAGCTCCCAGAGGCAATCCAAAGATACCAAGCAATATTAGCCCTACAATTTTTAGGAGTTTGCTCCACTTCGGGTCTTCAAAGCTTTCTGAGCCATCAATTATTTCTTGTTTTATGCTGCTTTTTGAAGACCTAGCTAAAATGTATGACCTAATTAGAATGGATATCTGAAGCAATATTAAAATAATACCATGCCAAAAAAATATTGCGCCATTTGCTAATAACAATATAAAGAATATTGTTACTACAAACATAATCCAGTAATCAGTTATTGAACTAGAAGACCTGATATCTAATGAAAAGAATAATATGGGCAACCCAAGGACTAATAAGACATTAGCAATATTAGATCCAACAACATTACCTAAAGCCATTCCAGAAAGCCCAGATAAAGATGCCTGTATTGCAACAATAAGTTCAGGCGCAGATGTTCCAAACGCCACAACTGTTAAGCCAATAATTAAAGGAGAGATATTAAACCTTAAACCCGCTAAAACACTACCTTTGACTAAGGAGTCTCCACAAAAACTTAAGAGAAAAACACCTGCTAAAATTTGAACTAAAATCAAAGGCTACACTCTTTAAAATTTCTTACAGTTAAGTTTCACACAAACAAGGCCCAGTGCCTATAATATAGGAATTACATTTCTTACATTTAGATGGGCTTTCAAAGACATTCTGTTCATTATTTTTCGGTTTCACTTTCTGACTTAACTTGATGACTGCGTAAAGAACAAACAAACCTAATGCTAAAAACAAAATCTTATTGATCATTTTTCCTATAAACCATATCTTGATAAATTAATCTTGTTAGCCAGAGTTTCAATTAAAGAGTTGTAGACACTTCCTGTCAATCGTCCAAAAAAAGATTTTTTTGAAGAAACCTTTATTAGTTTGCAAGTATCTCCAAATCTGTTTGAGATGACATCCTCTAGATGGCCTACTCCATCGATCAAACCTTTATTTAAGGCCTCATTAGCAAGCCAGAACTCTCCAGAGAAAATATCCTCAGATTTAATCTTTTCTCCTCTGCTAAGCTTCACATGGCTTATGAAATTCTCATGGATTTGACCTTGCAGCTTCTTAAGTTTTTTAATATCAGCCTGTTTTTGAGGACGGAAAGGATCTAAAATACTCTTATCTTCTCCAGAGGTGTATACCCTTCTTTCTATTCCTTGCCTTTCTATTAATTCATGAAATCCAAAACCACTTGAGATTACACCTATTGATCCAATTATTGTGTTTTCGTCAGCGAATATTTCATCAGCTGCACAGGCCAACCAATAACCTCCCGAAGCAGCAACATCTTCACAGAAAGCTAAAACATGTGTTTTATTTTTTTTTGCTAATCTCTTTATCCTTGCTGCTATCAAAGAAGACTGTGCTGGAGACCCACCAGGGGAATTAATTATTAAAACTACTGCAGAAAGTTTTCTAAATGAAAATGCTTTTTCAATAGTTTTAGAAACAGCCACATCATTTAAACTTGCTCCAAATGCCATAGATGGTGCTATAGTACCCTCAAGCCTAACTATGGCTACCTTATTCTTTTTCTTAAAAAGCTTAGAAACCCAATTCAATTTAACAGAATCCTTTCCTTAGAAATAATACTACACTTCGTAATGAAAATTCTCAAAAGATGCAATGTCTTGAAGTTTTTCTGAACTCAATTAATACTTCACACAATGTAACTAATTTAAAGGCGTTAAATTGACTCAACCTCTAAAAGGATTGCGGGTACTAGAGCTAGCCCGTGTTTTAGCTGGCCCTTGGGCCGGACAGACTCTAGCAGATCTTGGTGCTGAAGTTGTGAAAGTCGAAAGCCCAAGTGGTGACGAAACCAGAGGATGGGGGCCGCCGTTCCATAGGGATGGATCTGCTGCCTATTTCCACAGTACAAATAGGGGAAAAAAATCTATCGTAGCAGATTTTAGAAATAGTGCAGACTTAACTTTAGTGAAAAAATTGGCATCAAAGGCTGACATCTTAATTGAAAATTTTAAAGTCGGTGGATTAAAAAAATACCACCTTGATTATGAAAGTTTAAATCAGATTAATCCAAAACTTATTTATTGCTCAATTACTGGCTTTGGTCAAAATGGACCTTATTCCAATCGCCCAGGCTATGATTTTATTATACAAGCAATGGGAGGAATTATGGACCTTACTGGAGAAAAGGATGGATTGCCTCAAAAACCTGGGATAGCTTACGCAGATATCTTTACAGGCCTTTATTCTGTTATTGCCATTATGTCCGGCCTAAAAGCATTGGATCAAACTGGGAAAGGAACTCATATTGATATGGCATTATTTGATACACAGCTAGGAGTTCTTGCAAATCAGGCATCAAGCTATTTTTCAACGGGAGATATTCCAAAAAGGATGGGAAATGCCCATCCAGTTATTGTTCCTTACCAAGTTTTTGAAGTTAAGGATGGAGCTTTGGTAATCGCCTGTGGGAATAATAATCAATTTGTGAGGATGTGCGAGGCATTAAATTTAAAATTACACTTACAGGATGAGTTCAAAGAAAATCACCTTAGGGTTAAGAATCGATCAACTTTACTTCCTAAAATAGAATTTCGTTTAAAAGAGTTAACAAAAAGGGAAGTTCTAGATAAATTGCAAAACGCTGGTGTCCCTGCTGGGCCTATAAATAATGTTGGCGAGGCATTAAATGACGAACAGAGTTTGTTTAGAGAAATGAAAAAGGAACACGGAGAAAGTTTCTATTTAAACAATCCAATTAAGTTTAATAATCTTGATTTAGCAAATAATTCTTCAGCCCAAAAACTAGATGCTGATAAAAAAGAGGTTACTAAAAAATCCTTTTGGGAAGATAATTGAACCGAATAAATGTGATCTCGCTATCACCATAATTTCAACTCTTAAGATATTAAAGTTTTGGTGATCTCTGAAATTATATCAATGAAATAAGGCAGACAGGAATAAGAAATTTACCACTTGTAAATGGTACTACAATTGAATTAAAAGCACTCTTAAGAACCCTATCCACCATATATTCCTTTTGATAAAAAACGGATTTTTATGAAAAATATCTTAAGAATAAATAACGTTTCAAAACTTTTCCCAAATAACGTTAGAGCATTAAATAAAATTTCATTGGAGATAGAGGAAGGTGAAATTTTCGCTCTTTTGGGACCGAATGGTGCTGGCAAAACCACTCTCATTTCTTCTGTTTGTGGGATAACCAGGCAGTCAGAAGGAAATATAAAAGTAAAAGATTTCGATACAGTTACCGAATATAAGAAAGCACGAAGTGAGATTGGCTTAGTACCACAAGAACTCACTTTAGAGACTTTTGAAACCGTTTGGAATACGCTTGTTTTCAGTAGAGGTCTTCACGGAAAGCCAAGTAACCCGGAATATCTACATTCTCTATTGGATGACCTATCCCTTGGAGATAAGAAAGATGAAAGAATTTTATCCCTATCAGGAGGTATGAAAAGAAGAGTTCTTATTGCAAAGGCGCTGTCTCATGAACCCAGTGTTTTGTTTTTAGACGAACCCACTGCAGGTGTGGATGTATCCCTCAGGAAAACTTTGTGGAATATGATTAGGTCGCTAAAGAAATCAGGAGTTACTGTGATTCTAACTACACACTATATTAAGGAAGCAGAGGAATTGGCAGATAGGGTAGGAATAATTAATCAAGGGGAAATACTTCTGACAGAAGATAAAAAGGTTCTTATGAAAAGACTTGGGAAGAGAAAATTAATTCTAAGTATTGAATCAAAGAAAAATTCTATACCTGAGGAACTGAAAGAGTTGAATTTAGAATTTGGAAAGACGAATTCTACCATAATATATTCATATGATAGTAAAGATCGAAATAGTGATATTTTTGAGATCATGTCTAGAATCTCAAACTCTGGCTTGAAAATCTTGGATTTTGAAACCCACCAAAGTAGTTTAGAGGAAATATTCGTAGATTTGGTTTCAGGGAGAAGTCAATGAATATTTATGCTATAAAAGCGATTTATATTCATGAAATGTCTCGATTTTTTCGAACTATTATTGGTAGTTTAATATCACCAATAATCTCTACTACCCTATATTTCATAGTGTTTGGATCAGCTATTGGATCAAGAATTACTGACATTGATGGCATAACTTACGGTGCCTTTATTGTTCCTGGCCTAATGATGTTAAATATGATGACTTCAAGCCTTAATAACGGTGCTTTTGGGATATACTTTCCTAAATTTTCTGGAACAATATATGAAATTTTATCTGCACCAGTTTCTTCTTTTGAAATTGTAATAGGTTACGTTGGAGCGGCAGCTACAAAATCCATACTTATTGGCATAATCATATTAGCAACTGCTAGCTTATTTGTAGACCTTGAGATTAAGTATCCAGTTTTGATGTTGTTAATTATGATTATGACTGTGGTAAGTTTTTCTTTATTTGGATTCATAATTGGGATTTGGTCTGATAGTTTTGAACGTTTAAATTTTATTCCAACTCTCGTAGTTACCCCTCTTGTATTCTTGGGAGGCACATTTTATTCAATACAAATGTTGCCAGAATTATGGCAAAAAATTACTTTACTAAATCCAGTTCTCTATTTGGTCAGTGGTTTCAGATGGAGTTTCTTTGGAACAGGCGATGTTTCAATTACGACATCCCTTTTAGCTATATTTTTATTCACACTATTGTGCATATCCGTCATAATCTTAATATTTAAAACTGGATATAAACTTCAAACGTAAAACTTGAAAATTAAAAAAAGGCCTGCAAACCTGTTTGGGCTCTACCTAAAATTAGTGCATGAATATCATGAGTTCCTTCATAAGTATTTACCGTTTCAAGATTTTGAGAATGTCTCATGACTCCAAAACTAGACGAAATTCCATTCCCTCCAAGCATATCTCTTGACATTCTTGCTATATCTAAAGCTTTTCCACAATTATTTCTTTTCATTAAACTAATCAATTCTGGAGATGCCATTCCTTCATCGATCAGTCGACCCAACCTAAGGCTTCCCTGAAGGCCAAGAGAAATTTCAGTTTGCATATCAGCTAATTTTTTTTGAAACAATTGTGTTTGAGCTAGAGGCTTACCGAACTGTTTTCGATCCAGACCATATTGTCTAGCGACATGCCAACAATACTCTGCTGCACCCATAGCTCCCCAAGATATTCCATACCTTGCTCTACTCAGGCAGCCAAATGGACCCTTGAGGCCACTAACATTTGGCAAAATACTTTGCTCTGGCACATTTACATCTTTCAATACTATTTCACCAGTTACGGAAGCTCTAAGGCTTAACTTTCCATCTATCTTTGGTGCAGTTAAGCCCGGAGTATTTTTCTCAACTATAAATCCCCTAATAGGACCCGTCTCATCTTCTAATTTAGCCCAAATAATAAAGATATCTGCTATAGGTGAATTAGAGATCCACATTTTTGAACCATTGAGCACATATCCGGAACTAGTCTTTTTTGCTCTGGTTAGCATACTTGAAGGATCACTGCCTGCATCTGGTTCTGTTAATCCAAAACATCCAATTAGTCTACCTTTAGACAATTCAGGGAGATATTTTCTTCTTTGCTCTTCACTACCATATGCAAAAATTGGATACATAACCAAGCTCGATTGAACTGACATCATTGAACGATACCCTGAATCAATTCTCTCTATTTCTCTAGCGGCTAGTCCATAGGATACATAACTTCCCCCTAAGCCTCCATATTCTTCTGGGACTGTTATCCCTAGCAACCCCATTTCACCAAATTTGGGAAAAATATCCCGATCAACTAACTCCTCTTTGTAAGCTGCATCAATTTTTTTAGACAAAATATCATCACAAAAATTTCTAACTGAGTCTCTTAATATTTTTTCTTCGTCATAGAGTTGATCATCAATTAAAAAAGGGTCCTCCCAATTAAAAGGACTCAAATTTGGAATATCTTTCCCTTTCAATGCTACTTTTTCAGCCTTATTTTCAATATCTTTCATTTAAATTTTCCGTTTCTCTTTCATTATTTTTTTGGATTTTTCCTTATAATTTCCGCCAAAATACACATAAGTTCGAACACCAAGGATATTCCCAGATAAGCAGTACCTCCAGACGGATCAAAAGGTGGTGATACCTCAACTAGATCAGCACCAATCAAATTCATTCCTTTCAGTTCTCTTATGACTTTTTGCGCCTCAAAACTGTTTGGGCCTCCTATCTCTGGTGTTCCAGTACCAGGGGCGAAAGCGGGGTCGATAAAATCAATATCAAAGCTACAATAAGTTGGTTTATTTCCACAAACGTCTCGTGCTTGCTCCATGACATCTTCTATTCCTCTTTCAAAAAACTCCTCTACCATAATGATTGTAACACCGTTTTCCTTTCCCCACTCAATGTCTTCACCATCATACATGGTGCCCCTTATGCCGATCTGTATAACTCTTTTTGGATCTAATAGGTTCTCTTCTATGGCTCTTCTGAATGGTGTTCCATGTGTATACTTGTAGCCTCCAAAATAACTTTTGAATAAGTCTGTATGGCTATCAAAATGGATCATACCAAGGGGTTCTCTCTGACCTAATGCTCTTAGGACTGGCAATGAAACCAAATGATCCCCACCAATCGTCATTGGTGTAATCTTATTATTAACAATAGATTGATAAAAGCGTGTAATCCTTTCCATTGAGTCATTCAAGTCGGCAGGATTTGGCCCAACATCACCTAGGTCAGCGCATGACACTAAGCCAAAAGGATCGACACCCGTTGCCGGATTGATCCTTCTAATCATCGTTGAAAAATCTCGCATTTGCCTAGGTCCATGACGAGGGCCTGGTCTATTAGTAGTGCCAGCATCCCATGGCACCCCTATCAAGCCAAGTTCGACCTCATTGAATCTTTGATTCTCAGGAGGAACATAAGGCAGTCTCATGAAAGTAGGTACCCCCGCAAAACGAGGCAAATCAAATCCGGAGATTGGTTCAAAAAAAGATTGATCTTTGGCAGTCAAAATTAGCTCCAAAATTAAAATTTTGTTAAGATTATATACTATTATATATATAATAGGTATATAACTCTACCTCAATCATAGCCATAAGGTGAAAACCTCACGTGAATAAACTACCATGCATTAACTTTGATAACACGTACGTTAAACTATCAAGCAATTTCTATACTGAGATTAAACCAAGGGTCCCAAGTAACCCCTCAATTATTAAGTTAAACTCAAATGTCGCTGATAAACTGGGAATATCTTCCGAATATTTAAAATCTTTAGAAGGTTTAAACTTTCTAAGTGGTTCAGAAATAATTGATGGCTCCGAACCAATTGCAACGGTGTATGCTGGGCATCAATTTGGATATTTTTCTCCTCAACTTGGAGATGGCAGGGCTATACTTCTTGGAGAAGTTGTTGGCAAAAAAGGTAGATATGATATCCAATTAAAAGGCTCTGGACGCACTCCATATTCTAGAGGCGGAGATGGTAACGCTGCACTAGGTCCCGTACTTCGGGAATATATAATATCTGAGGCGATGAATGCCATGGGCATACCAACGACAAGATCTCTAGCTGCCATTTTAACTGGTGATAAAGTAGTAAGGGAAGATATCTTTCCAGGTGCATTACTTGTTAGAGTGGCAAGCAGCCATATTAGAGTTGGTACTTTTGAATTTTTTGCCTCAAGAGGGCAATATAATGACGTTAAAGCACTAGCAAACTATTCGATCCAGAGACATTTTCCAGACCTTAAAAGCAATAAAGATAAGTATCTTGGTTTGTTGAATGCTGTTTCCCAACGTCAAGCTGAATTAATAGCACAGTGGATGAGTTTTGGCTTCATCCACGGAGTCATGAATACTGATAATATGGCAATATGTGGCGAAACAATTGACTACGGTCCATGCGCTTTTATGGATGAATACAATCCCGATCAAGTTTTCAGCTCTATTGATCATAGTGGCCGATACAAATATTCAAACCAACCAAAAGTTGCCCCCTGGAATTTGAGCAGGCTAGCGGAAACATTACTGCCCCTAATAGCAGACAAACCAGAGGATGCGGTCCAAGATGCTCAAAAAATAATTGAAAGATTTAGTAGCCATTATGATAATATTTTTAGGAAACTAATGATAAAAAAGATTGGTATATCACCTCTTAATTCATGTGAGGAGCCAAAAATTTTCGAGCACGCGCAAACCTTTCTAGAACTTCTCAAGGCCCAAAAAGCTGATTTTACAAATAGTTTTAGATCTCTCACAAACTATTTGAACGGGACAGCCATTCCAAAAGATTTAAATACTCTAGCCCCAAGCGAGGAATTGAAAGCATGGATTGAAGATTGGAAATTAATATTGAAACACCATAATGTTGAAGAGAACAAGACACTCGAAATTTTGCGTTCATCTAACCCCTTTATTATACCTCGAAATCACCAAGTGGAAAAATCATTACTAGAATCTATTCAAAATTATAAGATTGGAATAACAGAATTTAAGTCATTTGAAAGACTAGTTAAAGCATCGTTAGAACCTTTTAAAGAAAATTTAAATAATAAAGACTTATGTCTACCACCAAAAGAATCTGAAAAAATTCATGAAACCTTTTGTGGAACTTAAATTGGAAGTAAAAAAACATTATGGTAAACGACTATGGATATTTACACTGGTAAATAAAACTGCGCTGGATTTTAGCCCCAATTTTACTTTAATCTATTCGCATTATCATAATAAAAAAAAGAAATAACTTTATTTAAATCTAGTAATGAAAAAGCAAAAATATTGTAAAACTCATTTAATTCTTGGTGGAGCTAGAGCCGGAAAAACAAAATTTGCTCAAAACCTTGCATTGAAATTATCAAAAAATTGTAAGACACACCCAATATATATTGCAACAGGGCAAGCTCTAGATCCAGAAATGGAAGAACGTATAAGAATACATAAAACTGATAGGGGTGAGGATTTTCAAACTAAGGAATGTCCACTCAACCTTTCCGATCCTCTTCTTTCTGCTTCGTCAAACGATATAATGTTAATTGATTGTCTGACCTTATTTGTTTCAAACCTTCTATGCGCCGAAAAGTTTGATGAGAAAAAAATAGTAAGTTTTTTAAATGCGATAAAGCTCACAAAAGCCCAGCTTATTATAGTAAGCAACGAGACAGGCATGGGCATAGTTCCCGACAATAAGCTGACAAGAGATTTTAGAGACATTTCAGGAAACCTAAATCAAAAAGTAGCACAGATGGCTGATAAGGTTACGTTAATGGTTGCTGGAATTCCAGTTCAAATAAAGAACTAAATTTTTTATTGATTTTTCTATTTGCTTACTTATTAACACCTAAAAGACGAAATCTGCCTCCCCTATGAATGCAGTCCTCTTCATTCAAAACTTCAAGTAAGCTTAAACTAAGTGGCAATATCTCTATTCCAACTGCTTTGTCTGGTTCTATTCCAAGCATGTGAGATAGTGCTGCTCTTATCACTCCTGAATGGGTTATGGCAACTATAACTTGTGAATCATTAAAATTTAAATTTTCGACCCAACGTGAAATTCGCTTGCATTGATCCAAAAAGCTATCTCCATTAGGCGGTGAAATTTCGGGGCAAAGAAATGAAAAGTTATGCTGGACCGCATTATCTCTTAATTCTTTCCAAACCTCGGAAATTCGCATTCCCGACCAGTTTCCAAAATTCTGCTCTATGAGATTACTGTCTATAATAGTTTTTCGATTTCGCACATATTTTGAAAGGCTATCAGCTGTCTGCATGGTTCTCCTAAGTGGGCTTACATACCATACAGAATCTTGAGGAATATTTTTTGCAAGGTTTTTAAATTCATCATCATTTATTATCGCGCCTGGATTATGTTCAGGCAGGAAGCCCTCTTTCTTTTTAACAGGAGCATGGCGGATAAGGATTAATTTACCCGGCTTAATCATATTGCAAAAAATAGAACAATTGCTACTCCCAACAAAAATCCGATTTCGCTCAAAAATGCTGTTGCTCCCAAAACATCCCCCGTGATACCACCTATAAGATTTGTCGCTTTTGAACCAATTATGTAAATTAACCAAAAGGAAAAAAATGTCCCTAAAATTATAGCAAAAATTGGAAAGAGAACTAAAAGTGGGGTAAGCCAAATTATAGTAGCCATAAGTAGGTTTATTGGTGTAATAAAACCAAAAACGCTACCCGTTTTTGCAAAATCTGAAAGGTTAAAGAAATTACGCGAGATAAGAATTGCCAGTTTCCCAGAAGCAAATCCAACTGAAAGCACAGATATCAAGGAATACCCTAAATCTACTAAAGACACTACTAAACCAACTCGGATTAACATGCCCAAGGTTAAAGCAGCCACCCCATAGGTTCCCAACCGACTATCATGAATAATTTCATTGATTCTTTCTGGTGCGCCGCCCGCACCAAAACCATCGGCCATATCAGCCAAACCATCTTCATGAAAAGCTCCAGTAATAAAAACGCTGAACGCAATTGCAATCGCCGCTGATACAAAAATGGGAGCCCCTAATAAAAGAAGCATGTCCCCAAGTCCCCCTGCTATAACCCCTACCAAATAACCAATCAAAGGAAATGTCCAAGCCGCTCTTGTCAAATCTGGCGCTTTTTCTGAAAAATAAGACCAATTTACCGGTATTCTTGTAAAAAACATTACAGATGCCAAAAGGTCCAAAACATATCTATTTTGAGAAAAAAATTTCACCTTTAATTCTTCTCACTTACGCCAGCTTCAGAGAATGTCGACATACCATTATGGGTGACTAGAGCCGATTTTATTATTAAAGAAGCAATAGCAGCGCCACTTCCCTCTCCTAACCTTAGATTTAAATCTAATATTGGATCTTTATTTAGATTCTTAATAAGCCCTGAATGTCCAGGTTCAGTAGACACATGTGAAATAAAGCAGTGGTCTAATATTTTTTTATCAAAAAGTGTTAATGTTGCTGCTGCTGCAGTACAGATAAATCCATCCAAAAGTACTGGAATCCCTCTAACTCTAGCTGCAATTACTGATCCTGCAATTGCAGCTATTTCTCTCCCTCCATAAGCTGCCAGAATTCTTTCCACTTTGTCAAAATTTTTCCCATGCAATGTAAGTCCAGATTTTATTACTGAAATTTTTGTTGATAATTCTTCAGCATTGAGACCTGTTCCTAAACCAGTCCAATTTTCAGCAGGTTCATTAAAAAGAGCGCAGGATATAGCCGTTGCGGATGAAGTATTTGAAATTCCCATTTCACCCAAAACCAAAAAATCACAATCCTTAGGGATCGAATCAGAACCTAGTTGCATTGCGTATATTACATCTT
>CACAMI010000004.1 GCA_902533625.1 uncultured Alphaproteobacteria bacterium | reverse complement strand
TCATTTCAATGGGTGCATCAGTTAAACCAGTCCATTGTAAAAAATTATTAATGACTCCCTGATTTCTTATTAGCTCCTGTATTGCATAGGTTCTAACAAGAAGATTAGTCCAAAAAGGAATTGTTATTAGGAATAACCATAAATTTCTAGACCTGCTACTTCTGGTGGCAATAAAATAAGCCGTGGGTATACCAAATATTGCTGTTAACACCGTAGTTAGTAGAGAAAGCTTAACCGAACGCCAAAAAATAGTTAAGTGAGCATCCGCCCATACTAAATTATCATCAAAGATATCCCTTTCGAGAACAACATTAACCCAATTTTCAGTAGTAAAAATCCATTTAACACCAGTATAGTCTCCCGGTACTAAAAACGAATAAAGAACAACGATAGCCAACGGGCCAGCAGCAGCAAAAAATATAATAAAAAGAGCAGGTAAAGATAAAAGCCAACGGTTCCTTATATCCTTCTTTTGAGCCTCTAATGCTACTAAAGTTGCCCTCGCTTCGCTATTATCGGCTTTCAAATCAGTAGCTGTGACCATTATAATAATCCTATTATCAATCCCTTAGAATTTGAATTGCACCTTTGTCAATTCTTAGCTCAACGGTTGCACCTATTTCGAATTCCTTACCTCCATCGGGCGCATTTTGTTTTCTAATAGTAAACTCATCTCCATTTTTCAGCTCTAGATGAAAATGAGTATCTGTACCAAAGTAAACAATATTACTTATCTTCCCTTGGAAAGATCCATTATTGCCATTTGATTTCACCATTTGGACATGCTCAGGTCTTATCAAGATAGATCTTTTTCCAATATTAGCTGAACTATTTTTGCTGGATAAGGCTAATTTTGTGCCATCAGAAAGTATAGCATGTTCTTCCTCAATAGTGGCAGATAAAAAATTACTGTCACCAATAAAATTAGCTACAAACCTATTTTCAGGGTGATGATAAATTTCCCGAGGCGTCCCGAACTGCAGAATTTTACCTTTATCCATAACTGCAATTCGATCAGACATCGTAAGTGCCTCTTCCTGATCGTGGGTCACAAACACAAAAGTTATACCAGTTTCAGATTGAAGTCGTTTTAGCTCGATTTGCATTTGTTTTCTTAATTTCAGATCTAGTGCTGAAAGAGGCTCATCTAACAGAAGAACCTCAGGCTTTGGAGCTAATGCTCTAGCAAGGGCAACACGTTGCTGCTGTCCTCCAGATATCTCAGAAGGCCTTCTATTTTTCAACTCTTCCATCTTAACTAGAGCCAACATTTCATCCACAGCTTTGGAAACATTCTCTTTAGACCAACCTAACATTTCCAGACCAAAAGCAATATTTCCTCCGACAGTCATGTGGGGAAATAGTGCATAACTTTGGAAAACTGTGTTAACTGGTCTTTTATTTGGGGGAAGTAGTGAAAGGTCCTTTTTGTTGAGTAAGATTGTACCACTTGTTGGATGTTCAAAACCAGCTATCAATCTTAGCAATGTTGTCTTTCCACAACCTGAAGGCCCTAATAAAGTGAAAAACTCGTTCTCCTGAACCACCAATGACACATCATTAAGAGCATAAACATCAGTTTCACTCTTGTAGATTTTCAGAACATTTTGAATATTAATTGATTCATTAATGTTGTTCATAAACCTATTAGCCTCGTATTTTCTTCAGCACCTCTAAACACTACTTATTAAACTTAACTTTATGCTTCCATACTAATCAAAGATTTGCAAGAGTGATAAAAACCAAGAATATGATATATTAGGTTAGAATATGTAATCAAACTACTCCTATCTACTGGCACCTAAGATGAAAAAGCTCGAAAATTTTCCTCTAATTGAAATTTCTGGAACTCCCTTAAAAAGAGGCTTGCAATACGGAGAGCAAGCAAAGCAAAGGATCTCTGCTTCAATCGATATTTATTCGGATAGCCTTAGGGATTTAGGATTGGGCAAAGATAAAATTTTAGATTTAGCCAATAGTTTTTTACCTATGCTCAAAGACTGGGCTCCCGATTTGATAGAGGAAATGAAAGGGATTGCCAAGGGAGCTTCAGTAAATCTTGGTGAAATAATGCTAATCAATGCCCGAACTGAAATTCTTAAATTAGCTGAGCAAAATGAAACTTTTGTTGATACAAATTCAGATGGATGCACTAGCGCTTTAATAATGCCAAAACTATCCGAAACTGGACAAATAATTCACGGTCAAAATTGGGATTGGAAGCAGGAATGTATTGATAATTGTATCGTCTTGCGTATTTTGAGAAATGACGGTCCAGACCTGTTGACCTTCACTGAGGCAGGTGCCCTAGCACGTAGTGGGCTAAACTCAATGGGAATATCAATAACTGCTAATTATCTAAATTGTGATCGCGATTATAAGAATTTAGGAATACCACTGCCATTCATAAGAAGAAGAGCTCTGGAATGCACTTATTATTCGGACGCAATAAGGTTTGTTGCGACAACAAAAAAATCTGGAGCCAATAACATGATTATTGCTTCTTCGGAAGGAATGGGAATTAACTTTGAATGCGCACCCGATGAAAGCTTTGCAATACTACCTGATAAGAACGGTCTGATTGTCCATGCCAACCATTGGAAACACACGGCCGCTCTATCAAAATTAAGAGATACAGGAATTTCTTGGTCACCAGACAGTTTTTATCGTGATTACAGAGTTAAAGAATGTTTGCTAAGTAGAAATCAGAAACTCAAGGTTAAGGATTTAAAGAATGCATTTTTTGATAAATTTGGGGCACCTTATAGTGTTTGTATCCCTCCTTATACGGAAAATGTGACCGATCCCGGCGCTACTGTTGCTATGATTATAATGCAGCCAAAGAAAGGGTTAATGGAGATAGCACCTTTCCCTGCATTGAATAAAAATTTTCAAGAGTATTGGTTAACCGGATAAACCTCACAACTCATAAACAGGGAAATGTCGAATGAACAATACACAAAGGATTTAACGATGAATTTTTTTGTTCTATTTCTAAAATGGATTTGCTAAACTTCAATATGAAAACAATCTTCTCACAAAAGCATAAATTACGAAACTCTCAAACTGAACTTTATGGAGGTCAACTTGTGCGACCTTTCGAATGCCTGGAAAGAATGGATTATATAATTAGTTCTATTGAAGATAAAAAAGTTGGAGAAATATCTGAGCCTTCATTTTGCGATACCGATATTATCACGAAGATCCATGATAAAAATTACATTTCCTTTCTGGAAAGAGCTTGGGGAGATTGGGTTAAAAGTGGGTTCAAAGGTGAAGCCATTCCTAGTGTGTGGCCATCAAGATCTATGCCATCAGAAGAAATCCCAACATTTATTGAAGGGGAGCTTGGATATTATTGCCTAGCCTCAGAAACATCGATTTCAAAAGGTACATTTGAGGCAGCAATTTCATCGGCAAGCGTCGCATTAACTGGAGCGAAAATAGTTTCTGAAACATCTAATGCTATCTTTTCCCTTTGCAGACCACCAGGCCATCATGCTTCAAAAAATCAATACGGTGGATACTGTTTTATAAATAATGCTGCCATATCAGCACAATATTTTTTGGACAACGGTGCCAAAAGAGTTGCTATATTGGATGTTGATTTTCATCATGGAAATGGAACTCAAGATATATTTTATGATCGTTCGGATGTTATGTTTTTATCCCTTCATGGGGACCCTAAAGATGCTTTTCCACATTTTCTAGGTTATGAAAACGAAACAGGTACCGGAGATGGAGATGGCTATAACTTTAACTTTCCTATGCCTCCGAATACCAGTTATGGTTCATGGAGCTCTGCATTAAATGAGGCTACAAAAAAAATTGCTGAGTTTAGAGCTGATGCATTGATACTCTCTCTTGGGGTGGATACGTTTAAAAATGACCCCATTAGTTTCTTTAAACTTAATAGCGAAGATTTTATTGATATGGGAAAAAGAATAAAAGGAATAAAACTACCTACATTATTTGTGATGGAAGGTGGTTATGCAATCGAGGAAATTGGAATAAATACTGTAAATACTTTAATTGGGTTTGAAGAAAGATGATTGTTAATGTAGCCGCCACTCAGATGGAGTGCACTTGGGACCAATCAGAAAACCTGAACAAGGCTGAAAACCTAATACACGAAGCAGCGGAAAGAGGGGCAAATATAATTCTGCTTCAAGAGTTATTTTCTACTCCCTACTTTTGCCCTGAGCAAAAGGATAAATATTTTGCTCTGGCTAATGAAGTTTCAGAGCACCCATATCTTGAAAAATTCTCTAATTTAGCTAAAAAATTGAAAGTAGTTCTTCCTATAAGTTTTTTTGAGCGAGATAAAAACTCTTATTTTAATTCTGTTATGATTATAGACGCCGACGGCAACTATAAGGGCATATACAGAAAATCTCATATTCCACAGGGACCTGGCTATCAGGAAAAGTTTTATTTCAGCCCAGGAAATACGGGCTTTAAGGTTTGGGAGACGACTTATGGATGCATAGGCATAGGAATTTGCTGGGATCAATGGTTTCCCGAATGTGCTCGCTCAATGGCCTTAATGGGAGCTGATTTAATATTTTACCCAACCGCTATCGGAAGTGAGCCACAAGATCCAAATTTAAATTCTTTAAAGCATTGGCAGCGAACCATGCAAGGACATGCGGCAGCTAATATGACACCAATAATTGCTAGTAATAGAATAGGTAAAGAGATCGCAGACAATACCAAAATGATATTTTATGGACATTCGTTTATTTCTGACGAAACTGGTGAAATTAAGTGCGAATGTGATGATGAAAGTGAAGGCACAATTCTTCACTCTTTCAATATTGATGAAATTCGGATCAGTCGAGCTAGTTGGGGACTTTTTAGAGATAGACGACCTGAATTGTATGATAAGATTTTACAAAAATGAGGGATGCTTCGTATATTAATTTTTATCTATATTTCTTTTTGGCCATGAATCCATGTATTCAACAAAAAAATCAAAGCTCAACGGATTGGCCATCGAGTCTCTATTAACTACCTTTATAGGGTCGCCGCCAAGCAATAATTTTTTCACGGGTACTTCTAGCTTCTTACCAGATAATGTTCTTGGCACCTCTTTAATTTCAACTATCTCATTGGGAAGAAATCTTGCAGATATGGAGCTTTTTATACTCGAGTTAATCTTCTCTTTTAGAGCGTCAGAGAAATCATAAAGTTTACTAGTCACTACGAAAAGAACCATAAAACTTTCTCTACCTAAATATTCTAGATCTATAACAAGACTATCCTCTATTTCATTCAGCGACTCAACAGCTCGATAAATCTCGGAGGATCCAAGACGAAGGCCTTTCCTATTTATGGTGGCATCTGATCTGCCATAAATTATTGACCCGCCATTATTTGTAAACTCTATCCAATCACCATGCTTCCAAATCTCGGGATACGTATCAAAATAACTTTCTATCAATCTTTTGTTTCCATCATCTCCCCAAAAATAAAGAGGCATTGATGGCAAAGGTTTAGTGCAAACTAGTTCACCAACTTGCCCCACAACGGAATTGCCAGCTTCATCAAAGGCCTGAACTGCGCACCCTAATGATCGAGCTTGCATCTCTCCTTCTCTCACCTCATCCATAGGATTTCCCAACACAAATGCTCCTGCTAAATCGGTGCCGCCAGAAATAGGAGCCAACCAAACATCACTTTTTACACTATCATAAATCCACCTGTATCCCTCTGGACTTAAAGGCGAACCAGTTGACCCTATAGATCTTAATTGGTTGAACTTTAATTTCTTCTTGGGTTCAATGCCCATCTTCATGCACGATGAAAAAAATGCAGCGCCCGCGCCAAAGTAAGTTAGCTTTTCTGCATCAACTCTTCTCCAAACTTCCATCATATCAGGATGATTAGGAGCAAAATCGAACATGGCCACAGAACTGCCTCTCAAAAGTGCCATAGATTGTACATTCCACATTATCCAACCCGATGAGGTAAGCCAACAAAAATGGTCCTGATCATCTAGATCCATGTGTAGTGACTGCTTCGTCATCTCAACTATAATTCCACCATGCCCATGAACTATGGGTTTTGGATTACCTGTGGTTCCAGATGAATAAACTATCCATAACGGGTGATTAAAAGGTACAATTTCAACCTTTACCTCCTCAACTGTATTTGTGATAAGATCCCAATTTGAAACCCCATCTATTATCTTATGATTTGGCACCTTTACAACGATTGTATTTTTTAAGGATGGTAGTTCACGAATTAAGTTTTTAATTGCTATAGTTTTATCTATAAATTTCTCAGCATAAATGTATCCACTTTGACAAATTAGAATTTTTGGCTCGATTTGCCTAAATCTATCTAAAATTGCAACCTCACCCATATCTGGAGCACAAAGAGACCATATTGCTCCAATGCTAGCCGTTGCATAAAAGGAAATTAGGGCGTGAGGTGTATTAGGTAACACTGCCACCACCCTATCACCTTTTTTTATACCTAGTCGCCTTAATTCCGCCGCCAAAGATCCGGTCTTTGTTTTTAACTCCGCCCAAGTAAGTGTTTCTTCCCCAAAGGTTTCAGAAACACTTGAAACTGACAGCTTATCGGGGAATTTATCAGCGTGCCGGAAGATTTCATCTACAAAGTTAATACTAGCGCCAGGAAACCAGCAAGCACCAGGCATTTTTTCCTCTTCAAGAATTTTATCAAATTTAGTTTCAGATTTTAGCTCAAAATAATCCCAAATGGTTTGCCAAAAAAAATTTAAATCATTAATACTCCAATTCCAAAATTCATCATAACTTGAAAACTCCAATGAATGGTTTTCATGCAACCAATTCATATATTTCTTCATGGAAGAAGAATTTACTCTTTCCTCTGAAGGCCGCCAAAGTACTTTCCTATGTTCCAAATTTTCCCCTGAAAATGAACGAATTAATGATTTTTCTGTTGCCTCATTCTAAGATAAGAATAAGTTTAACACAACGAACCCTTGAAAGAGATTTTCACTTAACGATATATTGAACTTATAATAGGAGAGGCATAATTATGCTACCAAAGAATCCAAGTAACAAGCTGGAAACACATGAAGTATTCAATGTGCCGTCTTATCTAGGAGATCAGGATTTATGGGAAAACGATAGAGCCCTTAAAGACTGGACAAATATTTTGGGTGGTGGATGGGCTATCGAAAAGCTAAAAAACATTGGTAAGTCAGTAGGATCTCAGAAAGTTTTTGATAAAGCTGATAAAGCAAACAAATATATTCCTGAGTTAAAGATTTTTGATAAATATGGGATGCGGATTAATCAAGTAGAGTTCCATCCTGCATATCATGAATTGCTAGATTTAGCTGTATCAAGTGAAGTTCATAATTTTGCATGGCGTCATAAAAAGGAAGGAAGTCATGTGGTAAATGCAGCTTTAATCTATATGTTTTGCCAGCCCGAAGGTGGGATAATGTGTCCTATGGCAATGGCCTATTCTGTTACACCATCTCTTAAAAGTACACCAGAAATTGAGAAGAAGTGGATGCCAGGAATTTTATCTACTTCATACGATAGCAGAGACATCCCAATAGAAGAGAAAACAGGTAATCTCATTGGAATGTTTATGACTGAAAAACAAGGTGGCTCTGATGTCCGGGCAAATACTACATGCGCTAGGCCTTTAGGAGCAAAGCAAGGTATATCTCAAGAATACCTTATCACCGGGCATAAATTTTTCTGTTCAGCACCCATGTGTGATGCCTTCTTAGTATTAGCAAAAACGGAAGTTTATGGCATATCTTGCTTTCTAGTGCCTAGATGGAAACCAGATGGTACTAGAAATTCTCTCAATATTCAGCGCATTAAGGACAAGCTAGGAAATAGATCAAATGCCTCTACAGAAATGGAATTTAAAGATACTTATGGCGTGATGGTGGGAGAGGAAGGCAGAGGTATTCGAACCATTATGGACATGGTAACTGGCAACCGTATCTACTGTGCTATGTCATCTGCTGGAATTATGAGGCAAGCATTAATACAAGCAATACATCATGTTTCAAACAGAAGCGCATTTCAGAAAAGACTTATCCAGCAGCCTTTAATGCAAAACGTGATTTCAGATATGGCTATAGAAACAGAAGCAGCCTTAGCTTTAGGGATGCGGGTAGCTTCATCTATAGATAATTCTGAACATAATGAAGAGGAAAAATCTTTTGCAAGAATAGGAACTGCAATTGCCAAATATTGGATATGCAAAAGAGCCCCTTTTCTAGTTTATGAAGCTTTAGAGTGCCATGGCGGTATAGGTTATATAGAGGAAAGCATTATGCCAAGACTTTATAGAGAGGTTCCGCTAAATAGTATTTGGGAGGGCCCTGGAAATGTAATGGCTCTAGATGTTTTAAGAGCTATCACTAAAGATGCATTATCGGGTCAAGTTTTAATCAAAGAAATTAAATCTGCCTATGGCGCCGATGATAGGCTTGACAGATTATGTGATAGGCTTGAATCTCTTCTTGAAAGCAAAAATACATTAGAAGTCAGTATGAGGAAAATCACTCAAATGATGGCTTTGGGACTTCAGGGTGCCCTACTTATAAAGCATTCATCCAAAGAAGTTGCCGAAGCATTCTGCGCCTCAAGACTAAATAACCAATATTGTGGGGCTTTTGGTACTTTACCTGCTGAAACCGATTTTGATTCAATAATTGAGCGCGCTTATTGTCTATAAAATAATTTCTTTTACCAATCAAATAGGAAATTCCAATGAGAAATATTAAATATTTAGCCAGAGATAATCTGGCAGAAATCATTATCAACAGGCCTGAGAAAAAAAATTCTTTAACATCAGAAATGTACGGCAATCTAAAAGAATGCTTCGATCGCGCTTCAGATGACAGTAAAATTCGACTGGTTATTTTGAAGGGTCAAGGTGAAGTATTCACAGCTGGGAATGATATTAACGATTTTGTTAGTATACCAGAAGGTGTAGACTGCAGAGAAACAAACGTCATTAAATTTATTCAAACGGTAAGTAATTTCCAAAAGCCAATAATTGCGAATGTAAATGGTTTAGCTATTGGTATAGGAGTAACCATATTAATGCATTGTGATTTTGTCTACTCCACAAAAGATACAAAATTTTTGTTACCGTTTGTTAATTTGGGCCTTTGCCCAGAAGCCGCATCTTCTATTTTGATACCCTTAAATTCAAACATGCTGATTGCTAAAGAAAAACTTCTTTTAGGAGAGCCTTTCGACCCTGCTGAGGCCCTAAATATGGGGATTGTTTCCAAAATTTATGATACAGAAAAGGAAATGTTAGAAACAACTTCTGAAACAGCCAAAAAAATATGTAATTTACCAAGCTCTTCAATTTCATTCACTAAAAAACTGATTAATCAGACCTTTAAGGAAATGATAAAAAATCGGATACTCATGGAGGGACAAAAACTTTTTGAACTTCTCCACTCCGACGAAGCTAAAGCTGCATTTTCAAAGTTCTTAAAGAATTGATCCTAATTCATCCAGATTGAAACATTATAAGTAGGCAGTGCTTCCTCAAATTTCGGTACAAAATCAAAAATTCTAGCCTTTATTTTCTTTCCAGATTTTATACCTGCAAGAACTGTTTCTGAAGTCCCATCTGGCAAGTAGCCCACTATGTCCCTCTTTGAAAATTTAACGCCCATAATATTTTTTTTATGAGTAGCTGAAAGCTCCACTCTATTGTCCTTGGTTAAATTAACCTCGGCCCATTTACCAATATTCTCTCGGACCTTCTCTAGTCCAGCTGAAATTGATTTTACTTCTATTTCTTCCATTCTATACATCAAACACTCCATCTTTTATTGTCAAACTTCTGACGTTTATTTATATAAAATTAAAGAAGCAAATAGCATGCCACCTTTTAATTTTAATTTTTTATTTTCTTAAGTATATGTTTTAAATGACTTTTTTTATAAAAAAAAGTAACTTTTTTACATTGGCATGCTTTATGCTTTTCTATGTTTTAGATATTTTTTCATATTTAAACCTCCCTAAAACTGACCAGGCCAAAAGGCCTGGTTTTCTTTTTTTAAACTCTAAATATATCGAAAAAAATAGGTTTTATATTTTTCTTTTAAATTCTTCCTAGTTAACGTATCGTTAGAATCATAAAGAGCCAGCTTATGGCTAAGTTTAGGGGGAAAATGCCGGCAGACTTTTTGCCGGCATTCTAACTTTAACAGCCTTAACTTCTAGGACATAATGCTTGCTTTTGGTTTTGCAGTTTTTTTTCTCATTATCACCCCCGGTCCAGCTGTGCTTTCTTTAGCTGGTGTAGGGGCTTCTTTCTCTTTCAATAGTGGCCTCAAATTCTTAACTGGGCTGGCAATCGGACACATTGCTGTCTCAATACTTGTGATCACTGGCATTGCATCTGTAATTTTCTCCCTTCCCTACATGAGAACAGTTTTTCTTTTGATATCTACTAGCTTTTTGTTCTTACTCTCATATAAGATTATAACTAGGGGCTCCAATATTGCTTTTTCAAGTCATCTTGCAATTCCCTCAACATTCGATGGAATTGTTCTCCAGCTTATGAATCCAAAAGCTTACGCTGTTCATACTATAGTATTTTCAGGATTTTCTATTTTCCCAGATAGCTTTCTGTTTGAAACAATATGGAAGTTTTTAGTAATGAATGCAATTTGGCTCCCTTTACACTTTGCTTGGCTGGCTGCAGGATCAAGTATTCAGAGAATATCTCTCGCCCCCGCAACCCATAATAAAATTAATATGACTATGGGTGGGCTCCTTTTTGTCACAGCTTTACTTAGCTTTTTGTCTATAAGAACTTTGTAGGAATTTATGCTATTCTAATTCCATTAATATTTCATTTCTTCTAAAAATACTGGGTGTCATTGGATCATTATAAAATGCATAAATTAACCTTAAAGGATTGACATAACCTTCGGCTTCCAACCAATTTCTCAGCAATGTCTCCTGACGCTTAAACTCGATATCATCCCAACTGCCACTAAAGCGCACCGCCGCGACTTTGACGCCTTTCATTTCATTAAGTTTTATTTCTGAATTTTCTGGCTTAGGAATATTCTTGTATGAAAATTTCTTCGGCATAACAAAAGAAATTTTCCATTCATCTTCTTTACTACCCTTAAACTGCATTACGGGAACAGTCATAGAAATAGACCCACCTTCTCTATCTTTGCCCCCTATATACCTTGCCAGATACGGAAAAGCACTTCGAAGCGCCGTATCCCTTTTGCCTGTTCGAACTAAAGAAGCAATTAACATTTTAGGATAACTTCTAACTTCAAAATTTCCTGATTTTTTTATTACTTGGTACTTAGGCTCTTCAAAAAACCTAGGTAGCAAAACCCAAAAAGCTAAAAAAAGGAGCAAACAGGAAATCAGCACAACGGACCAAAAGGTAGTACTCATTATTCATCTCACTCCAATATCATTCAGTAAATGAATTTTCTACTATCCATAATTACTTGAATCTATAAGTATTTTTCATTTTATATACATTTTTTTGATAAATTATAATTATTTTCTTGCAAATTTTACCTTTATAGTACTTATACGAGTGGCGAAAGTTATTTTCATCGACCACTGTTTCTCGTTTTTCGGCTTCAGTCTCTCGATCTACTAATGACTAAAGCGAGGCCTGAGTAATGATGCTTGGGAGTAATAAAACGGAGTAAAAGATAATGCCAAATGGTAAGGTAAAATGGTTTAACCCGGTCAAAGGATATGGCTTCATTGAACCAGAAGACGGTGGAAAAGACGTATTTGTTCACGTGACAGCTGTAAGAGCTGCCGGGCTAGAAACTTTAAAAGATGACCAGGCCGTCACTTTTGAAATTGAAACGGCCGAAGATGGAAGGCAGTCTGCAACAGATATTGCGATAGCTTAGCCGTAAGAAAAGTCTTTCGCAGATTGAAGTTCGTCTTATCTGACCTTTACCTTTGAATTATATTAGCTCAATAATTTAATGTGAAAATGGTTGAGACTTTAAGAGTAAATAACCTTAAAAAAACTTATGGTGGATTGGAAGCCGTGAGAGGGATATCCTTCGGTGTGGAAGAAGGAAGTATTTTTGGTCTAATTGGACCAAATGGGGCAGGAAAAACAACCACCTTTAATATAGTAGCAGGTGCAGAAAAACCAACTGAGGGAACCATTATCCTCAATGGAGAAGATATTACAGGGTTATCTACTGATAACCTATATAAGATAGGCTTAGTTAGAACTTTTCAACTGAGCCACGAGTACGCCAAAATGACCGCCCTTGAAAATTTAATGGTTGCTGCTTCTGACCAACCAGGAGAAAAAATATTTATGAATTGGTTTTCTCCAAAATCTGTAGCTGATAGAGAAAAAGAAGTCTTGGGTAGAGCTTTGGAAAGTTTGGATTTCCTGGGGCTCACACAAGTTAAGAATGAATTGGCTGGCAATCTATCAGGGGGACAAAAAAAGCTTCTTGAACTTGGGCGTACAATGATGACTGATGCTAAGCTTGTTTTGTTAGATGAACCAGGGGCCGGCGTTAACCCAACATTAATGTTGAAAATTATTGAAATGATAAGAAAGCTTAACCAGGAGCGTGGATATACCTTTTGCATAATCGAGCACGATATGGATTTAATTGCTGACCTATGTGAGCAAGTTGTGGTGCTCGCAGAGGGTAAAATTTTAACTGAAGGAACAATGGACCAAGTTAGGGTAAATGAGAAAGTAATTGATGCCTATTTTGGAGGTGATCTGGCATGACATCTCAGTCAGAAATAATGAGCGTGAGTAACCTTTTTGCTGGTTACGGAGAAACAGAAATTCTTCATGGGATAAATCTAAATGTAAATGATGGGGAAATAGTGTGTGTGATAGGGCCTAATGGCGCTGGAAAATCAACAGTTTTGAAAGCAATTCTAGGCCAAATAAATATTAGAGATGGATCAATTAATTTGGCTGATCAAGATATAGTAAATACGCCAACGACAGAAATCATAAAAAAAGGAATAAGCTATGTTCCTCAAACTAATAATGTTTTTGTGAGCTTAACTGTCGAAGAGAACCTGGAAATGGGCGCTTGGGTTAATCCAGAATATACACAAAAAAAACTGAGAGAAATGTATGAACTTTTCCCAGACTTAAGCGAGAAAAGAAAGCAGCCGGCTGGATCTCTCTCTGGTGGTCAAAGGCAGATGGTTGCAATGGCAAAAGCATTAATGGTCAATGCAAAAATCCTATTACTAGATGAGCCCACAGCTGGTTTGTCACCCAAATATCGTTCAGAAATATTTTCAACTATTAAAACTATTAATAATAATGGTGTGCCGATACTTATGGTTGAACAAAATGCTAAGCAGGCTTTAGGCGTCTCCGACAGAGGTTATATTCTAGTCGACGGCGCAAATAGGCACACAGGATCTGGAATAGATCTTATCAACGACAAAGAGGTTGCTAGAATGTTTCTTGGAAGTAGGGAGTAGGCCCGATGTGGGACAGCTTTGGATTTGAATTTGTAAATTATTACTTTGTACCAGGCTTAGTGCTAGGCTGTATTTATGCTCTTGGAGCTATAGGTATTACCCTTACATTTGGAATACTTAGGTTTGCAAATTTTGCTCATGGTGAAATTATGATGACAGGGGCTTTCCTAACCTGGACATTCTTAGAGCTATCAAAGTTGATTTTTGGATTTTATTTTCATCCTCTAATTGCCTGTATCCCTTCTATTTTTATTGCCATTGCGATAGCTCTTTCCGTTGACCGTTTTTTTTACAAGCCATTTAGAGATTCTCCAACAATTATGATTGTTATGGCAAGTTTTGGAATGATGCTGATTATTAGGAGTTTAGTTCAAGTAATTTGGGGCCCAAATCAAATAACTTTTGTAAAGGGAATTGCTAAACCTAATGGGATTTTACGAGATCTATCTGGAAGTTTTGACATGATGCTTTTGGTGCCTAGTAAGCATGTATTTATCATACTAGGTACGGTAATTATAATGCTTGCATTCAACTATATGCTAACAAAAACAAGAATTGGAAAAGCGATGCGCGCAGTATCCGACAGTCCTGATTTAGCAAAAGTAACAGGTATTGATGTTGAACAAGTTATTCGTGCTACTTGGTATGTTGGTGGATTTTGTGCAGTAATGGCCGGAGTTTTCATGGCTATGGATACTCAATTTATAATGAGTACGATGGGCTTCAGAATGCTTTTACCGATGTTTGCAGCAGCTATACTAGGTGGAATTGGACGACCATTTGGGGCGGTATTGGGAGGATTGGTAATCGGTTTTGCAGAAGAACTATCGGCCTACCCCTGGTTCGGGAATGGGCCATTACTTAGCCCAGGTTATAAAAGTGGAGTCGCATTTTCAATTTTAGTAGTTATGCTGATATTCAGACCGAGTGGCATTTTGAAGGGTCGGGTATTTTAATGGATGCACTGATAGGATATTTTCTTTATTTTCTATCCCTCTTAAGTGTAGGTGGCATTTACGCCTTGTTAGCGCTCGGATTAAATGTAAATTGGGGATTCGCTGGACTTTTCAATGCAGGAATAGCGGGTTTTGCAGCCGTTGGGGCCTATACTTTTTCCTTACTTACAACTGCAGAAAGTACTTTTCATTATGGTGGCTTAGGGTTGCCAGTAGTGATTGGTGAAATTGCGGCATTTCTTATCGCTGGAATTATTGCTGCAGTAATAGGGATTATTTGTATCAGATTACGCGCCGATTACCTCGCAATTGCAACAATTGGTATTGCTGAAATTATTAAATTAATCTTCAAAAATGAAGTAGAATTGACGAATGGTCCCAGGGGGATTAGTAAAATACCAAGAACTTGGGAACATTTCTCTGAGGCTAGGTATTTTTCATCGCAGCCCTTAAGTTGGTTTGGTGATAGCCAATCATGGCAAGCCTTTTTTGATTCGCTAGTCAATTGGTGGTGGCAACCACTCTTTGCTATGACAATATTATTTTTTGTTTTCGTAGTATATATAATGCTTGAGAAGGCTCGGCTGTCTCCATGGGGACGCATGATGACAGCAATTCGCGAAAATGAAGTCGCTGCAAGAGCTGCGGGAAAAAATGTAACCAAGAGGAGAGTTGAAGCATTTATAATTGGAACAATGATTATGGGTTTAGCAGGTGCATTGCTAGCACAGCATTTAAGATTTATTGAACCAACTCATACATTTGATCCAAGCAAAATGACATTTTTAGTTTGGGTTATGCTTATAGCAGGAGGATCAGGAAATAATAGAGGAGCCATATTTGGTGCTTTTCTCATTTGGTTTGTGTGGTCAGCAAGTGAATTATTTCTAAACGGGTTTATTGACATTATTGGAAATATTTTTAACGGTATGGACATAAGTATGCTAAAGAATCGAAGTGGATATTTGCGCATGCTATTAATAGGATTGGTTCTGCAATTTGTTTTGCAAAAATATCCAAAAGGAATTCTTCCAGAAAGGCGACCCGCAGCTTCTGGAGAATAAAACTAACAGCGGGAAACAGGGTGATAAAATGAAAAAAACAATTTTAACGGGAATTGCTACTGCGGCACTTGCTTTTAGTGCATCCGCGGAAGTAAAAGTTGGAAATCCAATGGCGGTGACTGGTCCTATTCCAGATCTTGTTGCTCCAATGGTATTAGCAGTAGATCTAGCAGCTCAGCATGTGAATGAGCAAGGTGGTTTGTTTTCTGATGGGCAGAAATATACAATTGTTAGAGCTGACAGTGGCTGCGATCCTACAGCAGCAGTTGACGCTGTAACAAAACTTGTCAACGTAGAACAGGTATCCGCAATTATTGGTCCAGTGTGCTCAGGTGCAACAATAGCTCAAGCTCAATCAGTTACTATACCAGCAGGTGTAGTTACACTTTCAGTATCTGCATCTTCTCCAGCCATTTCTAGTCTTGAGTCAGGTACTGATCTTGTATTCAGAACTGCTGCTTCTGACGCGTTTCAAGGCAAAGCTCTTGCAGAATTAGCAATTGCTAATGGAATCACTGATTTGGCTATTTCTTATGCAAACGATGACTATAATGCAGCTATTGCTGCAGTTTTTGCAGCTAATTACGAGATGTTAGGTGGAACCATTACCGCTAATGAAGCTCACGAGCCAGACAAAAGCTCATACCGCTCTGAAGTAGCCACACTAGGTTCAGGTACTAATAACTTAGCACTTTTTGCATATTATGGATCAAGTGGAATTACGATCTTGAGAAATTCACTTGAAACAGGAGCATTTGATCTTTTCTTTGGAGCAGACGGCATGGCGGCTCAAGAAGTTATTGATCAGATTGGAGCTGAGAACTTAGGAAATGCATTTTTCACAACTTCAACATCTGACCAAACTACTAATGCTTTTGGAGCTTGGAAAGCAGCAGCTGAAGCTGGAAATGTTCCAGCAGCAGACCCATTTGTTCCCAACTCATACGATGCTGCATTTATGATGGCGTTAGCAATAGAAAAGCTTGGATCCGGAGATAGATCAGGTATCGCTTCTGCTCTAAGAGCTATAGCAAACGGTCCAGGTGAAGTAATTTTACCTGGTGAATTTGCTAAAGCTAAATCTATCTTAGCAGCAGGTGGCTCAATCCACTACGTAGGTGCTTCTGGCCCACAGGACTTCTTCAATAACGGTGACGTTGCAGGATTTTTCAGCAAAAACACTGTAGTTGATGGAGCATGGAGCGCAGAAATCATCAAATAATTTATACTAGATTACCTAAAAAAGGCGCTCTAAATTGGAGCGCCTTTTTTATGATCCAAGAATGTTTTCTAGAGATAAAAGCAGTTTGTTAACCTCTTCCTTGTTTGTATAGTGGACGAAACTTAATCTTAAAACACCATTATTTGGATCTACTCCAAGAGATTTTAAAGTTCTAACAGCATAAAAATCACCTGCACCTACCATAATTCCTTCTTGTCCCAGGGCCTTTGCATATTTTCTAGCCTTACTTCCCACATCAACAGCTATAGTTGGAACTTTTAAATTTTGATCGCGCGGACCTAATAAGCGAAGATCGTTCCTATTAGACAGATAATCCAATAAAGGCTTTAATAATTCTTTTTCATAATTTCTCTTGAGATCATGAACTAACTCGGCACGATTACTAGGTTCAGTTTCTTCATTATAATGGTGAGCATATAATGCATCAATATAATCAGCCATACCAGCTGCAGCAGCAATTTGTGCATGGTCTGGCCCAGCCGGTGTAAATTTAAGAGTGGAGTTCCCAGAGTTGAAATAGTGGCCCTGATTCGGAAGATAATCACTTATCTCCTTAGAAAGGTACATGATACCGAGGTGAGGCCCATAAGTCTTATAAGATGAAAAAAGGTATATGTCTGCCCCTATGTCTTTAATATTTGGAAGGCCGTGAGGTGCATAACTAACGCCATCAACGCATGCGAATGCCCCTACTTCTTTTATGATTTTACATATTTCTTTTGCGTTATTGGGGCTGCCTATAATATTTGAACAATGCGGGAAACTTACTAACCTGACATTACTATCTAATATTTTCCCCAAGTTTTCTATATCCAAAAGACCTGTGTCGGGATTTAATTTCCACTCTCTAATTTCAAAGCCAAAACTCTCTAAACGTCTCCATACTCCCGAATTTGCTTCATGGTCTTGGTCAGTCACAATTATTGCATCGTTTTCTTGATAAAATTGCGAGAAAGCTTGGGCAATAACATACGTATTTTGACTGGTTGATGGGCCAAAGGAAAGACAAGGCGGATCAATGTTCATCAATTCTGCTAACCGGTTCCGAGCTTCATCCATTTCAGCTCCCCCCAACTCTGATGCATTGTAAAATCCGTAGGGTTGAACTTTCCTAGATTTGTAAAACCTAGTCAGTCGATCAATTACGAAACACGATGTATAACTTCCTCCGGCATTCTCAAAAAAAGCATTTTCCCTTAGCTCATTTTCAGAGAAAGCTGGAAATAATGACCTGACATAATTAATGTCTAATTCTTTCAAAACTACTCCTTAAATTAATCTAATATTTCGGAAAACTTCTTAAATGAGATATTAGAACCGCAGGCAATTATTGCAACATTTTTGCCTTCACAGTACTCTTTTACAGGACCTAAAAGACCTGCCATGGAAGCTGCGCATGCAGGCTCTACCCAGAGATTTAAATAAGTTTGAATAAATCTCATTGCATTTTTTAAATCTTCATCAGAAACAGTAAAAATTTTATCCACTGATTTTCTAGTAAGCTCATAAGAATATTTCATTGCCATCGGCGCTCCTAGGCTATCTGCTATTGTGTTGACCTTGTCCAAATTAACAGGTCGACCTTCCTCGAAGCTTCTCTTCATGCTATCTGCTCCCAGAGGCTCTATGCCAAAAATTTTTAATTTCGGATTCTTTAGTTTTAAGGCAGTTGCTGCTCCAGCAATTAACCCACCTCCGCCTACTGGTAAAATTGCGATATCCAAATCATTTATCGAATCAGATATCTCCAACCCCAATGTAGCTGATCCTAATGCCATGTTTTTTGAGTCAAAAGGGTGTAAAATAGTTCGTTTTTCTTTCTCACTACTTTCTAAAAGTTTTTCAAAACATAATTTAACATCGGAAAGCAGAATAACCTCAGCGCCTAAATTTCTGCAGCCTTCAACTCTAAAAGGGTCAGCAGTTTTTGGCATAAATAGTTTTGCATGAGTACCTACCTGTTTTGCGGCCCAAGATACTGCCAAGGCATGATTCCCGGCACTTACAGCAACAACACCTCTTATTTTTTGTTCATCTGTCAACTTGTCAACAGCAAGCAAATTCCCCCTAGCTTTAAATGATCCAGTGTGCTGATATAACTCTAGTTTCATGAATGGTTTGGATTCGAAAGGTAGGCTGGATTTAATCTTACTCCCGTCAAGAGGCAATATAGGTGTCTTAACTATTTTACCTTCAAGCTTTTTCTTGGCATTTTCTATTTCACTTAATAATAGTTTCTGCATATTTCCCTTACCTAAATTTATATTATATCTTTCGAGCTTCTATTACCATATTTGAAGCATTTCTATGAACCACTTTAGGGTCTGCTAGGCCAGCTTTAGACAAAATGTCTTCTAGCTTTTTTGGGCCAGCTTGCGCTCCCAAGGCCAAACCTACCTCCTGAGATTTGGAAGTCGGAATGCACCCCATGGTAGAAAAAGAATAATACATTTGGCCTATGGTGTGAAAGTTTTCAGATGGTTTGTCTGAAGCTGTAGGCTCAATCAAAATTACTACCCCTCCATCATTTAAGTGCTCAAAGGCATAGCGGGCTGCACCTTCAGGATCGCCCATATCATGTAGGCAATCAAAAAAAGCGATTACATCAAATTTCCCAGCATAACTTTTTGCATCGGCTACAGTATATTGAATTCTCTTTTCCATACGGGCTTCTTTAGCTATAGATTGAGCCTTCTGAATAGAAGGCTTGTGAATATCAAAGCCATAGACTTCAGCTTTCGGAAATTCTTCGGCGACCATTAATGTAGAAACACCGAACCCACAACCAATGTCTGCGTAACTTCCTCCATCCTTCAATTTTTCAACTACTCCAGAAACTTTTGGAAGCCATTTTTTCAACAAATTAGCTGCATAAGATGGTTTAAAAAATCGAGCGGTACCCTGAAAGCAACAGGGATGAAATTTCTCATAATGAACACCTTCGCCAGTTTTAAATGCTTCGCGCACCGAATCTATCCCGTGCACATTTGCTGATAGAACATCATATGCTCCTATCATTAAAGCGGGACTGTCTTCAAAAGCAAAGACGGCTTGCTGTTCTGGAGACAAATGAAATTTGTTCACGTCCTCATCTGCAGAACAATATCCTGCAGCACATAAGGCAAGCAACCATTCCCTTCCATATCTATTATCAATTTTGGCCAGATTTGAAAATTCTTCATCTGTACAAGGGCCATTATCTGCAAGAACTTTAAAGAGCCCCAATTCATCACCAATTCTCATTAATGGAATAATAGCAGATGCCGCCACATTTTGCATAATCTGCCACTGTAGTTTCTTTAATTTTTCACTATCTAATTCTTGAAGATACATTGCTCTCTCCTAAATGGTTTTAGTTAAAATTTTTGTCATATTCTTTTTAATTCATCAGCCTTGGAGGTCTAAGATGTTCAAGCCCCTTATTCTCGGGGAATTTAGTTGTTTTCTCCCATAGGTGATTTCCATAAAGAAATGGTTCAAATTTTTTGCTTCCGCGTATTGGCAAGGGACTAATAACTGTTGAAGGTCGAGGTTCAAAAAAGAATGGAACAGAGTATCTACGCTCATTTAAGGATAAAACCCTATGCAAGGTGGCCTTTACTCTCCCACCTGTCCAATATTCCATTAAGCCTCCAAAATTCACAGAAAAGCTATCGGCAATTAATGGAACTTCTACCCAACCTTCTGAATGAGATCTTACCTGAAGCCCTCCCACGTTGTCCTGTGCCAAAATAGTTAAGAGCCCAGAGTCGACATGAGGCCTTGCTATTTGCTCGTATCTTTTACCCTTAAAAATAGTAAATCTATCTGGAGTATCCTCTATCTCTTTTGAGAAATCATCGCGCTTAGGGTAGTGAAGAAGACGAAGTGTCGATATGCCCATTCGAAATGCTTCCAAGAATATGTGCTCGCTAATCCCTAGAGACCGTGACAAAGAACAGAGTAATTTTTCTCCAATTAGCTCCATAGCAAGATAATAACTCTTGCACGTCTTTATCCAGTCACCAGGTATATCTTCCGACTTCGGTCTAGGGGTTTTCTCCTGAAGTATATCACTAGTATCATAGTCTTTATGGTCTCGGGCTATGTCTGGACCCATCTCAAATCCCTCTCTATTTTTAGCTAATGAAGAAGTTAGCGGGAACCAGCCTCTATATAGATTCTTATTCTTTGGTGCAAAATTTTTCTTCCACAGATACCTTTGCTTTTCCATAGGTATATCAAAAATCGTTAGCATTTTCTTACGAGCCTCAAAATTCACAATATTCTTTTTCCTATAACCAGTAATCACAAAAAATCCAACTGATGCTGCCGCAAAAGCAATCTTTTTATCAACCTCAGAAATTAAGTCACTATCATTCGAATAAAGATTTTCTATATCTATAATAGGTAAATTTTCCATATTAAGCCTTCGATATTTTTTTAAACGGCATGATGTTTAACTAATGCCCCACGTATCATTTAAACGATAACCTTCTGGCCAAGGGTCACTTGGGTCAACAAAATACTGATGTGTTCCTGTAATCCAAGCCTGCCCAGAAATTTCAGGAATTATATAAGACAATTTTCCAAAGTTTCCTTCAGCAATGACCTTGCCCTCAAATGAAGACCCTATTATTGAATTTGCTAAAAAGACATCACCCTTTTTAATTTTCCCTTGTGAATGCAAAACAGCCAATCTAGCTGACACACCTGTACCTGTGGGTGATCTATCAATTTTTCCTGGTCTTATTGCTACGGCGGATTTTGCAGAAACCTTTCCATTCAATTGCCTTAAGGGTCCACCAAATAAACAAAAGGAAATATGATTCCAATCTGAATTTGTAGGATGTGAAAATCCTATTTGCTTGTTAGCAGCCTTAGTGATTTCCATTCCAAGCTTTGCCAGTTGACGTGCCTCACCTTCTATTACCTTAAAACCCAACTCCTCTGAATTCACTATCACAAAACTGTCACCTCCAAATGCAACATCTACCTTTAATTCTCCTAAAGTTTCCAATTTAAGTTTTGCATTTAGTTTATGAACAAAGGAAGGTACGTTTTCGACTAAAACCTTTATTACTTTACCGTCCTTGCACTCGGCTCTTACATTAATGAGGCCTCCTGGTGCCTCTAAGGTAAGTTTAGTAACGGGCTCCCTCATTTCAATTATACCAGTCTCAAGTAGAACCGTGGTTACACAAATAGAATTCGAACCAGACATTGGAGGAGTGTCTTCAGGCTCCATTATTATGAATGCAGCATCCGCTTTAGAGTTTTTTGGGGGAACTAAAAGATTTACATGCCGAAACACACCTCCTCTCGGTTCATTTAAAACAAAATTCCTAAGCTTTTCATCTTTGTGTATAAAATTCCGTTGCTCCCATAGTGTGTTTCCAGGAGGAACGGCCACACCACCGAGTATGACATCCCCTACTTCACCTTCAGCATGACAAGAGATCACATGAACAATATTTTTACTTTTCATAAATCAATCAATACAAAAATCTAACTTTAAATGCCATCATAATAAGAGCACATAGTGAAATCCCTATAAAGATCCTATCTCAACATAGCTAAGACCTGGAAAAACCTTTCAAATTGACAATTAGGAGAGCAGAAATAACAAAAATTCCACCAACCAAAGAACTTAGCCCCGGATATTCCTTTAAAATTAGCCAAGCTAAGATTGGAGCTAATATTACTTGTAAGAGTATTATAAGAGATACTTCTGAAGCAGAAATATACTTTGGGCCTGTTAATATAAGCAAACTACCAATCGGAACACAAATCAGGCATAAAATTAAAAGGTACAAAATTGTTTCCTGTTCAACAGAAAAATTCTTTACAAATGGCAGAACAAAAAGGGCCACCGCATACATCCCAATGGCATTAGATCTTATAACTAACTTAGACGATCCGTGTCGCGCTAAAGTCAAAACTAGTGCTGTAAAAATAGCTATACCTATCCCAAAAAGATCCCCTAAAGAGGTTGCTAATGTATTATTGGATGCCTGAGGTCCCAGTAAAATAATAAAGACACCAATCAGAGCAATTAAACTTGCACACAAATCTTTAAGCCTTATTTTTTCCCCTAATAAAAAATAACTTAAAAATATAGAAAAAAATGGGGCAGTACTGAGAAGAAACAAAGTATTTGCTACTGTTGTATAGTTAACGGAGAGGACAAAACAAATTGTGCTCAAAGCTATACATAAAATAATTAGAATTTCCTTTAATGTAAAATCAAGTCGCTTATTATCCTTAGATAAAAGCCCATAAATCAAATAAATAATTAATAATAAGCTACCTCCAAGTAAGCCACGCCAAAAACATATTGCCAAAGGTGTAGCGGTTATCAGACGAACTAGCAAACTATCGGGAATTAAAAATAAAACACCTAATACTGTTATTATGATTCCCTTAGTTCTATCCACATCATACAATTTAAAACCTTATAGGTTATTTTTAGGAGCTGTCTTAATTAACATTTTTCCAAAATTCTTACCTTCTAGCAATCCAATAAATGCTTCTGGAGCTGATTCAATTCCCTCAACTACATCCTCCTTATACTTTATCTTACCTTCCAAAACCCACGATGACAGCTGCTTTAAAGCCTCTTCTTCTTGATCCTTTAAGTCCCAAACAATAAAACCTCTCAACGAAAGTCGTTTCGTAAGAATATTTCTAAAAAGAACAGGAATCCTGTCTTTGCTAACAGGTAAATCAGTTTGATTATAGTGGGCAATCAGACCACAAACAGGAATCCTTCCAAATTCATTCATTAATGGTAAAATTGCCTCAAAGGTTATGCCGCCAACATTTTCCCAATATATATCCACGCCAGAACTGCAGACTTCACGCATCCTAGATTTAAAATTTTCATCCCTATGATTTAAGCAATCGTCAAATTCAAGTTCATTAATCACATAATCACATTTAGCATTTTCTCCAGCAACCCCTATTACTGTACAGCCTTTTAGCTTTGCTATTTGACCAACGACAGCACCAACTGCACCTGATGCAGCTGATACCACTACTTGTTCACCACTTTTAGGCTTTCCAAAACTCATAAGACCACAATATGCAGTAAGTCCAGGCATACCTAAAACACCGAGAGAGGTAGATATTGGCGCCAAATCCGGGTCAATCTTTCGAACAAATTTATCGCTTAAAACAGAATATTCCTGCCATCCTGTCATACCCGAAACAATATCACCAACCTTAAATTTTGACGAATTACTTTCCACAACCTCTCCTACGCCTCCTGCTTCCATAACATCACCCAATTCAACTGGTTTGGCGTAACTCTTGGCATCATTCATTCTTCCTCGCATGTAAGGATCTAATGAAAAGTAAATTACTTTTACAAGTATTTCCCCTTGCATAATTTTCGGCACATCACTTTCCACAAAATTAAAATTCTGTAAAGTTGGTAGGCCCTGTGGTCTGGATTTTAGTAAAATTTGCTTGTTCATTAGAAATACCTTTTAATTTGTTAGATGGGCTAGTATTTAGGATTGTTTTAAGTTTAAATCACTAAAGTTTATATTCTTGCATGTGAAAAACCTAGACAAAAGATCAAGAAATTCTAATAAAAAAATTAGAGGCTACCTTTTTATGATTGTTAATTCCTTTATCTCAGGTCTTGTAATAGGCTTATCACTCATTATGGCTATTGGTGCCCAGAATACTTTTGTTTTTCGTCAAGGCTTACTGGGAGAATACGTCTGGATCTCTATACTTTTCTGTACATTTTCTGATGGCATCTTAATATTTGCAGGGACTTATGGGATTGGCGCTTTAATTACACCATATTTTGAAAAAATAGATTCTATTATATTTCTACTGACTGCATTATGGGTGGGTTCTTATGGATTAATAAGACTTCACTCAGCATTTTTTTATAGCAATAGCTTGGCAATAAGTAACAAGGATAATAAAAAATTATACGGGGTCGTTTCTGCACTTTTCTTGATGACTTGGCTTAATCCTCATGTTTATCTAGACACCGTAATATTGATCGGATCTCTTTCAATTCCGTTTGGACCAGAAAACCTTTTGCCATTTGCCATTGGTGCTACTCTTGCAAGTTTTATTTTCTTTTCTGCACTAGGCTTAGGAGCAGTTAAACTAAGTCCCCTATTTAACTCTCCACGAGCATGGAGATTTGTAGAAATTTTCACTGCCACAATAATGTTTATTTTTTGCTTGAGCTTCTTAAAATTAGGTGGCTGGTTCTAATTATAAGGATTAATTTTTTCAAACGCTAATTTAGATGAATTTCAAACAAGGCCCTTATTTTTTCGTCCGCATCTTTAGAAATGTAGTTCGAATCATCAGTACTTAATATTTCTTTCACCCTTAACTTTGCGATGTCATAAACACTTTTCTTACCTTCAGACTCCCATTTTTCAATAGAGTCTCTATTACTGATTTGGGGATACAAATAGTCACTTCTCATTCGGCTGTAAGTCTCAGGATCACCCAAAAAATGTCCCTCGCTTCTAACAACTCTGTCAATAATATCAAGACAAACTGCTTTGCGGTCAAATTCTGGCTTATGTATCGATCGAAGAACTACTCCAGCCATATCATTATCTATAAGATAACTCTCCAAGGCAGTTCCCATAAGGCTCGCTTGAGTTCCGCACGCCTGAGTTATAAGATTTGATCCTGCTAAAGCCGCCATTAATACGCTAATACCCTTCTCATATCCGCTTTGGGAATCAGGAAGTTTACTATCAGTGGCGCCAGCAATGCAGGAATTTGATAAACCATAATATTGAGCAAGCTGTGCAGAGTAAGCCATGGCAAAAGCTTGCTCTCCGCCACCTCCCGATAATGCCCCAGTCCGCAAATCTGTTATCATTGGACGCCCACCAAATATTACCTTCACATTTGGATTAACCAACCAAGCCAAAATCATTCCAGAAAAAGTTTCAGCTGATGTCTGAGCTATAGAAGAAGCTATAGATACAGAAGTAGAGGCACCTACCTGAGAAAAAGTATTAGCCTGGATTGGAATTCCTATCCTTGCAGCTTCAATGATAACCTCTGCAGAGCGAGAATCAAACCGTAACGGCGACACACTGTGGTTTATATTTAAAGACAGAAAGGGACGTTCCAAAAAAGCTTCCTTACTTCCCGCAATTATAAAGCACATTTCGGCTACCTTCGACACGTCATGCGGGTTGGTTATACTAGTCATGATGTGTTTCCTTGTCCCTTTTAAACAAGCGTAAGCAGTATTAATATCAAGAGACTCTTCATCAAGCATATCCCTAGCCACCATTGGCCTGCTAAAAAAATGTATGTTCTCCATTCTGTCAACAAGACGGGCGGCATCATAAATATCGGACAATTTTGTTTCCCTATAACTCTGGGTCTCGATATCTAAAATATTGGGTGAGGCGCCACCAGAACCCAAATAAGAATTCCTCCCAGAGCATTCCATATCAAAATCAGGTTCCCTGCCGCAAAGTTTTACTCCCTTGGGAACTTCATCAAGAAACCTCGAAACGAGGTCTATTGGGAACAAAAGGCGATTATCTTGATCAAGTTGTCCTCCATTTTGTATTATAATTTCTTTTGCTGCATCTGGGGCTTCGCTAAGCCCAGTCTTGCTTAATATTTCCTTTACTGCGCCATCTAATATTGTCAACTCGTTATGATTTAAGGGAGGCGTCCAAAGAGAAGACACACCCCATACTTTAGGAAAATCTATTGAAGTTTGTGAAGCTTTTTCTTCAACCCCATGATGTCGTCTTCTATTTCGACGCCTCTTATTTTTATTATCCATTTTCTTTAAATAATTAATCTAACGAGTTTTCTTATATAATACTTGAGAAAGGGTAACGATATAATTTTATAACAGTAGAAATGAACCATCTCCGAAGAAATTCTTTCTCATATTAGTCACGAACGTTGATACATTGTTACAACACAGGCTCCACCTAACCCAAGATTGTGTTGCATCGCCATCTTGGTCTTATCGACTTGCCTGTCTTCAGCAGTTCCACGCAGTTGATGTGTAAGCTCATAACATTGTGCTAGACCAGTAGCTCCTAGGGGATGACCTTTACATAGGAGACCACCTGAAGGATTTGTTACCACATCTCCACCATAGGTATTATTGGAATCATTAATAAATTTTGATGCCCCACCCTCTGGACACAAGCCCAAAGCCTCATATGTTAACAATTCATTTTGAGCAAAACAATCATGCAACTCTACCACGCTCACATCTTCTGGACCAATACTGGTTTGCTCATAAACTTGTTGGGCAGCTGCTTTCGACATATCATAACCAACGAGTTGTATCATGTCATCACTTTCAAAAGTTCCTGAATCATCCGTAGTCATAGCCTGACCAATTATCCTAACGGAAGAATTTATATTTAATGCAGTCGCAAATTCAGGGGATACTAAAATAGCTGCTGCAGCTCCACATGTGGGAGGACATGCCATAAGCTTTGTCATTACATTCGGCCAAATTTCAGGTGAGTTTAGAACATCTTCCTCTGAAATCTCATTGCGAAAAAGTGCCAAGGGGTTATTTTTTGCATGCCTGCTAGCCTTGGCTCGAATCTTAGCAAAATCATTTATGGATGACCCATATTTCTTCATATGCGACAGACCTGCACCCCCAAAATATTTTAAAGTTAATGGGATCTCTGCACTCCCAACCAAATTTTTACATTTTTTGTCAAAATCCAAAAGTGGACTTGGCCTATCTGTCCATACTTCAGATAGAGCCCCCGGCCTCATTTGTTCGAATCCGACTGCAATTACACAATCAGATATTTTGTGCTCTATCGCCTGCCGTGCCAAATAAAGAGCAGATGAACCTGTGGAACAATTGTTATTCACGTTTACAATGGGAATTCCTGTCATACCAGCTTTATACAACACGTTTTGTCCACAAGTGCTGTCCCCATAAACATACCCAACGAAGCCCTGCTCAACCTTTTCGTATTTTATACCGGCATCTTCTAAAGCACCACTTACTGCCCTTTTACCCATCTCCAGGTAGTTCTCATTTTCTCCAGGTTTCGAGAATTTAGTCATCCCCACGCCAGCTACAACGACATTACTTCGCATATTTATCTCCAAAGACAGATTAAAATTACAATTCTTCTGTTGACCTTATTACATCATCAAAAATTTTTCCACTAGACTATTTACCTTCCTTAATCAGAGGAAATAATTATCTCAGAATATTTTCTAGCTTTACTCTATTAGCTCCTAAAAGTTTTGGGTCATTATTGTCATGGCTAACAATGATAACTTTATAACCTTCCTTAAAGCATCCATCCTTAAGTAGATCGATACATTCTGATTTTGTTTCAAAATCTAATCCATTAAAAGGTTCGTCTAACAACATAAGTTTTTTCCCTAAACATTTTGCTCTAACGATTGCTCTAGCCAATGCTATACGTTTCCTTTGTCCACCTGAAATTTCCGTGGGCAACACATTTTTATGATCAGAAATCCCTAAGTTCTGGAAAACTTCCTCAATTATAAACTGTTCCTCACTATTTATCCTACTTCTCATATTTAATCCTATCTCAACATTCCTAAGGCAACTAATATGATCGAACAAATTTCCACTTTGAAACAAAACAGATAACGGCCTCTCAGATGGGGAAATTTTGAGTAAATTCTTATCTTCGAAGCGGAGATATCCGGAAGAAGGTGATATTAATCCCGCAATAATATTTAATAAGGTTGATTTCCCGCTTCCGGATGCCCCTTGAATAACAACAGGCGTCAATAAATCAAACTTGTAAGAAAATTGAAAATGTTTTCCTTTTGGGTACCTAAATTTAATATCACTTAGTTCAAGCATAAGACCTCATATTTTTACCGATATTGAGCAGACTTTTCGAACTAGGAACTTGGAGCAGAAGAAAAAGAAAAAAGTAACAACAAGTAATAATAGAGCTAAAGCATTTGCATCTGATAAACCATACCTTCCAGCAGTCTGATAAATTAACCACGGTATGGTTTGGAAATCATTGCTTCCAAACAATGCTATTACACTCAAATCTCCAACAGAAAATGCAAGAGCTATCCCAAGAGCTAATCCCAATTCCACATTAAGGCCAGGTAAAGTAACCGCAAAAAATTTTTTAGCTCCCACTAAGCCCAATGACTTATAAAGAGCTTTATGTTTGGATTCTAAGCTGAATAACCTAGGCTCGATTATACGTACTACGAAAGGTAAACATAAGAAGACATTTGATAACACCAGAATTAGCCACGATAGCGCTACTACATCCGCAAATTGTCGCAATACAATAAATAGTGCTGTACCAAGAACAATGGCAGGGATTGCCAAGTATATTAATATAGAGCTTTCAATCAACCCAAGAAAAAAATTCCTACCAAAAAAATTAGAACCCCTGAGAATTACTTTTGAATAAGCTAACAAAAAACCAAGTGAAATCGCTAAAGATGAACTCAAAAATGCGATAAGAATAGTGTTTTTTAAGGATTCCCAAAATATTTCCCATTTTAAAACCTTTATTAAACTTTCAGAAAATCCAGATAAAATAACTGCAAAAAAGGGTAAAAATATTATAAAGATAAGAGGAGACAACCAAGAAATATCTTTAATTAAGTTGATCACAAAACCTTTATTGTAATTTCTTAAAGGTGCCCTTGGAAAGTTTTCTTGATTAAGCCTATTACCTAACGGTAAATAGATTGCCGAGTTATTTGACAGTCCATTTTCGAAAAATGTTAAAAGAAAAATAACACATGCCACTATTGCTACCTGTATTAAGCTTAATGCTGCTGCCTTAGCGATACTAAAATCAAAACGTATTGCAGAATAAATCTCTACTTCAAGAGTGGTAACTTTTGGTCCTCCACCAAGCATTAATACAAGGGAAAAGGAAGTAAAACATAATAGAAATACTAATACATTTAGGGAAAAAGCTACTCTTTTGATTGCAGGCCACTCAAGGACCCAAAAAAACTTTACTCGTGAAAAGCCGTACTGCTCAGAAAGAAAAATGTGCTCTTTAGGGAAGCTCAAAAAAATTGGAGTTAAGACTCTAATCATTAATGGTAAATTAAAGAACACGTGGGCTAACACAACACCATGCAATCCATAAATATTAACCCAACCAACTGTACCAAAAGAAATAGTATCAAACGTTTGAGCTAACCAGCCATTCAAACCCCAAACCTTCAAAATCCCTACTGCAGCAACAGTTGTTGGCATAACAAGTACCAAACCCAGCATACCAAATAGTGGCGGAAAAATGTGCCAATAATACCTTTTTGCTAAAATAGAAGAAATTGGAACTGCAAGACAGAAGGAGACAAAACAGGATATTAAGGCTTGCTGACCCGCTACATACAAAATAGCTCCCACCCGAAAATCTTTCAATAACTGCGAAAAATCTAAGGTTTGGCTACCAACACCAAACCTGTATAGAAACACCATTAAAGAAAGAGATGCCCCTAAAATTACTATTGTTACCCCAACACCTAAAACTGAGATGCTAACTTTGCTTCCATTGGATTGATTTTTAATCATCTCATTTACTGTTGAGTCAAACCTTCAAGCCATTCTTGTATCCATGAAATTCGGTTATCATTAACTTTTTTTGAATCAAACAGAAACGCGTTTTTCGGTTTAATAAGCTCAGAAAATTCCTTGGGATTATTTGTAGTAATTACAGGATACATCCAATTAGTTGTAGGTATAACTGATTGGAAATCATCGGTAAGAATGAACTCTAAGAAAGATCTGGCTAAATCCTTATTAGAAGAGCTGTTAAGAAGTCCCGCCACCTCAATTTGAACATAGTGCCCTTCTTTAAACTCAGCTGCTTTATAATTATTTTTACCCTCTGCAATCATATGATAAGCAGGTGACGTAGAATATGATAAAACCATGTCTGCCTCGCCATTAAGGAATAGAGAATAAGCATCCCACCAACCTTTAGTTGTCGTAACAATTTTTTCTGAAAGTTTTTTCCAAGCTAATGACGAATCTTCTCCGTAAATTGATTTTATCCATAGTAGTAGGCCCAAGCCAGGAGTTGCGGTTCTGGGATCCTGAATAATTATGGTAAAATCATCGTCTTCAACCAAAGCCTGCATCGACTGCGGGGGCTCTTTGAGCTTTTCACTATCATAAATAAAAGCAAAATAGCCCCAATCAAAAGGCACGAATAAATTATCCTCCCATTTACTTTGAACTGATTCTGGTAAATTCACCTTTGAGCTAACGTCCACATTATGTGGCGCAAATAATCCAGTTTCCTTCGCTACAGACATTAGATTTGTATCTAATCCAAGTACTATGTCAGCTTTTGAGGTTTTCCCCTCTATCTGCAACCTACCTAGGATGCCGATAGAGCTATCTAGTCCTATAAAATTTATTTCGCAATCGCATTTTTTTTCAAAATTTTCTTTAATAGCCGGACCCGGGCCCCATTCCGTTATAAAACTATCATATGTATAAATTGTAAGGGTCTCTTTAGACAAACCCATAAGTGGAAAAATTAAAGAAAAAAATGTAACGGAAGTAATAAATAATTTCATAATCATGCTGTTCACTTATCCTTAGTTATCGTAAAATACTGTTTAAATGAGGCAGATTTATGATCCGAAGTTTTTTATCTTCTTTCATCTCTTTCCTCCGCCAGTATTATCTGGTTCAGGTTCAATGGGTTAATCTCAGTTCTAAATAAGGAACACCCCAAGAGTTCTATAAGAATGTACGAAAAGAAACTTAAAGTAAATTTATTTTTTTTGAAAATCTAACCGGCTTACCGTGGGGCGTAAAATTATAAGCGGAAACCCATCCGTCTAAGACTTCTTTTAAATTCTCCGTATGTATTTTCTTTTTTTCCAAAAGAATTTCCTCTAAAGAGTCTAGCCAGATTTCAAAATAACCTGTTTTGCTTTCGTTACATTTCTCTACCCCATTTAAGTTTCTACTAAAAACTGCCACCCACTCACTCCAACTAAATATTTGGTTGTCATTAAGATTTATTGTTACCGCAAACAATTGAGCATGCCAGGGCTCCTCAAATTTTTCAATAGCATAGGTTTTATTAAAAAAAGGATTACTTTGCTTCATTAGCTTTCTTCAAATATGGTTCCCACAAATCCAAAGTTACTGTATCTTTTCTATTTGGATAACTTTTGCCCCACAACTCCTGCGAGGCAAATTCAACTGTATACAAGTACTCAGGGGCTTCTCCTTTAAAATGAGCATTACTATCGGGATATACGTGAGCCCTATGGTATAAAATTATTCTTCCTTTCTTTCCCATAGCATATTCTGGCAGTCTTGTGTGGCCACGTTTAAAAAAAACGTTTTTAAAGTTCGTCCGAGTTAAGACTTCGTCTCCAATCAAAAAAGTTGGCAACTCTTTCTTTGATCTAATACTAGGGCTGCCTTTCTTTAAAACTTTAGAAACTTCTTCAGGTTGTAAAACTTTATTGGAAAATTTGTCTGCGTTGTCATTAGAAATGATTTCAAAATTTTCTATCATCTTTTCTAGTGCCAAAAACCACCTTTTATAATAAGATGAAGAAAGGTATTCTGACTTTGGTAAGCTCTCACGGAAAAACCTACTAGAATCGAGATTCCAAACTCTTAGGAAACCCATTGCAAGGGTTATTGCAAGAGTTCTACTGGTCCAATGAGTAGGTGACAACTCCTCTGATTTATCCGCACAGGATAAAAAAGGTATTGGCCTTTTTTCCTCTCTGCCTCCCATGTCATGAACTTTACTCATCAGTTCTCCGAGGTGAAATTGGATTGCCTGCCCCTATCATGCTATCCCGCGTAACCAAACTTGAAAGTTCCTCTAAAGACATTCCATCAGTTCCTTCTGGTCTCATTGGCAACACCAAATATCTTACTTCAGCCGTTGAATCCCAGACCTTGATGTTTTGTTCATCTGGTATATTAAAACCAAATTCCCTTAGAACCTCCCGAGGTTCTCTAACCGAACGGGAGCGATATTCATCAGATTTATACCATGAAGGGGGTAAGCCTAGAAGAGGCCATGGGTAACAGGAACATAAAGTACAGACCACAAGGTTATGCACTTCGGTAGTGTTCTCAAGCACTACCACATGTTCTCCTTGTCGGCCAAAAAAGCCAAGCTCTTTCAAAACTTTATCTGGATCTTTCAAAATCTGAGTTCGAAATTTATCATCCGTCCATGATTTTGCTACTACGTACGCACCATTTTTCGGCCCGACCTTATTTGAATAAAAATCAATAATTTCATCTAAAGTCTTTGGATCAATTAATCCCTTTTTAGTGAGTATGGTTTCTAGCGACTTAACCCTTAGTGTCATTTCGTCAGGTAAATCAGAAGATTCGTCATTGGGAGAATTATGATTGTCGTGGGGCATCGGACCTTCGATAAATTATAAAAATAAATTTCTCAATCGATAATAAAATATTCTTGCAGAAAGTCTAAGAGAAAAAATTTGCCTACTTATAACAAATAAACTATTTATTGACCTTAAGGGATAAAAGGGGGCTTTATGGATAATCAAATTGATCACGATAGAAAAAACGGACCAATAGCGACAGCTGCATATGCACTGTTTGATGTTGGCAATTCGGCTGTCGGAGCTATGCATGCAACATTTATCTTTGCAGTGTATTTTACCACTACAATTGCCCCTGAAAACGGTACTGCTTATTGGGGATATATGACGTCGGTGGCTGCATTAACTGTCGCACTTCTGGGACCTGTATTAGGTGGTTTCGCCGACGCAAAGGCAAGGCGAAAAATCTTCTTGGCCGTGACTACAGCTATTGGCGTCGTTGCGACAGTTCTTCTGTGGAATGCTAAACCAATGCCATCATTCTTTTGGATTGCTATAATTTTCTCATTTTTTTCGATAGTTGCTAATGAGCTGATGTTTGTATTTTACAATGCCCTACTACCTTCAGTGGCAACTAAAGAGAATATGGGGCGTGTCTCTGGCTGGGCTTGGGGTGTAGGCTATTTTGGAGCTATAATTGCTTTAGCCATAGGTTTGTTTGTATTTATCTTACCTGAAACGGCTCCTTTTGGTCTGGAAAAAGAAAACTCGGAACATGTAAGGGCTACAATGATCTTAGCCGGCATATGGCTATTGATTTTTAGCCTTCCCCTTTTCTTTTTAGTTAAGGAAGCAGATGCCTCTTCAGAAATATCGAATCCATTTGAAATAGTTAAGACTGGCTGGAATGAGATTATCAAAATCCCCGGATTTGCAAGATTTTTTATCGCTAGAATGTTTTATGCAGACGGATTAAGCGTTGTATTTGCATTTGCAGGAATATTTGCTGCGAAAGTTTTTGGATTTTCCAATACGGAGGTTCTTTATTTTGCTATAGCGGTCAATCTTAGCTGCGGCATTGGAGCTCTTATTGGAGGTTGGTTCGACGATCGCTTCGGTGCTTTTCTAACTATAAGAGTATCTTTGGTTAGCCTTTTTATTATAGGCATCGGATTCCTAGTTGCACCTAATGCGAGTGTCTTTTGGGTGATGGCTCTTATTGGAGGATTATTTATTGGCCCTGTGCAGGCTGCTAGTAGATCTCTAGTTTCTCGTGTTGCTCCAGCAGAGCACACAGCTAAAATTTTCGGATTTTACATGCTTGCAGGTAAAATCACATCATTTGTTGGTCCTGCCATTTATGCTTCCCTAATTTTATGGACTGGAAATGAACGTGCTGGAATGGTTACCGCAGTACTTTTCTTTCTCATAGGAATTTTCATTCTTGGAAGGAAAGCTCCAGGAAACTTAAAATAATCAATGGAGGTAGATTAATATTTATAGCTGAAGATTATTAAATTTTCACCAGAACAAAAAAGTGGGAAAAATTTCTAAGTCAACAAATTGATATAACTAAAAAACTCCGATTCATTTATAAAAAAAATTAGTTCAGCTTTTCAAAAGGTTTTCAGAAATAAAATCCAGAGCTTCTATATAACCATCAGGACCCTTACCTTTAATAACTTTGTCAGCACGTTCTGATACATATGAAAAGTGCCTAAAACTTTCTCTTTTTGAAATATCACTCAAATGTACTTCAACAACCATTCCATCGAACACTTTTAAGGCATCTAAAATTGCAACGGATGTATGCGTAAAACCCGCAGGATTTATGATGATTGCTAATGCGTCATTGATACCCCTCTGAATCCAATTTATGATTTCACTTTCAGAGTTTGATTGACAGAAAAATAATGAAAAGTCAGAATTTTTTAGTTTTTCTTTGCACAACTCTTCAATATCTCCCAGGGTCTGTTGTCCGTAGATGTCTTTCTCCCTCTTACCAAGCAAATTAAGGTTGGGACCATTTATAATGAATATTGTCTTTTCCATAAAAAAGCACCTATATAATTCAATTAAAAACTAATTGAATTTGATTAAATTTAAAAGAATTTACTTACTGTCTTAATGAAATGGGAAACATTTCTTCCAGAAGATTGGATTTTAATTTACAAACCAACCAAGTAATTGTAGCAAAAGGTTTCAGACTTAAGGATCAAATATGCACACACCAGGAATTTCTATTACCCGCAGATTGAGACAAACACCTTTTTCAAAAAAAGTTTTTGGTGCTGGCGTAAGTAATTTTACCGTCTACAATCATATGCTTTTGCCAACAGTATTCAAATCAATTGAAGATGACTATCATCATCTAAAAAGTGCAGTACAAGTTTGGGATGTTTCATGTGAAAGACAGGTGGAAATAGTAGGAAGAGATGCCAAAAAGCTTGTGAATTTACTTACCCCTAGAGATTTACAGAATCTAAGTCTAGATAAATGTTCTTATGCCCCAATAACCAATATTTCTGGAGGGATCATCAATGACCCTGTGATAGTAAAAGTCGAAGAAGATAGATATTGGATATCGATAGCTGATAGCGATGTATTATTATGGGTTTCTGGAATAGCTACAGGCTTATCGCTCGAAGTGAAAATTTTTGAACCTGATGTTTCTATTCTAGGTATTCAGGGCCCGCTATCTAATGATTTGATGAAACGGGTATTTGGGATAGATTTTGAGAACATTAAATTATTCTCAATAGTCAAAGTTCCATTTAAGGATACTAATTTTATTGCCGCTAGGTCAGGCTATTCAAAGCAAGGTGGATTTGAAATTTATGTTGAAGGCTCAATATATGCGGAAGATCTTTGGGATACTTTCTTTGAAGCTGGAAAGCCTTTAGATGTAGCTGCCGGCTGTCCTAATGGTATCGAAAGGGTAGAAGCCGGGCTCTTATCTTACGGCAATGATATGACAATTGAAAATAATCCTATTGAATGCGGTTTAGAGAAATTCTGCTCTCCTTTATCAGAAAAATCTTACATTGGTGATAAGGTTCTTAGAAAAATTATGAAAACTGGACCTGATAAAATTATTAAATCAATTGAAATAAGTGGGAAGCCGGTGCCATTATGCATGGAGCCTTGGCCATTATATTTTAAAGATAAAAAAATTGGTCAAATTACATCTGCCGCATTTTCTCCAAATTTTCAGACAAATGTTTCCCTAGGCATGATATCAATAGAGTATTGCAATGAGAGATCAGATATTAATGTTAGAACTCCAGATGGCACTCGCTCTGCTAAAATTCATGAAAAGAGCTTTATTTAGAATAATGATTCAAAATTAAAATTTGGAATTAACATTGGGAACAGGCGATAACAAAATAGGACTAATAAGTCTAGGATGTCCAAAGGCTCTGGTTGATAGTGAAAGAATTTTAACACGACTCAAATCTGAGGGTTATTCTATATCAGCATCTTATGAGGAAGCAGACGCTGTTATTGTAAATACTTGTGGCTTTTTAGATACCGCCAAGGCTGAAAGTTTATCCAGCATAGAGGAAGCTATGTCTAAAAATGGCAAAGTTATAGTCACTGGTTGCCTAGGAAAGGAAAAGGATTTAATCCGAAAACACAGTCCTAATGTTCTAGCGATTACCGGTCCACATCAATATGAAAAAGTTATCGAGGAAGTTCACAAGGTTTTACCACCATCTAAAAACCCCTTCGTTAGTCTTATCCCCGAGACAGGAATAAAACTTACCCCCCGTCATTATGCATATCTAAAAATATCAGAAGGTTGCAATCATAAATGCAAGTTTTGCATAATCCCAGACTTGCGAGGGCCACTTGTTTCCCGAAAAAGATCCCAAATTATTAGAGAAGCTGAAAAGTTGGCTGAAGCTGGGGTAAGAGAGCTTATGATAATATCTCAGGATACGTCAGCATATGGCTTCGATCAATTAAAAGAACATAATGGAAAAGAGGATTTTGGAAATATCTTGGACCTAACCACGGAACTTGGTGATCTCAACATTTGGATAAGGCTGCATTACGTGTACCCCTACCCTTCAGTAGAAAAGATTATACCACTAATGGCGAGTGGGAAAATCTTGCCCTACCTGGATATTCCTTTTCAACACAGCCATCCAGAAATACTAAAGAAAATGGCCCGACCCGCAAATCATACTAATACCTCCGAAAAAATCATATCCTGGAGAAAAATTTGCCCTGAACTCACTATACGTTCCAGTTTTATTGTTGGCTTTCCAGGAGAAACGGAAGAGCATTTTCAAAATCTTTTAAACTGGGTCGAAGAGATACAAATTGATCGAATTGGTTGTTTCAAATATGAAAATGTTAGAGGGTCAAAATCTTTCAACATGCCGAATCAAGTACCAGAAGCAATAAAAAATGATAGATTTGATAGATTGATGGAAAAAGCACAAGAAATATCCTTTAAACGGTTACAGAAAAAAATTGGATCAACGCTAGATGTAATTGTAGATCAAGTTGATAAAGAAGGAGCGACCTGCAGAACAAAAGCAGATGCTCCAGAAATAGATGGAAACTTATTCATTGATTCTAATTTTCAAGGCCTTAAGCCCGGCGAATTCTGCAAAGTTATCGTGGACGAAGCATCAGAATACGATTTATGGGGAACACTAACTTAAGCTGTTAAACCATCCGGTTCTGGCAGTCCATTTTTTCTACAACAAGCTGTCAGGGTATTGGCTAGTAGGCATGCTATAGTCATAGGCCCTACACCTCCAGGTACCGGAGTTATAAAACCTGCTTTACTTTTTGCTGATTCAAAATCTACATCTCCAACAATTTTATAACCTTTTGAACTTATCTCAGGATCTACCTCAACCCGATTAATGCCCACATCTATTACGACTGCACCTTCTTTAATCCAATTAGCCTTTACCATCTCTGGTCTGCCGACAGCAGCTACAAGAATATCAGCACTTCTACAGAGCTCCTCAATATTTTTGGTTCGGCTATGAGCTATAGTAACCGTACAGCTATCTTTTATGAGGAGGTGAGCCATTGGCTTCCCTACAATATTTGATCTTCCTATTATGACAGCATTCTTTCCTGACAAGTCTCCTAACTCTGATCTTAGCATCATTAGGCACCCTAATGGAGTACAAGGAACCATTGACTTCTGTCCAGTAGCTAGAAGTCCTACATTGGAAATATGAAAACCATCCACATCTTTCTCAGGATTTATAGAATTAATTACCAGATCTGAATTTAAGTGGTCTGGTAAAGGAAGTTGACACAATATTCCGTTTACCTTTTCATCAGAGTTTAATTTCTCTATTAAACCAAGTAGATCACCTTCGGAAACATGTCTATCGAGCTTGTATTCATAAGAACTCATGCCTACTTCAATTGTTTGCTTTCCTTTACTTCTAACATAAACCTGACTGGCCGGATCTTCACCAACCAAGATAACAGCAAGTCCTGGCTTGATACCTTTTGAGTCTAATAAGACCTTCACTTGTGTAGCTATTTCAGATCTAATTTGAACAGCAAAGCTTTTACCATCTATCAGTTTAGCCACCATAATGACCTCCTAAAAAAGACCTTCAATAAGGCCGCTTTCATTAAGCATAATACTCTCTGCAGCTGGTTTCCTAGGCAACCCAGGCATAGTCATTATATCACCACAAATTGCCACTACGAATCCAGCTCCTGCCGAAAGTCTTACTTCTCTTATAGGAATTGAATGTCCGGTTGGTGCGCCTCTTAGATTAGGATCTGTAGAAAAACTATATTGTGTTTTAGCCATACAAACCGGTAGATGAGAATACCCCGCCTTTTCCCAAGCTAGCAGTTGCTCCTTTATCGAATGGTTAGCTACTACTTCATCAGCTCTATAAATCTTCTTTGCTATCGTTTCAATTTTCTCAAAAAGAGACAAAGAGTCCTCATAGAGATGATTAAAATTACCTTCCACTTTATCTGCTAACTCTGATACTCTCTGCGCCAAGTCAGTCGCACCGTTAGATCCATCTGCCCAATGCTTACATAAAATTGCCTCAGATCCTTGGGAATTTACATAATCTTCAATTGCACCAACCTCAGTATCTGAATCAGTAACGAAGTGGTTTATAGCTACTACCACTGGAACTCCAAAAGACTTCATATTTTCTATATGTCTCCCAAGATTAACACACCCTGATTTTACTGCCTCTACATTCTCAGGACCGAGATCAGATTTCAAAACACCTCCATTCATCTTCATTGCCCGGACCGTTGCAACGATAACTATTACAGACGGTTCTAAATTGGCTTTTCGGCATTTAATATTGAGAAATTTTTCTGCTCCGAGATCAGCCCCAAACCCAGCTTCAGTTACAACATAATCAGCAAGTTTAAGTGCAGTTTTGGTGGCAATCACGGAGTTACAGCCGTGCGCAATATTTGCAAAAGGTCCGCCATGTACAAAGGCTGGGTTGTTCTCTAATGTTTGTACTAAATTAGGCTGCATAGCTTGCTTTAATAAAACTGTCATGGCCCCGTCAGCTTTAATATCTCGACAAAAAACCGGTGACTTATCTCTTCTATAGGCTACAATTATATTTCCCAACCTCTCTTGCAAATCTTCCAAATCATTTGCCAAACAAAGTATAGCCATTACTTCTGAGGCTACGGTAATGTCAAAACCGGCTTCACGAGGAAACCCGTTTGCCACACCTCCTAAACTGGCTGTAATTTGCCTAAGAGCTCTATCGTTCATATCCATCACTCTTCTCCAAACTACTCGCCTCTGATCAATGTCAAGTTCGTTACCCCAATAAATGTGGTTATCAATCATTGCGGATAGTAGATTATGCGCACTTGTTATGGCATGAAAGTCACCTGTGAAATGCAAGTTCATTTCTTCCATTGGAACAACCTGAGCATAGCCTCCACCAGCGGCTCCACCTTTCATTCCAAAGCAAGGGCCTAAGGATGCTTCCCTTATGCATATAGCTGCCTTCTTACCAATTTTATTTAGGCCATCCCCAAGACCTACTGTGGTTGTTGTCTTACCTTCACCTGCCGGAGTTGGGTTGATGGCGGTTACCAGGATTAATTTTCCATCACGATTGCCCGATTTTTCGTTAATAAATTCTGTAGAAATTTTTGCCTTATCATGACCAAAAGGCAACAAATGGTCAGTGGGGATATCTAGTTTATTCCCTATTTCTTGTATTGGAAGCTTTGAGGCTTCTCGAGCTATCTCTATGTCTGATTTATATTCCATCATGCTTCCCTAAAAATTGTAAATATTGTTTTCAGATATACCAGCACTATTTACAACTACAGATACGACATTTGAATTGGCATTAACGCCGAAACATAAGCCTTAATTAATTCCAAAAAATAAAAATTTTACGACTGGGGTGAAAGTTTTCCTTCGCCTGGTCTCTTAAATTTTCCAGCCTTTGGAACCGCTGTTAAACTTGGCGGGCCATTCTCATCAGGGTGACTTTCCCCATCACGATCTAAAGATTTACCTTCTATGACTTTTGTTATTTCGTCGCCAGTCAGGGTTTCATACTCAAGCAAACCTTCTGCCAATCTTTTAAGATCAGATTTGTGTTTTTTTAGTATTTTCTTCGCGCCTTCATATGCCTCATCAACCAATTTTCTAACTTCAAAGTCAATCTTACTCTGAGTTTCAGGTCCAGACTGATGCCCACCACCCATTGGACCTAGGTATGACTGTTGCTCATTTGCATAATCAATATTACCCAATTCTTCAGACATGCCAAATTGTGTCACCATTGCCCTGGCAATTTTAGTTATTTGCTGAATATCTGATGCTGCACCAGATGTCACATTTTCTGCCCCAAAGATCATTTCCTCAGCTACTTTTCCACCCATGGCCATAGTTAATTTTGATTTGTATTTAGTTTTTGTAACAGAAAGTTGGTCTCTTTCCGGCAAACTAAGCACCAAACCTAACGCTCTTCCACGAGGAATTATTGTAGCTTTATGTATTGGGTCATGCTGAGGCACATTTAATCCAACTATTGCGTGCCCGGCTTCATGATATGCTGTTAATTTTTTCTCATCCTCAGTCATAACCATAGATCGCCGCTCTGATCCCATCATAACTTTATCCTTAGCATTTTCAAAGTCCTCCATGCCGACAAACCTTTTACCAATTTTTGCCGCAAGTAATGCCGCCTCATTAACTAGGTTGGCTAAGTCGGCACCTGAAAATCCTGGTGTCCCCCGAGCTATGATCCTTAAATCGACATCAGGACCTAAAACAGTCTTTTTTGCATGTACATTAAGAATTTTTTGTCTTCCGGTGACATCGGGGTTAGGAACCTGAACTTGTCTATCAAACCTACCAGGTCTCAAAAGTGCTGGATCAAGCACGTCAGGTCGATTTGTTGCTGCTACCAGTATGACCCCTTCATTGGCCTCAAAGCCATCCATTTCAACTAAAAGTTGGTTTAAAGTTTGTTCTCTTTCATCATTACCTCCACCATATCCAGCTCCCCTGTGCCTCCCCACAGCGTCTATCTCGTCAATAAAAACTATGCACGGGGCATTCTTTTTGGCCTGGTCAAACATATCCCTAACGCGACTTGCCCCTACTCCAACAAACATTTCTACAAAATCAGACCCAGATATTGTAAAAAACGGCACTCCTGCTTCACCTGCTATGGCTCTGGCTAACAGTGTCTTTCCTGTTCCTGGAGGACCAACAAGTAAAGCTCCTTTAGGTATTTTTCCACCTAATCTACCAAACTTTTGAGGATCCTTTAAGAACTCTACAATTTCCTCCAACTCATCTTTTGCTTCGTCTATTCCAGCTACATCATTAAAGGTTACCCTGCCATGCTTCTCTGTCAAAAGTTTCGCTTTCGATTTTCCGAATCCTAGCGCTCCCCCTCGACCACCCCCTTGCATTCGGTTCATTAGGAAAATCCAAATGCCTATCAGCAGAATGAACGGTAGCCAAACACTAATAGTAGACATTAAACCTGATTGCGCCTGCTTAACCGCTTGAATTTTCACCCCATTATCTCTTAAGGGTGTAACAACATCGTTACCAATTGGTCGTATCACCCTGTACTGCTCTCCACCTTCGAGCAATACATCAATTGCTTCTCCATCTAATTTGACCGAGGTTACGCGGCCACTCTCAACCTGATCCATAAAGTCCGAAAAAGCGACTTCTTTAGATAGCATTGAGGTGCTATTTGTTGAAAATATATTAAAAAGAGATATTAATAATAGAAATAGAATTACCCAAAATGCTATATTTTTTCCGTTACCCAATGAAATACCTCATTTTACTCCTAACACATGTTTAGTTAATAACTAAATATTATTATTCAATAGCATTATTGACCCTTTTCCAACCTTTTTACAAACGATTCTTGCGAGTGAACTAAACTAAATTCTAAAGAATCACTTCTGATTAGGCCTGGCATAGCAATTATTTCATCTTTACTGAAAATGGCTGGAAGGGCAGCTGCAGTATAATATGCCATACCATTTATACTTTCTCTAAAATTCTTTAGGATTGACTTATTTTTCACCCTACCAACTTTTTGATCCTCTAGAAAGTTAGCACTTTTTACAGAAATTATCCATCTATTATCCCACAGGAATTTATTTTCTTCTAAACACTTCTCACCATCAAAATTCTTCTTAAAAATTTCCAGATCTTTTAAATCTGTAACTTCTGGAATCGCTGCGACTTCTCTTTGAAATAAAATATGATTTTTTTTTATCACAGACACCTTCGAGCCTCCAACTGTAATCCCCATATTGAGACTGTGAGCCAAGAATTTTTCTAACAAAAGTTTTACAGACTTATACCTAGGTCTATATTTTTTCCCACTAAATGCGCCAATTATTGATGATAAAATACGCAATTGAATTTCCCGCTCCATCCCTAGAAATTTACTCCTATCTAACTGAACTTCACCCCAACGGTTAATTGTTAAGCAGTTATCTATCTGGGCAGCAGAAGTTAATCTAATGAAGGAGCTAGCAATAGACATCCTCTCACCTGTTGAAATAATTTTATCGCTTGTTAACCCTAAATATTCTAATTTTGGAAGAATATTTCTTACCTTAACTCTCTGGAATTTCTCATCAAAATTTGAAGGATCTTCAATCCACTTTAAATCATGATCTACGAGAAATTGCCGCAACCTATCTCTTTTTACAGACAAAAAAGGTCTTTTGAACACTACCCCTGAATTCTTAAATTCTACTGGCATACCACTTAAACCTTCTAAGCCGGAACCTCTGACAAAGTTCATAAAAATAGTTTCTGCCTGATCATCCGCAGAATGGCCTAATAATACTGTTGTGATTTTTTCTCTCTTAGCCCAATCAGTTAAAAGATTTATTCGAGCTAATCTAGCACAGTCTTGTAAATTTTTTATTTTTTGCTTTTTCTCCCATGGCAAAATAAAATGTTTAGATGATAGGGTAGAGCATATTTCTTTGACATAAAGCGCCTCCTTCCCACTATTAGATCTTAATCCATGATCAACAGTTGCCACCAAGATTTGAATTTTTGATTTACGCGCCCAAATTGTGGCTGCCAGTAAAAGAGCCAAGGAATCTCCTCCCCCAGAGACTGCCAGTCCAACACTTTTATTCTCTAAATCACAAATACTATTTGCAATATGATTTTCTAGTTCTGGGTACATATTTATGATCTCCAGTATATAACTCAATCGTACTCATTACAGTTCAAACTTTTTGTAGATACCTTTAGCTGATCCTTGAATTGGTTAAATTTCTCTGGATTCCGTCTCTTAATTTCAAATAATGCCGCACAAGATTGTTCATATTCTCCTAGCTCAGATAAGCTTAGGGCTAATCCGAAAAGAGCATAAGGGGATAATGGCCCATTTGGTTTAGAACTGAAGGTGTCAAGGAAGTCTTCTGCGGCTAGGGACCAATTTTCAATTCTTAGATTGCTTTCCGCCCTCAAAAATTTTGCCCGTAATGTTAATTTACTTGACTCAAACCTCATTATAAAACTAGTGAATTCTTCAATTGCTAATACATAATTCCCATCATCAAAAATAGTTTTGATGGAAAGATACTCTCTCTGATCCTCTGACAAATTGTTTGCATTATCGATTTCGCTAAACTTGGATTCTTTTACATCATCATATAATTTGGTAATTTCATTAGATGAAATATTTTCTGTACTAATTTGCCCCAGCAATTCATTTATTTCAGATATTTTCAGAATTAGGCCTTTAGTTACTATTACCAGCTTATTTTCTATCTGCTCCAAAAAACCGATTGCTCCAGACAGCCTATTCTCTAGACGGTTTAACTTAAGAAAAATATCTAAGTTGTCACTTTCCGAAAGAACCTTGTCATTCCCATAAACAAAAATATTTTGAAGATTAGCCAATTCTAAAGAGATAGAATTCAACTCTTTTTGTATTGTTGTAATTTCTTCCTGGTTTCCATAAGGGCTTTCCTCCAATTGTTCATTTGCATTAGCGATGCCACTGAGACTGCCAATAGCAAGACACAAAAAATAAACGAAGAAATAAGACCAAGTTCTCATAAATTAACCTAACCAAAAGGCCTTAAGAGCAATAAAAATTAGGGATAAAATATAATTATCATTATCAATTGAACCCACCAGCTATAACCGTAACCGCTCTCCTATTTTTTTTCCAGCAGCGCTCTTCAGAACAAAGTTCTTCTGGCCTCTCCTTACCATAAGTCACAACTTCCACCCGATCTTCATTTACACCTTGAGATATCATATAGGTTTTTACTGAATTCGACCGTTTTGCACCTAATCCTAAATTGTACTCTCGCGTCCCTTGCTCATCAGTATGACCTTCAATCGTGATGCTATGTTTTTTGTTTTCCTTCAAATAACTGATTTGGGCGTCCAAAACTGACATCATCTCCGAACTAATTGAGCTTTCATCAATCCCGAAAAAAACAGTTTCACCTATCTGCGCCTTATTATCCTCTAACTGAGTAATTTTGATACTACCATCCCCAATAATTGATTGGCTATAGTTTCCTGAGCCTTCAGATGACCTACAGGACGCAAAAGCAAACAATAAAAGACCTAATAGTGTCAATTTAGTAATGTGCATTTTAAAAAACCTCTCTTTAGCTACCATTAATTATCCACTCCTATGTTCATAAAGTAGATCTAAAATTTTAATTTAGCAATGAAGACCAGCTTGGATCAGAGGCAAAATAGGATCCTGTCTTCATTTTTCTCAAATTTGCTCCCGTCACATCAATCATATAGATGTGAGGAGCTCCCCTAGCCCCCAAAGTTTCCCTGTAAAACATAATCACCCTCCCATTAGGAGACCAGGTTGGAGCTTGATCCTTAGAGGACTTAGTAAGAATTTTTTCCCCAGTACCATCTGGTTTTATTACACCAATATAAAAGTAACCATCTGCCATTTTTGTGAAAGCAATCAAATCACCCCTTGGAGACCAAGCGGGCTCACCATATCTACCTTTGCCAAAGGTGATCCTCTTTACTCCACTTCCATTTGAACGCATAACATACAACTGTTGGGTTGAACTTCTATCACTTTCGAAAACTATCATTTCTCCATTTGGTGAAAAACTTGGTGCTGTATCTATTGCCCTATCATCTGTTAATCTAGTTTTCTTTCCATTACTCAAAGAAACTTTATAAATGTCAGTGTTCATTTTGCTAGTAATTGATAGTAGAAAATTTTTCCCATCTGGTGAAAACCGTGGTGAAAAATTCATCCCCGGTAGTGACTTAAATGTGGACTCTTTCCCTGTTTTTAAATCTTTTTTGTAAACCCGAGGCACCCCTGATTTATAACTGGTATACAAGATACTATCCGATGAAGGGGAAAACATCGGCTTTATAACAATATTTTTACCGCCCGTTAAAAACCTTACATTTGCCCCATCCTGATCCATTACCGCTATTCTCTTTACTCTTTTATTTTTTGGGCCACTTTCTGCTACAAATACTATCTTTGAATCAAAATAAGCTCCTTCGCCAGTTACCCTATTATATATTTCATCCGCAACCTTGTGGGCCACTCTCCTCCAATTAGCTGTTTTGGAGGTAAACTTTAACCCTTTACCTAACTTTGATTGAGAAATTACATCCCAAATTCTAAATTTAATCTCAAATTCATCTGGTCCAGTTTTTTCTAATTCTGCCGTCAAGAGTACAGAAGCATTTATTAAAGACCAATCAGAAAATTGGATGGGTGCATCAAATTCTGAAACCTTACTTAGGTAAGCATTTCTATTAATTTTCTTAAATAAACCTGTATTCTCAAGATCTCTCTCCAAAACTGTCAAAAGATCTTTCATAAATCCATAATTAATTCCAGATCTAATTATGAAATCAGGTAAGGCAACTTTTATTGGCTCAAAAATACCACCACTTACACTCCCCTCTAAAGTTATTATATTGTTTTGAGCTACTACAACATTTGCGTGCCCGAAAGAAAGGAAGAAAATGCAAAATTTTATAGCTAAAGACAATTTTAATGATTTTAACAACCCTAAACTCCTATCTAAAAATCTCAAACTAATCATAGCCAACTCCCAAAGACGGAGTAAAATTTAATATTATGTTTATACCAGATGGATATTTTTCTCTAGATATATAATTTGTTTTATCCGTTAGCGCTTTGATAATAGCATTCTTTGCAGCTTTGAAGGAAATCATATGCCTATCGGAGGGGTTTTTTGGTTCCAAAAGCGTTATACTACTTCTTCGTACACCCTCTGAATTTACAAAAAACTTGACCCTCACTTTATACTTTTCGGGCTCCGCTAGGCCAGACAAAACGGCTGTATTATAGAAAGATCTAACGCCCTCTTCTACCTTGTAAAGTGTGTAGTTATCTGATGCATTGTTAATTTCATTAATGGAAGGCTGATCATCTGGATCGGCGATCTGATCCAAAGCCTCGTTCACTAAATCTCCATAGCTTACATAACTTTCTTCATCATCTGTCATATCGGTAATATTTTTAGGCCTTACTGGAGGCAAAAAAGCCATTTTTGGAGCTGCACTTAATACTGCTTCAACTGACTCACCTTCTACAGAGATTTCTGATGAACTCTCATCACGAGAGCGGCCCTCTTCCTCTTCCGCTACTAATTTTGCATCTTCAGAAAATACAGTGCTAATATTTTGAATGTTCACATCACTTTCCTGCGAAGTATCATCACTTGCAACTTCCGTAATTCTTTGACTATTTCTGGGCGGTGGCTTTTCATGAGATAAGGTGATGATATCTGTTTTTATTTCGTTACCTTCCGACTTAAAGTCATTAATCGTTTCATTTTCTTGATTTTCGACTTCTTCTATCTCTACCATTTCATACTGCGGTTTACTGTCTTTATTTATAGGCTCTAACAAAGCTGATGGGAGGGAGGCAAGGTCAGGATTTAAAACTTCATTATTACTTCCATCAAAATCACTCTTTCTTTCTTCTTTAATTGTATTAAAATTCTCACTTATAGGTTCAATTTCAATTGAATTTTCCGGCTCTTCGCAATTAACGGAACTTAAGTCACAATACTCCTCAAAACTGATTACCTCGGGTCCAGAAATTTGCTTTTCTTCTTCAATTTCCTGATCTTCAAATTGAACTCCTATTACGGAAACTAATATTAATCCATGAAAGGCTGCTGAGATAAGAAGAGCAAACCTCAAAATTATTTCACCTTCCCAGACTCTGGAAGATGAACCAATACATATTTATCTAGGAATTCAGCATTATCGAGCTCACCCAGAATTTTCGATACTCGGCCGTACGAATTCCTCCCATCAGCTTTTACGTATAAAATCTTTTCATCCCGTTGACTTGCTATTACTTCAAGCTTTTTAATCATTTGAGAGTCATTAACCGACGTATTATTAATTGAAACTTCTCCTAAATTATTAACATATAATTCAAAGGGAGTTTCATCGCTATTTGTACTCTTTATGGATTTTGCATTACTCTCAGGTATTTCTATTTCAATACCCACGGTTAACATTGGTGCTGTAATCATGAATATGATAAGCAGAACTAACATCACATCTACAAATGGTGTCACATTTATTTCAGACATTAACTGTAGACTTTGCCTAGATGCCCGTGATCGACTTACTCTTTTACTTTGACCTGACCCTAAACTTTTCATTCAGAAACCATCACCACTTGATCCACTAGCGTTCTGCTGCCTAACTTTTAATATTTCATTAAAATATAAGAGTTCTCTCAGAAATCTATCTAGAAAAATTTCTTGAAAAGATATTAACCTTTCAGCATCTTTTGAAAGCTTGTTATAGAAAATTACTGCAGGAATAGCTGCCAATAGACCTAAAGCTGTTGCCAAAAGAGCCTCAGCAATACCAGGAGCTACTATAGCTAAATTTGTATTTTGCTGAGATGCTATTTCTTCAAAAGAATTCTTTATTCCCCATACAGTGCCAAAGAGACCAATAAAAGGAGCCACCGACCCAACGGTGGCCAAAAGGTATAAACCTGAATTATATTTATCGCCAACTTTCATTAATGTAAGATCTAAAATGCGCTCTATTCGGGAAATTCCCGTTTCACTCAAGTCATTTGACTTTGTTTCCCGCCCTAATTCGCTCATCCCTTCATAAAACAATAACTCTGTCATGTTTAGTTCTTTCTTTGCTTTCAGTTTCTCATTCAACTCTTCATTTCTTTTGTCCCATTCATGAGTTGCAAATACCTTCTTAACAGTTCGGTCTATTCTTCTCTTCTCAAGGGGAAAATAAATTAACTTTTCAATTATTACGGTCCATGACCAAATAGACGCAATTATCAAAATGATCATCACTATCTTTACAGTAAGTGTTGCTTGATCAAAATATGTAATACCTAATTCCATTATAAAACCTTCAAAATTGATATGCCAAGCTTAGCACATTGGGTAATTTCATTTAAAGTATAAAGTCCTTACATTATTAAATAGATAATAAATTTCTCCTTACTTCACTTGGTAGTTTAACAGGCTTTCCAGCCTGATTAATGCAAGCCAGTTTGATTTCAGCTGTAAAAATTAAAGTCTTATTTCTGAAAATTCTTTGTTCCAACCCAATGCTTGCAGATTTGATGTACAACAAATCGGTTTCCGTAAATAATAAGTCATTAAATTTTGCTGCTTGTACAAACTTAGCTTTTAACTTTGAAACCACGAAGAAAATACCATGTTCAAGCTTCAAGTTATATTGATCAATACCAACTTCTCTAATTGCCTCTGAGCGAGCCCTCTCTATAAACTTAAAATAATTAGCATAATATACTATACCCAAAAAATCAGTGTCCTCATGATAGACGCGTGTTTCAAATTTCTTTGATATTGTATTCTCCTCCCTCTAACTTTATCACCCAAATCAGTGCTTCTATCTAATTATTCAGTAAAGAAATTTCCTTGGTTATCCGTTGCTTTGGTGTCGGTTTCCGGAACTTTAATACCTAGGTGCTCCCAAGCTCTTTTACTTAAAACTCTACCTCTAGGGGTTCTCTGCACTAAGCCAGCCTGAAGGAGATATGGTTCTATAACATCTTCAATAGCATCCCTCGATTCTGAAAGAGCTGCGCAGATAGTTTCTACGCCTACTGGCCCTCCTTCATAATTTTCAGCAATTTGGAGAAGGTACCTCCTGTCAGAGCCCTCCAACCCTAAGGAATCAACACCCAATTTTGTTAGAGACGATTTTGCAATTTCTAAGGTTACACGACCGTTACCCTCAACCTGGGCAAAATCAATTACTCGCCTTAAAAGCCTTCCGGCGACTCTGGGGGTACCTCTGGACCTTTTCGCTATTTCCTCTGCTCCAGACTGATCTATTTTAGCATTTAGCAGCCGACTCGCCCTAGAAATAATCTTAACCAAGTCTTCGTTTTCATAAAATTCAAGACGAACTGGAATTCCAAATCTATCTCTTAAAGGATTAGTTAATAATCCTAGACGCGTTGTCGCTCCCACTAATGTGAAAGGCTGCAGCTCTATTCTAACTGACCTAGCAGATGGACCCTCACCAACCATCAGATCGAGACCAAAATCCTCCATTGCAGGATATAAAACTTCTTCAACTTTGGGATTAAGCCTGTGGATCTCATCAATAAACAAAACATCTCTTTCATCTAAATTTGTTAAGAGAGCTGCCAGATCACCTGCTTTTGCTAATATTGGACCCGAGGTCATCTTGAAATTTACACCCAACTCCCTGGATATAATTTGCGCTAAAGTAGTTTTCCCCAATCCGGGTGGGCCAAAAAAGAGAGCATGGTCCATGGCATTTTGCCTATTCTTTGCCGCCTCTATAAAGACGGATAAATTTGCTCTGACTTCATTTTGCCCTACGAAATCTGACAATAATTGAGGCCTTAAAGCTTTGTCAGGATCTCCAGACTGAAACTCACCCTCCAAATTCATACCAGTATCAACTTCAGACATCACTCCCCTGCCATACGTTGCAGTGAAAGTCGTATAATTTCTGAAATTTGCAATTCACCACTCTCGTCAAGAATTTTTGCAACCACCCTAGTAGAAGTTAATTTATCATACCCTAAATTAACTAAAGCTGAAATTGCTTCAGGCTCCTGATCATTAGCAGCATCCTTTTCAAAATCACTTGGGCTGGTATTTTGACCACTCTCTTCATCTATTATCTCTTTAGAATTGAGGTTTCTCAAAGAAGTTTTTTGTTCTATATCGTCATTTAAGTTCAAAGCCTTTTGACCTAATTCTAACAAAATTCTCTTTGCGATTTTTGGGCCCACACCTTGAGCAGAAGTAATATAGTCTGTATTACCCAATGAAATCGATCGTGACAATTGCTTCAAAGGAACAGCCCCTAATATTGCTAAAGCAGCCTTAGCACCAACTCCCTGAACAGAAGTTAATAAACCAAACCATTCTTTCTCTAATGATGATATAAATCCAACTAGTTGAATTGAGTCTTCTCTAACTAGCATATCAGTATATAATGATACATTTTCACCAATAGAAGGCAAAGAGGTTCTGGTATTAGCAGAAATATTAATAATATACCCTACACCCCCAACATCAACCAAAATCGAATCAGAACTAATAACCTCAATTGTGCCACTTATTTTCCCTATCATTATCTTTATCCAGCCTTTGAAATTGCTCTTTTTAATTTATCTTGGTTTTTATATTGATAAGCATGACACAGAGCTATAGAAAGTGCATCCACAGAATCCTGACCATCAAATTTTGCCTTCGGTAATTGAATTTGAACCATAGTTTTCACTTGCAACTTATCTGCATGACCAACGCCAACAACAGCTTTTTTTATAGTGTTCGGAGCATATTCAAATACGGGTAACCTTAGTTTTGCCGGTGCTAAAAGAGCTATTGCTCTAGCCTGACCCAATTTCAAGGCACCTGCGGCATCTTTATTAATAAATGTATTCTCTACTGCGGCAACTTGTGGCTTAAAGTCTTCAATTACCTTAACAAGTTGAACAAAAATTTCTAATAGACGCTGGGACAAATCATTGCTTTTAGATGATTTAAGCGTCCCGTTGGATACATGAGTTATTATATTACCTTCTACACTCACTATACCCCAGCCAGTTTTCCTTAGACCTGGGTCAATACCAATAATTTGCATTTTTCTCCCAGAAATATAATACGAGTTTGGATCAATAAAATCATTTTAGCTAATAGAAAAAGAATTCCGATCTAATACTTTTCATAATTCATTATAATTTATTTTTTTTCTTAGATCGACAGAAATTTTTCATAACAACACATGCCCACTCCCCAATTTTTATTTTCTTCATTCTTCTAAAGCCCAAAGAGAAGTAAATTGCCTCAACTGAATTTATTTGCTTTACTAAAATGCCCGAAAGAACAATATACCCTCCTATTTTGACATTTTCTTTTATTTCCAAAGCCATCCGTTTTAATGGTTTTGCCAAAATATTTGCAAGAACTAGGTCAAAATTTTTACTGGAGTTAATTAGGTAATGATTTAAGCCATTAGCCTCCAAAGCAAGTACACTAAGAGCTGAGCCATTCGCTTTTATATTTTTTTTTGCTGTTTGGGTGGCAACATAATCTATATCGGACGCTATCACTTTGGCTCCAAAAGTTTTTTTACAAGCAATAGCTAGTATTCCTGTACCACAGCCCACATCTACAACTCTTTTTGGAAATACTCCAATTTTATTTAAAAAACTTAATGCCCTGAGGCAACCAATTGTTGTAGAATGATGTCCGGTTCCAAACGCCATTGCCGCTTCAATGATTATAGCTTTCTTGTTATTAGGAATCTTGCTCGAATAATACGATCCTGAAATCATGTAAGGTGGCTCAATTACAGGTTTTAAATCTCTGTTTACTTTATCTACCCAATCATGATCAGGGATATTGCTAATTAAGAATTTGAGTGAAAAATAAACTTCAAGAATATGTAATTTAATAGGGTCTGGTTTCTTCAAAAATAGCCCACTTACTTCCCAATCTCCTGAAATCTCATTAATTTCGCACACACCTACACCAATAGGTTGAGGGACGAACCTTTCCATAGCTTTTCCAACTGCCTCAGCTTGCTCTTTATTAGGAAGTGATGCAATTACAGAAAAACTACTCACCGCTGATCCAAAAAATTATACTTTCAGTAACATTAATTATTAATATCATAATTATTAAAAAGAGATTCCGGTCCCGCCAAGCCCGCAGTAGCCACCTGGATTTTTTGCCAAGTATTGCTGATGATAATCCTCGGCATAAAAAAATTCTGATGCTTCCATAATTTCCGTAGTAATCGAGCTGAATCCTTTCGCCAATAACTTAGATGAATAACTTTTCATCGAAAGTTCTGCCTCCTTACTCTGCTGAGAATTAAACGTGTAAATTCCACTTCGATACTGGGTACCCATATCATTTCCCTGTCTATTACCTTGAGTAGGGTTATGACCCTCCCAAAATAATTTCAAAAGTTCTCTATATGATATTAATTTTGGATTAAATTTTAGAAAGACAACCTCATTGTGGTTTGTATTACCTCCGCAAACTTCTGAATAGGACGGGTTCACAGTATTTCCACCAGAGTACCCCACGGCAGTGACCCATACTCCCCGCTGATTCCAAAAAACTTTTTCTACCCCCCAAAAACAACCCATTCCAAACATGGCAGACTCTAACCCTACCGGAAATGGACCTTTTAAGGATCGTCCGTTAACATAATGAATTTCTTCTTTCATTTCTAAAGAATTATCCCAAAATTTGAAATTTATTGCCATCTAAAACCTTCTGATTTTTTTTATTTATAAATATTAGGCGCTGAAAAAATATTATTCAAGTTCTTGTGCCTGAAAATATATTTTCTTTACCTGGGGCAGGTTTGGATGGAATAAAGATGGATGTTATAAAAGACATAACCGCTAAAGCTGACGCCACTTGAAAAACTAAACTTGGGTAAATAATCCACAAATAACCCAAAAAGGCAGGGAGAAAAACCGCGGCTATATGATTTATTGTAAATGCTACTGCTGCCTGAGGAGCAATATCAGAAGGATCAGCTATTTTTTGAAAATACGTTTTCATTGCAATGGATAGAGCGAAAAAAAGGTGATCAACAATGAATAAGAATATAGCGATTTGCACTCCCCAATCCCAGTAGTAGATACCTGCATATGCTAAAAACACTAAAGTTAAACCGGCATATTCAATACATAAAGATATCCTCTCACCGAAAATTTGCACAACTCGACCCATAATTGGTGCAAAAATAATGTTAAGGCAGAAGTTGATTAGAAATAGAGCTGTTAACTCATGAACATGGAGACCAAACTTCTCAACCATCATAAAAGTTGCAAAAACAATAAAAATCTGGCGGCGCGCACCAGCAAAAAATTGCAATAAGTAGTAGAGCAAATACTTTCGCTTAATTTTCAATTTACCCTTTTGCTTGACGGGACTATTAAACCTTGGAAAAAAAATAAAACAAATTAACGCGATTAGAACGGTGGTAAATCCCGCGCAGACATACACATAACTAAAAGAAAAATTAAATCTTTCCCACCCAAATACTACAATTGAATAGGCAACCAAAGAAGCAGCTGAACCTGCAGAAATCAATAGTCCCATAACCCATGGAGCTTTTTCTTTAGGTATCCATTGCAATTGAAGAGATTGATTGACAGTCTCAAAATAATGAAATCCGAAAGACCCTATTAAAGTAGTAACTAATAGACCACTAAAAGACGGGAAAAACCCTGTAGCTGCGGTAGCTAAGCCAAGAGCGAAAAGTGATAAGATAGCTAAATTCTGTTCCCTTAAAAAGATTAATAGTATGAGAACCCCTACAGCCAAAAAACCAGGGATTTCCCTTATTGTTTGAAGCCACCCAATCTCAACTCCAGAAAAGTTTGATATTTGGATTACAAAATTGTTCAGAAGAGCAGTCCAAATCGCAAACGATATTGGCATAGCAATAGCCAATAAAAATAGTAGCACTATTGGATGTGCTATCTTATCTTTATAATAATCAATAAACAAAGGAATTAAGTTTCCCAATCACAACTAGCAATGCTTTCCTATAATAAGAGAACATCAGTCTAACAGGATATTTTCTGGGTTATTTTGGTTGAAGCCCAGTTTAATTCTTCGAATAAAATTCAACGACCAAATTAGGTTCCATCATTACTGGATAAGGAATATCACTTAAAGACGGAACTCTTGTTAATTCTGCACTCATTTTAGAGTGATCTGCCTTAATATAATCAGGGACATCTCTCTCAGCCAATGATATTGATTCTAAAATTGATGCGAGCTGCTTAGATTTTTCTCTAACTTCCACCACATCGCCTTCCTTTACTTTATAAGAGGGAATGTTCACTTTCTTACCGTTCACTTTAACATGACCGTGGTTTACAAACTGCCTAGCTGCAAATACAGTTTGAACAAACTTCGCTCGATAAACAAAAGCATCTAGTCGGGACTCTAATAAACCTACTAGCTTTTCTCCAGTATCACCCCTTAATCTCTCAGCCTCAGCAAATATTCTTCTAAACTGCTTCTCAGTTAAATCTCCATAATACCCTTTAAGCTTTTGTTTTGCTCTCAACTGTACACCAAAGTCTGACAACTTAGCTTTTCTTCTTTGCCCGTGTTGCCCAGGGCCATACTCTCTCCTATTTACTGGAGATTTAGGCCTTCCCCAAATATTCTCACCCATTCGTCTGTCTATTTTATGCTTGGCAGCAGTGCGTTTTGTCACGGCTGGTTCCTTTCTTTTCTATAGAAAGATGTTTTCCTTTCTCTTTAAAGAGCGACAGGCATCTCTTTGCAGAGGCCACAAACACCAATATTATTTTGTGTGGCAGTCTTAATATTATAACCGTGAACTGTCAATATCTGACTAAATTAAAACGGTATCATGAAAATAATAATGTCTTTAACTTATTATTTTATAACCTATATAAAGTCACAAAGATCTAACCAACAAAAAAACCGTGTCTAAAAATAAAATAAATATTGTAAAAATCTGCGTGGGAGCCAAATTTGTTGAAGAACTTTGGTTTTGGCAACAAGAAAAATTATCAAAAAATTCTAACGCTAATATAGTCCACGTTACTAGGATGCGACCTAGAAGGGAAAAGGAATTGCTAAATGGCGGTTCTATTTATTGGGTTTTTAAGGGTTATATTCTAGCTCGCCAGAGAATTTTATCTCTGGACGAAGTCAGGGCAAGCGACGGTGTGATGAAGTGTAGTCTGGTACTGGATCCTGATGTTTATTTAACCTACCCTGTCAAAAAAAGACCCTTTCAAGGATGGAGGTATTTAAAAGAAGAGGACTCCCCAAAGGATTTTGAGAAATTTATTCCTGGAAATGAAAGCTTTCCGAAAGATCTCAAGTTAGCCCTTTCAGAACTCGGCATTGTATAAACTTTCTTGAAAATATTCAAAATTTTTATTAAGGGCTTCTAGCCTTAAGAAGACCAATATAGACTACCAAACTTATCTCTCTACATTTTAGGTTCGAGAAGTGTTTTTATTTCAGATACTAAATTCGCTAATGGCACTTCAAATTGCGACGGGTGTGCCTTCCATTCTTCATTTGAACTTATTGTCTCAGAAAGTTTTGAACCCAGATTAAGGTCTTTAAGTTGCACAATTTCTTTCTCAGCTTCTTCTGAACCTTGAATAATTGCAAATGGACTTTTTCTGTGATCGGCATATTTTAATTGCCGTCCAAGATCTTTAGGATTGCCAAGAAAAATTTCAGCTCGAAGGCCACCTTGCCTTAGCATGTTAACAATTTTTTGATAATCCTTATAACGCTCTTTATCCATAACAGTTACAAGAATTGGACCAAGTGTATTTTGTTTGATTTTTTCCTCAACCTTAAGAGCAGCTATTATCCTGTCAACTCCTATAGAAACTCCGGTTGCCGGTACATTCTGACCTGTAAATCTCTTTACTAAATCATCATAGCGCCCTCCACCTGAAATTGAGCCAAAAGAATGTTCATTACCCTTCTTATCTATTATTTTTTTATTTAACTCCACTTCAAAAACTGGACCAGTGTAATATCCCAACCCCCTTACTACAGAGGGATCAAAAGAAAATTTATCCTCACTGTAACCTGATGCTAAAAATATATCGACCATCTCTTCTAACTCATTCAAACCCTGAGTTCCAATCTCTGATTTTTTTAAGATATTTCTTAAATTTGTGAGAAATTCTTTTCTTGATCCTTTAGAAGACAACAACTCGGTAAAGAAATCAATTTGGCCGGTTGATAGATTTAACCCCTCAGTGAAGTCTCCACTTTCATCCCTTCTGCCAGAGCCAAGCAATTTCCTAACCCCTTCCAACCCAAGTCTATCAAATTTATCAATTGCTCTACATACATTTTGAAAAAAGGTATCATCCACTGGATGCATCTGATTTTCTTCTATTCCCGCTATCTGGATGATACCTGATAAAATTTTCCTATTATTTAACTTAAATTTATAATCTTCAGCATCCATGCCTATGAATTCTAAGGCATCACAAACCATCATGCACATTTCTGCATCCGCCCCAATTTGTGTTGTGCCAACTGTATCAGCATCTATTTGGTAAAATTGCCTAAATCGATCTGGCCCAGGCTTTTCATTTCTCCATACCGGCCCATAGGAATACCTTCGGTAGGGATTTGGAAGATCATTCCTATATTGTGAATAAAATCTGGCTAGAGGTGCAGTATGATCATACCTTAGGGCCAGCCAGGTGTCATCATCATCTAACCATGCAAATATACCGTCATTCGGTCTATCTACGTCTGGTAAAAACTTGCCTAAAGAATCTACAGTTTCAACTGCCGATGTTTCAAGAAATTCAAACCCATATATTTCATAAATTGTAGAAATTTTTTTTATTATTTCAGTTCTAAATTGACCTTCATAAGACATATAGTCCCTGAATCCTCTTGGCGTCTTGGGAATGGGCCTTTTAGGCTTTTTTTTCTTTTCTTTGGTCATTTTAATTAGCGCATATTATTAATCTATCTCTTCATACCTCACCCATTGAGACACCACAAGGCCTGGTGTCTTGGTTTACATTTCTAAGGAATACCAGAGCTGCAAAGGGATACATATTATGTATGGACAAACTAAAAGGTCTGAGCATCAATAACTCCAGGTACCAATTTAAGGGCTTTTGCAACCATTGGGTCTACTTTGTATCCCTTAGAAAGTTTTATCCTTACATCTTTCTCAAGATCTGAACTAATAACAATTAATTCAATCGGGCCTTCCTTTTTACTATTATCTTTTAAACTTACCTCTAATTGTTCCAAAATATTTCTGGCAGCATCTTTACTGTCTATAAATACCCTTAAACCCATCCCAGGCGTTTCATTAATTACCTTTTCCAAAGGCTCTATACTCTTGGCCAATAATTTTAATTGGTGGCCATCAATGGAAGCTTCGACGTTCAAAACTACATTAGAACCCTTAAACAAAAAATCTCGTGAGAAATCTAAAACTTGGGAAAATACTGTAACTTCAAATGTACCACTTGGATCATCCATTTGAATGAAAGCAAACTTGTTTCCTCTGGCGGATTTTCTCTCTTGAATTGTTTGTATTTGCCCACAGAGTTTACCCATCAATGGATTAGCTCTGGCTTTTTCATAAATTTCAGTACTTTTCAAGATTCCTATCTTAGCCAATGAAATAAAATGCTCATCTAATGGGTGCCCCGAAAAATAAAAGTCATATGCTAAATATTCTTCTCTTAAACGGTCATTTTCTTCCCATTCAACTTCCTCAACCAAAATGGGTAATGACATCTTCTCTATATTTTCACCAAACAAATTTGTTTGACTTGAGTTTTTGTCATCAAAACTTTTTGCAGAAAATGAAACTAAGTGGTCCAGTGAAGAAAAAAGTTGTTTTCTTATTGGGTGCAAATCATCAAATGCCCCTGACCTTACTAAGGTCTCCAAAGGTCTTTTCCCAACCTTTTTTAAATCTATCCTTTTCCCAAAATCCAATATATCTTCAAAATTTCCATCCTTTTCACGCTCCCTTTGTATTCGTTGCATCACTTCTATTCCAACGTTTTTTAGTGCACCAAGAGCATAGAAAATTTTATTTCCCTCCACACTAAACATACTTTCAGACTGGTTTATGCAAGCCGGAAGCAAATCTATTCCTAAGGACGTCAGTTCCACCCTATATTTTCTTAATTTATCTGTATTATGGATGTCACTATTCATTACAGCGGCCATAAATTCTACAGGATGGTTTGCCTTTAACCAAGCTGTTTGATAGCTTACAACAGCGTAAGCAGCAGCATGAGATTTGTTGAATCCATAATTTGCAAATTTCTCCAACAAATCCCAAACAAAATTTGATGTTTTTTCATCAATATTATTTTTGTTGGCTCCAGTTAGAAATCTAGGCTTTTCCAAGTCCATAGCCGATTTAATTTTTTTACCCATAGCTCTTCTTAGCAGGTCAGCTTCTCCTAATGAATATCCAGCCATTCTACGAGCTATCTCCATTACCTGCTCTTGGTACACAATTATACCCTGAGTTTCGTCAAGCAAGTCATCGATAGATGGGTGTATAAACGTTCGCTCCACACGATTATTTTTTACATCACAAAACTTTGGGATGTTTTCCATTGGCCCTGGTCGATACAGAGCCACAAGTGCAATAATATCTTCTATGCAATTTGGTTGAAGTCTGCGCAAAGCATCTTTCATTCCAGTACTTTCAACCTGGAACACACCTACTGTTTTTTGCTCTGAATATAATTGGAACGTTTTCTTATCATCAAAAGGAATATTTTCTACATCTATCATAATACCTTTTTGAGCAATAAGGTCTATGGCATTCTTGATAACTGTTAATGTTTTAAGACCCAAGAAATCAAATTTTACTAAACCTGACTCTTCAGCCCATTTCATGCTAAATTGTGTAGCCGGCATTTCGGAACGGGGGTCTAGATAGATTGGAACTAACTCATCCAGAGGCCTGTCAGCAATTACAACTCCAGCAGCATGGGTGGCAACGTTTCTATACAGTCCTTCTAACTTTTGAGAGTAATTTAGAAGCCTATCAACAACCTCTTCCTTTTCACGCTCTTCAAAAAGTCTAGGCTCTTCCTTCAAAGATTCTTTTATTGAAAGGGGTTTGACACCATCACTCGGTATCATTTTTGCCAATCTGTCTACTTGGCCATATGGCATATTTAAAACCCTACCTATGTCTCTTATAGCCATCTTTGAAAGCATTGCCCCAAAAGTAATAATTTGGGCAACGCGATCCTTGCCATATTTTTCTTGAACATACGAGATAACCTCGTCTCTTCGATCCATGCAAAAGTCGATATCAAAATCAGGCATTGAGACCCTATCTGGGTTAAGAAACCTTTCAAAAAGAAGTTTGTATCTCAACGGATCTAAATCCGTTATAGTTAATGCATATGCAACCAAAGATCCGGCACCAGAACCTCTCCCAGGGCCAACAGGAATCCCCTTGCCTTTGGCCCACTTTATAAAATCAGAAACTATTAGAAAATAGCCAGGGTAGCCCATTTTTTCGATTACTGCTAACTCATAATCTAATCTTTCAATATATATATCCTTCTTAGCAGAAAGCTCTCTGTTCTTCATCCTTTCCTTTAGACCAATATGTGCTTGCTTTCTTAATTCATCTACCTCATTTGTCGCAAACTTTGGGAGTATAGGTTCTCGCTTTTTTACTTTGAACGCGCAACGCTTTGCAATTTCAATCGTATTTGCTATTGCTTCTGGAAGATCTTCAAAAACCTCAGTCATTTCATCCTGCGAAGCAAAATGATGGTTTCTTGTCAGTCTGTCCTTTTCCTTCCTTTGATCAACAAAGTCTCCATCAGCTATGCACATTAAAGCATCATGAGCATCAAACATATCTTTTTCCAAAAAATACACGTCGTTTGTTGCTACAATGGGAATGTCTTTTTCATATGCGATTTTCAAAAAATCAACTTCTGTAAACTTTTCTTTATCAAGGTAAGCCCCGCTTTCACTCAAATGCCTTTGAATTTCAATATAAAAACGATCACCGAATATATCCTTGAATTCTTGCGAAAGATCCATGGAATCTGAAAATTTTCCAGCAAGTAAAAGTTTTCCAATAGGACCGTCTGGACCTCCTGATAATAAAATTAACTCGTCTGAATATTGCTGCAAGGTTTCAAGTTTTACATGAGGAGTATCATTTCCAGCCTCAAGAAAACTAGTAGAGGAAAGTTTCATTAAATTCTTATATCCGACCTCGGACTTAGCTAGTAACACTATATAGGCTCTTTGACTTTTCTCGGATTCTTTTTGTTTTGAAAACTCTAAATTTAACTGACAACCAATTATAGGTTGAATGCCTTTTTCTGCAAATGCTTCTGATGCCTCAAGCGCTCCAAAAAGATTGCCCCTATCTGTTATTCCTACCGCTGGATAATTAAGCTTTGAGCTAATTTCAACCAGCCCTGAAATTGATATCGCCCCTTCCAGAAGTGAATAGGAAGTTCTTACTCTCAAATGAACAAATGTGTTTTTTTTATTCAATAATCGAAATTCCTTTTTATTTACTTCATTCTAATCAATGCAAACATGTATAAAAAATTGTTTTGTGGGAATATTTTCAATAGTTAGGTCTTTTAACACTGAAGCACCTTATTCATAATTATTCAAATAAAATTTACCTTTGTCTTGTCCTGAATAAAAAGAAAGGATAAACAAAATTAGAATAAACTATAAAAGACCAAAAAAATGTCTGAGAATTACAGAAAATATAAGGCTTACAAGCCTATTAATTTAATAGACAGAAAATGGCCAGATGCATCAATCGATAAAGCTCCAGTTTGGTGCTCTGTAGATCTCAGGGATGGCAACCAAGCTTTAGTGGAACCAATGGATTCCAACAGGAAAATGCGTATGTTTAAAGCTCTTATAAATATGGGCTTCAAAGAAATAGAAGTTGGATTTCCATCAGCTTCCGAAACAGATTATAATTTTCTCAGGGAATTGATAGAAGGTGACCATATACCATCTGACGTGACAATTCAGGTTTTGACCCAAGCAAGAGAACCTTTAATAATCAAGACTATAGAAAGTTTGAAGGGCTCTAAGAGAGCAATCATTCATTTATATAACTCTACGAGCACATTGCAACGAAAGGTGGTTTTTCGGGAAACAATGGAGGGCGTAAAAAAAATTGCCGTAAATGGAGCTGAAATAATTAATCGGGAAAAGGATGCCCTCAAGGACACTGATTTAATTTTTCAATACTCTCCAGAAAGCTTTACAGGAACGGAACTTCATTATGCGTTAGAGGTTTGTGAAGCTGTACTTGATGTCTGGGGTGCATCTCCAAAAAAACCAGTAATAATAAATTTACCCGCTACGGTAGAAATGTCTTCTCCTAACATTTATGCTGACCAAATAGAATGGATGAGCAATAATTTTTCACAACGTGATAGAGTAATATTATCTTTACACCCTCATAATGATAGAGGCACCGGAGTAGCAGCAACTGAGCTAGCCTTAATGGCTGGTGCTGACCGGGTTGAAGGAACACTATTTGGGAACGGCGAAAGAACCGGAAATGTTGATATAGTTACGCTTGGCCTAAATCTTTTCACACAGGGAGTTAATCCCAAACTTGATTTTAGTAATATAAATGAATTGATAGAGACCGCAGAATTTTGTACACAAATTCCAGTTCCTGAGCGCCATCCTTATGCTGGAAGTCTTGTACATACTGCATTCTCTGGAAGCCATCAGGACGCCATTAGAAAAGGAATGGAATATATTTCCAAAGCTAATGATTCAAGATGGGAAGTTCCATACCTCCCCATAGATCCATCAGATATAGGAAGAACTTATGAGGCGATAATAAGAGTTAATAGTCAATCTGGAAAAGGTGGAACTGCTTGGTTACTAGAATCTGATCACCAAATCAGACTTCCTAGAGGGGCTGAAATTGAATTATCAAAACATGTTCAAAGGGTAGCAGATTCTTCAGGTAAAGAAATAACCAGTAAAATGATCTGGGATATATTTTCACAAGAATATATTTTAGAGGATCCTTTGAAGTTAATGAACTTTGAGACAACTCCTGCCAGCCGAAAATCAGACATAGAAAATATTTCTGCTGCGGTAGAATTTAAAGGAAACCTAAGGAAGTTTTCAGCCACTGGAAATGGTCCTATTTCAGCCTTCATTGACGGTATTAGAGGTGAGTTTGACCTCAAATTTACACTTGAAGACTTTGGACAAAATACCCGGAGTGCTACTTCAAAGGCGGAGGCGGCAGCTTATGTGGAACTAAAATTACAGGATGGCAGGTCTGTATTTGGTTGTGGTATAGATACCAGTATTACTTTGGCCCCTATAAGAGCTGTTATCAGTGCCATTAATAAAATAGTGTGATAAGAAAAAGTCTACTTCTTTAACAAAATTAAAAAGGCATTTAACATGTTAAAGCCCAAATCTTTAGCAATACTTTTAATATTAGCTTCAACCGTTGGCATTAGCTTTGGTGGCCTGATAATGAGGGAAATTGCATTCGGAAATGCTTGGCAAATCACTTTCCACCGAAATTTAGCTTTCTTTATTGCAATTTCTTTAATTCTGGCAAAGTCATACGGCTTAGCGTCTTTTGGCGCATTAACTGCTGTCGGAAAACCTGGTATAATAGCGGGAATATTTTTAGCTATTGCCAATATATGCTTCATTCATAGCCTTAGTATTACTTCAGTTGCAAATACACTTTTTACACTGAGTGCAATCCCGTTCATTACCGCAACTATTGCCTTTTTTGTACTAAAGGAAGCCATTTCCTTAAAGACATTTCTAATAATGATAACTGCTTTTTTAGGGATCATATTGATGGTTTCTGAAGGATTACAGACAAATCAATTTACTGGCATGGCCTTGGCATTTTGTACTGCCCTTAGCTTTTCTTGCTTTGCTATAATTCTTAGAAAATACAACTACCTAGATATGATTCCATGCCTTCTAATCTCTTCTTTTTTTGTAATAGCAATTACGTACATAGTAAGTGCTGGAAATATTTTTATTCCTATAAAAGAGATTGCTTATTGCTTTTTATGGGGCGGAGTTCTGTCGGGCTTTGTAAATTCAGCATTTATTTTTGCAACTAGGTATCTTTCTGCATCTGAAGTGACACTTTTCATGCTACTGGAGTTCTCTTTAGGTCCTATGTGGGTTTGGTTGTTCCTCAACGAAGTAGTTTCATCACAAACGCTTGCTGGCGGAGCAATTGTGATTTTCTGTGTTTCAGTTAACAGCCTGTTGAAGTTGAAAGAATCACACTAAGAGGTTCATAATTTAAGTAGATCAACCTTTACCTTACATAAGTTATGTTTTCTGAAAAAAACGTGTTGAAGCTTAACTCCTTACTATTCCTAAAAACTTTCATCTGTTGTGTACCAGAAGCAACAATATAATCTCCCTGATACAAATCGCATGAACCAAAAACAATATTTTTACCCTCTTTTATCATCTTCGAATATACATCTACTTTTCCTGGCTTGCATGCATTAAAGAATTGAATATTAAGACCCAGACTCAAACCCCCTTTTTCATTATTACTTAGAGCTGAAAGCAATAGAAACATTGAAGTGTCTAAAATGAATGATATGGTTCCACCGTGCGCTATTGTTCCCTTTGTATGGCAAAACCGCAAAGGGATCATCCAATGACCCCTTAGCGTTCTTCTTAGATAATTAATCTCAGTAATTGAAGGACTTAAGTCCTCAACAACTTCACAGTGATCTATATTTTCTGGCGTCAATCAAATCTCCACAATTGCAACCGTTAAATAAAATAAATTTCTATATTTTTAAAGTGTGACATTTCGCTCTTATAAACCTATAACTTAACATCATAGATATATAACATTATTTACAGTCAAAATTTAGTACAAAAGACATGCGATATTTTCTTACATTACTTCTTTCTATTTTTTTGAATCTTAATGTTGCTCAAGCGCAGGACATAGAAATAGAAGTGGCACAGCTTAAGAATTTACTAGACAGTAATGCTGTGGTAGTAGACATAAGGCGAGAAGAGGAATGGAAGCAGACAGGTGTAATATTTGGCAGTATCCTTTCAACTTTTTTTAACAAGAATGGTACGGCCAACGTAAATGTTTTTATAAGTGACCTAAGAGAAAGCGTTTCACCTGAACAAACCGTATTGCTAATATGCAGAACAGGAAGACGTACAAAAATTGCCACTAAATTCATGTTGTCCAATACCGAGTTTAAAGAAGTATTCAGTGTAAGTGGAGGAATTATTGAATGGAAGAAACAAGGGTTTAGTACGGTTTCTTACCCCTAATATTTTAGTTAATTAAATATCGTGATAATAAAAATATTTCCACTCAAAGGTACTTTAATATTAAACGGTCACCAGGAGCAAACTTAAACTTATATAAATCAGGCTTAGAAACCCATACCCCTTTTTCATGTTCCATAAGCCTAATATCTCCCATCTTTTCACATAGATAATAATGAAGAAGGATATTAAGCCTCTTATCCCTATATGGCACTTCAATAATTTTACTTTTAATTGATATAGATACCTTGAGTTCTTCCTTTATTTCTCTTTTCAAGGCATCTTCAAATGTCTCTAGTGGTTCTACTTTTCCTCCAGGAAATTCCCACTTGAGTCCAAAATCTTTTTCCCTATTTCTCTGGGCAATAAAAAATTCATTGCTTTCTTTTATTACTGCCGCAACGACATTTATTACTGGCTTTTGGTGATTAGTTTCCATTACTTCATTTCATTAATCAGGTATAAGCCTTTTACCAAAAACTTTTACATCATCCTGCTCCTCATAATGAAGACCCTTATAAAATCTTTTTACATTAAGATTATCTGATCTTACCAAGAGATTTATCTTTGGGCATCCTTTTTTCAACAATTCTTGCTCCACATGTGTCATGAGAATTTTTCCATAGCCTTTTTTTTGATAACCTGGATGAACAGCTAGGTAATTAATGACACCTCGATGACCGTCATATGCAGCCATTACACTTCCTATAATAGATCCATGAATTTCCAACACTAGAAACATTTCACTTTGAACACTCAATTTTCTCTCAATATCTTTTTCAGGGTTATTCCACGGCCTGACAAGCCGACAAATTTTCCACAACTCAACTACTGATTCTTTGTCTTCTAGCTTAAATGGACGGATTATACACCGTTCTTCACTCATTGTATTCTACCTCAAAATCAATTTTATATTCCCCTGAATCTCTAAAGAAAATTACTGATTGATGCATATCAAACCAGCTCAAACTGCTATCAACCTCTTTAAAAATCAATATATATCCCAATGAATCAAAAGTGATAGATTCTCCTGGCTTAATTTCGAGAGGGGACTCCCTTAGGTCAAGGTAAGGAGTATTACTTCTGCCAATATTATCGAATTTATCCAAAAGTTCATTATACTTATACAATTCCACAGTTTTTGAAAATTCAGAATGAAATCCAATGATATAATCACTATCACTTCCCTCGTTTGTTATAGAAAAGAAGGCTTCACCTTCACCCTTTTTTTCAAAAAATAAAGAGGGATGGTATAATATTAAATCTCTGACTGAAACCTCATGGGAATTTGAAGGGCCGCTAATTGAGACAAGTAGGAAGCTCAGAAAAATGAAATAAAAACGCCCAAATTTTTTTGTCAGATAAAACATCAGCAGGATCCTAAAGTTCACAATTATTATGGTAAAAACAAAAGAGTAGAACAACAATTTAATAAACAAATTATCACCTATTATCAAATAAAAGGCTAACAGTTGATACTCCTTTATTCTTTTGTTTATAATTCAATCAAAAAACTAAAACCTAGCTCTTATACTGCTTCAAAATTAGTACAAATCTCATATAATACAAATAATCGGTAATTATTTTACTAAAAAAGAAAAAAAAGAATCGCCTTAATCAAATATTTTTGTCTTAATACGAACATAAAGAATAATGGAGAATATGAAATGCCTAAACTTTTAATTAATCGAAGAGAATTTACTGTTGGTACCGCAGCAATGGTGACTGCCTTATCATCTTTGCCAGTTGCTGCTGGATCAAAACTAAAGGTAGCTGGAATTTATACAGTTCCAATTCAGCAGAAATGGGTAGCAAGGTTACATCTTGCGCTTGATGCGGCTGCCAAGAGAGGCGAAATAGAATACGTCTATTCAGAAAGTACCGCAAATACGGACTACGTAAGAGTTATGAGAGAATACTGTGATAGTGGTATGCAAATGATAGTGGGGGAAGCTTTCGGAATAAGTAAGGAAGCAAGAAAAGTTGCCGATGATTATCCAGAAATATCATTCTTAATGGGTGATCCTTTTAAACCTCACGGTGATAATTTTTCAGTCTTTGATAACTACATTCATGAACCCTGCTATTTGATGGGTATTATCGCTGGACACATGACTAAAGCAAATAAAATTGGAATGGTGGGAGGTTATGCCATTGGAGAGGTTAATAGACTTTTCCATGCCTTCATGAACGGAGCAAGGTCAGTAAAGCCTGAGATTCAGTTTAAGGTGACTTTTATAGGGTCTTGGTATGATCCTCCAAAAGCAAAGGAAGCTGCATTTGCTCAAATTGAATCTGGTGTTGATATCATGTATGCCGAAAGAGCCGGAGTAGTTGATGCATGCAGAGAAAAAGGAATTCTTGCATTTGGTAATGTAAACGACATGAATAAAGAAGAGAACGGAGAAAACGTGGTGGTAACCTCAGCACTATGGCACATGGAAAACGCTATCAATCATGCCATAGGACTTGTTAAAAGTGGAAACTTTAAAGCGGAAGAGTACCACTCTTGGACAATGATGAGTGGCGGTGGCGCTTCTTTGGCTCCATTCTATGAATTTGAAAACAAAATTCCATCTGATGTGAAGGCTCAGGTAGCTAAACTTTCAGATGATATTCTGGCAGGAAGTTTTGTCGTTGAGATAAATGACGAAGAACCTACTTCAACATTTTAAAATAAACTCTATAACGTGTCCCTGTGATAAATACTCATTATGGGGGCACCAAAAAAAATGTTAGCCCTTCTCGAAATAAAAGATATTAGCAAAAGATTCGGAAATCTTGTTGCAAATGATAAGATATCCTTCACCCAGATGCAGGGAGAGGTTTTAGCTATACTAGGAGAGAATGGAGCAGGAAAAACCACTCTAATGAATATTTTGTTCGGCCACTATAAGCCTGATTCTGGTGAAATAGTTTTCCGAGGATCAAAACTACCAGCCGGAAAGCCGGGGAATGCAATAGAAGTGGGAATTGGAATGGTGCACCAACATTTCACTCTTGCAGAGAACTTAACGGTTTTAGAAAATATCATTATAGGGGAGCAGTCATTACTTAGTTTCTCATTACCCCAAAAGAGTGCAAGAAAAAAACTTCAAGATTTAAGTGATAGATTTGGGCTGCCAATTAACCCTGACACCATAGTTGCAAATCTATCTGTTAGTGAAAAACAAAGATTGGAAATACTCAAAACCCTTTATCGAGACTGTACACTTCTAATTCTAGATGAACCAACTGCCGCACTTACTCCTCAAGAGACTGACTCTTTGTTCTCAACTATAAAGAATATGGTCAAGAATGGATTATCAGTTATTTTGATTTCCCATAAACTTAACGAAATACTAGCTGTAAGTGATCGAATAGTTGTATTAAGACATGGAAAACTTGTCGGCGAAGTCGTCACTTCCAAAGCTAACCGAACTGAAATTGCCGAAATGATTGTTGGGGGGACAGTAAATTATCCAAAAAAAGAAAAATCCTCCCCAGGTAAGGAAGTTATGAGGCTTGAGAATATCTCTTGCAATCCGATTAATGAATCCACGAAGGGATTAAACGGAGTGGATATAAGTCTTTTTGAAGGACAAATTCTTGGAATTGCGGGAGTTACAGGTAATGGTCAAACTTCTTTAGCTAAAATGATGTCTGGTCATTTAAAACCAAAAAACGGTGAGCTCTTTTTTGATAAGAAAAGAATAGAGGTTTTTAACCCAAAAAAATTTATGGAACTTGGAGTGGCTTACATTCCAGAAGACAGAAATATTGATGGGCTCGTAGCAGATATGTCTGTCTGGGAAAATGCCGTAATAACAGAAATATCAGATGAGAAACTGGGAAACACTCTAGGTTTCCTAAATAATTCAAGCTGTAACGATGCAGCGCAAATACTTTGTGAAACTTACGACGTAAGAACTCAGACTTTACAACAGCCTGCAAGGTTATTATCAGGAGGAAATGTTCAAAAACTTCTGTTGGGACGTTGGTTAATTAGGCAACCAAAGGTTTTAATTGCTTGCCAACCAACTAGAGGACTAGATGAAGGAGCAATTGCGTCTATACAAAAACTGATTTTGGATGTAAGGAAAAAAGGAAATGCCGTACTTCTTATAACAGAAGATTTAGATGAACTCCTTAAACTTTCTGACACTGTTTCAGTCATTTATAATGGGAAACTTTCTAATAGTTTTTCCGCAGAAGGTTTAGACCGTGCTCGGGTCGGTCTTATGATGGCTGGGGAAGGTTTCTATGATTGACTTTAGATTAGAACAGCGGGAACATGTTTCACCTTGGCTCGTCTTTTTTGCTCCTATAGGTGCTGTGATATTTTCACTAATGATAGCAAGCATTTTGATCATATTGGCTGGTGTTAATCCAATTGAATCATATATTAAACTATTTGTGGGGGCCTTTGGTTCAAAAAATGCTATTGCAGAAACACTTGCCAGAGCAACTCCTTTAATCCTTACAGGACTCGCTGCTGCCATAGCTTTTAGGGCAAAGTTCTGGAACATAGGAGCTGAAGGTCAACTCTATGCTGGAGCGCTTGCAGTAACTTTTTTTGGTACTGGCTTGATACAGTTACCCAGTTTCCTAATGATACCTTTTTTGTTTTTAGTAGGCGCACTTGCCGGAGGTCTACTACTTCTACCATTAGTCTTACTTCGAAATTATTACAAGGTAGATGAGGTGGTAACTACCCTATTAACGAACTTTATCATAGTATTACTTGTTGGCTATCTTTTAGAAGGTCCTTGGAAAGATCCAATGTCTCTTGGATGGCCACAAGGAGCATCCGTAATTGATGAAGGCGTCTTACCTCAGATTATACCTAGGACCAGATTGCATCTTGGTTTTATTATATCTATTTTCACTGCTTTAATTATATGGCTCATATTATCCCGAACTATACTCGGTTTTAAAATCAAGGCTGTTGGGATTAACCCCTCTGCATCTCATCATGCTGGTATTCCTGTGATAAAAACAATAATCATAGTCGCACTTCTTAGCGGCGGGATGGCTGGAATGGCTGGAGTAACAGAGACCGCAGGCTTAAAAGGTTATTTAACCTTAGATCTATCGCCAGGCTTTGGATACGCTGGTATTGCCGTTGCGATGCTAGCTGGCCTTAATCCTATTGGTATTATATTTTCAGGCATATTTTTAGCCTCAATATATGTCGGAGCAGATGCAATGAGCAGAGCTATGAATGTTCCAACATATTTAGCAGACGTAATCGTGGCCTTAACGGTGTTATCTGTCCTGATAAGCATAATAATGCTTCAATTTAAGATAGTTCTTGGAGGGCAAAAACGTGATATTTGATTTTGTGGAAATACTCTTTACGGCAGGATTTTGGGCGGCAACAATCAGAATCGCATGCCCCCTCATTTTTGCAACTTTAGGAGAATTGATTTGTGAACGCGCTGGGGTTCTAAACCTCGGAATTGAAGGAATAATGTCAGTTGGAGCAATGGTAGGATGGATGGCAGTATATCAAGGAGCTGACTTATATTCAGGTATTCTGATAGCAGCTTTCGTGGGGGCTATGTTTGGACTACTCCATGCAATTTTTTCGGTATACCTCGGTGCTTCACAGCACGTCACTGGTATAGGGATAACCATGTTGGCTTCTTCACTTGGTTTCTTTTCTTTTAAACTCATCTTACCGTATTCTACTACCCCACCAAAAATAGAACCCTTTCAGCCAATTGACATACCCTTTCTATCAGATATCCCTTTTCTTGGTGAAGCTCTTTTCCAGCACACCCCTTTTACTTATTTGGCAATCATTTCTGTGGTATTTATCTTTTGGTTAATAAACTCAACGCCCTTTGGGTTGTCAATTAAAATGGCTGGAGAAAATCCAATGGCTCTTGAGGCTCAAGGCATTGATGTTTTATTAGTCAGATCAATGGCAGTAATTTTAGGAAGTGCACTAATGGCAGTTGGTGGTGCTTATTTAACTATGTCAGCTTTTGATGCCTTTTATTTTGGAATGGTAAACGGACGTGGATGGATAGCAATAGCACTAGTGATTTTTGCAACCTGGAAGCCAGAGCGTGCTCTGCTGGGAGCTCTTCTATTTGCCGGTCTTGATGCCTACCAGGTACGAGCTCAACAACTAGCGGGCGCGGTAATACCTTATCAATTTTTCTTAATGATGCCCTTTTTATTAAGCATAGTTGCTATGATAATAGCTGCAAAAAAAACAAGATACCCCAAAGCTCTCTTAATTCCATTTAGAAGGGGTGAGAGGCATTAATTTACGAGGATCCTATGAATGATTTAGTAATAAGAAATTGCTTGGACTTTAATCAAAAAAAAATTGATATTTTTATCAGAAATGGAAAAATTGCGGAAATATCTGAAAGAATTTTGATTTCTGATATACCAGAAATTGATGCTGGAGGGCACTTCATTAGCCCCCCTTTCATTGATAGCCATTTTCACATGGATGCAACCCTAAGCTATGGTTTGCCGCGCATTAATCAGAGTGGAACTTTGTTGGAAGGCATTAGTCTTTGGGGAGAATTAAAGAAAGATCTAACCGCAGATGCAATTAAGGAAAGAGCTAGAAAATTATGCAAATGGTCCATAGCAAGGGGTACCCTTGGTATTCGAAGTCACGTAGATGTCTCTGGTGATAATTTGATGGCTGTCGAAGCTTTACTTGATATCAAAGAGGAAATGAAAGACTTCTTGGATATTCAATTGGTCGCTTTTCCTCAAGATGGGTTGTACCGAGCAAAATGTCTAAACAACCTTAAAACTGCATTAGAAATGGGTGTAGACGTGGTCGGGGGGATTCCACATTTTGAAAGAACAATGTCTGACGGAGCATATTCAGTAAAAACGCTCTGTGAAATTGCTGAAAAAAAAGGTCTTTTAGTAGATATGCACTGCGATGAAAGCGATGACCCACTGTCTAGACACGTTGAAACTCTAGCAAACGAAACAACTCGGCTTGGTCTTGAGGGGCGTGTTGCAGGTTCACACCTTACTTCAATGCACTCAATGGATAATTACTATTTTTCAAAATTGATTGCACTTCTAGTAGAGGCAAATTTGCATATTATTCCTAACCCATTAATTAATATCACGATTCAGGGGAGACATGACACCTATCCCAAAAGGAGAGGTCTAACCAGAGTTCCAGAACAAATGAAAGCCGGCTTAAATGTGGCATTTGGACATGATTGTGTCATGGATCCTTGGTACCCCCTTGGATCACACGATATGCTTGAAGTAGCTCATATGGCTTTACATGTTGCTCATATGACTGGCGCAGATGATATGAAGGAATGCTTTAAAGCTGTCACAACCAATCCAGCTAAAGTTATGCACCTTGATAATTATGGATTAGAGAAAGGCTGCAATGGAGATTTAGTCATACTGCAATGCAAGAACCCCGTAGAAGCACTTAGACTTAAACCTCCGAGACTTTATGTTATTAGGAGAGGACAAATAATTTCTTCAACTGATCCAGTAAAATACAAAATTAATACTGGAAAAGAAGAATTAGTGGATCTTATTTTTTGATATAATCATCTGATGGGCTTTCACTTACTTAAGGAAATTTGGCTATTCAAGGGATTTCGCGATCTTTTCTTGGCCGGTCTCCTTAACAGCACTGCCCGTTGGTTCGAGGTTTTAGTTTTCTCATTAATTACTTGGAATTATACCAATGATGCTAGTATGGCTGCCTTCTTAATTACTTGCAGGTTGTTATTTGTTGGTTTAGCTGGATTATTTTTCTCAGCTGTAGGTACTATGGTTTCAGGACAAATTGTAATGGTCACCACTACAGGTATTATTGCTCTATTCTGCTTAACTTTTTCTTTCATAATTGGCAAAAATGTTTCTTTTGACTTATACGGCATGATCATAATCTCATGCCTAAGCGGGATTCTTTGGAGCGTTGATTTTTCCTTCAGGCGAAGAATGCTTGGTGATGCATTAACAAAAAAACTTATGCCGACAGGAGTTTCAGTCGATGTTCTATCAACTCATGCAACTAGAGTGACTGGCCCCTTATTAGGCGGTCTTGCCTTAACCTACCTAAACAGCCAGTACATGATCTTACTATTAGCTCTTTTTTACATGACATCTACCTGTTTCCTATTCTCCCAAAAAGACAAACAAATGAAAAATGGTAGGGAAAAAAGTTTAGTTTCCAATATAAAGAATGTTTTTAAGGAATCGGTGAGAGAAAGAAATATTCTTACTGTTTTATTACTTACCCCTATTTTTAATATCTTTGGCTTACCCTTTGTTGCTCTTATAGGGATTTTGCTCGTTGAAAATTTTAAGATTGGGCCCCTTGGGGTAGGCATTCTTACTTCCGTTGAAGGGGCTGGTGCTCTTTTTGGAGGTTCATTGATAGCAGCATACCCACCAACAAAAAAGGCACTCTTCTTTAAATTAATGCTTGGGGTTCTCTTAGGCATGATTGTTCTCTCAGCACTCTCAAAATCCCTAATCATTTTTATTATTGCTCTGGTAATTTTTGGTTCCAGTACAGCAGCATATTCTGCTATGCAAAGTACAATAATTTATCTTCACTCTTCCGAAAAACTTAAATCTTCAGTTTTTAGCCTTCTAACTCTAGCCATTGGAACTGGAGCAATCGGGGCTGCCAATGTTCAGTTCATGTCCTCAAAAACATCTACATCAAATCTAGCTATAATAATGGGAATCGAAGGTCTGTTAATACTTACCTGCATTATATCAATTTTATTTATTTTCCAGAAAAGAAATGATAAACCTTAAAAATTAAGATGAGTTTGACGGCAGAAAAATTTTAGTAGTTATCTTCTAAAACAATTCCTCTATTTGCAAAAATTTTTACTGGAGCATTTTCCTGCACATTACTTTCCTGCTCTTGCCAAATTTCCTGACAATCCTTGTAAGCAGATTCATCTCTATATTCAAAAAGATACCCTAACCTAAAAATTCCTTCTTTATTCCAGATTCTAAGAATAGTGAACCTCCTCAATCCCTTGGCTTTGAGCTCTTGCATAATTTTATTGCGAACTTCTTTCCATTTGTATAAAGCTAACTCCATATCCGATTTGGTAGCAAAATCGGCAGTAGAATAGTTTATTAGTTTAGCGTCAGACATTTTCGGTTCCTCTTTTATGCATGGGTTATTCTAGGGAAACTGCATATAAAAACCAATCAATTTTTAACTTTCTCATGAACCTCTATAATGTTCCCGTCTGGATCATAAAAAAATATCTGTTTCCATCCAGATACAGCTGTTTCTTCCCAGTCACTATACTGAATATTTTTATCTTTCAAATGTTTCTTAAATTTCTCCAAATTATCAGTTCGATAAGCAATGTGACCTTTTTCAACCGGATTAATGTAATGTCCGGTCTTAAAATTTACCTCTAAATCTTTTTCCGCTATATGAGTTTGTATATTGCCATCCCCTACAAAACCAACACTTCCCGAATAGCCCTTACTTTTTTCCAATGTAGGCAAGTCATCTACCACATCGTCTAAGAAAAGAATATTCTTATAAAAATGTTTCATCCTGGATACATTTTGTGTAGCAAGATTTATATGATGCAATTTAATTTTCATATCGTTCCTTTTCCCGTAAACCTAGCATAGTTTGCAAATCCAAATTCTTAACCATATCTTTAAAAGCAGTGGCGCCCAGACTAGCATTGGCCTTCCAATTTTTTGACCCACCTTCATCAGCATTATCAGATACATATTTAAAGCACACAAATTGAACATTCTTCAATACACAAACTTTAGCTATGGCATAGGACTCCATGTCTACTAAATCGGTCTTAAGTTTAGGAGGGCTACTTACAAAATTATCCCCACTACTACATGAAAGACCTGTTCCACCGAAATCAATAACTGATCTCTCTTCGAACGGTGTTACACCAATTTTAAAACCCAAAGCCCTAGCATCCATGTCTCTCTGAAAAAAATGAGACACTTCATGAAGACCAAAAAGATTTTTTCTCAAACTCCCTGCGGTGCCATAATTAATTAATAACTTTGGTTCGTACTTACTTATTGTTTCTAGAGCCTTATAGGTAGCATTTATTTTCCCTACACCACAATATTCTATATTAAATTCCGGTAATAGATTTCTTGGCAACTCTTCCTTTAGCATAATAATAAGCAAAAGTTCTTGCCTCTTATGTAAAAACATACATCACCATAATTCCAGAGTATTAATTTTCTTACGAATTTACCTTAACCTTCTAATTATACTAAGTTCAACTCTGCCACATTCAAAACATTAGTTTTATCATTGCTAATTTTAACTCTAAAAATAGTTCCCTTACCTTATGTAAATATTTTAGGTATAGTTTATTTATGGAAAAAGTTTCTATTTTCGTTGATATTCAAAATATCTATTACACAACAAAACAACAATTTAATTCTAATTTTGACTATAATAAATTTTGGAAATTAGTAACCCATCAGAGAGAAGTAGTTGCAGCGTTTGCCTATACAACTGACAGAGGGGACGCAAAGCAGATTCAATTTCAAAATATTCTGAGAGGAATCGGTTTTGGAGTGAAGCTGAAGCCTTTTATCAGTCGTGCAGATGGTTCTGCCAAAGGAGACTGGGATGTTGGAATTACAATTGACATTATGGAATACGCAATTAAGTCTGATGTCATCGTTTTAGCATCGGGAGATGGTGATTTTGATGTTCTAATAAATCGAATTAGGACGCTACATAACATTAAAACAGAAATATACGGAGTTCCAAATTTGACTGCTAACTCTTTAAAGAATGCAACATCTAAATTTTTCCCAATTAACCAAGAGCTACTCTTGGGATAGAAAATACACGGGGTACCCTAAAAAATTAATAACTATGCAAAATTTTTCTATAGGCCAGATTTAAAATATGTGTTTAACCACTACTTCGCCAGCTAATCTGAAATCTTCTTGGAATAGATGCTTTAACTCACCTAAAACCCGACTCTCAGCACGTTTTCGAGATGTTTCCCTAGCTTCAGCAGTAGGATAGACAGAAATACCTAAACAATTTGTTTCAGTAGTTTTTATCATCATTAGCATCTCAGCATCTGGAAATAATTTTGGGCTATCACGTTCATACATTTCGAGAAACTCTTCCATAGCTTCTTCACTTTTAAAATTCAATGATACCACATTAGTTGCAGTCATGTTTTCACCCTTCATACTTTTTTGACTATTATAACCGAAACACTATTTTAAAGAACAGTGTAATATTAATGATTATTCCATCAGCTGAGATTACTCTACCGTGACGGAGTAAGTTTAAAATAATATATCATATTCCGTACCAAATTGTACTAGGGGTATACTTTCTAAACTACGATCCATTCTCCTCATCAAAACCATTTTTAATAATGTAGTGTGAGACAGTATGTGTTTTCCAAAACTTCTCCCATTCCTCCTCATTTTCTAAATCAATATTAATATTGGTTTCAGTATTATGTGAAACTCGAAGAAGGGATTCTGTGGAGAGAATTATTGATCCATCAGATCCCTTTTCTGGAAGTTTATCAACTTCGAACTCTCCATCTCTCCAAACTCTGAAATAAGTATCTCCATCTACTAAATTAATTAGATCTTCATCTTCTTCAATCATCTCATAAATAGAGTTTTCATGTTTAGGTGTAATGATCAATATTTACTCCTCCCCATTTAAAAAAGGTTTACTTCCAAAGACACCAGTTTTAATTTTATTCTCTAGATTTCGAAACTCTATATAAGTTATTTTAAACTCATTCGACGGTAGACAAAAGTGGTGGTAGGTACGCAAGATTAAACACCGACTTTTTCTTCTGTTTTACTATTTCTAAAAGAACTTCACAGTTAAATGTTACTTTATACTCAGAATACCAATTCTTCCTATATGAAACAATCACTAAACAAAGAAAAAAGGGAAAGACATTCGACCAAATCGCAGAGTGGTTAAATGAAGAGGGTTATTTATCTGTTCTTGGCAAGAAGTTCAAAGGCAATCATGTGCATTCAATTGCGAAGAAGAAAAGATGAGAAGTTAGAAAGAGAATATCCAGAGATTCGTTCTGATTTTGGTTTAGAGATATATGATAAAACAATTTTGAATAATTAATGATTAAACTATTTGCTTAACATTTTCTTTCATCTCGTTAGTTATAGGCAAATTCCACTTATTTTCTGGAGGTTTCATTTTTCTGAAACGGAGAAAATCTTTCCAAGTTAACTCGTAAATTTCCTTTAGGGTATAATCTTTATTAAAGATAACTAAAATCAAATACTCAAAATGGACTATACCGTCATCTTCATTTGGCAAAGAAGCAAAAACACCAGTACCTTTTCCAGATGTTGATTTGATGGCATATCTCTCACCCTTTATGCTTATGGCATCAACATTTTTTGTACTTTTAAGATTTAGTTGCAACTGAGGTAGTTGAGAATTTTTCTTATACTAACTCGCAGCAATGAACTCACCCAGTTCACCAATTAAGTTATTTGTCCTTATTATTTCTCTTCTTTTTAATTCTTTCAATAATTTTGGATACAAACTTATTAATTCATCATTATCTAAATCTTCTAAATTCATATTCTTGCGTACCTACAGCGCTACTCAACAGTGACTGATTTTGCCAAATTCCTTGGCTGGTCGACATCTGTACCTTTTTCTATTGCAGAGTAATAAGCAAGGAGCTGAGCAGGCAAAGCATATAAGATTGGGGAAATAAAAGAATCACATTCGGGCATCTCAAAGGATGCCCAAACATCTCCTGAAAAATCTTTAAGACCCTTCCTGTCAGAAACCAGTAACACCTTACCCCCTCTAGCAATTACTTCATGAATATTGCTAACCGTTTTTTCATATAGTATATTGCTAGGAGCAAAACAAATTACAGGAACCCTATTATCTATGAGAGCTATAGGTCCATGTTTTAGCTCTCCTGCTGCATAGCCTTCAGCATGAATATAGCTAATTTCTTTAAGCTTTAGCGCCCCCTCTAACGCTAATGGATAAAGAGAACCTCTTGCAATAAAAAGAATATCTTGAGCCTTTGCCAATTCAGAGCAAATATTAATTATTTCATTTTCCTTTAATAAGACTTCATTAATTAATCTTGGAAGAGTGAAGAGATGTTCAATGAATTCTTCTTCCTCACTTGAACTAATCTTTTTCCTTTGACGAGCAGCATCAAGAACTAGGGAAGCCAATGCTACCAGCTGACATGTGAAAGCCTTGGTTGACGCAACTCCTACTTCAACTCCTGCCCTAATTGGCATTATAATATCCGCTTCTCTGGCCATTGTACTGTTTTCCGAGTTTACAACTGCAACTGTCTGCATGGCCTTATTTTTAGCAAAACGTAAAGCAGCTAGAGTATCTGCTGTTTCGCCAGATTGACTTACAACAATTGCTCCTGTTGATTTAGAAAATATAGGCTCCCGATACCTATATTCAGAAGCTATATCAATATCAACCGGCAGTTCAGAAATTTTCTCGAACCAATACTTTGCAACATTGCATGCAAAAAAAGCTGTTCCACATGCGGTCATAGTAATTCGATCCATTTCTGAAAAATTTGGCAACTGACTTGGCAATGTAATTTTTTTTCTGTCAGAACCAGTATAAGAACCTAAAGCATAAGATATTACTGATGGCTGTTCATTAATTTCTTTATGCATAAAATGCCTGTAACCATTTTTACTTATCAAAACACTTTCAGAGTTAATAAAAACTTTTTCTGGTGTTATTTCTTTTTTTTGAAAATCAAAAAATTTGGCTTCATTATTTGACAAAACTACATAATTTGCCTCTCCAACATAGGTAAGCTGATTTGTTAACGAGGCTAAAGCTATCGCATCTGAACCAACAAACATTTCTCCGGAACCCCAGCCTACTACCAAAGGGCTTCCCTTTCTTGCAGCAATCAAGATATTATCATAATCCTCAAAAATAAAACATAATGCAAATGCCCCTTCCAAGTTATTTAAGGTGTTCACGACAGCCTCATCTGGGGACATTCCGCTTTCTAATAATTTTGAACAAAAGGAAGCAATTACTTCAGTATCTGTATCACTTACGAACGTCTGCCCTTCACTGATAAGTTGAGACCTCAATTCATGAAAATTTTCTATGATACCATTATGAACTAAAGCCACTTTACCGACCTTATGGGGGTGAGCATTCTCTAATGATGGCGCCCCATGAGTAGCCCAGCGTGTATGGCCTATCCCAATTTCTCCCTTGATAGGTTTTTTATTTAGCAACTCTTTTAAAGAGGACAGCTTGCCAACTGCCCTTCTCCGAATGATTGAATTATCTGAAACAGTCGCTATTCCTGAACTATCATATCCTCGGTACTCTAATTTCTCTAATGCTTCAATAATAGAAGGTTGAGCCGATGATTTTCCAACTATACCAATTATTCCACACAAATTAGATGTCCACAATATCCATTAAAACTTTATCTAACTTAATAAGCAAAAATGCTACCAAGAGCAAATCTAAACTATTTCAATTATACTATTCTTGATCCTTTAAATATAAATTCATATTGTTCTTGCATTATTCTTTATTAAAAGAAATTGTTACCTTAAGGAAAGAGAAAAAAATGAAAGCAGCAGTATGCAGAGAATACAAAAAACCTTTGACTATTGAAGAAGTTATTCTCTGTGACCCAAATGAAAATGAAATCGAAGTCACCTTAAAGGCAAGTGCGATCTGTCATTCTGATATTTCTTCAATGGATGGAATTTGGAAAGACAAGATGCCTGCAATATACGGTCACGAAGCGTCCGGAATTATAACTAAACTAGGATCAAAAGTTAAGCATCTTAACCTTGGAGAAAAAGTTCTAGTAACCCTTATTAGGAGCTGTAAAGTATGTAGCGCCTGCACAGATTCAGATCCAACATCATGTAATTTTACTTGGGATGACGAGTACACCCCCTTATCTAATCACAAAGGAGAAAAATTTGTCCGAGGAATCAAAGTAGGAGCCTTCGCCGAAAAGGTTATTGTGCAAGAAAGCCAATGTGTAAAACTGCCAGACGATATACCTTTTGACATTGCTTCACTGCTGGCTTGCGGAGTAATAACAGGTTTTGGAGCTGTTTCTAATACGGCAGGTCTTTCTAAAGGTCAGACAGCTATGGTTTTTGGCTGCGGTGGAGTCGGTTTAAATGCATTACAGGGAGCAAAAATGAGAAAGGCAGCAAAGATTATAGCTGTAGATATCTCAGAAAAAAAATTAGATATAGCAAAGACATTTGGTGCAACAGACTGTCTTCACGGCGGAGAAAAAAATTTGCTTAAGGAAGTCATGAAGCTGACTAAGGGAGAAGGAGTAGATTATGTCTTTATCACAGTTGGCGTGGGGCAATTATTTAAGGATGCATTGAAATATCTGAAAAAGGGTGGATCTGCTATTTTAGTTGGCATGCCTCCATCTAAAGACTCCTTGATACCCTATGACGTTTTAGACATAGCTGGAAATAATATTTCTATTAAAGGCTCCAAGATGGGCCAATCTATGATAGAAAGAGATGTCCCTATGTTGATTGAACTTTGGAGAAGTGGAAATTTTAAATTGGAAGAGTTAATAAGTGGGCGATATAGCTTGGAAAATATAAATGAAGCGATAAATGAGACTCGTCGTGGAGACGCCAAACGAAATGTTGTCATATTCGAATGATTTTTTATTTGGAATAAACATGAAATTAAAGGATTTAGAGGTATTTGTCGTAGGTAATAAGCCTCCATTTATAGGAGGCAAATACTTCCAATTTGTTAAGCTCACAACCAAATGCGGTGTAATTGGGTATGGGGAATGCTATGCGGCTTCTGTAGGTCCGTCCACCATGACAAGTGTTATTAAAGACGTTTTCGAACGATACCTATTAGACGAGGATCCAAGAAATATTGAATTGATGTTCAGAAAAGTTTACTCCTCTGGATTTTCTCAAAGACCAGACCCAACCATCATTGGAGCATTCTCAGGAATGGAAATAGCCTGTTGGGATATAATTGGTAAGAGTTATGATCAGCCAATATATAAGTTGCTGGGAGGTCAAGTAAACGAACGCCTAAGAAGTTATTCATATTTGTACCCAAAAGATGCTGAGGATCCTGCTACCTTCTATTCTGACCCTATCGCTTCAGCAGCTGTTGCAGAAAAATACGTAGCGCTTGGGTTTACCGCTGTTAAGTTTGACCCAGCCGGTCCATATACTATTTTTGACGGGCATCAACCAAGTATGTCTGATTTAGAAAGATCAGAGAGATTTTGCAAAGAAATTAGAAAAGCGGTAGGCTATAAAGCTGATCTTTTATTTGGCACTCACGGACAATTTACGACTTCTGGAGCTTGCAGGTTAGCGCGAAAAATTGAACCATATGACCCCTTATGGTTTGAGGAGCCTATCCCTCCTGATAATCCGGAAGAGATGGCCAAAGTAGCCAAATCAACAAAAATTCCAATAGCAACTGGAGAAAGACTAACCACAAAGCAAGAATTTAGCCAAGTCTTAAAGTTTGGAGCAGCAAACATTTTGCAACCAGCCCTTGGCCGAGTTGGCGGAATTTGGGAAGCAAAAAAAATTGCTGTTTTAGCAGAAACCTATAATGCCTCTATGGCCCCACACCTCTATGCTGGACCGCTGGAATGGGCGGCTAATATTCATTTTGGCGCAAGCATCCCAAACCTATTAATAATTGAAAGTATTAAAACTGGAGAAGGCTTTCAAAGAGATTTAATAACCAAGGAAATTCTTTGGGAAGATGGATTTATTAAGCCTCCAGAGGGACCAGGTTTAGGCATAGAATTAAATGAAGTAGTGGCAAAAAGTAACCCATATAAATTAGACAAACTTCATTTGGAGATGAGCGAAGAGATGATAATGTATAACAAAGAAAATAAATTTGCTGGAGGCTAATTTTATTATTCTCTGATGTTAAATGTATGTCTTGACGAATAACATAATGAAGGGTACAACACAGCCAATTTATCGTAGCTAATATCGGAAGTATAATGTCCAGAAAATGTGAATTAACAGGTAAAACGGTTCAGGTAGGCAATAACGTAAGCCATGCAAAAAATAGGACAAAGAGAAGATTTCTTCCTAATTTAAGCAACGTTACTCTTAACTCAGAATTATTGGGAAGATCCTTTAAATTCAAGGTCGCTACTTCGGCTTTAAGGACAGTTGATGCAAAAGGTGGCCTTGATCCATTCTTAATTAGAGCAAAGGATGACGTCTTATCAGCAAATGCATTAAAGATTAAGAGACAAATTGTTTCAACAAAAGTACCAACATAGAAACAATACCTATACTGGAACCCTGTCTAAATCGACTTTATTGAGACAATGTTAACCGACGCAAGAAATAATAGTTGGAGCATTCATCTATGGTTGATCTAAACAACATAAGAAACTTCTCTATAGTGGCTCACATTGATCACGGAAAATCAACCCTTGCGGATCGATTAATTGAAACAACTCAAACCGTATCTGGAAGAGACATGAAAGAACAAATCTTGGATTCAATGGATATAGAGAGAGAGCGTGGAATAACAATAAAAGCTAATACAGTTAGATTAAGTTACACAGCAGAAAATGGGGAGAAATTTATACTTAATCTAATTGATACTCCTGGTCATGTAGATTTTGCATATGAAGTTTCGCGGTCAATGAAAGCTGTTGAGGGATCTTTGCTAATCGTTGACGCATCCCAAGGGGTAGAAGCTCAAACTCTTGCTAATGTTTATACTGCGATTGAAGCAGATCATGAAATAGTTCCAATATTAAATAAAGTAGATTTACCTGCTGCAGACTGCGAAAGAGTAAAAGGTCAAATTGAAGATGTAATCGGAATTGATGCAAGCAATGCAATTGAAATATCAGCAAAAACAGGCTTGGGAATTAAAAATGTTCTTGAGGCAATTGTTAACTTTCTCCCACCCCCAAAAGGAAATTTGAACTCTCCCCTTAAAGCTATGCTGGTTGATAGTTGGTATGATCCATATCTGGGAGTAGTGGTGCTCGTACGTATTCAAGATGGAAAGTTAAAAAAAGGTGAAAAAATAAGAATGATTAAAACAGGAGCTACATACAATGTAGATAGAGTAGCTGTATTAACTCCCGAAATGGAAGATATTGACTGTCTAGGACCTGGAGAAATAGGGGTTATTACAGCATCAATTAAACAAGTAAGGGATACTAGGGTTGGAGATACAGTCACTCATGAAAGAAACCCATGCGATGAAGCATTGCCGGGTTATAAACCTTCTCAACCAGTTGTATTTTGCGGACTTTTCCCGGTAGATACTTCTGAATTTGAAAGCTTAAGAGAGGCTATAGAAAAACTAGCCTTAAATGATGCTTCGTTTTCTTATGAAATGGAAAGCTCAGCAGCACTCGGATTTGGGTTCCGGTGTGGGTTTTTGGGCTTGCTACATTTAGAGGTAATTCGAGATAGAGTAGAAAGGGAATATAACATTGAGCTGATCACAACTGCACCAAGCGTAATCTATCATATTCATACCACAGATGGCTCAATACAAGAGCTTCATAACCCAGCTGATATCCCAGATGCTGTAAAGATTAGTCATATAGAGGAACCAAGAATTAAAGCAACGATACTGGTGCCCGATGAATATTTGGGAGACGTATTAAAACTATGCCAAGATCGGCGGGGGATACAACTGGATCTAACCTACGCTGGGGCTAGAGCAATGGTAGTTTATGATTTGCCTTTGAACGAAGTCGTTTTTGATTTTTATGATAAATTGAAATCTGTAACAAAAGGTTATGCAAGTTTTGACTACCAAATGGAAAAGTACTCACAAGATGACCTAGTTAAAATGCAAATACTAGTTAATGAAGAGCCTGTAGACGCATTATCCATAATGGTGCACAGAGGTAGATCCGAGACCAGAGGAAGAGCTATGTGTGAAAAACTTAAAGAGCTTATTCCTCAGCATATGTTCAAAGTCCCAATTCAAGCTGCAATTGGTGGAAGAGTAATAGCACGCGAGACTATTTCTGCACTTCGAAAAGATGTGACTGCCAAATGTTATGGTGGTGATGTAACTAGAAAAAGGAAACTCCTTGATAAACAAAAAGCTGGGAAAAAAAAGATGCGCCAGTTTGGGAGGGTAGAAATACCTCAAGAAGCATTCATAAGTGCCTTAAAGTTAGATAATTAGCTCCCAAAAAATTACTAACTTATCAATCTCTAGTAAAATGATAGGTAAGACACATCCAAAACAGCGTTATGATTCTTACCGTAAGCAACTATGCCAATAGTCTTAATCTTATCCCCACTTATTTTCTTACTTATCCAAGAACTAGACCTTTCAAACTTTGAGAATGGAAGTTTTATTTCATCCCAATTTTTTGAAGTGGGGAAGCTGATCTGATAATATTGCCACGGAAGAACGGTACCACCTGTCCTTAGATGAATATAATAATTCTCTCCATTACCCTTTACTTTTAAAAGCAAACCTTTCGCCTCTTTTGGACCATCTCTTAAGTCTCGCCTAATCTGAATAAAGCCTCCATTATTGGCTGTGCTAACCAAGCCTTCTAACCTTACATATGATTCATTGCTATCCGAGAGTATACTAGCTGTACCTTCAGAAACACCTCCCATGACTTGATCAGTAAAAAACTCCCAGCGCTTATCTGAATTTTTAGTAAAATCATCTATCATCTTATCTTGGTCTCCAGCATAGGTAGGCATTGTGTGTAAAAAGATTAAGAAGACTACCTTTAAGAAAAAAATTTTCATTAACTACCTCAATTTTCCAGTGATTACATAAGATAATATTCTTACCACTTCTTCGGTGGAGGAAGCCACAGCTAATGCAGCAGCATCCACTTCCTTTAAAGCGTGTTGATGTTCCTCTACATGAAGAACAATTAAAGATTTGCCTAAAGCAGAAGCAACCCCAGCCTCAAACGCTGCATTCCACTGCTTATATTTTTCACCAAACCTGACTACAACAATGTCTGCGTCCATTAAAAGTTTCCGGGTCCTAACCGCATTGATACCTGCCCCCTTTCTATCATGCCAAAATTTCTGTGTTTCTGGTCCTAATATTGCGGAACCACAGTCATCTGACGCCTGATGGTCAGTTACTGGGCAAGTAAATTTTATATCTAAATGACGAGCCCCATTTTCAATTTTCTCTCGCCAGTCCGTATGAATTTCACCAGAGAGATATACATTCCATGACATCTTGAATATTTTCCTTACTATAGGTTTATGATCATTATATAATATTTTGAAAGAAAATTTCTAGAGAGATAAATTAGAATTAGCATAAATAATTTACTTTCAAAAATGGCGAGGAATAAAAAATGAGTCCAGAAGAACTAAGGAGCCTATATGGACCTCCATCCCAAAGAGCAGTTGAAAAAATTTTACCTCATTTGGATAGTCACTGCATACAATTTATCAAAAATTCTTCGTTTTTAATTTTAGGAACGACAAATGAAAAATCTATTGATTTATCTCCAAAAGGCGACCCAAAGGGATTTGTAAAAGTAATCAATAAGAATGTATTAGAAATACCAGATCGACCTGGAAATAACAGGATTGATGGCCTTCTGAATATTTCCATCAACCCAAAGGTAGCTTTGTTATTTTTTATCACAAATGTTACTGAAACGCTTAGAATTCAAGGTACAGCTGAAATTACATCAGCGAAAATAGTTCTAGATAATCACAAAATTAAAAACAGACTTCCAAAGACAGTGACAAGAATAACAATCGATACTGTTGGATTTCACTGTGGCAAAGCCTTAATAAGATCTGAGCTTTGGCAACCTGAAAAGTGGCCCAAAGATCGTCCTATCGAAAGCCTTTATAATATAATTGAAGATCAAACTGGATTGAAATCTTTAGCAACGAACGAAAAAGAAGTGAATAAAATTTATGAGAAAAGTCTCTATTAAATTATTCTACTTTCTCAAAAAAATTGGTTCCAGAATTATATTGTTCTAAACTTCCCGTAGCAATATTTTGCCAAAGCGCATGTAAGGATAGGCTACCGTCTTCAACACTCTCCTTTACAAATGGGAAAGTAAGTAAATTACTTATGGACACTAAAATAGCTTTTTTTTCTAACTCACTTATAGCTACTTCCTTCGTTGTACCTTCCTTTAAGTTTTTTATTGCAGGCTCTAGGATCTTAAGCCACTGAGAAACAAAACTTTTTTCGAAAATATCATTCTTATTGTTTTTTTGAGATTGTTCATATCCTCCTTTGATTCCCCCACAATTAGAATGACCGAGCACTATTAAATGCGGAATCTTTAAGTTTTTTATTGCATATTCAACGGCAGCAGAAGTCCCGTGATATTCCATATCAACTTTGAATGGTGGCACAAGATTCGCAATATTTCGGTGAATAAAAAATTCTCCCATATCTGCACCAAAAATTGAAGTCGCATGGACGCGGCTATCGCAACAGGAAATTATCATTGCTCTCGGTTTTTGCCCTTCATCGGCAAGCCTCTTATACCAAACTTTATTTTCTTCAAACTGTGTTGCTTTCCAACCTTTATATCTATTCAATAAAGAGGTCGGAAGCGGCTTTACAAATAAATCATCCATTTCAAATAAATTTTAGCTAAATAAAAAAGCTTAAACCCCAAGAATTCAAATAATATAACTTGTATTTTATAAATAATTTTCAGAGGATTGAAAGATGAATATAGGAGAAACTTATGACAAACGGGATAATTATACGCGAGCACGGAGATCCGGAAGTTATGAAATGGGGACCAATAGAATTACCTGAAGTTGGGTCAAAAGATGTACTAATCAAACAGTCGGTTGTCGGTCTGAATTTTATTGATATTTATCATCGTTCAGGCAGTTACCCACTCAAACTACCATCGGGAATTGGAATGGAAGCTGTTGGTAAAGTGGTAGCTAAAGGTGATCTAGTAAAAGATATTAAAATTGGGGATCGTGTCGGATATGTTATGGGAAGTCCAGGGTCATACGTGGAACAAAGAGTTTTCCCAGCTGAAGGCCTTATAAAACTTCCTGAAAATATTTCAGATGAAATTGCTGCAGCAATGCTCTTAAAAGGTCTCACGGTCTCATATCTGATTAACCGAACTTATAAGGTAAAAAGTGGTGAAACAGTTCTATTTCATGCTATTGCAGGTGGTGTTGGCCTAATAGCCTGTCAGTGGCTAAAACAAATTGGTGTAACGGTAATCGGAACAGTAAGCAATGGTAGCAAAGCCTCACTGGCAAAAGATTACGGCTGTGATCACGTTATTAACTATAATGAAGAGGATTTTACACAAAGAGTTATAGAAATTACTGATGGGAAAGGTGTCCCTGTTGTTTATGATGGTGTTGGGAAAGATACCTTCGAAGGTTCTTTAAAATGCCTTTCTAATTTTGGAACTTTAGCTTCGTTTGGCGCTGCCTCAGGCTCGCCAGAACCATGCCCAATTTCCTTTCTGGCCCCAAAATCACTCTATTTAACTAGGCCAGGACTGGGACCACATACTGCGGATCAAAAATTGACTGAGGACCTTGCATCACCCTTATTTAAAGCAATAGAAAAGGGTTTATCAATTCCAATCAACCAAACTTATGAGCTTAAAGATGTTGTGAAAGCCCACGAAGAGCTGGCGGCCAGAAAAACTGTTGGCTGCTCAATTCTAAAAGTTTAACAAAAGGAAAAGAAATGTCGTCTGAAAAAAATATTTTTGATTCAAAAGAGTTAAATTGGAGATGCATAGGTCCACCAAGAGGCGGTCGGGTAGTTGCTGTATCTGGAGATTATTCCAATCCAATGACTTTTTATTTTGGGGCCTGTGCTGGTGGTGTTTGGAAGACAACAGACGGTGGAACATATTGGGAATGTATTTCAGATGGTTTCTTTAGTAGTGCAACTATTGGAGCTTTAGCAGTAGCGCCTTCCGACTCCAATATAATTTATGCAGGCACAGGTGAAACCACAATTCGAATTGATGTCTCCTTTGGTGATGGCATGTATAAGTCTGAAGATGCAGGTCGCACGTGGAAGCATATAGGATTGGAAAAAACTAAGCATATAGGAGAAATTAGAGTACACCCTGAAAATCCAGATATCGTCTTTGTGGCGGCATTTGGCGACGCCTTTGGCCCAAATAAAGACAGAGGAGTATATCGAACAATTGATGGAGGAAAAACCTGGGAAAAAGTTCTATACGTTAGTCAGAATGCTGGTGCAATAGATATATCAATGGACATGACAAATCCCAGGATCTTGTTTGCTTCTACATGGGAGGCAAAAAGGCAATTTTGGCACCTTTCATCTGGAGGAAAAGGTAGTAAGCTTTTTAGATCAATGGATAGTGGAGAAACTTGGGAGGCAGTATCTGAAAAACCTGGTTTTGCTCATGGATTGCTTGGAAAAATAGGTGTAACAATTTCATCTGCAAGGCAAGGGAAAGTATATTGCTTGGTGGAAGCTGATGACACGAATACAGGCTTATATGTTTCTGAAAACTATGGTGAAAGCTGGAAACTGACTTGCCCTAATAGAGATCTTATACACAGACCCTGGTATTATACTCATATATTTTCTGATCCTTTAAATGCTGAAACGGTCTATGTTACGAATTTTCAGATGTGGAAGTCTATTGATGGAGGAAAAAACTTTTCTGAAATCACCACACCCCATGGAGATAATCATGATCTTTGGATTGATCCTGAAAACCCCCTAAGAATGATAGAAGGCAATGATGGAGGAGCATGTGTTTCATTTAATGGCGGGGATACATGGTCAACAATTTATAACCAAAATACTGCTCAATTTTATAGAATGGATATAGACAACCAATACCCTTATAGAGTGTATGCTACCCAGCAAGATAATACATCCATTTCGGTACCAAGCCAAGCTGAGTGGGGAATGATTACAATGGCTGACTGCATTTTGCCTGGCACAGGCGAAAGTGGGTTCATCGCCGTTAATCCAAAAAATCCTGAAATAACTTATGTGGGTGCAGTGGGTTCAAGCCCTGGAGGAAATGGAGCTTTACAAAGATATGATCATAAAACTCGTCAAATGCAGTTAATTAACGTCTGGCCAGAAGAGCAGTTAGGTATTGCTCCTAAAAATCTTAAGTATAGGTTTGCATGGACTTTTCCAATTATTTTTTCTCCACATAATTCAGAAATAATTTATGTCGGAGGTAATCACGTTTTTAAATCAGAAAATGAAGGAATGAACTGGAAAAAAATTTCTCCTGACCTAAGTCGTAACGATAAATCAAAATTAGATTTTTCTGGAGGGCCTCTCACACCAGAGAGTGCAGGTGCGGAACAATACGCTACCTGTTCCTCCTTAGTTGAATCCTTGCATCGCAAAGGAGAAATTTGGGCAGCAACTGATGACGGTCTAGTCCATGTTACTAGAAACGAAGGATCAACTTGGAAAAATGTTACACCTAAAGATATGCCTGAATGGGCTTATATTGGCAATATTGAAATCTCTTGCCACGATCCAGATACAATATATCTTTCTGCTACTAGATATAAAATGTCTGATTACGAGCCATACCTGTTTAAAACATCAGATAGCGGAAAAACATGGAAAAAATTAAACAAAAATTTTCCAAAGAATGAAATTACGAGGGTTATTAGATGTGACATAAAGGTTCCCGGTCTATTGTTTGTAGGAACAGAAACAGGAATTTACACTTCTTTAAATGATGGAAAAGAATGGAACCGGCTCTCTGGAAAATTTCCAGTTGTTCCTGTTTATGATATTAAAATTAAGAACTCAGATTTAGTGGTAGCCACTCATGGGAGATCTTTCTGGATACTGGACAACATTGAAGTCTTTCGCCAACCAATGAAACTAGATGATAAGTTTGATATCTTTCCAGTACCTAAAACTGTGAGACAGAATATTCATTGGAGTTCAGGAATTTTCAACGGTGACGGCAAGGACTACAGCCCAGCGTTTGGCGTTTCAGGAGCCTCATATATGAGAACACTTGCTGATGGAACAGAAGAAAGAAAATACCTTGATACTGGGGAAAATCCTCCTAATGGAGCTGTAATTTACTTTTGGCTAAGCAATAGAGTAAAAAATCCCAATATATCTATAAGAATTAAGAATAATAAGGGCAAAGAAATAATCAGGTTTGAAAATGCGAATGATAGTAAAAACAAATTGAAACTTATTCCGGGTTTGAATAAATTTATTTGGAATCTGTGTGAACAAGGGCCCATAGAACAAGATAAATCCCTAATCAAAAGGAAATATGAGCCATTTTCAAAAAGTTCTAAACTGGCAGGTGGGAGCGGTGTAAAAGTTATGCCTGGTAATTATCAAATTGAACTTAAAGTAAACGAATCATCGAAAGTAATTTCTTTCGAAGTAATAAAAGATCCAAGAGTAATGGCTTCAAAAAATGATCTTGAAGAGCAGTATAATTTGGCAGTAGACATAACAAATAAGCTCTCTGAATTGCATATCGCATTGAATAGAATTAGGCTAATGAGCTCACAGTTGGAACATATGTTAAGAGTGACGCCGGACAAGAAAACTACTATTGAAAGCCTTATCTTAGATCTTAAAAAAGTTGAAGGAAGCTTGGTAAGTATTAATAAAGAGACCCCAAGCGATGTTTTGCGACACCCAGCTGGGTTAGATGACACACTTAAAGATTTGCTTTCATTAATAATCATAGCTGATGCAAAACCACCTCAGCAATCTGAAGAAGTATCTAGAGGCGTTTTTATAAAGGTCGATAAAATATTAGATGACCTAGATAAGCTTGTTGAAACTAAGGTCAAGAAATTTAATTCTGACATAGGAAAATTAAAGCCACCAGTTATAACAGCACAATCTATATTTGCCCCGAAAACAGGCTGGTAACTGGCAAAAGCAATTTCCTTAGCATGATTTTTAAAAAGGATTTTTTTCTACTATTTGCTTCTGACTTTACTTTTAGGTATGGCTATCAGATAGGTAAAATGCCTCTCCTTCCATATTTTGCAATGATCCTTGGGGCATCTGAAATTTTGGTTGGAACCATTTTATCTATCTCCACCCTAACAGGGATGTTTTTAAAACCCATAATAGGCTTCCTATCAGATCAATTAGGAAGAAAGGTTTGGCTTCTAATAGCATCTACATTTTTCATTTTCTTTCCATTCATGTATCAGTTTGTTGACACACCGACAGAGCTGGCAATTTTAAGAATCTTTCATGGTGTAGCTACAGCTATCCTTGGCCCAGTCACACTGGCACTTGTCGCTGATATGTCTGAAAGCAACTCTTCTTTAAAGATGGGTGTATTTGGTATGGCACGATCAGCAGCCTACCTTTTTGCTCCAATTACAGCAGGATTAATTCTCAGTTACTTTTCAATAGAAATTGCGTTCTACTTAATCGGATTAATTTCAATTATCGGCTCTATACCAATTCTTTTTATCAGCTCCAAGAAGAGCAATACAAAAAATAATATCACAAATGTCCTAGGTTCTTTAAAGAACCTTAAAGACCTAATTCTTACCGCATTCAAGGTAAGCTTCTATAACAAAGCTGTGTGGCGTGCAGGGATTTTAGAATTTTTCATCTACTTTACGACATATTCTGTGAAGGTATTTATTCCCCTACAAATCTTAACGTCAGATTCTGGAACATTTATAAAGGCTGGCATATACCTTACTATACAAGAATTTTTTCATTTCTTGTTTCGTCCAATTGGAGGAAGGATGGGAGATACGTGGTCCACGGAACTATTAATACGTTATGGACTTATTCTAATGATTTTTAGCTTATTAAATTTGAGCCTTAGCCAAGAAAATAATATGTTATATATCAGCGCAGTATTATTTGGGATTGGTCAAGCATTTGTAGTTCCGGCAAGCCTCTCACTTATAGTAAAAAACAATAACTTCTTTCATCATGGTAGTGAAATGGGTTTACTTGGGGCCATAAGAAATTCTGGGAAAATCATGGGTCCTGTGATATCTGGATTTGCATTGCTTTTTCTAAGCTATAGTTCATTATTCTCTATAATGGCGACAGTAATATTTTTCTATCTAGTTTTTAGATCCGTTTATAGGCAGTAGTACATGGCAAAATTTTTTGATTATATAATCGTTGGAGGTGGTTCCGCGGGGTGCACACTGGCTGCTCGCCTTTCTGAAAATAACAATCTGAGTGTATGCCTAATTGAAGCCGGTGGTGATGGAAAAAATTTATTCATAAAAATGCCTGCAGGTAACGGATTTGTTTTTGGAAATCCAGACCTAGATTGGGGTTTCCAATCCACTCCCCAAAAGAACTTGAATGGAAGATCAATTTACTTACCCCGAGGCAAGGGTTTGGGTGGAAGTTCAAACATGAACGGAATGATTTATATGCGTGGAGTTTCTGCTGATTATGATAAGTGGCAAAAAATGGGACTTAAAGGCTGGAGCTACTCTGATATGCTTCCATATTTCATTAAATCAGAGAGCTCTAAATACCGCCATGATCAATGGCATGGCAATTTTGGTCCTATAGCAACAGAACCATCGGTAAACTTTGGCGTACTAGAAAAAGCTTTTATTGACGCAGCTATGAAAGCTGGTCACAATTTCTTAGAAGATTTTAATGGGCCATCTAGGACAGGAGTTGGCCGTACTGAAAGTATGATCAGAAATGGTATTCGTCAATCTTCAAATATAGCCTACCTTAAGAGAAAACCAAAAAATTTAACAATTATAAAAAAGTGTCATATTGCGCGCATTTTATTAAATAAAAATAGAGCTTCTGGAGTAGAAACTATAAATGGTAAAAAAATCCTTTGCCACAACGAAATAATTCTTTGCCAGGGAGCCTTTGGTACGCCCCAAACTCTCTTGCTTTCTGGCATTGGACCAGAGGATCACTTAAAAAAACTCAACATACCTATACATATGAAATTACCTGGGGTTGGTGAAAATCTAGCGGATCATGTAGACGTATCTATGCAGTACTCCTCCCATAGAATGGACCTTAGTTTAGCTAGATTTCAGCGTCTTGATAGAGCATTGCAACTAATGATTAGATGGTTGCTTTTCAAAAGCGGTCCAGGAAGTGGTGCGTTCTTTTCTGCTGTACTATTTCATGCCTTTAATGACCTCACTTTACCGGAGCTTCAAGTCTATATGACACCTATGATAATAGATGAGAACCTAACCAATAAAAAAGAGGACTCTACTCCTTTACTCGAAAGGCTGGGAAGAAAATTTCTTGCAAGAGGTAGGAAGGTTGCTCGTCCTGGCATTCAAATTGACATAAATCAGATGAGGCCCAAATCACTTGGGACGGTACGGCTGAAAAGCAATAATCCATTAGATTGCCCTCTTATAAACCCAAATTATTATGAAGTGAGATCTGACCTTGAAGAAATGATAGCAGGTGTAAAGGTAATGCGTGAGGTTATGTCAAAAGAGGAAATCTCGAGACACCATTCTGGAGAACTTTCACCATTTAGAGATGCAAAGACCAATAAGGAAATTGAAGAGGCAATATACAAAAACACTTATTCAGGCCACCACCCGTGTTCAACAGCAAGAATGGGGCCAGAAAATGATAGTTCAGCTGTTTTAGATGGTGATTTAAAAGTAAGAGGTTTTGATAATCTGAGAGTATGCGATGCTTCCGCTTTTCCAACTCAAATTACCGGCAATTTGAATGCTACCGTAATTGCAATGGCAGAGAAAGCTGCAGATGAAATTTTAACGGATAGCCAGCTTCATTCTAAACATTAATTGCCTCAATTTATAACAAATACTGAAGCTATATAGATACACGTTCTCTATTGAGATACACGCCATCTTCATCTGAGGAATCTATCTCCCTTGCTAGTTTGTGACCAGAATAGATACAATTAGCTATTAAACCAGGAGCTTCACAATCTCCAATCCTATAAATGGATTTGTTCACTAATCTGCTATCATTCCCTTCAAGATTTTTTAAAGCGTGATATAAATTAGAGTTAGGTGTCCTGATTGTAACCGGCATGAAAAGATCAGTCTCTAAAATTTTCTCAAAACCAGAAAAAACACATGAGATGGTAGCTTTATCTTCATCAAAAGCTGAGACGGAATGAGAAGTAATTAGTTTAATGCCAGTTTCTGCGATCTTTTGATTTATACCCACTCTCTCTTCAGTATTTAAGCCCCATTCATTTGCATAACCAAATGAGCAAACTAAAGTGACAACAGCTCCGGCAGTAGCTAAATCTATAGCTATGGTTGGCGCCATGTAATGACCGTTATCGTCATAAATCAATATTTTTCTTCCGCTGACTGAAGATTTAAATTGACTACGGTTTTTAAAAAACTCATCGACTGAAATTAAACTATCCTCAGAGTAATTTCCTCCACCAACCAAGGTATTCCCACGTCCATCAATATTCCAAGTACTTCCAGTAGAAATAACGATTTTATCTGCGCCAAAATCTAGTAAATCTTCTAATTGCATTTCAGAATTAAGAAACACTTCAACATTTGAAGATTTATTGATTGATGATAACCGATAATCTCTTACACGTATCCATTCATTCAAACCAAACAATTTACTCTCACTTAAAATACGACCTCCTAATTCATTTGATTTTTCAGCAAGAGTAACATTGTACCCACGTTTAGCTAATGAGGCCGTGGCCTCCAGCCCTGCAGGGCCTCCACCAACAACTAAAATTGATCCTTCAGATTCTGCTTGAGGTAGTTTTTCAGGATGCCAACCCTTTCTCCATTCCTCACCCATGGTAGGATTTTGAGTACACCGCATAGGTACTCCTCTTGTATTTGTCGCATAACAAATGTTACATCCTATACATTCTCTAATTTCATCAAAATCTTCATCTCTAATCTTATTTGGAAGGAAAGGGTCCGCTATAGATGGTCTAGCAGCACCTATGATATCTATATGACCAGATCTTATATGTGAGGCCATGTCATCCGGAGATGTATACCGCCCTACAGTTAGCACAGGCTTCTTAGTATAATTTTTTACCCAAGAGACCTGATCTGCTAATGTGCCTGAATTTAGGAATTGCGAAGGAGACATCTCCTCATGGTAGGAATCAATATTCAAATCCCACAAATCGGGCAGGTCACACATAGCAGAAAAAATTTCGTGCCTTTCCTCCATTGGCATATCTTCACCATTAGCTGAAAATCTAACTGCTAAGGCCGCTTGCCCTTTAATCTCTTCAAGAGAATCTTCAATAATTTCGCGAATGATTCTAGAACGATTAAGCGCCGTGCCACCATATTCATCAGTTCGTGTATTGACTTTAGGTGATAAGAACTCCGTGAAAAGATACCAGTGGGTTGCATAAACATAAATGATGTCAAAATCTGCTTGAATAGCCCTTTTGACTGCCAATTTATGAGTTCGCCTTAAGTCAACAATATCAGATTTATCCATTGCTCTACTTTGCAAAGGTTCAGAAGCAGACTGTAAGCTAACTGCCCCAAGAGCCGGACGCCTTACATTCATATTAGCTACATAACTACCTCCAGCTAGCAACTCTACTCCAGCAAGAGAATTATACTCATGGACGCCCGATACCATCATAGATAAATTTTTTACATCACTATCATCCCAAATAGTTTGAAAAGGATATGGCGCATCATCAGTGTCTGGAGAAATTGAGCAGTATTCAGTGCAGACTGCCCCCCAACCACCTTCGGCCTTCACGCTACGCATGGCTGCGTGAGTTTGAGGTAAATTATAACCCATTCCAGTACAATGAGGAACTTGGTAAAATCTATTCTTTAAAGTCCTAGGCCCAATATCTATCGGTTGAAACAGAATTTCATGTTGCTTTAACATTAGGGTATTAACACCATCACAATTACCTAAATCTAATATAGAATAGCTATTCGCTTCTAAAATAACCATGGGTTAATTAATTAATTTTAACTTTTTAGATACTAAGTGAACTCAATTTCCAATATTAATAGACCATGCTACTCGAGATCCAAAAAACTATTAAACTGAGCTTTCCTTTAATCATCACCCAATTTACGCAGATGGGTATTGGGGTGACTGACACTCTGATGATAGGTTGGCTTGGAACTACAGAACTTGCTGCCCTAACCTTAGCATCAACACTTCTTTTTATACTGTATATCTGGATCTATGGTTTTCCAAATGCTAGCGTCGCCCTTATTTCTCAGGCTCAGGGCAGACAAGATGCAACTTTTGCGAGACGCGCCTTTAGAATGGGGTTGTGGGCAGTCATTTTATCTAGCTTAGCAAGCATAACAATACTCTCACAAACAGATTTAATACTAAGATTTTTTGGGCAAAAGGAAGAATTAATTTCTTTAGCTTCCCAATATATGGCAATCGCTAAATGGATGATTTTGCCGTTTATGATTTTCACTATGGTTAGGGCCTTTATGATGTCAATAGATAGGGTTTACATAATTTTTTGGATATCTGTATTTGGGTTGTTATTTAATGCATTGGTTAACTATATGCTGATTTTTGGAAATCTTGGTGCACCTCGGTTGGAGATCCAGGGAGCGGCATTCGCTTCTGTAATTTCTGGTTTAGCCATGATGGTTTTAATGGTAGGTTATACATATTTATCAAAATCAATTCGAAATTATGAATTATTCAAAAGAATATATAAACCTGATAGTAGAGCGCTCCTACAAGTAATAAAAATGGGTTTTCCAATAGGCCTTACAACACTCGCTGAGGTGGGAAGCTTTAGCGCTGCCGCTGTAATAATGGGGTGGATAGGAAAGATAGAATTAGCCGCCCACGGCATACTTATGCAAATATTTGGTTTAGCATTTATGATACCTTTAGGTATTTCCCAAGCAGCAACCATAAGAGTAGGAACCGCCCTAGGCGAGGAAAACAAAGAAAAAATTTATGAAGCTAGTAAATCTATTTATATCCTTGGAATGGGGTTTGGAGTTCTCATTATTTTTACCCTAATTTTAGGAGGGGAATTTTTCATAAATCTCTTTTTAGATCAGAGGTTAGCAAATTCAGACGAGGTATTAAGATTTGCATTAATCTTTTTATTTGTTGGAATAATTTTTCATATCTTTGACTGCGGTCAAATTCTAACAATAGGTCTTTTAAGAGGTCTATCGGACACAAAAGTTCCATTTTACTTATGTCTGCTATCCTATTGGGGAGTGGGAATTCCCTTTGCCTACATTTTGTCAATTCATTTAGGTCTTGGTGGAAGCGGTATCTGGATTGGTCTAGGAATAGGGATGGGTTTTTGTTTTGCAACCTTAGGTTGCAGATTCAAATTTCTGAAGGCAAAGCTTTAGTATTTCCTTAATGAGCTAAAGCCCAGCTGTCACCGAAACCCGAGTCCACAATCAAAGGAACAGATAATTTTAAAACAGGTTCACACGCTTTCTCCATGATTAAACTAATCTCCTTAGAGACCTGCTCTACTTCATTATCTAGCACCTCAAATATTAATTCGTCATGCACCTGTAATAGCATCTTTGCTTGAAGACTTGACTGATCTAAAAATCGATCAATTTTTATCATTGCTCTCTTAATAATATCAGCCGCTGTACCCTGAATTGGTGCATTTATGGCTGCTCTCCATGCAAAACCACCGGTAGGACCTTTTGCATTTATCTCAGGAGTGTGTACCTTTCTTCCAAACATTGTACTAACAAACCCATCTGACTTGGCACCACTTACGGTTATATCCATATATTCCTTAATTCCCGGATACCGCGCAAAGTAAGTATCAATGAAATTTTTCGCTTCTTCTCTTTTAATTCGCAAATTGTTGGCTAAGCCAAATGCTGATATCCCATAAATCACACCAAAATTTATTGCCTTCGCTTTTCTTCTTATATCTGAAGTCATTTCATCTAAAGGTACATTAAATATTTCAGAGGCTGTCATAGCATGTATATCCTGACCTTCATGAAAAGCCTTCTTTAAACTATCTATTTCAGCCATGTGTGCTAAAATCCTAAGTTCAATTTGGCTATAGTCAAGGCTAACAATCTTGTAACCTTCCTTTGATATAAAGGCCTCTCTTATTTTCCTTCCTTCCTCAGTACGAATTGGTATGTTCTGAAGGTTAGGATCTGATGAAGACAATCTGCCAGTAGAAGCTCCTGAACTAATATAGGAAGTATGAACACGTCCAGTAGCCTCGTCAATATGATCTTGCAAAGCATCTGTATAGGTCGACTTTAATTTCGACATTTGGCGCCAATCTAAAACATCTTGGGCAAAATCATAACCATCTACTGAAAGTGTCATCAAAACTTCTGCTCCAGTAGCATATGCACCAGTCTTTCCTTTTTTTCCACCTGGCATTTTTAACTTCTCAAAAAGCACTTCACCAAGCTGTTTAGGGGAGCCTACATTAAATTCAAACCCAGCCTTTTTATGGATATTACTCTCAAGATTTGTCATTTTCTGCGCCAATTTGTTTGACATGTCTTGGAGGTGCTTTCGATCCACAACGATTCCGTTTTCCTCCATTTCCTTTAAGACAAAAATGAGTGGCCTTTCCATAGTTTCATAAACAGTGTTAACCCTATTTGCTAATAAAGATGGCTTAAACGTTGACCAAAGCCTTAATGTTATGTCTGCATCTTCAGAAGCGTAGGTTGTCGCTTTTTCAATTGGAACTTTGTCAAACGTTACAGCCGACTTTCCTGTTCCTATCAATTCCTTTATTGGAATTGGATCATGGTTAAGGTAACGGGTCGACAAAGAATCCATACTATGTCTATGGCGGCCTCCATTTATGCAAAAAGACATTAACATTGTATCGTCAACGGCTATCATATTAATTCCGTATTTTTTTAAAATCTTAGCGTCATATTTTATATTCTGCCCAATTTTGAGGATCGAAGAGTTCTCTAAAATTGGCCTCAATTCATTAATTATCATCTCTAATGGCAACTGCCGTTTATCCAACCTTGAGTCAGAAAAAAGAGTCCCTTCAATTCCATCTACAGCCTCTTCTTTATGCCCAACTGGTATATAAAATGCTTTACCAACTTCAAAACATAGAGAAATACCGACAAGTTC